>CANKBS010000003.1 GCA_947480015.1 Sphingobacteriaceae bacterium
TCTTACGTTTAATATCCTTGATTAAACTCTGAGCTGTTTTCTTGTTTGGATTCGTTTCCATTTTCTTATTGTTTTACATTGGTTAAACTTAAGAAAATGTCTCTTTGTTTTTATATTAAATCAGTACACTTTGGTTTGAAACGCTACAGTTCCTGTATTTATGATGTTACTAAATGTGCAATTACTCATGTTTAATGCAAGTGTGGTTGCACCTGTATTTAATAAACAATTCAATGTGCCGGTGGTATTCATTGTATTGGAACACGACACAAACATATTATTACTCAAATCGCTTGTGGTATTGCTTTGTCCACTATTATAAATAAAGTAACGAGCACTGCTAGTCGAAATCCAACCCGAACTATTTATCGTGTTTCCGGACATACTTAATAGGTTTGAACTCACCCCACTATTATAAACACCTATAAATGGTCCGCCTGCATTGGCTGAAAAATTACAATTGCTTATAAGATTCGAATTAAACGACTGCGATAAATAGGTATTTGTAATCACTCCGCGATTAAAAATAAGATGTAATGAACCTGAAGTGACTGCCGAGTTTATTCCTGTAAACGCGTTGTTATTTACAAGCAAGGTATTGGTTGACCCGGCATTGTTATAAATTCCATAAAATGAACCCGAATTGACAAACGAAAAAGAAGAAGCTGAAATCAAATTATTAGTAAAAGAAATTGAATTGCCAATTGACCGTGTGTTATACAATAAATGAACCGGTCCGTTAAAAGCAGTAACCACATGATTGGAAAAACTGTTTCCATTCATTGTTAAATTAGCGAATGAAATACCATTATTATATAAAGCATAATAAGCGCCGGTTGATGAAATACTGTGCGTGCAATTTGATATAACATTATTGTTCATGCTCACAGTATTATCGGTATTACCGGCATTATAAATTAATTGGGTAGATCCTTGCGAGGCATTCGTGCTTATAGCATTAATAACATTTCCATTCGCACGATAGGCGGCCGTGCTTATAGCATTGTTATTAAGAACAAAATAAGAGCCGGTAGTGCTTGCCGTATTGCTACATGTCATGAAACTGTTAGTATTCTAATTTATGGCATTGGTAACAGCACCAGTATTGTATATCAAATAGTTTGTTCCGGTGTTTGCCTTAGTACTTATATTACTAAAACTATTATTTTGTATACTAAGATATGAGGCGTTGGCAGAATTGTTATAAATCCCATAAAATGAACCGGTGGTGTTTAACAGGTTACTGCAATTATCAATATTGTTATCAGTGATCGTAATGGTATTATTAGCCGCCGTGGCACCTGCAACATTTTCGATAGCGGCCACTTGTGCGCCTATGGCAGCTGAATTAAGGGTAATAAAATTATTCGTAATTGTCACATTGGCACTCGTAGCGGTATTCATATATATACCGCGCAAGGCATTCACGTGGTTTGTACCGGAACCGGTATTATTATTTAATTGATTGTATGATACATTGCAATTGTACTGAGCAAGGGTTCGAATACCCGCCGCAGGATTGGTTGCTCCTAAAGCACCGCCAAAATTTAGTATTTTGTTGCCGGTTACGGCGGTCACGCCTCCTATGTCATTGCCGATGTCAGCTAGTGTAAAAGGACTGGTTGCTGCAAAACCAATCAAAGCAATACCTACGTTACAATTTATAATAGTATTAGCGTAAAATAAATTAGTTGAGTTTGTGCCATTACTGGAAGTTGGACTGAGTGCAGTGGTTTGAGCACTTGCCAATGCATTAACCACATTAATACCTCTCGATCCGTCTACAGCAGGACCAAGTCCGGTAGCATTATTAATAGTGTTTAGAGTAATGATACAATTTTGAATCGTATTGTTTTGACAGCCATCGGTTAAACTCGATTTAAAAAAACCATAACCGTATTCCATGGTAGCAGGGTTTGTTGTATTAACATCCTTCAAATCGATTCCATTTATGGTCACATAATCGGAACCAATAAAACGCCAAATACCATCCTGCACTGCTGTACCCGGCGTTCCAAGGCCGCCAGCATAAGCATTTATGATTGGGTTGGGTCCTGGTCCAATTTTTTGAAAAGTAATTGGGTTTACGGAAGTTCCACTAGCCGTTAAAACCAAACCGCCGGCTGGCGACGTTTCTATTAATCCGGCCTGAATATTAATAATAACGGGGCCTGATATCCCTTGTAAATTGAGATCACTTACCGCTGCTGAAATACTTGGGTAACTTCCCGGCACAAAATAATTTCCGGACAACTGCGAATGACCTTGTTGGCTAAAAACCAACACGACATATAAGATAAAAAGACGCCGAAACTTGAGTAAATTATATTGCATGGCTAATTAGCCAAATTTAATGCATTTTTGCTTATAGAAAATAGGCAAATCGTTAAATTTAACGACAAAAGCATTGTTATTATCGACTAAAGCCTAAATATAGGCTGCGAATTACTTATCCTGTTTGAATTTAATATAGGTGAGGTTAAATTTAGGTTTATATACTGGATCATTACTTCCAACTAAAACCACCCGTTCTATATAATTATCACGCCTTAGTAATAGTAAATTTTTTGAATTTAAATAATACAAGGGCGTAAACACCACGTCGGCATTAGCTACAGACAAATAAAAACCATAGTTCTTTTTCTTACCACTCATAATGGCCTGTGCTTGGCGGGCAATATTAAACACATAACGGTTCTTGGTAGCATCATAGGTACCATCGTATCGTAGATAATCAGATGAATTTAATAAATCCAAATCATAGGTTTCTCGCCCGCTTGAATCGAGCGGAAGGACCACAAGTTTAGGAGGCAAAATGTATCGACCTACCCCTGTACCTAATTGTATTTTTGAATCCACATTAAAAATAATTTCTGCCCGATTAATCGCCTTAGGAATTGAATCAGGATTGTATTTCAAATAAGGAATCTCAAATTTTAATTTGGTAAGTCCCATCCCTCCTAAAAATAAATTAACACTACCTAATGCTGTGTCGCCATTAATTTGTTTTGCTAAAGTAGTACTCGGTGTGAATTTTACCGTGTTAATTTTAACGGCACTGGCACCTGTAAATACTAGTTTGTAATCAGTAACAGTGTCAGATGGGGTGATTCCAGTTTTGTAATGTAAATACAAGCCACTCACATCAGCACCTAAATCGGCTTTATAAATGACACCTTCTGTTCCGCTGGCAAAGGATGTCTTAATATAAAAACCCTTGTATTTCGCCAAAAAAACATCGTTATTAACCAAACTAGCAGTGTCCTTAAATAATTGACTTGCAAAATTAAAATCAAGTGGTATGCGTATTACCGGCACTCCGTAAGGCTTATCGGTGAAGGTGGTTGAATAACTATAGGTCATCGGAACCGGATTATGCAAACGGGTAATGGAAGTGAAATACGTTTGTTTTACCGATAAACTCGAATCGAGGGGGTAAACTGAAAAGGTTAATGGCACTGTTGGATCGCCCATGTAGGCCACATTATCAACTGCCAACACGATTTCTGCAGATAGTAGACTGGCAGTATTACCAAAGTTAATATTAGTGGTTGGCAAATTGGCATTTAAATATATGCCACATTCGGTGCTGCCAAAATAAGCATCTCTGTGACTGCCTAAATACTTGTATTGATCAGAAAAAGTTACAATAGAATCAAACTTGAGTGTGTGAGCTGTAACTGCTAGATCTCCTATAAACTCAGCATTTAAAGCATCTTCAGCAGGCTGTACATCTACCCCTAATACATTATGATCTTTTTTACAAGCCAATACCAATGTGCTAACTATAATAATGAACACAATTTTATGAAGGGAAGGAATCAGTTTTTTATTCATGTAATCCCGCAAAAATAAGTATTAAATGCCATCTATTTTGGATTTAGTTTTTTTTGGGAATACTTTCGCGGGCATAAAAAAACCCGTTTCAGTTACCTGAAACGGGTTTAAGATAGTTACTGTTTTAGCTCAACACTTTGGCTTCTTCAAGCATCTCATCGTAAAATTCATTAAATGCATCCATATATTCTAACTCGTTTTTATAAGATAAAAACGGCTTAGCGGATTTTTTAATAAACTTCTCGATTTCCGGATTCAGTTTTTCTGAACCTTGAATGATACCATCTGCAAATTCTATGGATTGTTTAATCATATTTATATGACTCGATTCTTCTGACAAAAGTTTTAGGTCCTTTTTATTAAAACCGTCAAAGGCAAGCTTTTCCATAAACTTTTTATTCAAAGTCTTAGGAAACTCATCATCATATAGAGAAACCACAATTTTGGTATCAGCAAAAAGTGGATCTTCCGGATAGTATTTTTTAATGTATAATGGCATTAAAGAAGTAAACCAACCATGGCAGTGAATAATATCCGGCTGCCACCCTAATTTTTTTACCGTTTCTGCAACGCCGCGTACAAAAAACATGGCGCGTTCATCGTTATCATCAAAATACTTACCGCTCGTTTTGTCGGTTAACATGGCCTTACGACCAAAATATTCTTCATTATCGATAAAATATACCTGCATTCTGGCTGTTGGAATACTTGCCACCTTAATAATGAGCGGGTGATCCACGTCATTAATAACCATATTCATCCCCGAAAGGCGAATAACTTCATGTAATTGATGGCGACGTTCATTAATACTACCATATTTTGGCATAAAGGTACGGATCTCTTTTCCGCGCTCTTGAATACCTTGTGGAAGTCTTCTGCCTATCTTACCAACATATGTTTCATCTAAATACGGTGTAATGTCTTGAGAAACAAAAAGGACCTTGGCTTTCTTCATACGTTGATTAACTCCTTTTAGATTATATTATACAAAATTACGAAAAAATAATCCAATTTTCAAAGTAAATTGTAGCTTTATGGCCTTATTTAATGTTAATCTTCAACAAAATAACTGAATTAGAGGGCTTTTTAGAGGGCTTAAAGTCTAAAGGTCAAAGCATTGGCTTTGTCCCAACAATGGGCGCTTTGCATAAAGGCCATATTTCGCTTATAGAGGCCTCCAAAGCCACTTGCGACGTCACGGTTTGCAGTGTTTTTGTGAATCCCACCCAATTTAACGATACAGCCGACCTCGCCCATTACCCGCGCATGCCGGAAGCGGATACACTTTTATTGGAACAAGCCAATTGCGACGCCTTGTTTTTACCCACCGTATCAGAAATCTATCCTACCCGTGAAAAACAAATTTTTGATTTTGGTGAACTCGACAAAATACTCGAAGGAAAATACCGTCCGGGTCATTTTAATGGGGTAGCGCAGGTCGTAAAACGTTTTTTTGAAATTGTACAACCCAACAGAGCCTTTTTTGGAAGTAAAGATTTTCAACAGGTGAAAATTGTTGAAGCTTTGGCAAAACAAATGAAATCGGGCGCGGAAATCGTCTCCTGCGCCATTTTAAGAGAGCCTGACGGGCTTGCGATGAGCTCGCGAAACGCATTACTTTCCTCTAACGAACGCGTTCTAGCGAGCCTTATTCCGCGTTTACTGACTAAGGCTAAAGAATTAGCCTTAAGTTCTGGTCTTCTAGCCGCAAAAGAATACCTATCAAAAGAAGTGGCTAAACAGCCACTAATGAAACTCGATTATTTTGAGTTTTGTAATCCAACAAATCTAACAACCATCACCCAGCTTCAACCGAATGAAAAAGTAGTTGCACTTTTAGCCATTTTCGTTGGCAAAATCAGATTAATTGATAATATAATTTTAAACTGATTTTTCTCTGCCGGATTTAAATTTCTATTTTTGCAGCCTAATAAAAATTCATTATGTCGCAAAAACCGGAAGATTTTTTTAAGCATGTTATCTCACACAGTAAGGAGTACGGTTATATTTTTCAAAGCAGCGAAATTTACGATGGCCTTAGTGCTGTATACGATTACGGACAATTGGGTGTTGAATTAAAAAAGAATATTCGCGACTATTGGTGGAAGGCGATGGTTCAATTACACGAGAATATTGTAGGGCTTGACGCTGCTATTTTTATGCACCCTACAACTTGGAAGGCCAGTGGACACGTGGATGCATTTAACGACCCCCTCATTGACAATAAGGACAGTAAAAAGCGATACCGCGCCGATGTACTCATTGAAGAACATATAGCGAAAATTGAAGATAAAATAACTAAGGAAGTTGAAAAGGCTGCCAAACGATTCGAAAATTTTGATGCCGCTGTGTTTCTTTCTACAAATGCAAGAGTAAAAGAATATCAAGATAAAATTGATGCCATTAATGCTCGTTTTAAAACTGCACTTAACGATAATAATTTAGAAGATGTTAAACAAATTATTATTGACCTGGAAATTGTTTGCCCTATCAGTGGCAGCCGCAACTGGACCGATGTACGTCAATTCAATTTGATGTTTAGCACTTCAATGGGTTCTGTTTCTGAGGATGCAAACACCATTTATTTAAGACCCGAAACCGCACAAGGTATTTTTGTAAATTATTTGAATGTTCAAAAAACTGGACGTATGAAAATTCCTTTTGGTATTGCGCAAACCGGTAAAGCTTTTAGAAATGAAATTGTAGCCCGTCAGTTTATTTTCCGCATGCGTGAATTTGAGCAAATGGAAATGCAATTTTTTGTAAAACCGGGCACGGAAATGGAATGGTACGAGTACTGGAAAAAAGCCCGTCTTAACTGGCATTTATCATTAGATTTAGGTGCTGATAAATACCGATTCCACGATCATCTCAAATTAGCGCATTATGCCAATGCTGCTTGCGACATTGAGCACAATTTCCCTTTTGGGTTTAAAGAATTAGAAGGTATTCACTCACGCACCGACTTTGATCTTAAACAACATGAACAATTTTCGGGAAAAAAATTACAGTATTTCGATCCCGAATTAAATCAAAATTATGTTCCCTATGTGGTTGAAACTTCGGTTGGCCTAGATCGTTTGTTTTTATCCATTCTGTCGTCTGCCTTAAAAGAAGAAACCTTGGAGGGTGGCGATACCCGCACAGTGCTGAATCTTCCGCCGGCATTAGCACCTTATAAGGCCGCTGTTTTTCCATTGGTGAAGAAAGATGGCCTGCCCGAACTGGCCGAGAGCATTGTAAAGGATTTGAAATTTGATTTTAATATTGCTTACGATGAAAAGGATACGGTTGGAAAACGTTACCGTCGCCAAGATGCCTATGGCACACCGTTTTGCATCACAGTTGATCATCAAAGTTTAGAGGACAAAACAGTTACTGTGCGCCACCGTGACACCATGATTCAAGAAAGAATCGCAATTGATAAACTTTCTACTTTTTTAGAAGAGCGCGTAAGTTTGAAGAGTTTGCTTAAAACCTTATAGCAATTATTTAAAGTTTGAAGCAATGAGTTGTGCCGTTGCATCAAACACTTCCTTTGAAAATTTTAATTTTTCATGCGTGAAGTCACAATCACTGGTTTTATTAATCGGAATTAAATGAATATGGGCATGAGGCACCTCTAATCCGACAACCTGCATCGATATACGTTTGCAGGGTATTGAAATCTTAATAGCATCGGCCACACGTTTGGTAAATTCCATAAGACCTGCGTAAGATACATCATCTAAATCAAACAAATAGTCGACTTCTTTTTTAGGAATAACTAAACTGTGTCCACGTTTTAAAGGGAAAACATCGAGAAAGGCAAGATACTGATCGTTTTCTGCGATTTTATAATAAGGTATTTCACCGGCAACTATTTTGGAGAAAACACTAGGCATGTCAATTAAATGGATATTTCTGAGACTTCAAAAGTTACTTTGCCGGCCGGAACCATCACATCTACCTTTTCGCCTACTTTTTTACCAAGGAGGGCGCGACCAATTGGGGAGTCAACAGAAATTTTACCAATCTTTAGATCAGCTTCGTTTTCGGCTACCAGCGTATATTTCATAGACGCGCCATTATTTAGATTCTTGATTTTTACCGTTGTTAATATACTAACCTTTCTCAAATCAATTTTACTTTCGTCAACAATGCGGGCATTAGCAATAATATCTTCAAGTTTACTAATTCTGAATTCCAACATTGCTTGAGCTTCTCTAGCAGCGTCGTATTCGGCATTTTCACTTAAATCGCCTTTATCTCTTGCGTCCACAATTGCCTGAGTAGCCGTTTTGCGCTCTACTGTTCGCAACTGATGCAACTCATCTTTCAACTTTCGTAAGCCTTCTTCTGTATAATATCCTATTTGCTGTGCCATTACCTCTGGTTTTTAAAAACAAAGAATCCCGAAATTATCGGGACTCTCATTATAACAAATGTACTAAATTTTTATAAGTTCAAGCGTAATCCGAAGGTGTGAGTTCCACCAAAAGGATTCGAAACACGGTAAGAATAATCAATACCAAAGGTGGATTTTTTCTCATTAAATGGTATTTCAAAGGTTACACCTGCAGCAGGACCTGTATAAGCATTACGACGGGTGTCCTTGTACATTTCCTTCTCGATCACATAACCGGCTCTAAACATTAACATTTCTTTCCAGGCATACTCTAACCCTACTAAACCATTATCATAGGTATAAGAATTGGAAGTAAACGTTGTATTTAATGTTAATCGGTGTTTTTTAGAAACACCAGAACTATCTTTTGTTAAGAAGAAATCATATGACCCACCTATGTTTACCAAAGTAGGAAGTTCGTAGGCAGCGGATCGGTTACTAACCGTAAGTTCATATGAACCGTTAAATGATGTAACGGCAGCTTGTTTACTTAAACCATCACCCACGTAACGCATTTTCGGTCCCCAGTTTTTTAAGGCAATCCCAAAATGTATTTGATCGTATTTACCGGAATGGTATTGGATACCCGCATCTATTGCCATTCCGCGTGCAGAAGCATTTGGAATTTGCTCAGAGATGATTTTAAAGTTAATACCGCCGTAAATATTATCAGAGAACATTTTAGCATAAGACATGCTGATGTTATAGAACGTTGGATTATAAGTCCCTAAACCTCCTTCCGGATGTTCTTCAGTCGTGATGTCGATTTTACCGGCGTTAATAGCCACCACACCAAAACCAATAGTACCTGTTTCACCAACACCTTGGGTTAAACCAAAACTATTAATAAAAATATCGGTACCCTGTAACCAAGTAGAGCGATTAAACATCACTTCGGTTTTACGTGTAAAGGCTGTACCGGCAATATTCATAAATTGAGCTTCTAAACCATGTGCTTTTGCCGAATTAGAGCCAACCATCCCCGAATTTCGAGCATATGGATTAATTAGTAACTGACTTGCTCCGGCCTGCCCCATACGTTCAGGATTACCGGCATTACCTGCAAGAGCAAGTAGTAAGCCGCTAGAAAACGCAATATATTTTAAATTTATCATCATAATCGTTCTTCTTTTTTTTGATTAGTAGCTCTGTACATCTAATGGGCGCATAACACCGAACCACTTAACTATTTTTTCTCCAATTCCCGGCGCATCAATATGGAATATATATAAACCACTTGCTACAGAAATATTGTTTTGATTCTTCAAATCCCATTCGATGTATGAAATTCGTTTAGAACGTTTAATATCATCGCCACTACCAGCTAAAGTACCTAAGTATAAATCTTCTTGATCGGTTACATCACGCTTGATGGTTCTTACTAAAGTGCCATTCATGGTAAAGATTTTAATTGTACACTTATTTGGCAGGTTGGTAATTCTAACCCTGTTATCTGCCCTACCGGTTTCGTAAGTAGATGAACCGTAGTAAGGATTAGGCACCACGCGAATCAAATCCATTGAATTCTTAGAGACTATTTCTTGTTGGTATAAAGTAGCAATGTCGTTTGTATTAAAAGTATACATCGGAAAATTGTTGTTTTGTGGTGATGAACTAACATGCGTGGTTAACAAAGAAGGCGAATTAACACTCAGTAATTTGTTAAGCGCCGTATAAGCCGGAGCAGGGTTTGCCGAAGTGAGATTCGCAATACCTGACCAACCATAACGATATGGCTTAGACACATTAATTTGGATACGCACATCGGAAGGCATTTGATCGGGATGAGCAAATTCCATTCCAAATTGAGGCATTGGAATTGAAACCCACATGATGTCACGCTCAATGGCATTAATTGGAGCCAAGCCATTTCCAGTCATTTTACTTGGAACTGAAAACACGGTGCTGGTATAGAAATTATTAAAAATATCCATCATACGTTTAGCCGCATCATAACGACCAACGCCATATGTCTTACCTAGCATATCGGTTTCCCAAACACTTGGTGAAATGCTGGATGCATAAAATTGACCGCTTATATTATTTCCGTTAAACACATATACAAAGTGTTTACCACCCATGGCATATTGATATGGTGAATTAAGATTAGCAGTTGGGTTAAAGAGCATGTCGTCACCATTATTTTCTTTTTGGTAGCTATCTTCACCAAATGCCATATTTAAACGCTCACCTGTTTCAATATTAATTGCATAACCAGGGAACCAACCCATTCCCGTTTCGGAGATGTAATTGGCATCTGAACTTGCCGTGCTAGATCCGCTTCCAACTGCACATGGCTTACCATCTTTATCTACCGACTGGTGAGCTCTTGGCGAGAAGAAAACCGCATTACCTTCACTTAACCGTGCACGTTCCTGCATTTCAAGTACCGGACAACGGGTCCATTTTGAGCGATCACGTGTAAATACAATTAAGGCGCTACTTGTTTTTCTTAAATCGGTATTTCCTTCACTCGGAGAACTTGTAGTTGGAGGAGCTTTACCGAATTTGGTTTTTAAATACTCATCCTGATTCCAAGCGTTTCCGCTAAAGCCAGGACCACAGAAGATTCTAGCAGTACCTGGGTCGCCGGCACCTACCGGATAGAATGAAGCTACTAAAGGATATGGTGCCCAAGTTCCACCTAAAATTTTTCCGTATTGTTTTGCTGGATCATAAAAGGCTTGTATTTTTCCGTCTTTTGAATTTATTTTTAAAGCCGCGTCAGATCCGCCTTCAGCTTTACTGCTTCCAGATAAAATCCAGTTGCGCGGCGTTACACCGTCATTATCCTCAACTGAATTTAACCAATTACTTGTACCATTAACATATTGAATACTGGCACCAATTAATGAGCCTGCTTTCGGTCCGCCATAAGCCGAATCAATGGTAAGCGCAGAAAAATCAGTATAGCGATTAATTGACTCGCCTGGATCGGACACTTGCTGCACATTAATAGAGAATCCTAAATCAGGGAAATAAAATTCGTTACCCACGCGAATACTTTGATATAAAGTATCGGCCGCAAGAAGTCCTTTAATTTCGTTTGAATGATATGTTTTTCCGCCCGAAGCAAGATCTTTTAATTCCCAACTTGTATTATCGATGTTAACAGTAGCTATTGTTCCGGTGTAGCTGTTAGCCGAAGCTGTTGATGTAGTTGGAGGAATCATCGCGTTTTGACCAGCAACCGGCAAAGTAGCTTTAACACGGTGATTAATAAACTTGAAACTAAACTCTGAACTTTTTACGTTTAAAGGATCAACCACTTTAATGTTTAATGGGCCGCGTGCATTTTCGTATATGATTTCAGCTTGAAAATTATTAGCAACAATGGCGTCTTCAGATTCTTTGGTTAAGGTTAATAAATTACCACCATTACCTTGACCTTCGATACGTTTAATTTTCGGACCAAAGCCATAAGCAGATTGGCTAATCGTTCCACCCTTTTCTGTATCTATATTATGTGGCGTACCTGCTGCACGTTTTAACTTACGGCCTTCCAGATAAGGGCGTTTTTGACCCAAGGAGTTTGCACCCGCACTTTGTTGAGGTGATATATCAGGAGCGTAAGGAAGGTATTCGTTATAAGCATAAGCAATGGTAATAAAGAAATATTGTTTATTGTTTATGAATTTTCTGTTATCAGATGTAGAGAAGGCATCATCGGTTAAACGGAACGTCGTTCTTATACCTTTGTCTGCACCATCCACTTTAATTTTAGGTACATAAGTTCCAATGTTGTTATCTGCTTCATAATTCACTAAACGTCCCTTGCCATTTGCTACGTCGCATTGAAAAACAGGAATTGCTTTGGTACGGTCACTTAAATCGGTTGAAGAAACTTGTCCATCTCTCACCTGATAAACAATATACCCTTCGAATCGGTAGAATTTATCCGGATTTTTAATTGCAGGGATGTTTGAAGATGGATCAGAAAGAATAGAGATATCTTCTTCAGCGTAATCATTATTAAATATTTTGTAATTGTTTGATTTACCTTTATCGTTAGTTAAATAAAAGATCATTTCATTACTCAATTCCTGAATGGTCATATTTGGCGCTTCAGGACCATCTAATAATTTAAAACAATTATCAAATAAAGCCTGGGCTTTATCATCGGCACTGAATAACAGTTCGAGTGATTGCAAGTTACCGCCTTTACTTGGACTTTGTGCCCACGGCATACCAAACGTAATAACATTTACAGCACCCGGTTTTAAGGTGAATGGTCCGGCTGATTGTAAAAAACGTCTGTCACCTGCTAAGTTACCAGAACCTTTTTCAGTCCAGCCCGTACCTGCCACAGGATTCCCATCATATACAAAAGTTGCCGGTGTTGTTCCACCGTAAGCGTTACCACCAACAGTGAACGGTGAACCATCTTTCCAGAAGCCAGTCATATAATGGTAATAGTGAATTGCAATATCAGGATTTGTGGTTTGAGGAGGAAACGCACCAATATTGTTATTGTAATAAGTAAATCGGCTCATCTGGATAGTTTCACCCACTTCGTCGGTGATTCCATTTTGATTGTTATCGATGCCATCACCAACACCTGTAGCGGCATTGTAATCGGCTAATGGCCCTCTAAAGAAGTCACAACCTAAGGCCGGAGGGTAATCCAAATAACCATTGGTACCAGCATTGGTTTCATCATAAGAATCAGAGTTGTAAATATAACCCAAACCTCTTTTCACATCACAACCCACATAATCATCTAAATAATACCCTAAATCGGCATCATTCCAAATGGTGAAATACGTTTGATTTAATTGAAAAGATGAACGGTTAAATACTTCATAGTTGTAAAAGGTCATGTTATTGATTTCGTCATTTGTTTTAAAAGCAAAAGCTTGCGCTCTTACTTCAACTCCAATAGACACACCCTGTGTTTCGGTGTGAGGGCCACCATTATCGTTAAATACCCAAAATAAAGTTTGATCACCAAACAATTTCGTTTTACAAAACCCTAAGTTGTCTTTTTCAGCTTTATTGTCAACGTCATAAGCAGGGTAATCGGCACCGGCACTAACACCGCCACCAACAGTTGGGTCATAAAAACCATCACCATTTTGATCTATAAAAGGAGCTAAACGACGCCCTTGGCTCTTGGTAACATCGCCATTACCTGGCCAATTTAAAATATTGGGCGTTGCAGGACCACCGGCGTAAAAATTATCTACATCCGATCGTGAGAGGCTGTAAATTTGGTCATACTTAATACATTCAGCAGGATCGGCAGAAGCGTTTACAGTATCTAAAGGTCCAGGCCAAAAATCGATACCGTTTTGACGATAGGTCATAGCAGCTACTTTTAATTGACCACCCGCATCTAAACCGCCTAACCAGATTGAACCGGCAAAAGCAGAAGAAACGCCCACATTTCTATTTTGAACTGCGGGAATATAATAATAGGCTTGCGTGTTTCCATCTCTATCCCACCACATATCCCCTCCGGTAAATATAATGGTACGAACGTTATTTAACCAAAATTCGCGACTGGCTTTTGGCGAAGCACAATTGGCCATCACCCTTTGTGCCATTCCGCCAGAATTAGAAGACTCGCGTTCGGCCTGTGCTTTTTCTCTTCCAAAAAGACTAACATTTGTTAGTGCTAATAATACTATGATTACTTTTTTCATGTTAAATTCCTCTTAAAAATTAAAACTCAAATAATAAGCCAATGCGTATTTGACGCGGTGAATTATAATTTGAAGGGTTGTTCATTTTGATGCTATACATGTTTGAATAAGCAACCGCACTGTTTGCGATGGCCAAAGCTGATTGCGCTTGAGACGATGATAAGTATCCGTCATCATCAGCTACACCAGTAAAGTTATATACACCTAAAATGTTTTTATTATTAAATAAATTCAGAACCTGCACGTAAACATTGAGGTTGGCATTTTTTTTGTTTTCTGAATCATCTTTACCCCATGTTAAAGGAATGTTTTTATCAAGTCTTAAATTTGTGCGGAAACTCCAAGGTTTTGAAGAGCCATTGATTTGACCATTAATACTTGAGCGTCCGTTACCCCCTTGGGTAGGAACCGGTGTATTCCAGCGGGTATAAGGCGTACCTGAACCTAATAGGAAGGTTAAGTTTAAACCAATATCTTCAAAAATTTGGATGGTTTTATCTTTTTTAGTTTTGAAGGTAGGGCCTTTGTAATCTTTTTTACTTCCAAAACGATAATCGTATTGCATCACAAAATTATGACGTCTGTCGTAATCGAGTGGTTGTAATACGCGTAAGTTTGGTTGACCTGTAGAAGCCAAGTTAGCCCCGGCATTAGCATTCGAACCTGAACCATCAGCAAACTGTAAGGTGTAGTTTAAGTTGATACGTGAACCACCGGTGCGACGGAAGTCAAATACAAATGATAAACCTTTTACCGTTGCAAAGTCAATATTATCATATTGAATATAGTTTTTAGGATAAGCCCCTACCACTACTTTTTGATTAATGTAATTACGCATTTCCTTATAGAAAGAAGTAATGGTTAAGGAAGCGTTTTTACGTTCGTTTAATACCTGTTGGAATCCTAATTCATAATCGATGGATTGCTGCGGTTTTAAATTTGGATTAGTGATGAAAGGTAACTGCGTAGAAGCATTCATGTAGTAAAAATCCATTGGGCTTAATTGATTACCGGCAGGACGTTGAATCAGTACGTCGTAGTGCGCAAAGAAGTTAGCCACATCGGAAATAGGGAAAGAGAAAGCCAAACGAGGCTGTGGGTTGATGGCTGCCACATAATTGGTAAATGCCGAAGTTGATATTTTTTTGTCGTAATTAGCAATATCTTTATAATAAGGAATTGGACGTCCATCAGATGAAGCAATTAAGTTTGGGTCGGAAATCTCATTTCCTTGCGAATCGAACCATTTATCACCTTCGCGGAAACCTTTGATTGAAAGTGGTGATTTGCCACCACCCGGATTTTGAGCCACATAAACCGCGGCATCTTTTGAAATGCTAGATGGAATATTGTCGGTAAAACCAGCCGGAAGGTTTTCGAGAGAACCCAAATCACTTACTTTTGCAAGCTCATGTAAGGAATATTTATCTTTTAATACTTGCTGATTGGCATCGTATCTATCCACACGTAAACCCACTAAAAATTTAATATCCTTAAAGTCAAACTTATCCATTACGTAAACAGATGTATAAATAGGCTTAAATGACCCTACTGTAAACAGGTTTCTTCCTTTATCATCTTTACTATCAAGGAACGTTGCGATATCTGTTTTACCAGACAATCTTTTACCATCATGGCTAAAACCGCTGTACGAAACTAAATTATCGGCACTTTGTGTACCTAACAAGTCAACTGCACTGAACATACTGATATTAAAGATTGATGGATCGAGAGCGTCGATATTCACAAAGCCAGTATAATTTTGAGGTAAGCCTAATTTCTCTAATAGCTTTTCTGAGAATTGCGTTTGTTTATCAGATTGATACAAATAATCATAGTAATAATAAGGAATTAAACCTGAAAGTTCGGTGTTTAGAATTGGATGCGTTCTGTCAAGTTGTGTATTTGCATTTTGTTCTAATAGTCTCATACGGGTCCAAAGAGAAGAGGCTCCAACGGAATAATAACTATTTACACGTTGGTCAAATTCCATACCGACTGTTACCGCATGTGATTTAATATCGGTGTTAAAACTAGCTGTTGCTCTATATTGTTGGCGAATTTGCTGGGTGTATGAACCAGGGTATGCACCAAAGTTGTTATAAAGACTATAAATACTTTGCGGACCATCCCCATTTCTTAAGCCGTTGTTTGCAGCAATATAATCCATACTTAAAAAACCAGGATTAGTTTGTGAGGCCAAATAACTTGTATAAATAGCAGCATCCGGGTTTAAGGTGCCTGGAGTAAAGACTACCGGTAACTCAGAACGACCGCGGTAGGTATAGGTATTAATGGCTTGTCCGTTTAAATCATATTTCTCAACAAAATCATAATTATAAGCCCAATCTTTTTCGCGGAAAGTTCTATCAAATTTTCCAACATAACCATAATCAAAAAACTTGTCTTTATGCAATGCGCTTTGGTTCGTGGTTTTAATGTTTTCGTAACTCACCAAGAATTTGAAGAAAGAATTTGAGAGTAAGGATTGGGATTTGTTCTTGTCGCTGTTTGAGTTTCCAAATTTTTGTGTGATAGCTAGGTTGTAACGCTGGCTGTTAGTCGAATTTACCGAATTATTAACAGAGTTAAAAATCTGATTAGCGCCTGAACCACCGCGATGATCATCGCTATGTTCATAAAATGCACCGAATGAAATGTTTGTATTAGGTGTTGGAGCAAAATCGATTTTTCCGTTAATAGATAATAAGCGAGAAGAATTATTTGGACGAATCTTTTGTGCGGTCATATCATCTTTTGTCACAAACTCAGAAGACCTTACAAAACCGATACCTGAGCGCGAAGGCAATAATGGTTTGTCTTTAATTTCCTGTAATTTACTATCATTCAAAACATAAATAGGAACAAAAGAAGGATCTGATTCTTTAAGGTAATTTCCTTGTCCGGAAATAAAGAAACCTAAGATGGTACGGCGCGTTGAATCACGTTTCTTGAAAAGTGGCCCACCCACGCTAAAACCGATTGAATTGTAACCAAATTTATCGGTTAACTGAGAACTGATTAACTCAACCCCTCCAAAATATTTTGATTGCGGTCCACGTGTAGAAATTGAAACTGCGCCGGAAGTTAAATCGCCATAATTGGCAGGTACCCCGCCTGTAATCACGTTTAATTGTTCGATGGATTGTTGTGGTAAATTAGGTTTACCAAAAACCTTCACACCATCAACGAAATAGGTAGTACTGGTTTCGCGCCCGCCACGAACGTTAATGGCTTTACCTTCATCTGATTGGTAAACACCTGCGGTGGTAGCAGCAACGGAGTTAACATCTTTAGTAGCTAAATTCTGATAATCTTCGCGGGTTACGGTAGCGCCTGATTTGGTATCCGGATCAATGAGTGGCACCTGATACGTCAATACTTCTACCTCGTCGAGTTTAACACCTTCGCCATTGGAGAGAGAGATGGTCACATAGGCTGTCTTTCCTTCCCCTACTACCACATCCTTAATTTCTGCAGCTTGGTAACCCACATACACACCTTTCACCATGTATTTACCTGGCGAAAGTGGCTTTATAAAAGCCTCCCCATCCATGTTGGTTGTTGCTACACCTACCTGAACCCCATCCTTATAAGCCACGACATTGGCGAAAGGAATGGCCTCTTTGGTAGATTTGTCCTGCAAGACAACCTTAATCGCCCCGTTGTCATTCTGTGCCAGAGCAGAGAGGCTAACAAAAATGACCAATACAACTGCTAAATAAATTTTCTTCATATAGTGTTAAATTACCTTAATATCTGTATTTGTAAAGCCTTAAATTTAGAAAGCCTACCGTTATATAACAAAAAAAAATCCTCTATTTTTATTAAATTCATGGTAGTCAAGCGGTTAAACTTCCCTTTGTTTATTAACATTATTTTAATCTGGGCTAAAGTTACACCCCTAGTTTTAAATAAAATTAACACCTTATAATGTGGTAAAATGAAATTGATAAGTGGTTCAAAAGGGGGGGGTAAATGGCGATCACTTTTTTTTGTGGACGCGTTTCTTTTTGATGAACCAGCGTTTCATGAAGAAGTCGCGTTTATTATCATTATATCGAACTGCCGCATTTTTGCTGGCCTTCATGCGTTTTCTTACTTTTTTTGTTTGAAGCCTTTTGTGATAATTTTTGATCGCTTTTTTTTCGGCGCGCTCTTTTTTGCGACGTTCACGGCTTTCGAACCGAAGTTGTTTATTGGATTTGAGTTCCGTTTTAAAGGTTTTGTCCTTTGGGCCGGTGCCATGTTCTTGGGCAGGCAATGCATAGATTTGAATAAGAAGAAAAAAGGACGTGAGTATTTTTGAGATTCCCATTTAATTATTCACCATATTGAATCACTTCCACGCCAAAACGTTTTAAAAAATCCACTCCTTCATCGGTATCCAAACCTTTAAATTTGGCATAACTATCCTTAAAAAAAACCTTTTTTATACCGGTTGTGAATATTACTCTGGCACATGAAATACAAGGTGAAAGGGTTACATACAGTGTAGCATCTTGCATGCTTACATTATTTTTAGTCGCGTATAAAATGGCATTTTGTTCGGCATGCAGAGCCAGTGAACAACTTCCTTTACTGTCGCGGGCGCAACCCGTTTCGGGCCATTCCTGATCGCAGTTATGCGTGCCGGCAGGAGGGCCATTGTAGCCCAAAGAAACAATGCGTGTGTCTTTCGTTAACACAGCTCCCACTTGAGCCTTTACACAGTGAGAGCGGGTGGCTAATTTTTGAGCCAGATCCATATAAATTTCGTCGAAAGAGGGTTTTATTTTCATAGTTGAGTTGAAGCATTAAATAAGTTAAAATTTGGGTTAAAGCGCCTCGCTCACCACTTCTTTTACATCATTGGGCAGCAGTCGTTTTAATAATGCTTCAATGCCGGCTTTTAAGGTAAGGGTGCTACTTGGGCAGCCACTGCAACTCCCACGCATTTGAACCGTTACCACGCCATCTTTTAATTCTTTAAAGGTAATGAGGCCTCCATCCTGCTCTACAGCCGGGCGAATGTACTGTTCAAGTACTTCAATGATCTTATTTTCTACATCGTTACCCGGAGCAACGTGTTGGGTGTTGATTGAAACGGTTTCTTTAAAGGAAGAATCTTTAGCAACAACTTGTTCAGGTAATTTGTTAATGATGGCATTTCCTTTGTTAAGATAATCGGTTATGAATACGCGCAATTCGTCGCGAATTTCTTCCCAAATAACCGAATCAACTTTAGTAATTGTTATATAGTTAGAAGATACAAAGAGTCGCTGTACAAATGGAAACTGAAATAATTTTTGTGCAATGGGTGCATCTTTAGCCTCAGCAGCTGACTGATATTCGGCTGTAGCGCCACTTACGAGCAATAATTTATTTGCTACAAATTTGATGCTGGAAGGATTTGGTGTTTCTTCCGCGTAAATGATATAGGGAATGTCTTGTAAATTCATGATTTAAAAAAATCAAAGATACAAACTTATCGCTGAGATTAGCCGCCTTGTTTTACGATGCTTGGAAAGAAGGATGTTAAATTATGCTTCGCTGTGTTTGAGGCGGTGCGCCATTACATAACGAATGTCGGCAAAGCTTATTTCGGGCGGCAAATTCCCTTTAATTGGATTTAAACCTTCTTCGTAGTTAAACATTTCGAGCGCTTTACGAATTAATTCTTGATGTTGTTTTGAAACTAATTCGCTGATATCAATCTCCCCACTTGCTATGTATGGAATTAAATGTGTTTGAATGGTGCTAATTGTATATCCCCGTTGTTTAGCAATCTCCTCTAATTTCAAACCTTGTTTAAATAAGATAAAGCTTTGCTCTTTGGTGTTTATTTTTTTTGTCTTAGCGTTGTCGCCCTCAGCCTTTTCCTTTTTTGTTTTTTTTACTTTTTTTGGTTTTAGAGCATCCATATTGCTTTGTAAATCATGCGCGAGCATGTAGGTTTTAATAAGGTCCAAAAACAGATGACCAAAGGCGGCGACTTTAGCTTCACCAAAACCTGTGATCTTTAAAAGTGCTTCCGGTGAAGTGGGTAAAAAGTTGCTGAGTTCTATCAAGGTTGCATTGGCGGCCACCATGTATATTGGCTTGTGCTCGTCATTGCAAATTTCATCACGTTGCAAAAGTAACTGTCGGTATAATTGCGGATGTATAACCTCAGCCGACACTTTGGTGTTTTTTGCATTGGCGTATACATTGATTTTGAACTCGGGATAGACCAAATTGAGTTTTTGTTTTACAAAATCAGAAAAAATAAATCCTTTACTGAATGATTGCATGAGCATTTGTTTCTGAAAAAAAGCATCAAACATGATTTGCAGGATGATATTAAATTCAGTGGCAGCTTCTTTGCTTTCGCTTACAAGCCTACAGGCTTTTAATTCCTGATTACATTTGTTGATTTCTGTTTCGAAATAAACCGAGGCAAGTTTGAGTCTTTCTTGTAAATCAACATCCTGCTCCAAATTACCAGCCTTATCCATCAGGTTGGTTAATTGATTTTTGAAACGTTGTGATACAGCAGTAATGGAATCGAAACGTTTAAAAAAGGACTCTAACCAAGAAATGCCCTCGGGTTTAAGGCGTGATTTATATAATTGTAAGAGTCCACCCAAATCGGATCGGTTTTGATCTAATTCAGAAAAATCAAAAAGTCCAATTAAAACGGTTTTGATGTAATTACGTTGGGATGAATAATAGATGGCACTGATTTGGTCGTCTGCCTGTCGGGTGCCGGCAAAGTTAACAATGTGATTGTCGTTAAGTAAACTGCTAGAGCTAATTTTAGAACTAAGGGTGAGTCCTTTTAAGCTTCGACATCTGCTTAAGGCAACGTATACTTGACCGGCGCTAAAGGATTCGGCAGCATCAATTATTAATTTATCGAAGGTGAGTCCTTGACTTTTGTGAATGGTGATAGCCCAAGCCAAACGCAGTGGGTATTGGTTGTAGGTGCCTAAAACTTCCTCGTCAATGTGTTTGGTGCTTTTATCTAGTTTATAGGCAACGTTCGTCCATGTTTCGCGACCTACTTCTATTTCGTGACTATCTTCATCGCATTTCACTTTTATTTTTTCAGCATCCACATAAGTAACAAAACCAATTTTACCGTTGTAGTAATTTTTCTCCTGATTGTTTTTAAGGAACATAACCCGGGTTCCTTTTTTAAGAATTAGCTCGTCATCGGCCGGGAAATTTTTTTCAGAAAAACTACCCTCTACTTTGCTTTTGAATTTAAATTCTCGTCCACTTAAAGCATTTATGTTTTTAGTGTTGATTTCATCTGCCTTGCGGTTATGGGTAGTAAGCGTGATGTTGTTTTGGTAATCCTCTTGCGTAATTGGAGATTTGTAATGCGCGTTGAGTAAAGCCAGGCTTTGGGGGTCAAGTTGATTGTTTCTGACTTTATTAAGTAATTCAATAAACGTTTGTTCACTTTGGCGATAAATTTTATCGAGTTCGATGTATACCGGTGGGTTATTACGGATAACCATACTTTCGAAAAAATAAGGACTCTGATAAAGTTGACTGAGCAATTCCCATTCTTCGCGTTGCACAACCGGTGGGAGTTGATACATATCGCCAATGAGCAGAACTTGCACCCCACCGAAAGGCAGATGCCATTTTTTACGGGTATGTTTGAGGGTCACATCTATTTGATCCAGCATATCGGCCCGCACCATACTAATTTCGTCTATTACCAGTAATTCAAGATTTCTAAAAATAGCAAGGCGTTGGGCATTGTATTTAAGAACAGACGTGTTTCTACTCATGTCCATTTCACCAGTTGATTTGAAAATCGGCAGAAAGGGCGTAAAGGGGAATTGAAAAAAGGAATGGATGGTTGATCCACCCGCATTAATGGCTGCAACTCCTGTAGGCGCAACAACAGAGATTTGCTTGAAGGTATTTTGACGAATGTATTTTAAGAGCGTGGTTTTGCCGGTACCAGCTTTTCCAGTTAGGAAGATAAGTTGGTTTGTTCGGTTCACGAAATTTAAGGTTTGTTCGAACTTAGAATTGATATCGAGGCTTTGCATTGGGGCACCAAGGTAAAACAAAAATAAGTGAAGCCTCGATACTGTTAGTAAAAATTTGTCACAAATAAGGTTTGAATTTAAAGGCCTGTTGGTTTTAGAAGCACGTCGAACCAAACGGGTTTATGAAAGTTATACGATTTGTTTTGTTTTTGGAAAAAAAAACGCGTGTGCTGATTGAATTGGATTTTTAGTTAAAATTATTGGAATGATAGTGGAATTTACTATTTTTATGTATACTATTTTTTACTCCGTTAAACCAAAAATTATCGACCATGAGAAAAATTTACACCAGATTTTCGTTATTGATCAGCGCGTTACTTATGCAGCATTTATTTGCGGCACAGTGCGCCACACTTACTCCGCTTGGCACATCGAGTAATTTACTTACACATATTCGAAATTCCACCAACCCGGTGGCGGCCGATAAATTATTAAATACCGTGGTATTTATTCATAGAAATAATGCAACAGCGTTTGGCGGTAGTTCGGGCATGTTACGTTACGATGTTTCAACCAATAATGGAAGCAGTTGGGCATCGAATCAAGGTGTATTGAATCCTATAACCACAAGTTTAGGAAGGTACCCAAATGTGACCATTTATAATCCTGCTGCCAATACCAATACAGCAAATGCATATGTGGGTTATTTGGCTGCCACTATCAACTCCATCTCTTCGGCATGGAATGGTGTGGTAAGCGGCGTGAGGAATTTAAACGGCACCGGGAATACTGAAAATTACAATCAACCAATTATCAATCCTCAATTGATTGCCCATTCGGTAGTAAAAGGCGCGCCCGGTGTTTTTTGGGCCATTGATGCGCTATTTAACGGCACTAATATTACCGGTTTAACCATTTATAAAGGCGTTTGGAATAGTTTAAGTTCAGACATCGTTTGGTCGAATAATTTTTCGGTGACACCGCCATTTAATACTGCCTATAGCGGCATTCCACAAATAGGAGATTACAACATTGCTTTCGATCCAACCGGAAACATAGGTTGGTTTAGTTTTTTAAGTCACGTATCGCCCGGAGCAACGGCATATGCCTATTACCCGGTATTTTATAAAACCACTAACGGTGGCGCTACATGGACCGGCCCCATTCAAGTTGACCTGAGTCAATTTAGTTGTATGACGAGTAATGTGCTATCACCGAATGTTCCCTCTACAAATTTTGAACACGATTTGACTGTTGATGTGAATGGTGTGCCTCACTTATTGACGACCATTTGCAACGGTACCAATGCCTATTCAGTTATCTACACGCAATGGCATCATATGTTTGACATCACACAAAAAAATGGTTTATGGGTAGCGAATGATTTAGCGAATGTTTTAGCGGGACGTGCAACTTGGGGACTCACGCCAAATGCAGTGTCACAGGACATGGCACCGCAAGCAACACGAAGTGCAGATGGCACAAAATTATTTTTTACATGGACCGATAATAGCGCCTACACCTTAGGTGCAGCAAATACGAGTCCGAATTTATATGGAAAGGCTTATAATGTTACAACCAATACTTGGACGCAGATAAAGGAATTCACATCCTGCAATATTGGTACTGCAGGCAAAATGATTTTTCCGCATGTGGCTCCAGAAGTGCTAGAGCCAAGTTTAAACGTATATAAACTTGCGCCGGTTTACGGAGAATTTTCGGTACCGACTGATCCCGTACAAATTGCAAATTTTAATTTTCTGGATAACATCACTTTTTCTGCTTCTGAATTTACCGTTGCCTCGCCGGTAGCTACCATAAACATTGTGCCCGGACCAACGGTTTTATTTTGTCCGAATAGCACTGTGAATATTAGTGTAGGCGGCGCACCGGGTCAGCTTATTTGGAGTACAGGCTCTACAGTTAGTCCACTTCCAATTACAACCGGAAGTATAAGCACCTATTCGGTAATTGCTCAGGTAGGCTGTAACATAGGCACCGCCAGTGTTACCGTAAATACAGTGAGTGTTAATGCAAGCTCAAGTAGTTCGAGTATTTGTGTTGGTGGCTCCTTAACACTTAGCGCCAGTGGTTCGGCAACAGGTTATACGTGGACGCCAGCCAATTTAACCGGCACCAGTGTTACCGTATATCCTACACTTAATACCCTTACTTTAAGTGGAGGCGGCAGTGGAGGTTGCACGGTAACACAAACTTTGGGCATTGTGATTATGCCATTACCAACCTTAACTTTAGTAGGTACTAATACGATTTGTGCAGGAACTAGTTTAACCCAAACTGTAAGTGGTGCTTTGAGCTATACTTGGAATACCGGGGCCACAGGTGCAACATTTACCGACACACCAATGATTAACACAGGCTATACCGTTACGGGAAGTGATGTGAATCAATGTTTAAACACTGGCACTATAATGGTTACAGTAAAACAATCTCCCACAGTAACGATTATTAGTACGCAAACAGCGGTTTGTGCTGGGCAATCGTTAACGCTTACGGCAACGGGTGCCAGCACGTATTCATGGAATGGCACCGCCGGTCTAGCCACAACATCCTTTACCCCTTCAACTAATACCACATACACCTTAATTGGTGTTGCTACTAATCTTTGCCAAAACAGCAAAACACTGGCGGTTGTGGTTTATTCCTTGCCGGTAATTACTGTTGTGCCAACTAAAACAGTATTTTGTAAAGGAGAAAAAACAAAATTAACAGCTGTTGGGGCCCTTAGTTATACCTGGGTTGCCGAAGGAGCGTTATCGCCAAATGTCAGTGTTTCACCAACCATCACCTCAACTTATACCGTATTGGCAATGAGCAGCGATGGTTGCAGTAACTCAACTGTTTATACCCTGCAGGTTTCAGCTTGTTTAGGTATCGACCATAATTCTATAAATGAAAAAGGTGTTTTGATTTATCCGAATCCCAGTGATGGGGTGTTTATCATAAAAGCCAACAAGGCCATGAAAATTAGCATCATCAATGAACTAGGACAAACTGTAAGAAATCTTGATTTAAATGAAGATAATAATTATGAGCAAAGCGTTATGGATTTACCTGCAGGAATTTATTTCACAAGTTGTTCGGATGAATTAAACAGTTTTGTGCGAAAAATCATTATTACAAAATAATGCAGTGTTTTCAATACTTAGAAAGAGGGTTTCTATTCAGAATCCCTCTTTTTTTTTAAATACTTGTTTAATAAATTTCACTAAAATGATTAAAAATTTATCTTTGTATACTTAATTGAACAGAAAAAGAGATGGGACGTATATTTCAAACACGCAAAGCAACCATGTTTAAACGCTACGCCAAAATGGCAAAAGCGTTCACAAAAATAGGCCGTGAAATTGTTATTGCCGTAAAGGCAGGAGGACCTCACCCGGAAGGAAATCCTCGTTTAAGAATGATTATGCAAAATGCCAAGGCAATTAATATGCCTAAGGTAAATGTTGAATCGGCCATTAAACGTGCGAGTGAAAAAGACTCCGGAAGTTATGAAGAAGTTATTTATGAAGGCTACGCGCCACACGGTGTGCCGGTTTTGGTAGAATGTACCAGTAATAATCCAACCCGAACTGTTGCCAGTGTGCGTTTATATTTTAATCGCGCTAATGGTGCATTGGGTACTAACGGTTCGGTGAGTTTTATGTTTGACCATGTGGTGTTATTTAAAATTGATGCGGCAGGCTTAAACAAGGATGACATGGAACTTGAATTGATTGATTTTGGTTTGGAAGATATTAATCATGATGAAGAGCATAATCAATTTATCATTCAAACGCAATTCACCGATTTTGGAAAGATGCAATCGGCCCTAGAAGAACGTAAAATAAACGTTTTAGAAACCAGTAAAATATATGTCCCTACGACTACCAAAGAGCTCAGTCCCGAACACGAAGCCGAGGTAATGGCCATGATTGAAAAAATGGAAGAGGACGATGATATTGAAGCCGTTTACCACAACATTGCTTAAGTCAATTTGGAAAAGCAATGGAGGATAATTGAACCTGGAGGTTCTGCGATTTCGAAAGAATTACAGGAACAGTTACATGTTGATCGTATAGTTGCACGCTTATTAAAGCACCGACAAATTCTGGATTACGATGCCGCTAAAAAATTTTTCCGACCGGAATTAAATCAATTACATGATCCTTTTTTAATGAAGGGTATGCGTGTTGCCATTGATCGTATAAATACCGCCATTACTAAAAATGAGAAGGTACTGATTTTTGGTGATTACGATGTTGACGGTACTACAGCAGTTAGTTTAGTTTACAGTTTTTTTAAAGATCACATTCAAAATATCGATTACTACATTCCAGACCGTTATTTAGAAGGTTATGGCATTTCATTTAAGGGCATTGATTTTGCAACGGAGAATAATTTTGCATTAATTATTGCTTTGGATTGTGGCATTAAAGCCATTGATAAAATTGATTACGCTAATCAAAAAAATGTCGATTTTATTATTTGTGATCATCACTTGCCGGGAAGCGATTTGCCAAAGGCTGTGGCAATATTAGATCAGAAACAAGAAGACTGCCCCTACCCTTATAAAGAATTGAGCGGTGCCGGCATTGGCTTTAAATTAATTCAGGCTTTTTCACTTGATAAAAATTTAGCTTTAGAAAACTGTTACAATTATTTGGATTTGGTTGTTGTAAGTATTGCGGCCGATATTGTACCCATAACAGGCGAAAACCGGGTAATGGCTCATTATGGCTTAGAACAAATCAATGCTAATCCTCGTCCGGGAATAAAAGCACTGCTAAATATTAACCAACAAAAAAATCCGGCTAATATCAGTACGTTGGTGTTTACTTTAGGTCCGCGCATTAACGCTGCCGGCCGCATTGAACACGGCAGCAAGGCTGTTGAGTTATTAAGTTGTGAAGATGATGCCCTGGCTACAGAATTTGCTAGTGCCATTAACGATACCAATACTCAACGAAAAGATCTTGATATGGGTACGACTACTGAAGCGCTTTCGATATTAGACAATGATATTTTAACTGCCACAAAAAAAACAACGGTTTTATTTAATGAGAACTGGCACAAAGGTGTGATTGGCATTGTGGCCTCACGCTTAATTGAAAAATATTACAGGCCAACTATTATCTTAACCGAGAGTGATGGTAAAGTGAGTGGCAGTGCGCGGAGTGTGCGTGAATACGATATTTACAGTGCCATTGAAAAATGCGCTGATTTGTTGGAACAGTTTGGGGGACATAAATTTGCAGCCGGGTTAACACTTAAAAAAGAAAATGTAAAAGCCTTTCAGGATAAATTTGAATCGGTGGTTGCTGAATCCATTACCTCCGATCAGTTAACACCTAAAATTGAAATAGATGTTGAAATTGAATTGCATGAAATAAGCGATAAGCTTTTACGGATTCTTAAACAATTTGCGCCACATGGCCCTGAGAATATGAGTCCGGTTTTTTGTGCCAGAGCCTTGTTTGACATGGGTTGGGGACAGGTGTTTGGCAACAATCATTTGAAATTAGAATTATTTCAAAAATCAAATCCCAACATTCGATTTCAAGCCATTGCTTTTGACAAAGGCGATTATATTACTTTTTTTCAAAGAAAAACACCCATGGATATTATTTTCAAAATTCAAGAAAATGAATTCAAGGGAGTAAGCACCATTCAATTGGTGATAGAAGATTTCAGGATCAGCGAAAAAAATTAAACTTCAGGTTGAGCAATAACACAAATGTGTTTCTTTATCAGATAATTTAAGCGGAGCATTAATGCCAGGGCCACTAGGACAAGAGCTACCAAGAGGGCAATCCAGATACCAATCGTTTCCATTTTTAAGGTAAAGGCTAAGAAGTAAGCCAAGGGCAGAGCAATTAACCAATAGCCAACCAAGGCAATAATAGTTGGCACATTCACGTCTTCGAGTCCACGCAATATACCGATGATGGTTACCTGCATGCCATCAAACAACTGAAACATGGCTGCAATGATAAGCAGAGTGGCCGCTAATTCGATTATTTGAACATCGGCGCTAAATGCAATGGGCAAATAATTATGAAGAATGAGGAATAAAACACCAAATGAGCCCATGACCAATAACACGAGTTTAATAGCCGCTATTGAAGCGTTTTTAATTTCGAGCCAGTTATTTTTAGCCCGATAAATGCCCACACGAATGGTTGCAGCAGAACTTATTCCGGAACCGAACATATAGGTGAAGGCTGCAATATTAAGGGCTATACCATGTGAATCGATCTGTTCTTTGCCAAAACTTCCGGCCATTAAACCGGCTATGACAAACGCAGCGACTTCAAAAGTAAATTGCATAGCAGAGTTAAAACCAATGCGCCAAAGTTCATAAAGTTCTTTCCAGTTAACTTTGACTTGTTTGTATACACTATTAATTTCCCGGGTTATGGGGGATTTAAAAACGAGAAACATAAATGAAACACCCATAAAGGCTCTTGCGCAAAAAGACGCCCAAGCCGAACCCAGGTAACCCAATTCAGGCAAACCAAAGGCTCCGTAGATAAGTGCATAATTTAAAACAATGTTTATGAGATTACCTGCAACACTTATCACCAGTGCCATACGCGTGTTACTGAGTCCCTCGCAATATTGTTTACAAGCAAAAAACAAGGAAACCGGAATCATTGAGAAGATGAGCACATCAAAAAAAGGCACGGCCAATTCAGCCACTTCGGGTGGCTGTTGCATGTGCTTTAAAAGATCGGAAGCGAAAAACAAAATCACAAAACACACAATAGCCACGGATAAATTTAAAACAATGGAATTTTTAAATAAAGATGCTTTCTTCACCAGATCGTTGTTCTGATGGGCGGCTGTAACCAAAGGTGTGGTTGCATAACTTACCCCAATGGCAAAAACCAAAAGCAACACATATAAATTATTGGATAAAATTCCGGCAGCCTGTTCGGTTGGACCAATTCTTCCCAAAAATATATTATCCACCATGCCCGTAATGATATGTCCTACCTGCGTTATAACCAGGGGCCATGCCAAAGAAAGCGTGTCTTTTGTGTGATAATTAGAGAAATAATTTTTGATCATATGGAGTGCAAAGATAGGTGAAATAAGGATTTGGAGAAATTGAAAAAACCTAGAAGGCCATTTTTATTTCTTAGCCTCTTCCTTTTTCTCAGGCGGGTTTATGGCTTTGATGAGCCAGGCTTTGAGGTCGTTTAACTCCTGACCATTGATAGCGTGAGGCATTTCGTATTTTTTGAAATTGAGGTCTGACACTTTTTTAAGATTAAGAAATTCGCTGGCCTTTTCAGACTCGTCCACTTTTATCACATTGTCGGAATAACCATGAGCAATAAAAAATTTCACTTTGCTTAATTGCAGTGGATCGGGCTTGAGTAATTTTGACTCCTCCATTAATCGTCCACTTAACGCTATAACCCCTTTTATTTTTGAAGGTTTAAAAAGCGCCAGGTCGTAAGACATAATCGCGCCCTGACTAAAACCCATCAGAAAAACCTGTGTGCTATCGAGGTGATAAGCTTTGCAGGCATTTGAAATAAAGGAAAGTATTTTAGCTCGACTTATTTTTGCCTGATCATAATTGTATTTGAATTGCTGATTGGGCAAAAACTCCAGATCATACCAGCAAAAGCCGCCTTCCTTGGTGGTGTTTGGTGCGCGTAAAGAAAAAGTGGTAAAGCGCGGATCAAAGGATTTAGAAATATCAAACAAATCTTCTTCGTTACTGCCATAACCATGTAGAATAATAACAACAGGCGCTTTGGCCACCTTTTTTAATGCCGGGTTTACCAGATAAGTGAGCTCGGTTTTTATCGTTTGAGCGTTTAACTTAAGGACAAGTACAAAAAATAAAACACTCAGAATTTTAAAGCGGATCATCTGCCTCGGCGTTTTTTATGATCAATAAATTTTGTCTTCTTTTCTTCAAATGAAACCGAGCGTTTGCCCTCCATATCAGCAAAGCCATAACTCAATTGTTTTTTAACCAGATCGGCTTCTTTTACAATAATTTTTACGTTATCGCCTAAACCATAAATTTTATTAGAGTTGCGGCCAATGTAACGGTAATTATCTCCATCAAAAATAAACTGATCACCTTTTAAATCACGACTACGGATCATACCCTCACAGCGGTTTTCAACAATCTCCACATAAATGCCCCATTCAGTCACACCACTAATCACACCATCAAAAGTTTCACCAATGCGGTCTTTCATAAATTCCACCTGTTTGTATTTTACCGAGGCCCGTTCAGCCTCTGCAGCGGTGCGTTCCATGTCGCTGCTGTGTTTACATAAAAACTCCAATTCATCTTCGTTGGAATAAATTTTATGAGCCAGTTTGGCTTCTAAAAGTCGGTGCACCAACACATCCGGGTAGCGACGAATGGGAGAAGTAAAATGCGTATAAAAATCAAAACCTAAACCATAGTGGCCAACATTTTTAGTGGTGTAAATGGCTTTAGGCATGCTACGAACAGCAAGCAATTCAATCATGCTTTGTTCTTTTTTATTTTTCACATCGATTAATAATTTATTAATGGATTGAGCTATATTTTGTTTGTTTCCAATATTCATCTGATACCCAAAACGCGCTGCGAAACCGCTGAGTTCCTGCATTTTTTCGTCGCTTGGCACATCGTGAACACGGTAAACGCACACATTTTTAGGATCTTGTTTTTTATTATTCTTGGCGTTGTTTTTATTTTGTTGTTCCCCTGCTTTTCCGCCACCCACAAATTCAGCCACTTTTCTGTTAGCCAGTAACATAAAATCTTCAATTAGTTTATGCGCATCTTTTTGTGTTTTAAAGAACACAGAAACCGGATTACCTTCTTCATCCAAATGAAACTTCACTTCTGCTTTATCAAAAAAGATGGAGCCTTTTTTGGTGCGTTCATCGCGTAATTTTTTAGCGAGTTTATCGAGTACCAGAATCTCATTTAAATAATCCCCTGCTTTGGTTTCAATGATGGTTTGCACCTCTTCATAGGTAAAACGACGATCGCTGTTGATAATGGTTTTACCAAACCACTCGTTATGGATCTGACCTTCTTCATCTAACTGAAAAACGGCGCTAAAACATAATTTTTCTTCATTGGGACGAAGTGAACAAACAAAATTACTGAGTACTTCGGGTAACATGGGAATTACACGATCAACTAGATACACAGAGGTTGCACGGTCAACAGCCTCTTTATCGAGAATGGTGCCTGTTTTTAAATAATGGGTCACATCGGCAATGTGCACTCCAATTTCCCAAAGTCCGGTATTTAATTTTTCAATAGAAAGTGCGTCATCAAAATCTTTAGCATCCACCGGATCGATGGTGAAGGTAGTGATGCGACGGAAATCGCGGCGTTTAGAAATTTCAGATTCGGTGATCTGAACCAGGATTTTTTTCGCTTCATATTCCACAGCATCGGGAAAATGCTCAGGCAGTCCGTATTCGGCCATGATGGCGTTCATTTCGGTTTTATGCTGACCCGGGAATCCGAATACTTCAACAACGGCGCCTGTTGGATTTTGTTCACCGGCTTTCCATTCTTTTAATTTGATCAAAACTTTTTGCCCATCCAATGCTCCTTTTATATCACTGCTCCGGATAAAAAAATCGACATGGATTTTATGACTATCGGGAATTACAAATGCGAATTTTGGTGTGATCTTGATGGTTCCCACAAAATCGGTTTTGGCACGTTTGATTACTTCAACCACTTCACCTTCTTTGCGGCGACCACTGCTGCGTTTCGGGAAAAGAAATACTTTAACCAGATCGCCCTGCAAAGCATCTTTAGAACGTTTGGCAGGAATAAAAATATCATCTTCAGTTTCGCTGAATACAACAAATGCGGTGGCTTGTGTTGTAAAATCGATCGTGCCGGTAACGTATTGTTTCGATTCTTTAATTTGGTATTTACCGGTTTCTTTTTCGATGACGAAACCTTGTTTTTTAAGGGCCTCGAGGGCTTCAATGAGTTGTAGGCGTTCACCATCGTTGTTGATTTCCATGGCAGCGCCCAGTTGCTTGTAATTAAATGCTTTGGAGTCGTTATGTTTTAAGAAGTCAAGAACTTCTTCGAAGAGGTAGCGTTGTGGTTTTTTATTTTTTGACATATATCGAGATATAGTTAAAGATAGGGAGCTTTTAACTGCTATGACAGCCAGACTATAAGTGTTTATTAACAGTTAGCACTAGCCGAACAAGCGATTCATTTCATGAGATTACAAAGCAGGTATAAAATAAAAAACCCCGACTAAGGCCGGGGTTTTAGAAGTACTCATTATGAATTATTTCCCTAAGGCCTGTTTTAAATTGCCATTTAAAGCTTCTAAAAATTCTTCGGTATATAAATAATGTTCGCCATGTTTTACTTTATTTCCAAAAGCACACACCGCTAAATCCTTAGTCATTTTACCGCTTTCAACGGTTTCCACACACACTTTTTCTAAAGTCTGGCAAAAATTAACCAATTCAGCATTCCCATCTAATTTACCACGGAATTCCAAACCACGGGTCCATGCAAAAATAGATGCAATTGGATTAGTTGAAGTTGGTTTACCGGCCTGGTGATCGCGGTAGTGACGAGTAACTGTACCATGCGCAGCTTCTGCTTCCATTGTTTTACCGTCCGGCGTAATTAACACCGAAGTCATTAAACCCAATGAACCAAAGCCTTGAGCAACGGTATCAGACTGTACGTCTCCATCGTAATTTTTACAAGCCCAAACAAAGTTACCATTCCATTTAAGCGCTGAAGCTACCATGTCGTCGATAAGGCGGTGTTCGTAAACGATTCCGGCTGCTTCGAATTTCGATTTATAATCAGCTTGATACACTTCTTCAAAAATATCTTTAAAACGACCATCGTATTTTTTAAGGATGGTATTTTTAGTAGATAAGTATAATGGCCATTTTTTAGTCAGAGCCATGTTAAAACACGATTGCGCAAAACCACGAATAGATTCATCTACATTGTACATGCCCATGGCAACGCCTGGTCCATTAAATTTGTAAACTTCATGCTCGATGATTTTTCCATCTTCACCTTCAAATTTCATGGTGAGTTTTCCTTTACCCGGCACTACAAAATCAGTAGCCTTATACTGATCGCCAAACGCGTGACGTCCAACAATGATAGGGGCTGTCCAGTTGGTAACCAGACGAGGCACATTGCTGCAAACAATTGGTTCACGAAAAACAGTACCATCTAAAATATTGCGAATGGTTCCGTTTGGTGATTTCCACATTTGTTTAAGATTAAATTCTTTCACACGCGCTTCGTCAGGCGTGATGGTAGCGCATTTAATACCTACCTGATATTTTTTAATGGCTTCGGCCGAATCAACAGTCACCTGATCATTAGTAGCGTCGCGATGTTCGATACCCAGATCGTAATATTTAATATCCAGATCGAGGTAAGGAAGAATTAATTTGTCTTTAATGAATTTCCAGATAATACGGGTCATTTCATCACCGTCTAATTCGACAACGGGATTGGCTACTTTAATTTTGCTCATTGTTAAGGCTTTTTAATTTTTTAAAATTCGAGCACAAATTTAGGAAAGCTGTGCCAATCACCAAGTATTTAGGGCTAATTTTTATCAGTTTTAACGAAGTGTGGCGATACATCTTAGGAAAAAAATGCTAAATAAATAAGGTTTAAAGTTTATGCAATTCTGTTATATTTGAACAAATTATTTAAAACATGAAATTTCACAAAGAAGGTTGGCCAAGTTTGATACTTGTACTTGTTTTTAGCGCCATCATTATATTTATTGCCCGCCACTTTTTCCCTGATCAGGCCATTGCCCATTGGTTTGCCTATGTGTTAAGTGCGTTTTTAACCATAGTGATTGTTCAATTTTTCAGGGACCCTACCCGCACTTTTACCACCGGCGAAAATTTAATTATTGCGCCGGCCGATGGCAAAGTTGTAGTTATTGAAGAAACCACCGAAAACGAGTATTTTAAGGATAAACGTTTACAGGTGAGCATTTTTATGAGTCCGATTAATGTGCACATTAACCGTTACCCCATTGCTGGAACAGTAAGTTTTTTCAAATATCATCCCGGAAAATTTTTAGCCGCCTGGGAACCTAAGAGCAGCACCGATAATGAACGAACTACAGTAGTAGTGAAACATAAAAAAGGAACCGAAATTTTATTCAGACAAATTGCCGGAGCTTTGGCACGCCGCATTGTGTGGTATTGCAAAGAAGGCGATGTTGCTGAGCAATGCGGACAAATGGGTTTTATTAAGTTTGGTTCTCGCGTGGATCTTTTTTTACCAATTGGAACAAAACTAAATGTGAAGATTGGTGATGTAGTAAAAGGCTCACAAACGGTGTTGGGGGAGATTTAATTTTCCTCAGTCCTCATTGAGCAGTTGTAGTTACTTAGTCGAGCTTTGAATTTTCTGAATGTCTCATTTCACTTTCCTTCCGTTGATGAATGGGTGTTTTTTAATGCTTAGAAAACACAAACCGTTTGAAAATCCGGCATTTATTTCTGATACTTTTGACGCGCAAAAGTATCCAAAACGCTTTTGACCTTTTGTAGGAGATTTTTCTTTCGCGAGGAAGATGCCGCGAAAGAAAACCAAGCCTGGCCAGGCCATTTTTCTAAACGCTCAAACCCATTGATGTGGGCCTGTCCAGCAGCTATCTCTGCAAAAGGTCAAAAAGGCAGCGCCCGTCAAACTGAACACCTTAAAAAAACTCTGGACATATAGCTGAATTTCAATCCGACTTTTTGAGGCACGACTGCTTAGTGCCCCTCAGTGATCTTAGTGTTCGATAGCAATCGGACTCAGTGGTTAAAGTACCATTTCTAGAAGAAAGCCCTGATCTGTGCTCCACCTAAATGCACGGTAGTTGAGTTAGGTGTTTTCCTGCCATTATAATTAATGCTGATTTGAATATTACTATTCAGATTTCGCTGGTAGTTAAGTTCCCATGTAAAGTTATCCCCGGCGCTTAATCCGTTCAACATTTCATAGGAGATGCTGGAGCTTTCGGGATCGTTATATGAAATACGAATAAGGTCCAAGCGTCCTGTTAAACTTCCTTTTTCGGTTTGATTGTATTTTAATTCGATGGCTACATTTTTTAAGATGGCCGCCTGTGAAGCCCCCGGCGCAATGTTGCGCTTATCGGTATATTTGGCAATACCCGAAATACGAAATACAGTATTCGGTTGGTAAATAAGTTTTTGTTCGGTTTCATAAGCCTTGATGTGAAAATTTTTAATCGGAAAAAATTTAGAATTATTTCCTTTTTCGCTCATGGTATTATCGCTATTAATAGACCAGGCTTTGAAAAAATTAAAACGCCATTTTACTTCCTGCGATTTTAAAGTTCTTTCTTCAATACCATAGGTAAGTAGTTGTTTGGATTGATTTTGGATGAAGGTATAATCGGCTCCAAACACAGCGGAAGTCTGATTAAAAAAGACACTTTGTCGAAGATTTGTATTGCTTGCTAATAGTGAACTATCGGCAACCTGGACAAATGGATTGTAGTTGGCAGTTTTTACTGTTTGATTACTGATTTTATGATCAAAACGTGAGGCTGTTTGCAGCACCCAGCGGTTCAGGAATTTTTCCCATGTGTGTTTCGGACTTTTTAATAAAGAAGAAGGACGGATGTTGAGTGAAACACTGAGTTGATTTTGTAAAACTTTTACATATTGATTGGTTGGTGTATAAATGGGAATATAGCGCGCCTGATCACTGAATTGTGACACCACAAATTCGTTGAGCTCTTTTAATCCATTGCCGTTAAAATCAAGCCAGGCGTATTGTCCTTGTCCCGGCGCCACTTCCAGATAGTAGAACTCACGTTTGTTTTCCAAACCATAACCGGTTTCATAAAAAATACTTGAGCTGATCAGTCCTTTAAAATAACGCGGATTGTACTCCAAACGATTTAATAAAGTATTATCAGGCTTTAGCGAAGAACCCACCACGTTTCTTAATTCTAATTTACGGTAAGTCACTAACAAAGTAATGGGATTGTTTTTAATGGAATACACGGAGGCCTGGAGACCAATGTTGGTGGCGAAAGTACTGTCGCGGAGTGATAAAATGCCGGGTGTAGAAACATTCTTATAAGCTAATTTATCTCGCCGTTCGCGGTAAAATACTTTGACTTTATTTTTGGAGCTATCGGCATTTGAAATACTTCCCTCCCATTCCCAGAACTGATAAGCCTTTGGAAGGAGATCGTTTTTCAGTGCATTTCTAAACTGATTATTTTCAAACACGTCTGAATAAGAAAATTTTAAATTATCAACGCGTTTGGTCAGCAAAGTTTTATGTCGATAGAATCCGGTATTCTGACTCGTTAACTGATCATTGGTAGTAAGGTAAGCGCCATTGTAAGAAGCTTCCACCATTTTCGTTTTGTAAATACCATTTACATTGTGTCGGATTCCTTGATAATCATTGCCTTCATTAAAGGAATTGAGCACATATCCTAATCCATAATTTGCGCCTTTGCTAATGCCTATTTCAGCGCTGGCAATATGCTGATCATTCAATAAAACGCTGGTCAGTGGTCGGTTCCAGTCGCGGTCAAACTCTATGCTTCTGAAACGTTCTACCTGATTGAAGTTTTTTTGTACAAATTCATAATTGACATTGTACTGTAATTTTGTTTCACGTTTTAAGGAATCGGTTTTGATTACCTTTTGGTTTCTGCTGATAAACTTTACACCACTCCCCTCATCATTCCCTTTATCTTTGGAACTAAAGGCATTCAAATTATTTTTTGTATAAACGCCTTCTACTGCAATGGAATTGTTTTCAGTTAAAGAATGGGTAAAACCTGCAGTAAGCATTTGGTTTTGTTTGGGGGTTACCAAAGGCACTACCGGCTCATAGCTTCCTTGCAAAGTGTCTCCTTTTGGTGCAACCCAAACAAATACTTTGCCATTTGCATCGGTACTCACCTGATTATAATTTCCTTTACCTGGTCCAACTATACTAAACTTCAAACCCCATTTGGCCAAATTCGGATTAGTAGAATACACATAAACATCCTTATACAAATACGGAGCAACAACGGTATCGCGCTTTAAATAAAACACATCATTTCCATTAAAAGGCTTTGTTGAATCGGCACCTGAATACACAGCCTTAGTGACGTCATCACCAGCATCTATAAGCACATTTTTTTGTGGTTGAGAAAGGGTTTGTTGCAAGGAGCGATTTTTATTGTCCTGTTCGCTATAAAAATTCAAATAAAATTTCGATTTTTTTGTACTCGCTTCTTCCCCAAAGAAAAATAATGAGCGGGCGTAATTTCTTTCGGCGTATTGGAACTCTGCAACAATCCGCTTGTCTTTAGTAATGAGCTGCCGCGCAGTGAATGTAATTTCACCGGTATTGTAATCGATGATGTAATCGTTTTCTTGTCCCCTCTGCAATAATTTTCCATCAATATAAATTTTTTCGGTACCACTTAAAATAATAATAAAGGGCTCATTATTAGCGCCCTTCAAACGGTATGGTCCCTGATTGCTTTCAACACCGAAAAAAACTTGACGTGAAAATTTACCCCTTGACACGGCACCGGAAACTGATGTTTTAAATGTGATTGGCTTTTTTGCTGAACTATCATGGTAACTGTTCTCCAGATAAAGTCCTTGCGCCCTTTTGTAAAAATTCATGAAGTAGGAATTTTGCGGACGAGACAATTGGTAATCACCAACAACCATTTTTGTGCTAGCATTGCTTAGTTGAATAAACACCTTATCAAACTCTTGTAATTGTGCTGTTGTGCCATCGGCTTGAAAGGGAATGTTATTATCGGTGGCAGCCATCACCATGTCTATTTCAGGAGTAAGTTTACCGTTGACCTGTAAATTTAAATTAGAATTCACCACCACGTCCTGATTATTTCCGAAAGAGATTCCACGGCTAATATTTCCGTTTTTAGTGAGACCATCATTTTGAAACAGATCTTCTTTGTTGCGATCGTTGTAATTAATAGTGAAAGGATTTTTGCGTCGTGTAATATCGGTATACAAATCGTTGGGGTCTTTGTGAAAGTAGTTTCTTTCGAAGTTAAAAGGAAAGCGTTGGTACTTTACCTGAATACTATCGGGCCTTTTGCCTTTAAAAATAAGAGCGTGGCGTTTATAGTCGATTAATGGTTGGTTTGCGGAATCACTTTCAGGAAATAGTTTATAGTGAATGCTACCTTCAACCAGACTCAGACTATCTAGATGAATGGTATCGCCTATCGTTTTGAAAACCTTGATTTGGTTTGGGTTCATGCGCTGGCCACTCACTTTTATGATCATAAAAGATAGAATACACAGAAGTGCTACATGCCGCAAATACACCATACAATAACGATTTTAAAGATAGTAAATTGTGTTGGAAATGCGCTTCAGTGAGGCATACGGATATGCATTTTTGTTCTTCGTAACGTAAACATTAACGAGAAAATGTGGAAGAATAAATGAATCAGGTGTTGAGCTCCGTGATTGTGAGATAAGCCAAAATACCGGCACCTATTTCAAGTGCTCTTTCGTCGATATCAAAGGTTGGGGTATGCACGCCTGAACCAATGCCTTGTGCTATATTACCGGTTCCTAATCTAAAAAAGCAGCTGGGTACTTTTTGTGAGATGAATGCAAAGTCTTCGGCGGTCATGCGTAAGGGTAAGTCTTCTACCTGCTGTTCGCCTAAATAATTTTTAGCGGCCTTTGTACACGATTCAGTAAAGGCTTCATCGTTTACTAAAAACGGATAACCTTTTTCAATTCTGATGACTGAAGCTATGCCGTATTTGTCGGAAATTTCTTCTACCAATTGCTGTAAAAGACTATGTGCTTTGCTTCGCCAAGCTTCATCCATGGTGCGGAAGGTGCCGGCAATTTCTACGACATCGGGAATGACGTTGGTAGCGCCTTTGCCTTCAATTTTACCAAAGGCCACCACCGTGGGAATTCCTTCGGCTCCTTGTTGTTTTAGAAAGTCTGGGTTATTGAATTGGGAATTTATTTTCAGGAGAATTTCAGCAGCAATAATTAATGGATTAACATAATCGGCCGGCATGGCAGCGTGACCGCCTTTACCGTGTACGCTAAGATACAATTCGTCGGTGCTGGCCATGTACATGCCCGATCTAAAACCGAGTTTGCCCATTTCCATACTTGGAAAAACGTGAAGTGCAATAGCCTTTTCCACTTTTGGATTTTCGAGTACGCCATCTTCAATCATTAAGCTGGCACCACCTGGCAATACTTCTTCGCCCGGTTGAAACATGATTTTCACCGTTCCTTCAAAATCATTTTTAAGATCGTTTAAAATAAAAGCTGCTCCTAGTGCGCAGGAGCTGTGTGCATCGTGACCGCAGGCATGCATGACGCCCTTATTTTGGGAACGATAACTCGTTTCGTTTTTTTCTTCAATGGGCAAAGCATCCATATCGGCACGAAGAAGAATTATTTTTTTATCCGGATTTTTTCCTTTGATCAAAGCCACAATACCTGTTTTTACATGCCCATTTGTAAAAGGAATCCCTGCCTCCGCTAATTTTTTCTGAATAAATTCGGATGTTTTATATTCTTCAAAAGAAAGCTCGGGATGTTGGTGTAAATGCCTTCTGATACTGCGCAAGTAAGCATCATAATGCGCGGCACGTTCTTTTATTTTTTTAATGAGTGGCATTATTTTCCGAAAAACATTTTAATTCCAATGAGTATGATGGCTACAGCGAAAATTTGTTTCACCACTTTGGTATCGAGATTAATGGCGGCACTACTGCCGTAATAACTCCCAATCATAAAGGTAATGGCCATGATTGCTGCAGTTTTAAAATCAACATGACCTGCTTTGTGATAATTAAACACGCCCAAAATGCCAATGGGTAATAAGAACATAAACAAGGTGGTGCCTTGGGCGGTTTTTTGATTCATGGCAAAAAAATAAACCAGCACGGGCACAATAACGATACCGCCGCCAATACCAATTAAACCGCTTAAAAAGCCGGCAAATAAACCAATGCCAAGCAGTATGAGAATCTCGATAAATGTCATATTAAAAATCTGTTGTGAGTGATAAACCTACGACCTTTTTTTGAACTACCCAATTATCGATGCCCCAACCAAAATCGAGACGGACAAAATAACCCAGCATGCGTGTACGGAAACCAAATCCCATGGCACCAACGAGCGGGTTTTTATTATCAATAACGGTAATTACAACCCCTGTGCCTCCTGTACCCAACTGCGGATCGTTTAGTAAAAATGTTTTTACATTCTCGGTGTTATTAGAACTTAATGGATTAGGACCATACCAAGCCATGCCCACATCGGTAAAACCTATGACTTGTAAATTATTCATAAAATCAGACTTGGCAGGATGGTCTAAAAAGTAACGGACAATGGGAATTCTTAATTCGGAATTAAATAACACAAAATTATTTCCATTACGAATGTTTTGTGAAAAGCCACGCATATTGGTAGCTAAGGTTTGAAAGCCATACTGATCGGGATTAACAATGTTTACATTGTTATTAAACTTCGGATTCAACCAATTGTCTACACCTCCCATATAAAACAACAAACGATCACTCCCTAATGAATTGCCGCCAGCCAAACGGTTACACCAGGTAATTTGACGGTGTACTTTTTGATAATGACGAAGGTCAAACCCGGATGTAAATAAATTTCTTTGCTTATTATCGGTATACTGCCAATATTCTGTCCACACCTTTGCTCTAAAGCCATTGAGAATATTAAGCATAACCTTGCGGGTATTATCAAAAACATACTCAAAACGTACACCGCCTAAATTTTGATAAGCCGGTTTTGTAATCAAAGGCAGGTCGCCATTTGAAAGCATTGTGTAACGATCGTTTCGGTACAAAAAGGAAAGTCGAACTGAAGCAACCGGACTAAACGGATATTTGATGGCATACTTTACGGTGCTTGTAGTTACTTTCGCAAAAAGATTATAAACCAAATCAGGCTGCACCGGCACATTGGCAAAGGTTTGGCGATCGGCAATAATTTGATGGTCAAACAAACGTTTACGTTGTTCCCATGCCAGCATAAACTCATTATCAAGTGAAGGATTAATTCTGAAACCGCCTGTGATTCGTTGATCTTCAAACAAATCACTCACCGAAACTTTGGTTAGAAAATTAAAGCCGGGATTTAAGTAAATTGGTGATCCGCCACCCGAAAACACCTGATAATTATTAGCAAGAAAGGAATTGTCAAATTGGGTAACCACATTATCGGTATAAAACGAGGTGTAATAATTGCGTTGAATTGGGAATTTAAACTGATTGGAATTCGACTTTTTTATACTATCTCGGTTTTCCGCAGCCGTTTTTTCAACCGCTTTGGTTTTATTTTTTTCATTCTCAAAGGTGTAATTTTCAAAATCAATGCCTTTGTTTGAATTCGATTGAAGTTCCGTTTTTTGAGGCGTACCATTCTCTAATGATTTAGCGTCCTTATACGTTGAAGGATCAATAACCGCCGGACTGATGTAAGTGCGGGTCCACGTATTACGTGGCGTTGCTAAATTCACTTCATTTAATTTCGGTAAAGGTGTAACCAATAACATATCGTTGGCATTGGCATAAATAACTTCAGCTACATGACTGGCAGTTGGATTAATGTTGTGTTCTAAAATATTACGATCGTAATTAGACACCGGTTTGGATTTAAAAAAATAACGGAAATGTTCGGTGGTATCTACAAAAGAAATGGCACTATCGAATTCGGCAATAAAACGGTTGTAAATGCCATTGTAATCACTGAGATAAGTTATAAAATCTGTGGTGTATGCCTGTGGCTGCATTTCATTAACGTCGGGGGTTTTATTAACACGCACCAAAACCTTAGAGGTAAAAGGATAGGGAGCTATAAACAAATCACAATTCCGGTTTATTTTCTGAAAATAACTTGCGTCATCACCTGCACGAATCGTGTCACTTAAGCGGTTACTTCCAAATACAATTTGTTTTGAATTGCGTATAAACACCGGATCTTTATCGTCCCAAATATCGTTGGTTAATTGTTCGATGGCACTTGAATTTAAACTAAATACAAAAATATCGCTCTGCCCTTTTCCTCTTTTAACTGCACTCATGGCGATTTTTTTACCGTCATTATTAAAGGAAAAACTAGTCACTTTTTCAAAACTTGGTAAATTACGTTTTACAACTTCATTGTTTTCGAGATTAAGTGTGTGAAGCACCAGCTGATCTTTTTGCATGTAAATCATGGCTATGATCTTACCACTCGGATGCCAAGCTAATAAAGGATAATTAAAATCGTCAAGCTGCTCAACTTTTGGCCCAAGTTTTAAAATCCTCCGTTCTTTATTGCCATCACGTGTTTTTAAATACACGCGTAACTGACCCAATTGAGTGCGGGCGTATACCACTTGTTTGGCATCGGGACTAATTTTTAATTGATAATACCGACGCGTGGATTTGTATTTTGAAAGCACCGAATTATTGTTGATTGGAGAAACACGCGAAGAATCGCGGAGCATATACAATTGGCGGTGATATTGCTCGGTTAGGTCGTAAATAAGATTTGGTAAGGTTACGCCCAGTGTGTAAATAAATGCATTCTCAGGACTTCGTGAAACCTTAGTCATATAAAGTAAGGTTGGGATCATGTTTTCACCAAACGTAGACGTGATGTAATACCAAATGGCGTGTCCGGCCTGATCTGCCTGCCTGCCTGTTAAGCGATTAAACGAACTGAAATTATCATTCTTAAGATCATCATACATACAGTTATCGTTATAACTGGTCCAGCCTTCAGATAAATATTTGATTAAACCTTGGGTATACCATTCGGGCAAATTAAGTAAGGTTGAGTTTCTTACCATTTCACGCGCATTGCCACCATACAAGTATTTGTTTATCATTAATTCAGCTAAAGCTGCGCGAATTTGTTGATCGAGTTCGGCATGAGAACCATTAAAAAATAAATTCACTTTATCATTAATAATGTGGGTAACACCGCCAATGTTGGTTTGTTCGTCGCTACTCAAACCCAAATTACTTTGCTTAAAATCACTTTGGTTATTATACACCAAAATATTGACCTTATCTTCCATCTGAAAATCGAGGCGTTTTTCGAGTATGGCTAATTGTTTTTGAACGGTTACCGAAACGTATTTGGCTATTTCATTTCCGCCTTGATAAGAGTATACACGAAAACGTTCGTAATCAAAATAGGTCCAAACAAAATCTTTGTATTGGATTCGGTTTTTACCAAAATCCATTTGATGTCCATAATTAAACTGAGCCTTTGCAAGGACCGTTATCAAAAAGAAAAAATATAAACTGATTCGTTTAAACACAGGGGCAGGTCAAGGACACTAAATGTACGTATTTTGTTTCAAATTAGTAAGGGGGATGTTTCCTAAAAAAAGAAAAAACTTATTCCAGTATTTTAAGGTCCCCAACCGCATTACCGGCAATACCTTTAATAGAGCCGTAAAACTGGGTGGTATTGAGGAGCACCTTATCCAGTTGTTTTTCACGTTCCTTCCAAATCTTCTCCATTTGAAGTTTTTCGCGGGTAATACCTGTTTTCAAATCCAAAAAGCCTTCCATAACCGCCTCAATATTTTGTCGGAACTCATTACCGGTTAAGTAATTGTAAAGCATTTGCATTTTATCACCTTTGTTTTCTTGACTAACGAGGGCCGTGTTTATTTTGATGAGCGAGTCGCGTAATATAAAAGCCAGTGCTTTCACGTCTGAAAAGCGGCAAATCCACACGCCATCCTTAGAACCAAAAGCTTCCATGTCTTTAGGCAACACTTCGCTAACAATTACAGCAATATCGGCATTTTGAGCCCTCATATCGGTTTTTAGTTTTTCGATCCATTCGTTGGTAAAGGCTTTGGTACGTTTACTTTCATAAATAATTTTACCACAATCTTGCCCTAAACTGTTTTTAACATGTTGCACACAATCGGCACCCTTAGTCCCTTTGGCCACTTCCACAATGGCATCAAATGGAAACTGGGCTCTTAATAACTCTTCCAAAGCCAGTTCCATCACTTCACCCTGCAATTGCATACTACCTTGCTCGGCTTTGCGGCGCATGGTTTCGGCCAATTCAACCTGATCGGCGAGCTTTTTCTCCAATTCCTTTATTTTAAGATCCGAGCGTTCACTTTCCATCTTTTTAACCCGATCCTCAATTTCTTTTTGTCGTTCGAGCATTTGTTTCTCCATATCCAGCTTTAAACTTTCCTCACGTTCTTTAATTTGTTTTTCCTTCTGCATGAGTTCCAGTTCTTTAAGCTGACTTTCTTTTAATTTCTGAGATTTGTCAGTTAATTCCTTGTTAAGCATATCCATTTGACTTTGCATTTCCACGGCGGCATTTTTAATCGCATCTTCCTGCAATTGACTTTTAGCAAGGCGTAATTTATCGGCCAGAATTTTTTCCTGATTCTCTGCCTGTAACTTCAATTGCTCCGAATCCTTTGCCAGTTGAGTTTTCTCGGCCTCTAAACGTAATTTATCTTCGTTGTAGCGTTTCAGATATTTCCCCCTGATGTCATCTTCAATCTTTTGTGAGAGGGCATTTTCGATAGGAAATTCATGTTTACAATTTGGGCATTGAATTGTTGAATTATTACTCATAATAACTAGTTGTTTTGTGTAAATTTATCACTTAAAGTAGTTTAATTTGAATTGTTTTTTTAACCGTTTATCACGTTCACCAAATTTGTAAAAATAAACTCACTATTTCAGGAAAAGAAAAACAAGTAGTATTAATGAAAGAACTTATTTTACTAAGACATGCCAAGAGTGATTGGGGCGGTGAATTCCTAAAAGACATTGATCGTCCATTAAATGATAGAGGATACCTTGATGCCTATGTATTAAGTGAATGGTATAAAAACACCAAAGCCCTGCCAGACCTTATTTTATCGAGTACCGCAACCAGGGCAATGAATACAGCCCTCATTTTTTTAAGAACACTGGAGTTGAATCAAACAAGCTTTCAATTAGAGGAAAGTATTTATGAGAGCTCTGTAAAAAATCTGATTTCAGTTATTCAACAACAAAACAATAAAGTACAAACACTGCTTTTAGCCGGTCATAATCCAGGTATTACCGAGCTTACGAATAATTTAACACCCGATCTTTTTTTTGATAATGTGCCAACTTGTGCACTTATTTCAATAACGTTTGATGCCAAAAAATGGGTTGACCTTGAGCCGGGAAAAGGAAAATTAAATTATTACCAGTACCCTAAAAATTACAAAAATCCGAATTAAATTTTCTTGAATTAAAAAATGAAAAGCAAAGAATTCCCCTATATAAACCGTGAAATAAGTTGGTTATCCTTTAACGAACGTGTGTTGCAAGAGGCCTCTGATAAAACAACCCCATTAATTGAACGCTTAAAATTTTTAGGAATTTTTAGCAACAACCGTGATGAGTTTTATCGTGTACGTGTGGCAACCGTGAAGCGTTTAGCTAAATTAGGTAAAAAAGCTTTGGCCGTTTATGGCGAAGACCCAAAAGATTTACTGGTGCGTTTGCAGCGTAAAGTTATTGAGCAGCAAAATAAATTTGAATCCATTTATCAGGAATTACTTTTAGAATTGGCTGCAAAAAATGTATTCATCATCAACGAAAAACAATTAACACCAACACAACGTATTTATGTGACCGAATATTTTGGAAACGAGCTCGTATCGAATCTTTTTCCGGTGATGATTGATGATAGTAAACCTTTTCCTTATATGAAGGATAAGGTGAGTTACATGTATTTGCGTTTGGAATCCATTATTCAGAATAAAAAAAGCAAATACGCCCTTATTGAAATTCCTTCACGATCCATTTCACGTTTTGTGGTTTTGCCTCAACACGGGCGCAAACATTATATCATGTTGGTGGATGATGTTATTCGATTTAACACCGATCGTATTTTTGAAGTTTTTGGTTACCGAACAGTTGAATGTTATAACATTAAACTAACCCGTGATGCGGAGTTAGAGATGGATAATGATGTGAGTAAAAGTTTAATTGAAAAAATTTCCAAAAGCGTGAAGGCCCGTAAACAGGGTCTACCTGTGCGTTTTGTGTACGATGCAGCCATGTCGGAAGATATGCTCAAATACATAATGAAGAAATTGGGCATGGCTAAAAAAGACAATGCCATTCCGGGTGGGCGTTATCACAACTTTAAAAACTTTATCGATTTTCCTGATTTGGGCGAAAAAGAACTCACTTACAATCACCCTGTACCCTTGCTTCACAAGGACTTGGCAAACAACCCGTTTACCACTTTAAAAGCCATTAAACAAAAAGATATTTTATTACACTATCCGTATCATACCTATAATCATATTATCGATTTGTTGCGTGAGGCTTCATTAGATCCACTAGTTGAGAGTATAAAGATTACACTTTATCGCATGGCCGATTCGTCTAAAATTGCCAATGCTTTAATTAATGCTGTTAAAAACGGCAAGAAGGTAACGGTTCTGGTAGAGCTGCAGGCGCGATTTGATGAAGAGAATAATATATACTGGGCCAATAAAATGCAAGAAGAAGGCGCCCGTGTGATTTTTGGCGTGCCCGGATTAAAAGTGCATTCAAAACTTTTTGTGGTAACTACCCGTGAGAATGGCAAAGAAGTGCATTACGCCCACATTGGTACCGGAAACTTTAACGAAAAGACCTCAAAGATTTATACAGATTTTTCCTTACTCACGGCAAACAAAGAAATTGCTGCCGACCTCAACAAGATTTTTGAATTTTACGAAAACAATTTTAAAGTTCAGAGTTTCAAACATCTGCTCGTAGCGCCATTCTTTATGCGTAAGGATTTTATAGGCCTAATCAATAAAGAAATTCAATTTGCTAAAAAGAAAAAACACGCCGAGATAACCTTAAAAATGAACAGTTTGGTTGATAAGGAAATGATTGGCAAATTATATGAAGCAAGCAGAGCAGGTGTTAAGATCACACTCATTGTGAGAGGGGCTTGTTCGCTGGTAACAGAAATGGAGGGCTGGAGCGACAACATTACTGCTTACAGTATTGTAGATAAATATTTGGAACATACCCGTGTATTTATTTTCCATAACGACGGTGATGAAAAAATTTATATTTCTTCGGCCGACTGGATGAGCCGAAACCTTGATAACCGTAGCGAAGTAGCGGTTCCTATTTACAGCGAGGATATTCGCAAACAACTCAAAGACTTTATAAACATACAACTTTCAGGAAACACCAAGGTGCGTATTATAGATCGCAAGCAGGAAAATTTTTATAAAAAAGCGAAACCGGGTGAGAAAAAAGTACGTGTTCAGGATGAGATTTATAATTACATTAAAAATGAGAATGAAGCTTTTTTAAGTTCACCAAAAACAAAACATTTAATTCATAGCTAATGGTTTTTGCAGCAATTGATATAGGAAGTAATGCCATGCGTTTACTCTTTTGCAGGGTTTACATGGTTGATGGGAAACCACATTTCAGCAAAGAAGAATTAATTCGGATGCCAATACGTTTAGGGGAAGATGTTTTTTTGCATGGTAAGATTTCTGATCAAAAAGCCACACGTTTAATTACGGCCTTAAAAGGATTTGCGGAACTTATAAAAGCCTATGGCGTGGAAGGTCACCGTGCGGTTGCTACCAGCGCCATGCGGGATGCCAGTAACGGACTACAGATTATTGAACGCATTAACGCCGAAGCCGGTATAACTGTAGAAATTATTGACGGAAAAAATGAAGCGGCACTTGTATTTTCGAATCACATTGAAGAATTGCTGAATCCAAAATACGCTTATTTATACATAGACGTGGGCGGAGGCAGTACAGAACTTACTTTGTATTACGACAACAAAGTGATTGCTGCCAAATCATTTAATGTTGGAACGGTAAGGATGTTATTAGATAAGATTGATAAGGATGAATGGGAAGAAATGAAAGCTTGGCTGAAACGCAATACAGTTGGCATTCACCCCCTTTCGGCTATTGGATCAGGCGGTAATATTAATAAGATCTTTAAAATGAGTGGTAAAAAAGAAACCAAACATTTGAGTTACGAGAAATTAAAAGGTATTTATGAAATGTTGTGCTCATATACATATAAAGAACGTATCGAACGTTTGGATTTAAAGCCTGATCGTGCCGATGTAATTATTCCCGCTGCTAAAATATTTTTGAGTGTGATGAAAAATGCCGCCATCGAAAAAGTATTTGTACCGCAGGTAGGATTATCGGATGGCTTGGTTCATCAAATGCATGAGGCACACATGAACAAACAAAAAACCGAAACTATTTAATGTTTTTAAACTTTATAAATTTTTTATCCTTTCGCATTACCGATGCCATCGATATTTTGTTGGTGGCTATTATCCTTTATCTTGCTTATAACCTTGTTAAGGGGACCTCAGCCATTAACATTTTTATTGGCCTTGCCCTTATTTACTTTGTTTACATTGTTATTAAGGCCTTCGATCTGCAATTACTGAGTTCTATTATTGGCAAGTTTGTGAATGTGGGGGTAATTGCCATCATGATTGTGTTTCAGCAAGAAATCAGAAAATTTTTACTTTACATAGGTTCCAACGAATTTATTAGAAATAAAAACTGGAAGAACATTTTTAAATTCAATGCTTCGGTTTCAGAACCTTCACGCATCATTCTCGATCTGGAAGCTGTTACAGACGCTTGTTTTAATATGAGTTTAACAAAAACAGGAGCCCTTATTATTGTTGCACGAAAATCAGACCTTAAGTTTTTTATCGATACCGGCGAAATGATTGATTCGGGATTAAGTGCAAGGATGTTAGAGAATATTTTTTACAAAAACTCGCCCTTACATGATGGGGCGGTGATTATTCATGATAATCGGATTGTAGCGGCTCGATGTATATTACCGGTAACTGAAAAAGAGAATTTTCCGGCTCACTATGGCATGCGTCACCGTGCTGCGGTTGGCATTACCGAAAACACCGATGCCATTGCCATTACCGTGAGCGAGCAAACCGGGGCTGTTTCCTTTACCAGTCACGGTGAAATAAAGTCTGATTTGAGTCGGGAAAAACTTCTTTATTTGTTGGAAAAAAATACCAAACAGTTAAATTAAAATAATTACTTTCAAAAAAAAATTAAAACATGACAATTTCAGAAGACAAAGCGGTTTCTGTTAATTACTACTTAACTGCAAGCAAAAATAATGCACCCGAAGAATTAATTGAAGAAACCACTACAGAACATCCATTTGTGTTTTTATTTGGTTATGGAAGTGTACTTCCGGATTTTGAAACGAGCTTAAGCGGCAAACAAAAAGGCGATAAGTTCGATTTTAAAATCAGCTCAAAAAATGGTTATGGCGATTTTGAAAAAGAATACGTCGTTAAAATAGACCGTGCTGCTTTTGATGTAGATGGGAAATTTGACGAGGCTCGTGTAAAAATTGGTCAAGATCTTGAAATGACCGACGCTGAAGGAAATCCTTTGGTTGGTCGTGTTATAAACATTTCTGATAATGATGTGGAAATGGATTTTAATCACCCATTGGCCGGTTACGAATTACATTTTATTGGTGAAGTACTTGACGTTCGTCAGGCTACGCAAGAAGAACTAGACCACGGTCACGTGCACGGTCCGGGTGGTCACCACCATCACTAATTTTTTATTGTCGGGAATTCACCCTGCAATACTTATTGCCTGAAATAGTTGAATGGCTAAAGATTTATTAAACAGTAAACGAATCGAAACTCTTGACGGGTTTCGATTTGTTGCTATTATTCTGGTAGTGCTTTACCATTATTACACACGCTGGACCCCACCGCGCTATACAAGCAATTTATATCCTTATGGTAATTCGGTTTATTTTTTTAACTACGGTTATTTAGGGGTACAGTTGTTTTTTGTGATCTCGGGTTTTGTGATTGCCTTCACCTTACAAAACACCTTTAGGTTTGGCGAATTCTGGAAAAAGCGCTTCATCAGGCTTTTCCCGGCCATGTTCATTTGTTCGGTCATTACATTTAGCCTCGTATCGCTGCTCGATACCACCAACTTATTTGCACGAACCCACGAATTCAAAAACTTTTTGGTGAGTTTGTCCTTCATTCATCCCGAGGTGTTTAACACCCTCTTTCGTCGTTATGACCTTCAACTCACCTACATCAACGGTAGCTACTGGTCGCTGTGGCCCGAAATTCAGTTTTATGTATTAGCCAGTGTTATCTACTTTATCAACCCTCGAAAATTCTTCACGCGTTTTTTTGTCATTACTTTTTTACTGTATCTGCTCCATAAGTTTATTCATAACATTGCCGGGCCCAATCACTTTGATCTTCCGGCAAATGGTTTTTTTGTAGTGAATTTCGTGAAACTCTCGGCCATCTTTTCGTATAGCCAATTTAGTTTGTGGTTTTTACTGGGGGTGTTATTTTTTCAAAATTTCAGCGATCAACATAAAAAATGGACCAATTGGGCCATTGCATTAATTATGGGCTGTTTACTTCACGATGCCCATGAATGGAAAGTACGATTGATATTAGTCATGATCTTTATGGCTTTTGTGCTTCTGCTCTTTTGGCCTAAAGCCTTATCGTTTCTGAATCACCGGTTTATGACCAGCATTGGCGTGGCCTCCTATTCGCTTTATCTTATTCATGAATATGTTGGCATGGTGTTTATTACCAGATATGCAGCATATTTCGGAAGCTACTCCGCCTTTTTTCCACTTCTGGTAATAGGCGTTTTAATAAGTTTTAGTTTGATGCTCTATAAATTTGTGGAAAAACCTTTGGGAAAATTTCTTAAAAAAAAGGCCCTAAAAAAAGAATTGGTTTAATTGCTACGCTTACTTAGCAAACCCTGATCGTAGCGGAGTTTTATTATTCTCAAACTTTTATTTATCGGATCACGCACCACCATTGAACTTAACAGACTATCGGCTTTATTGGTCACGTAACTGATCTCTTTCAGCAAGACCTCGTTCTTATATTGTTTTTCGGAATACAATTCATTCATGGCATCATATTCGTAGGTGTTTTTAATTTGCACTGTATTGTTGGCATTACCCGTAAACTGAGCCATGATCAGATGTTTGCCGGCATATTCAAATTTCGCTTCCTGCATGATCCAGGAAGCAGCTGTATAATTTTCATTCACTGTTTTTTCTCTACCTAAACTATCTATATTCGTAATGCGTTCTTTATATGGACGATTTTCATTGTTTAAAAACACGCATTTTATTTGCCCCGATTTATATTTCCGATATTGAAAACTATCTTCACTTAAAAGTACCTGATTACCCAGAATAAATACAGAGCGGTCTAAACTGTTATTTGTTTCCTTGTAGCGGAGTTCTTTAGTAAGATTTCCATCCTTATCATAGCGGTAGTAGCGGCTTTCGTAGTAACCTAAACCATCATGATACCGTTTCAAAATAACATTGTTACCCGCATAAAAATAACTGGTGCTTATGGTGTCGTATACATATTCGGTAACAGAGGTATAACTTGTTTTTCCTTTTCCTGACTTTACTAAGCGGTCCTGCGCTCTCATAATGGAGGTATAATAGTAACGGGTTAAATTTCCGTCGACATTAAATTCGTAGATTTCGGTAAGACTTTTATCAACGGCCACTTCAAAATCTTTTTTATCCAAAATTTCAAGGTTTATTTTTTTAATGCTTTTTGCTTTAATGAATGCAGGATTAAAATTATGCTGTGGTTCAAAGGCTGTTTTTGGCGTAGGCAGAAGAACCTGAGCAGTGAGCGCACCAGGTAAGATCAAAAAAAACAATACAAATAATTTAATGCAGGTAGGCCATTGCTTCCTCAGCAGAAGTAACAGGAAGTTGACAGGTATTATTTTCGCAGACATAAATTTTAGTTTCATTGGCAACAAAACGATCTTTTACCAAAGGTAATTCCGATGGTTTTACTGCTACAGCGAAAATCGTGTTTGTTCGTCCATGTTGATAGAGCTTACCCAAAATTTCATCAACATTGTTACCAACAATAACCACTTCCTTCATTGGAAATGTTAAATTGAGTGCCAGACAAGCCCAATTACTGTAACCGGCCCCGTAATTTTTCATTTCCTCGGTTATTTTGCTCAACATGCGCTCAGCGCGGCTGGTCCAGCTCGTATCATCAAAATATCGACCAAGTTGAAATAAATTCAAAGCCATTTGTGAATTGGATGCCGGTACCACATTGTCACTTGTTTCCGTTGTGCGGGCTATAAGGACCGAAGCATGTTTAGCCGTATAATACAATAAATCACTTTCTTCGTTGTGAAACAAATCAAGACTGAGTTCACACAATTCCTTTGCCCGAATTAAATAGGCTTCATCTTGACTGATCAGATAAACTGCCATTAAAGCTTCAATCACAAAAGCATAATCTTCCAGAAAGCCATCAATTTTTGATTTTCCGTTTTTAAAAGTACGGTAAAGTTTTCCGTCTTTTTGTGAAAGTTCACGCAGCATAAAAGCCATCGAATTTAAGGCAATGGTTTTATGCTTTTTATTTCCCATGGCCAGATAGGCCTTGGCATAAGCAGTGCACATCATCGCATTCCACGAGGTAATGGTTTTATCGTCGAGTCCGGGTTTTAAACGCGATTTCGATTCCTGAATTAAGACCGCCTTGCATGCCTTTATTTTGGAAGTTAATTCTACTTTCGTCAGTCCTAATTCCGTTAGTAGGTTACTAGAATTCTCACTTCGCATTAAAATATAATTACCATGTTCCCAATAGCCTTTGGCGTTTATTTCGTAATATTTACTAAATAGCTCAAAATCATCTCCCAGTAGGTCTTTCAGGTCATTCTCGGTCCACACATAATACTTTCCTTCTTCCCCGTCGCTATCGGCATCATAAGCCGAGTAAAAATAGCCGTCAGCATGGTACCACTCGGCTTCCACAAAATCAAGAATACTATTGGCAACTTCTCGGTACAAATCGTTTTTAGTGAGTAAAAAGGCTTCTGTATACAAGGAGGCTAATTGCGAATTATCGTACAACATTTTTTCAAAATGCGGCACCTTCCAGATCATATCCGTGCTGTAGCGCGAAAAACCACCATGCAACTGATCATTAATGCCACCAAAAGCCATTTTGGTAAGCGTGGTATTCACTTGCTCCAGTAAAAACGAATCTTCTTCCAGCATGGCATAACGCAACAAAAACTGATAATTAGAAGGAAGCGGGAATTTCGGAGAGCGGTTCGGTCCGCCTTCTTCATTATCCATGCGTTCTTTCCATTTGGAAACTGAATTCCGAAGTAAGGAGCGGTCGACAGACGTTTCACCTGTGTTTCTTGTGGTAATCAATTCGGCCTTCTTAATACCGTTAGTAAGCTGAGTGGCATACTCCATTACCTTTTCAGGATCTTTTTCATAAACATCAGCCAAATTTTGAAGTATACTCATCCACTGCTCTTTTCTAAAATACGTGCCGCCATAAAAGGGACGACCATCGGGCAAAACAAAACAATTTAATGGCCAACCTCCTTGTCCGGTCATCATTTGAACAGCCTGCATGTAAAGCATGTCCACGTCGCTGCGTTCTTCTCTGTCTACCTTAATGTTAATAAATGATTGGTTCATCAAGTCGGCCACAGCCTGATCTTCAAAACTTTCATGCTCCATCACATGACACCAATGACAGGCGCTGTAACCTATGCTAATCAACACAGGTTTGTTTTCTTTGCGAGCCTGTTCAAATGCCTTGTCAGTAAATGGCAGCCAGTTTACCGGATTGTAGGCATGTTGCAATAAATAAGGCGAACTTTCATGGATTAAACTGTTTGGGCTCTTATTTGTATTTAAAGTCATAAATTATTTTATAAGTGGTAAGAATCATATTCTAATTAGTCAAAAATACGCATGGTTTTGGGCAATTACATTTTTTATTGGCTAAATTTGGGTTAAATTATTTTTAATTCGGCATTAGATGGATTGAGCTGGTTTTTAACATAACGAAACAAGTCAAACAAATCTATCCGGCAAAAAAAAAGCAAATGAAATAGTTATGTTTCCAACTCCTAACACGGATGATATAATATGACTATACCCTATGACCTTTAAAAAACACTATTAGCTATATATGAAAAGAATTTATTGGATTATAATTATTGGCAGCCTGCTTATTGGGTCGTTAATCGCTGTTCAGGTTTTGAAAGGAAATAAACCTGCCGAAATATACACCGAAAAAGCAGAGATCAGGACCATTATTGAAGTAGTATCGGCTACCGGTAAAATTCAACCGGAAACGGAATTAAAAATAAGCAGCGATGTGAGTGGTGAAATTACCGAAATGATGGTAAAGGAAGGCGATCAGGTTAAAAAAGGCGCTTTACTTTGTCGTATCCGTCCCGACCTTTACGTGAGTGCTTTTGAGCGGGTAAATGCATCCGTTAATACAACGAAAGCAAACTTAAAAACCGCTCAGGCCCAGTTAGATCAGGCAAAGGCCAATTTACAAAACGCCGAAGCCATTTATAATCGTAATAAGAAATTACTTGATCAAAATGCTATTTCCCCGCAAGAATTTGACGCGGCGAAAGCGCAGTACATGAGTTCCAAAGCTAATGTAAACGCGCTTGAATCGGGTGTTAACGCGGGTTTATATAACATTCAAAGCAGCGAAGCTTCATTAAAAGAAGCCAATACCAATCTCGAAAAAACCTATATCTATTCACCGGTAGAGGCAACGGTTTCTAAATTAAGTGTTGAAAAAGGCGAACGTGTGGTGGGTGTAAGTGGCATGGCCGGCACCGAGATTATGCGTTTGGCTAACCTCAACGAAATGGAAGTAAGTGTGGAAGTGAACGAAAACGATATTATTAAAGTGCATAAAAACGATACGGCCCTCATTGAGGTGGATGCCTACATGGATAAGAAATTTAAAGGCATTGTGACTGAAATAGCCAATTCATCTAACGCGGTTGGCATTTCGGTCGATCAGGTAACAAATTTTGTGGTGAAGATCCGGATGTTACGTGAAAGCTATGACTATCTGGTAAGTGATAAAAACCAAATCCCGTTTCGTCCCGGAATGAGCGCCAGTGTTGACATTCAAACCAAACGGGTGGTGAAGGTGATTTCTATCCCCATTCAGGCTGTTACCACGCGTCATAAAGATTCGTTAGACACAAAAAATGAAAATCCTGAGGAAGATCGTCGGATTACGGTGAAAAATGACAACGAAGATAAGGCGATAAAAAAAGTGGAAGAAAAGGTGAAACAATATGTATTTACCCTTGATAAGGATAAGGTGAAACAGGTTGAGGTTGAAACCGGCATTCAAGACAATGATTATATCGAAATCACCAAAGGAGTCAGCGATAACGAGGTGATTGTTTGCGGACCCTACTCGGCTGTTTCAAAAAGTCTGAAAGATGGTAATAAGGTAAAGGTGGTAAAAAAAGGAGATCTGTATAAAAACGAAAAATAATTCTATTTTCTTTTACTTTTGCAATGGGTTTAAGCAAGTAAATTGTTTTCCCGAATTGAATTATTTATGAGTTATATTTTAAACATTGAAACTTCAGGCACACGTTGTTCGGTGTGTATTTCGCACAACGAGGAAATAATGGCCTTCCGTGAGATTGACGATGGCTATACGCATGCTGAGAATTTGCACCTTTTTATTGATGACGTATTAAATCTGGCGAATGTTCAATCGCATCAAATTAGTGCCGTGGCCGTGAGTAAAGGTCCTGGTTCGTATACCGGACTAAGAATAGGGGTTAGTGCGGCTAAGGGTTTGGCGTATTCCTTAAACATTCCGCTTATTGGTATAGACACACTTCACATTATAGCTCTGAGTGCGAAAGCAAAAAATCCCAGCCTAGCCTTTTATTGCCCCATGATTGATGCCCGCCGTATGGAAGTTTATACAGCTGTATACGACAATGATCTCAAACTGAAAATGCCGGTTGAACCTTTAATTATGAATGAAACTTCCATTTTAAAATTTGCCGACTATTCAAACATGGCTTTTTTCGGCGACGGAATGCCGAAAGGTCAAGCTTTACTATCAACACTTAAGGGGCACAGTTTTATTAACGACATACAGGCCAGCGCCATAGTCATGCCAATGATCTCTTTTAAAAAATTCAGAGCCAAACAATTTGAGAATCATGCCTACTTTGAACCCTTTTACTTAAAAGATTTTATGATTCTTCATAAAAAATCGCGAATACAGCCCGCGTGATTTTTAAAACATGTTTCATTTTTACAAATAACAAACCTGCATTCCTTTATGCTTGAATTCTAAGGAAAGCCAAACAGTGTTTTCATAAACTCAACTGCCGCTTTCACAAAACGTCTAAAATAAGTTCAGACTTCTTTCATACTTTTGATTTAGAACGAACGATCTAACCTTACTTCACCGAGAAAAAATTAAAAAGCCCCAATTAGGGTGCTTTTATTTTGGCTCTATGTTGATTATCGTCGAAAACCAACCACTTATGAGAAAATACAAACGACTTGCACATAGGAGGTAGTGATGATTGCACGTTTACATATATTTGTTAAGGTTAGGAAGATTAGGCATTTTACTCAAAACACTAAGGCGTGGCAAAATGACGCGTCTTTTTTCTATGCCTTATTTCCTGAGATAGTTTTCAGCTTTTTGAGCATAAAACTCTCCATCCTCCACTATTTGTTTAAAAATGCTTCCGGCCTTTTCACGCTCACCCATTTCATAAAGTGAAAGTGCTTTATAGTAATCGGCTTCCTGTAAAAATGAATTATTTGGTTTGCCGATACATTTTTCAAGAAATTCAAGGGCCACCGCATAATTCTTCTTATAGTAATAACACATACCCCGATAAAAATCGCAATTAATATCTTCGTTATTATAGCCTGCAATCAGATTGAGTGTGACCAAACAATCGTCGTATTTTCCTTTCTTAAAAAGCAACATAGCTTTTGCTATTTCATCATGCAAGTAATAAACAGCTGCATCTTTAAGATGATTTTGTTGCTGATTATAGTCCCTATTGGTTGTATTATCGGCCCCTATTCCACTTAGAGGAACATACCTATTTTTCTTAAAATATAGTAGCATGTAATTACTGATTTTCAAATCATGTAAATAAAATACAGGTGAATTGATGATGAAACGAATCTTTTGCTGTTCCCATTCTGATCTGTTAAGCGTACTTAAGTCAATTTGTTTTGGTAACAATTCGTCAATCGAATCTATAAGCACTGAACTTGAAGGTGTGGCTGTTTTTATAGCGATTTTAGCGTTTACTTTTATAAAGTTCTCCTTGGTGATACTTACCGTATCTAAGCCTAAAACAAGCTCCGCAGCAATTTGTTCCGGCTTAGGAAGTTCCAGTTCATTTTCCTTAACACTCGTTACCTTTTCAGGTGCCGGAGTGTCAATCACAAAAAACAAATTTAATCCCAAAAAAACGCCTACAAGCAAACACATCAGGTAAAAATAACCCTTAGCTTTGGTGGCTTGTGTGCGCATTCGAATCTGATTTTTAAGCAGATGTGTATCTTCAGGCTTAAAGCCAAGCTTCGCAAAACCTTGTTGCGACAGATAATCCAAATCATTCAGCGCTTCGTGTTCAGTCTTCATGATGCTTATTTTTAATTTTTTTTGCTATCAGCAACTTTAAATTTCTTTTTCCGTTTTGGATATAACTTTTTATCTCGTTTATCGAAAAGTTTGTGTGTTCAGCTATTTCCTGATAAGACCGTCCATTCAAATAAAACAATTCAAGGCATTGCCTTTGTTTTTCATCAATAGTAGGCAATCCCTCTTTCATATACTTGAGCATCAGGTCATCTTTCACGGCTGCAATCTCTTCTTCTTCTTCAAAGCTAGTTTCTCTTATCTCAAAATCAAGGTAAGATTCAGGTAAAAAGTATTTCCCCTTTTTCTTCCTCAACTCACCAATACAATGGTTTCTGACAACAAAACTTAGCCAAGCCTTAAAACTTTTTATTTTCGTTTTTCGAAGTTCCGTAATTAGCTTTTCAAAGATCTGCATCACGGCATCTTTGGCTAAATTCTGATCCCTGAAATAAAACAAACAAACCCCATACACCGTGGTAACATGTTTCTCGAACAAATCACCTAACATGCTCATATTTCCAGAATTAAAATAATTCAGTGCAAGGTCCTCGTCGTTTAAACTATCTTTTTTCTTAAACAGCCACATACCTGTTATGTCTTATACTTAAGACGCGTAATTGAATAAATTCCATAAAAATAATGTAGCGTTCTAAAAAAATCATGTATGCCGTTAACAAAAGATAAAAGTAATTTATTTATGGAATAAATCCCTGTATTCGTCTTAATAGCAAAACCGGTTCTAAGTACTAACCTTTAAAAACCAAAATCATGAAAACTCAAACTAAATTACACGTATCCTTGGCCATTCTCTTTCAGTTAATCGCCTTCGGACTAATGGCTCAATCGTATGGTGAAATTCGTGGCGTCATTAAAAACACAGAATCTCAAGCGGTACCCTTTGCTACCATAAAAATATTGCAAGGTAGGTTATTGGTAGGCGGCGCTCTAACGAATGAAGAGGGTATTTATAGCTGCAAACCCTTAAATCCGGGTACATACGAGATGGTAATTTTACAAACCGAATACAAAACACAACTGGTACAGAATATTACTGTTAAGCCCAATGAAGCTACCTATTTTAATTGTATGTTATCGGTTAATTCGTTAACTACCATAGAAGTTTTCGCAGAGCCCATCTTGTATACTCCGGTAGGGGTTGAAGCCACCATGTTTCACCAGGTGTCCATAAGTGGCACCGAGCTTAATCAAACAGCCGGCTATAACCGTGGTGATGTGAGTGGTGCTTTAGAATTTATCACAGCCGATGTGGTTGCCGACAAGGATGGCGGCATTCATTTCAGAGGTTCACGTGACGGCGCCAGTGGTTTTTTTGTAGACGGTGTTAGAACCATGAATGCTGCAAATGTTCCGGGCTTGAGCATTGAAAACTTGAGTGTGTTTAGTGGGGGCGTGCCGGCTATGTACGGCGACCTCTCCGGTGGTGTGGTAATAATTACTACCAAAAGCTACTTCAGTGGGATTCGTGAAAAAAACATTCGGGTAGCTGCTATGAAAGAAAGAAGGGCTGCAGAAAAAGCAGAACAAGAGAAATAAGCTTTCGAGAATAAAATTTACTTTAAAATTAGATATGTGAGGAATTAAATTTAATTAGTTCCTCATATACTTTTTTTACAGGGAGCCCCATCACATTATAAAAACTACCTTCTATTTTATCAATACCAATATAACCGATCCAATCCTGCACGCCATAACCCCCTGCTTTATCGTAAGGTTGGTATTTGGTCAAATAATAGGCTATTTCCTCATCACTAAATTCTTTAAAATAGACTTTACTGGTATCGTAAAAACTGATTTGTTTGGTAGCACTTTTAAAACAAACTGCCGTAAAGACTTCATGCATCTTTCCACCCAAGGCGCGCAACATAGTCATACCTTGTTCATAATTTTCGGGTTTGTTGTACACTTTACCTTCACACCATACAATCGTATCGGCCGTTATCAATAGTTCCTGTTTGCCTAATAACTTGGTGTAGGCATTGGCCTTAACTTCTGCCAGATACAAGGGGATTTCCTGTGCCTTTAAGTGTTCCGGAAAATTTTCATCGGCATGCGTTGGACAGAGTTTGTATTTAAAACCCAAACTCCCAAGAAGCTCTTGACGACGCGGTGAAGCCGATCCTAAAATAAGCTCGAAAGGAAAATCCAATAAAAGATCTTGTAAATTACTTTTAGACATTTAACAGTAGTAAAAGATAAAACTATAACACAAGCCTAAAAACATCACAAACTTTAAAAGAATACTGGCTCTTTTAAATTGTTTGCTATGAGAGGCTTTGAGTACAAACAAGGCAATACTAATGAGTGGTGTAATAAGTCCGACTAAAATGTAAATATTATTAATTGATAAAAAAATATGTTGTGCCTTAATGGTATTATACACAACAAAAAGTAAAAGCAAACTGGTAATACTGAGTAGAAAAAATGCGTTTAATTGACTGGCCCGTATCCCCCAAACAATTGGCATGGTAAGTCCACCTGTTGCTTTATCACCTTTGTAATCTTCTATATCCTTAATTATTTCGCGGGCCATGCTGGTAATAAAAGCAAACAGTGAGAACAACAAGGTTATTTTTAATGAATAAAGAATGGTTAAACGATGTGTTGAGATAAAATCGGGATGAACCTTTTGCATGATCCCCATTTCATAAACCACCGGCATAAAGGCCACTGATGCGGTTAATAAGGATACAACCACATTTCCAATGAGCAATTGTTTTTTTAAGTGCGTGCTATAAATCCAAAGTAAAAAAGCGGCCGAAAAATGAAATATGGCTAAGCGCAGGTAACCAATTTTTAGAGCTGCATACATCCCTAACACAACACCGGCAAAAGTAAAACTGATATGCAACATGATGGCCCATCGTCGTTTTATAATTCGATCCACTACTACGGTATCGGGATGGTTTATTAAGTCGGTCTTCACATCAAAATAATCATTGATGATATAACCGGCAGCCGCAATTAAAACTGTGCTTAACACCACTAAATAAAACAAACTATTATTCAATTCAGAGGCAGCGCCGGTTTCACTCATGATCTTTTGTATCACAAAAGTTCTCAGTAAAATTTGAGTAAGTGCAATCATGATTAGATTTTCTAAACGCACCAGTTTCAAAAAGGCCAATACTTTATTTGAAAGTAACTTATCCAATGCTCTTTAGTTTAATTACCATTTTGTGATTTCCCAATTTCCTTGAACACGCAAAACTTGTTCTATCACATCTCTTACACAAGCTTCACCACCTTTATGGGGTGAAATATACTGACATATTTCTTTAATTTCAACTGCAGCATCAGCCGGACAAACCGCACAACCTACCCTACTCATCACTTCATGATCCGGCAAATCATCTCCCATAAAAAGCACTTCCTCATCTTTCAGATTATGTAATTTAAGGTAGTCCAAATAACAAGCTAATTTATCGTGTTGCTTTATAAACACATCGGTAAGTCCGTTTCGTTCTAAAGCGTTTTTAACGGCTTCATTATTACCTCCACTTATCACCACAAGTCTGTACCCCTTTTTTACTGCCAAATTGATCGCATAGCCATCCTTTGAATTCATGTTACGCACCATGTCGCCATTGTCCATTACCAGAACTTTTCCGTCGGTCATCACACCATCCACGTCAAACATGAGGGTGCTTATTTTTGTTAATCGTTGTTTAAAATTAAGCATGGTATCTTTTTTGTTGCTTTACAATTAATTTACTCAATTGTTTATAAAGCTTTGCCAATTCGTCGTTTTCCTTTAATAATTGTAAGTGTTTTTTTAAAACGGCTTCATCACTTCTTTTAGCAGGTCCGGTTTGCGCCGCTCGCGGATCCATCTTACCTATCTTTAAAACACTTTGCTGTATTAAGGGTAATAATAAATTGAAATTTAACACCTGTTTATTCGAGTCCTGATTTATAAGTTCGAGTGCCGACACATACATGGCATTGGTGAAATTATTCACCATAACCGCCGCCAAGTGTAATTTTAATCGTTCGCGATAATCGATGCTAATAACGGTTCTACTAATTTGATAGGCCAGTTCATGTAATTTAATATCAGCTTCTTTGGAGGAGGCTTCTATCAAAACAGGAATGCTTTTCCAATCTACCTCATCACCTTTTGAAAAAGTTTGCAAGGGGTAAAAAACGCCGGTGCTATGAACCCTATTGCCTAGATCTTCTATTTTAGAACTACCGGAGCAATGAAACAATAAGGCATTCGGGTTTTTAATAGTAATATGCGCGGCCACTTCTTTTATTAAACGATCGGGTATACAAATTGCATAATACGCTGCTTGTTGTTCTATTTCTAAATATGAATCGTAAGTCTTGCAGTTCAACTTTGATTCAAATTCCTTTAAAGAAGCGTTAGCTTGGTGGTTATACACACTTATCTGGTATTTTTTAAGTGTTTGAAATTGTTTTGCCAAATGCCAGGCAACATTGCCGCAACCCAATATTACGATATGTTGCTTGGTCTGCTTTTTCATCTCACTATGCGCTAAGCGTTTTGTTTGCTCTTAAACGTTCCAATATGGCAATAAAGGTACCAATGGCCATTATAATTATTCCTAGCCACAACACATTAATATAAGGAAACACATAGGCCTCCATCACAATAAAATCTTTAGTATTTGAAAGACGTTCACTCATGGTGATTTCTATGCTGCCTGCTTCAGGATTGATTTTCCAGAAAACAAGTTTTAATCCGAGATCATCTACAATGTCAGGCACGGGAATAATCATGTTATTTTTTATAACATATCGGGGATAAGCCATATGTATTTTCGACCTCACATCCACACATCGTAATACCGCTGTTACTTCCAACATGGTGTCAATTTTTTCATACTGGGTTTTACTAATATTGGTTCGCAACGAATCAATAATAATAATCGCATTACTCGAAAATATAGTATCACCTACATGCCCCACGTAATTTTTTGCCGGATTGTAAGCGTCTTTACTTAATGCTAGGGTGTCGGTATTTAAATCGGCGTAAGTAACATGGGTATAAATATCGCGGGTTAAATAATGTTTGGTGTCGGGTTCGGGCGATTTACCCATACGAGGATTATCCTGAACATGTGGTGTTAAGGAAAAATCGTACTCTGCTTTATTATCCTTGTTTAATTTTAAATAATCAACCTTAAAATAAACATTTATGCCTTCACGTTTTTTTCCCGTGTAAGTAACCAGGTACGGACCCATTGGTAAGGTATCACCCACTGTGAGCAGTATACTTTTTTTCTCATCAAACTCTGCTCCCAAGCCCGATACTTTTCTATCGGAAGTGTTTTTTGAGAGGACAACTTTTTTCGAAGTAGAAATAAGAGCGCCCAGAATTAATAAAGCAAAACCAAAATGTGCAATGGCTGCACCACTTTTTTTAATCTTGCCATTAAGTACAGTTAAAAAATAATCGGCATTGGCTAAGGCTGCGAATAATGCGGTGATAAGCAATAAGGCATAACTTATCAGATTCCATTTTTCAGCACCGTCTGCTGCGCTAAAATCACTTAAAAAATAAAGAGGTACGGCGCCAACTAAACCAAAAATAAGCGATAATATAAACGTATAAGAAATACGTTTGAGGAATTTTTTACCCTCTGTTTTTTTGTACTTTAAAAACTGAGCGGCTGCGATAAGAACCATTAAGGCAATAGTGAATGGGATCATCCACACATTGTAAACCGGTATTTTGGGTGGAGCATATTCGGTGCCAAATAATTTATTAATAACCGGAATGGAGGTGAAATAAGTTATAATCAAGGCGCCTAAAATTAACACCAAGGCCCCTAAAAACATCCAGAATTCGCGTGAATACAAATCCTCCTCTTCTTTTTCTTTTGGAAAATACTTAAAATAACAAAATAAGGTTATCACAGCCGATGATACCATCCAGAACATGAGGAGAAATTTCGAATAACCATAAATCATTGAAAAGAAAAGAATCATAAATGAAATTACGATGTAAGTTGTTTGAAATAACTTATCGCGAATTAATAAAGCCACACTAATAAAAATGAAAGCCAGAACATATAAAACCAACTGACCGGTCATACCCAAATCGGTAAAGGCATGTACAGAAGCATTACCCAGTACACCACTGCGTGTTAAAAAAGTCGAATAAAGAACCAATAAAAAAGAACCAATAGTTAAAAAATGTGTCGTAAATAAAGAACCGCCTTTGTTTTTATTAATGATCATGGTATGCCCTGCCGCCACTAACACCAACCAAGGCACCAGTGAGGCATTTTCAACTGGATCCCATGCCCAGAAACCACCAAAACTCAATGCTTCATAAGCCCAAGCACCGCCCATTAAAATACCTACACCTAAAACTAAAATTCCAAAATACGTCCATGGCAAAGCTATGCCTTGCCACTCGGTATATTTTTTATTCCAAAGGGCAGCTATCGAAAACGCGAAAGGTACAAGCGTGCTGGCAAAACCTAAAAATAAAGTAGGCGGATGAATGGTCATCCAGTAATTCATTAATAAAGGATTTAATCCACGGCCGTTTAATTTAGCAACATAATTCGCATCCTGTATGAATGGTAAGTTGCTGAATTCAGGGTGCTCACGTAATAATAAAAATGGATTAGAACCGATCTTATAATCCAAAATATGAACACCAAGTATCATAGAGGCCAGAAAAACCTGAACCAAAGCAAATATGGTCATGACCGGAATTTCCCAGACACCATCCTTCAATTGTTTTTTAAGGAGTAAACCTAAAACCACATTCCAGAAGGTCCATAATAAAAAGCTACCCTCCTGTCCTTCCCAAAAGCACGACAAAATGTATTTCATATTCATTTCGGTATTGCTGTGTTGCCAAACATACTGATACTCGAAATAATGATTAAAAAGCATAAAGAACATGGTTGCTACAATGCCGAGCACTGCAATTGCTTGCAGGTTAAAGGCCATGCGAGCAATTTTTAAAAAGGAGGCGTCTTTAACGGAAAGATAATATGTAACCAGTGAAAGCAGCGCGGCCACAAAGGATAGCACTACAAAACCATTACCTAACTGCCCCGCCCAAATTCGTTCACCCACATAGTCAATCGTATTCATAGGTAGGTATTAATTAATTTGAGGTTTACCGTCGTTATACTTGCTTGGACATTTCATTAGAATCTCATTGGCATGAAAATTATCACCCTGCATTTTACCAATTAAAACAATTTGCTCACTTTTTTCAAAATCCTGTGGTTTGCTTTTATGAAGCACCACTTGTTTTTCAACACCTTTATTATCTATCATCGTAAATCTAAATTCATCGGCATTTACTTTTGGATCATAAATTTGCGGTTGGTTTTTGTTGAGTTTACCCACCACATGAAACTCCTGATCGGGATTTGCAATGGCCTCGGTGAAATCGGCATAAGTACTGGTATTCTTAAGTGAGATAAAAATAACCCCAATGGCAATGGCAATAACTATTATTCCGAGTATGTGTATTTTTTTCATGAGTTGAGTATGCTGGTTTATTGTGATTGGTATAAACCACCTTAGTTTTTAAATCCTTTTACTTCTTTTTCAAGGCGATTTAATTTTCTTTCAATTAAAATCAAAAAAACAACAATCGCTGTAAAAATTATCCCGAGCACGCTGATGACAACGTAAATCTTACCGTCTTCACGAAAGGAATCTGCCATTTTTGGTCCTGCTTCATTCATGCCTTGAGCCCTTGAAAACAGAGCTGTTAAAACAAAAAGTGCAACTAAAATTTTTCTAATCATGTAATTTATTTTTGATAAAACTAATGCGGTTGGTAATATTGAACAACCAATAACTAAAAAACACCCAGCCAATAACCGCAGGGTAAAATACCAAACGCATGTTGCTATCGAGGTCGTATTTTGCAAAGGCAGGGTTACCACCGTTGCCGGGATGCAAAGAATCGGTTAGTCGGGGTAATACCATAATGAAGACATTCATCATGACATAAGCAAATATGTTATATACAGCCGAAATACGGGCGCGTTTTAATTCATCATCAATAGAAAAACGCAAAATAAAATAAGCCAGATAAATTAAAATACTAATGGCAACCCCGTTCAATTTTGGATCTTGAAAGGTCCACCAGGTTCCCCAGGTATATTTGGCCCAAACCGAACCGGTTAATAAACCCGGAATACTAAAGAAAAATCCAACCAAGGACGCATTAAATGCTTTGCTGTCGTTACGTAAGTTGTTTTTAGTTAAACTTAATACACTTTGAATCACCGAAACGGTCATCATAAATAACATGGCAAACCAAATGGGCACATGATAATATACATTTCGTATGGTTTCATTTAGTATATCCAGACGAGGTACCGTATTTAACAAGCCCCAAACGAGCGTGTAAATAATTATGATGACAGAAAGTATTTTATACCAATGTTTCATATAGCGGCGATCTGAAATTTACTTTTAGGGGCCGCAATCGGAAACAGGGTTTTTAATCTGTTTTGACTTTATGCCCAAAAATCACTTAATCGCGCCAAAGATAAGGAAATAATAGAAAGGAAAGGGCTAAGGTTAAAACATTTAGGGCTACTAAAATCACAATAAAGTCTAATCCAACACCGGCCCATTCAAGTCCATCAACGGCTTGTTTACTCAGTCGGATGACGACCAGAATAAGTGGCATAAGTACCGGAAAACTGAGGATACTCATGATCGCAAAATTACCACTGGCCTTACTGGCAATGGCACTCATTAAACTTAAAACCCCGGCTAAACCGCTCGATGCCAGGACAAGTACTAGAAAAAAGAGGCTCAGATTTTCAACTTCATTTTTAATAAAAAAGGCGTAAAAGAAAAAGGTTACAAAGCTTAAACAAAGCATAAATACCATGTTGTAGAGCACTTTAGAGATAATAAACTGTTGGGGGCTATAATGTAAAAAATTAAAAAGCGCCTGTCCTCCGGTTTCTTTTAAAAAACTTTTTCCACTGATGGTTACCGAGGTAAAAAGGGTAATTACCCAAAACAAAGCATTCCAAGTTGGTTTGTCGAGCCGAGCCTTAAAACAGAGAGCGCTGACAAAAATGGTTCCTATCACATACACCAATACCCCACCGATGGTAGATTTTTGACGAAACTCCAGCAGGAATTCTTTTTTTATTAATGACAAAAACATAGTGTATTTAGTAACGATTTATCGCTTCACATGCATAGTTACGTAGAAAAAGTAAAATTAAAAACCCTGACGCCATTTTAAGTTGATTACATGAATTTAATCATATAGGTATTGAATTTCCGCCTAATTATAGTCACTTAGGCCTAATAAGGAAATATCCACCTATCCTAACGAAAGCAGGGGGTCATAAAAAAGCCCTCCAAAAATGAATAGTTTTTGTAAATCTATTTTAGGCAAGCGTCTTTATCTGTTTGTTTAATAAAAGTATCAAGCCATAAATTTCAGACTACTTTCAATGAAGATAGCAAGTCAATAATTTGTCGCACGAACAAAAAAAGGATTTTTTTTCACAAATACCATGAATTTTATTATTTATATTTGTTATAATAAAATTATAAACTAATAACTAGTTAAGATGTAACACCTCAATCAGAAGTTGCAAAAGCCCAAAACAAATACCCACAAAAGACCAATCACACATTGTTTTCTACCCCCACTTAAGCGCAGGGCACTTCTTTCGTTTTTTATTACCATTCAAGTAATAATTGGTCAAGCGCAATGTTCGGCCTTTAAAAATTACAGTATACGAGATGGTCTTAGAACCGATGTAGTGTATGATAAACATCATGACAAGCAAGGCTATATTTGGATATTCTCAAAATATAGAACATTAAAATATAACGGCTCTCCATTTTTACCAGTACTGAAAAATCTGTCGACTAAAGACGCTTTTATTTTTTCAGTATACGAAAATGATTACGAAAAGAAATGGGTAGCCAATTCAAACGCGAAAATTCATGAAGTTCGCAACGACAGTGCATGCGTTATAAAAGGATTTGAAAAAATATCATCAGAACTAAAAACCTCTGTTAGTGAAATAACCCAATTGATTACAGATGACAGTTTGAATATTTATGCACTAGCAAATGGAAGCTCGTATAAGTTTGTATACACGCTTGGCAACTACAAGGTCATTGAGATCAGTAATAATTTAAAACCTGATCGTGTTTTTATTAAGATTTTAAAAGTTAAAGGTCGTTATTTATATATTGCCTATTGCCTTAAGAACGAAGAATTTATTTTTCATCATTTAAACAAACCTGTTTATATCCAACTTTATGACAATAAAAGGATCCTTAAACTAAAGCATACTCGCATGATTGCTGCGTTTCGCAATTTCATAAAAACCAACAATGATTTCAATTTCAACTATTCTAAAAACCTTGGCACGTTATTAAATGGCGAGAAACCATTTTATATACCCATAAGTTCAATCGTGTTATATTATACGCGTGATAAAAATGGACATACCTGTGTTGGTTACCTTAATGCAGGTTTATTTGCGTTAGACGAAAATGACTCCATCATTAATCACTATTTACAGAAGCTTTCTGTGAACAACGTCATAATAGATTTTCAAAATGTCTTATGGATCACAACAGCGGTCTATGGCATTTATCGTTTTGAATACCTAAAGGACAACCAGTATTCGCAAACGGATCCACTTAGTGCCCCAATTAGTTTTATTCAAAAAATAGAAAATAAATTGTTTATCGGCACAAACAACGGTAATGTTTACGAATTGGAATCGGGTGTTTTTAATCAAATTCGAAAGGCAGACAACAATTTGCTTTTAGGTAGTCCAAAGACGCATAAAAACGATACCATTCGTTTTAATTATTCCTTGGAGACCATGGTATTGAATAAAAGCAAACTAAAATCCATCCATTCAAAAAGTATTAAAAATTACGACATTATTTCGTTACATCCTGACCCACTTAATTTTATTTGGCGCAGAGGAATTCGACATTGTGACAAAGGGATTTTTGTAAAAAAAATTGATTTTGAACAAAAGATCATGCTAAGCGAACTAATAGACCCTACTATGTGCTTGGGCACGGAATCAGGCGTGTACCCTTTTAAACCAATTTTTAATACATTGAGTGTAAGCATGAATGCTGCCTTGATACCAAATAAAGAAAAACTAAAACACTATTCAATAACTATTGGTTTGCCAAGTGCATTCATCAACCATATAAGTTTCATAAATGAAACGTTTGCGTTACTTTCAACTAATAAGGATTTATTTTGTTCATACTATTCATTCAATGCTCTAGCAACTTCCAAATGCAGATACATTTATCCGAGAGAAGTTAAAAATGCAGTAGTATTTGCAGCTAAAATATATTTAGATTCAAAAAACGACTTGGTATTTCTTAACAACGACAAGCTTAAAACCGATGCAGACAACCTATTTTTTAATTTAAGCTTAATTACGCGTGATGAATCAGAGCCTAATAAAGAATCCTTTAAGGTATACTACAGTTTTCGTAACACCCTTGAATTTTATTTTGACATCATCACTTTTCAGAATAGTAAACCCGACATTAAGTACATTCTTCAAGGCCCTAGTTCTGACACCGATTATGTATCTAATCCCTTAATAAAATTAACGCGGTTAAGCCCCGGAAACTATTCCCGTGAAGCCTTCCCGAATATTAAAAAAGGCATACAATTAAAAATATGTATTCCTTTTAAAGTGAATCCAGGATTCATGCAGACTACACTTTTCAAAACGCTGTTTTATTTTTTTGGCATTGCTTTTTGGGCTGTGATTTTTTGGCTTTGGAATAGGAACAAACGGAAGACAGAGTCACAGAAAATTAAAAACGAACAATTACTTATTGAATACAAATTGATAGCGCTTAATGCTCAAATAAATCCACATTTCATTTCAAATTGTTTAAGCGCTATTCAAAATTTAATTAAGGGAAATCAAAAAGATGAAGCTGCGCAATATATTGCCAAGTTTGGTTTATTGGCAAGAAAAATACTTGACTATTCTTCAAAACAGGTTATCCGTTTAGAAGAAGAATTGGATTTATTGATTCATTATCTTGACCTTGAACAATTACGTTTCACGGAAAATTTCACTTACCACATTCAGGTTGAAGATACTGTTAATAAACGCGAAATCTATATCCCGCCTTTAATTTTAAATCCCATTGTTGAAAATGCAATTTGGCACGGATTGTTACCTATTGTTGAAACTAAAGAAGGAATACTTTTTATTTCGATAAAGATTGTTCAAAACAGTCTCGAAATTAAAATAGAAGATAATGGGGTTGGAAGAAATTCGAAACTAAAATCCGCGTCTAATTACAACTCCACCTCCTTTGGCTTAAAGGTTACTGAACAACGACTAAACAACATTAATTTCTTATATTCCACGAAGGAAGCTAGATTTATTTTTACTGATCTCACAGAAGACAATAAACCTTCTGGTACCCGTGTAACTATTTATTTACCCCTCCAATTAAACCCGAAAAAACATGAACAAAATCAAAGCAGTAATTATCGACGATGAGGCATCAAACAGAACACTCATTAACAAGCTCGTTACAGAGTTAAAGCCTAATTTCACTATTCTAGGTGAAGCGCAAAATGTAAAACAGGCTTATGAACTAATAAAAAAAGTTAAGCCGGATGTTATTTTTTTGGACATTAAAATGCCTGACGGAAATGGATTTAGCCTTTTGAATAGGTTTGATCAAATCGACTTTGAAGTAGTATTTATTTCGGGCTTTGATAATTATGCAATGAAGGCCTTTGAATTTAATGCCCTCGACTTTGTTCTAAAACCCATTGATTCGCACAAATTAATTAAAACTCTCCATAAAGTACAAATAACCATTGAAGGAAAATCACTACACTCTGAAAAATTGAAGCATGTACTGAATTCCTATGACCTTAAACAAATGATCATGACGAAAATTCCTGTACATGCAGGAAATCAGGTGATGCTAATTGGATTAACCGACTTGGTGTCCATTCGCGCAGAAGGTGGCTGTACCTATTTTAAAACAATTAAAAATGAAAGATTTCAGTCAGCCAAACAATTATCGGATTTTGATTTTTTCTACGAACACCTTCCCAATTTTGTTAAAATAAATAAAGGTGTTTGCATCAACATAAATTTTATTACCAATTATTCGAAAGGAGAGCCTTGCTATATAACACTTAGTGATAATTCCATATTTGAAATTCCTCGTCGCAAAAAGGGAGAAATACTCGATTTGATGGATAAAAAATCAAAAAAAGAATAGTGAATTTGACGACTTAAAATGTCATTTCTTGTAATTGATAATCATACTTTATGACTCATCACCTTAAAACCGGAATAGCAATAAACTATTTATTTTGTACCCTAATGCCTTTGTATATCTTGGATTGACCCGCTTGATTAACTTGAAAGAAATACAAACCTTCAGGCAAGTATTCAGGAATATTCAATAAAATTTTACAATCCGACTCATTTTTAGGAAAATAATTGAAGGTTTCAATAATACTATTGCCTAATGAATTGAATAGTTTTATTTCCACCTTCACATTAGGAAGACAATTTAAATCAATTGTAACTTCATTATTAAATGGATTTGGTTTGATAAAATTCAAATAGTCCTGAGTTGTCGACTTTTCAATGCCAAGACATTCTGAAACTGAAACAGTGGCAACGGCATTTCCCTGGCATGATGTTCCTAAAACGGTTCCGTTTACAGTATAACTTGTGGAATTCAAGGGTGTAACATTGAGCACATTTCCAACTGCCCCATTATTCCAGGTATAGGAAGTTGCACCAGAGGCCGTTAAGGTTATACTTGTGCCCCGACAAACCAACGATTTTCCAACAATACTGATTGTGAGATTCAGTCCAACAGTTACACCAATGGAAGTTGTGCTCGAACAATTAGAAGTTGTGCCGGTTACCGTGTAAACACTATTCAGAGTGGGTGTTACTATAATACTCGAACTGGTTGAATTCGTATTCCACAAATAATTTTGAGCGCCTGAAACCGTTAATGTTGAAGATTGACCGTTACAGATAGATTGTAATCCACTAATAGAAATGCTGGGTTGAGGACTAACAGAAATTAAAATAGTTGCATTGGAAGAGGCAACACCACAACTGTAATTGGAGCTTCCTGTTACCGTATAAATAGTATTACTCAATGGGCTAACGGCTATGGAAGCACTGGTTTGATTATTACTCCATACAAACGTGCTCGATCCGGTTGCAGAAAGTGTGGCACTTTGACCAGCGCAAATGCTGCCATTAGACGGGTTGCTGGAAATTGAAACCGGCGCGTATGAACCTGATGGCGGCCCAAGTAGACTAAGGTTATCAATAAAATAATTAGCATATGCCGAAGCCGCACCTCCCGGATTGGGCCATGATAAGGTGGGGTTGTTAGCTGCATCTGAACGAAAAGCGCCTAAGGTAATATAATTCCAAGATGCTGTGGCCGTAACAGTAAAAGTGTATTGTGTCCAACCTGGTGAAACAACATTTGTGAGAATTTCACATTGAGGTGTAACATTTATTGGCTGATAACCACTTTGTGTTAATGGCCCAACAGAAAAACAGGCAGCCATGTTCTGAATTGTCCATGGCGAATAATAACCCGTACCGTTTGACAACCAAAACGAAAGTGTATAGGTTGAATTTATTTGCATGGCGCAATTTAATGGAGCAGCAATGTATTCTCTGTATTGAGGGTAACCCATATTATATACAACAATTGACATCATTCCCACTCCTGACTGAGGCGTGCATATCCCTGAAAATAAATTAGGAGGGGAAGTTTGACCGGTACCACAGGCATGGTAATAATCAGGTGTGCCCCAAAGGCCTGCACCAAGATTCATATTTACATTATTCCAACTACTACAAACGTTCCAATTTGCACTTGAAACAGGACAAGTTGTAATAATTTCAAAACTTGGATTTGGAATTAAATTAGATTGCGCTTTACTTAATATACTAAGCACAGCAAAAAAAACATAAAACAGATTTTTCATTTGGACTATTTTAATGAGTTTGCTAGGTAAAAGTATAAAAAATTTAATTACAAAACCAGTATTGTATTGTTGAATAACCGTGGTTAGTGCCATGCCATGCACTTCATCAAAACGCCAACCAAATTTAATTTGAGTTTCTTTCCAGTTAACTGTTTAGAAACAATAACGATAGTTTTACCTTTGTTAGTAATTTTGACAAAGTACCATAGGAAAATAAACATTTAGTTTGCAGCACGAGCTCACTAAAAATTTGATCTAGCATTTGCATTAGGTTTATTAAAAATGGCTGCCGATGACATTGAAAAATTGTCAAGAAAGATGGCCAAAATATTTTAATTAAATATGATTGCTTATTGGGTGTTTACGTTGTTTGGGGTATAGCTGAATAGACAGCTCAAGAAGTCATACTCAAAAAGAAATAGACATTTTTCAGAGAGAGAAAAAGGGATTGAAACAATCGGAATATTTACTCATGGAAGGGAATCATGAAAACGACTTCTTTTTTCCTTTTGGAAAAAAATCACTTGTGAAAGAATTCAATTTCTAAATCTTAAAAGCCCCACTCACATTAAATCTTTTCCAATATCTTTCCTGTAGTATTTGCCTTCAAACTGAATACGGTTTGCTGTATGTAAACTCTTTGCTACGGCTTCTTCAATACTTACTCCATAAGAAGTAATGGCAAATACACGACCGCCATTCGTTACTACTTTTGCCTCAGCTTGTTTAGTTCCTGAATGAAACACTAGGGAATCAAATTTTTGTTCCAAGTTGTCCACTACTTTTCCTTTCACAAATTCACCCGGATACCCACCACTTACCATGACTACCGTAGTAGCATAACCATCACGTGTTTCATATTCTTTTGTATGCAAGGTTTGTGTAGCCACCCCATGCAACAAATCAAGCAAATCAGATTTAATGCGAGGTATCACCACTTCCGTTTCAGGATCGCCCATCCTGCAATTATATTCTATCACCGACGGCTCGCCATCGCAATTCATCAGACCTATAAAAATAAATCCGCGGTAATCAATCCCTTCTTTGTTTAAACCGGCTATGGTTGGCTTAACAACCTTTTCTTCCACTTTTTTAATAAAAGCTTCATCGGCAAAGGGCACCGGACTAACCGCACCCATGCCACCTGTATTTAAACCGGTATCGCCTTCACCAATGCGTTTATAATCCTTAGCCGCTGGTAAAATTTTATACGACTTGCCATCGGTTAAAACGAACACCGACAATTCAATCCCTTTTAAAAACTCTTCAATAACCACACGTGCACTGGCTGCGCCAAATTTGGCATCCACCAGCATTTTTTTTAATTCCTCCTTAGCTTCCTGTAAATCATTAATAATTAATACACCTTTACCTGCAGCTAGTCCATCGGCTTTTAATACATAAGGAGAGGGCATGTTTTCCAAAAACACAAAGCCTTCGTTTAAGTTGTCTTTGGTAAAGGTAGCATAACGTGCGGTGGGCAACCCATGCTTAATCATAAATTGTTTGCTAAAATCTTTACTGCCTTCTAATTGCGCGCCGTCTTTTTTCGGACCAATAACCGGAATATCCTTTAAAACATCGTCATTCAGAAAAAAATCATGAATACCTTTTACTAAGGGGTCTTCAGGTCCAACCAACACCAAATCAATATCTTTTTCCCAAACCAGATTTTTAATACCTTCGAAATCAGTTACGGCAAGATTTACATTGGTTCCGCAATGAGCAGTGCCGGCATTACCCGGGGCTATGTATAAATTTTGAAGTGCTTTACTTTGGGCAATTTTCCATGCAAAAGCATGTTCTCTGCCTCCCGATCCTAAAATTAAAACGTTCATATGAATAAAAATGCAAAGATATAAAATCTGCGCTGTTTAGCGATCCTTATACCTTCTGAAACGAAAGGATTTGCTACCTTTCACTCGGCTGCGTGCCCGATCAGAATTTTGTTTGTCTAAATAGGTAGCATTTTCAACTTTTCCTTTTGACCGGTTACGTGCAAATAAAAACTGATTGGCTTTAAAATGGCTTCTTTTTGAACCCGATGATTTATTTACCCAAGAAGGGTTGCTTTTTTTGAATAAACGGCTAAATACACCTCTTCTGCCGTTGTTACCTCTAGCAAAGTCATCGGCATGCCCATGACTTTTATACTGCGTTAATACAAAATTCCCGCGCTTTTTAGCTTTTTTTTCACGCTTTTTACCACCGGTTTGGCCATAATAATCAGCAGAAACACCAATTCCGAATAAAAGTAAAAGTATGACTAAGGCCTTTTTCAAATTATAAATACACTGCTTATACGGTTTTTTTGGACTTGGCTTCGGTTTAAATTGTTTTTTTTTAGTATATCAAGCAAAGATACAAATAAAAACCTTATAAAGTCATGGCTGCAGACCCAAGGCTTTAATAACAATTCCTTCGTTAAAATTTAGGAAAGTTTAAATTCTGAGCGTCAAAATAAAAGCTAATTTTAAGCGTTCTAATACCTGTAAACCCTTTGATTTAAGGCTTGTTCAGAAAATTAGAGTGGCAAACAAGAGCAGATTAACAAAGTATGAAAATACGTTTCTTATTACTTCTTTTTATTGGCAGCAGGCTCTTTTCTCAGGTTGCAGCGCCCGATTTGCGTTGCCTGGAAGTGATTAATGCAAATGGCGATGTGAAATTGTCCTGGATTCCACCAGCTGACCCAAACCATGCCTTCTCATCCTACGATATTTGGTATTCAAATTTGGCTAGCGGACCTTTTTCAAACGTTGGTGCGGTGGGCGCCATAACGGCTACCACTTTTGTTCATACCAATACGGTTTCAACAGTTCAAAGTGTTTACTACTACATTGTAAGTCGTTATGGTTCCTCAGGTGTTAGTAGCTCAATACCTTCCGATACGCTTCACAGTATTTTTCTTAATATCCATAAATACTCCATTGCCGAATGCCTCACCTTAGACTATAACCCTATTCATCAGCCCAATCGCCTAGGCACCGACAATAAGTACAAAATCATTAAAGAGTATCCGCTGGGTACTTGGAGTAATTTTTTTCTGACCACAAACACCTTGTGTTATGACACCATCAATGTGTGTAAGGCTAAAATGAATTATCAGGTTATTGTTAAAGATAATAGTGGCGTTTGTTTTTCAGCTTCAAATATTAATGGCGGTGAATACACCAATACCAAGTCGCCCAACCGCCCTTATGTTGACTCGATAAGTGTGCTGCCCAATGGTAATGTCATCCTTGGCTGGGAGGTGCCTTATGATAAAGATATTAATCACTATGAAATTCAATACCGCACCCCGACCGGGTCGAATGTGGCTTTGGATTTGGTGAACGGAAGAAACACGACCAGTTATCTGTATCAAACTACAAGCGCTAATTCCAATTCGGTAGGCCTTTTTGTGCAATCGGTTGATAGTTGTGGGGCACAGAGCACTGTAAATTATGATGTAAGAACCATTTACCTTTCGACTAAGTACAACAGTTGTGCCTATCAAACCGAATTAAATTGGAATGAGTATGTTTGGTCGCCCGGTAACGAAACCCTCGAGTACCGCATTTATTATTCGGTAGCCGGCGGGCAGTTTAAATTATTAGCCACCACAACTACTACCACCTATACACACAACAAAACCAAGCCGGGCGAACTCGTGGGTTATTTTGTGAGGGTGATCAATCGCGCTAAAACCATTACCTCTTCTTCCAACCGAAACTTCTTTTTTTCAAGTCAAGTTGAAGCCGCTTCTTTTGTTTATATGCAATCGGCCAGTGTCATAGACAAAAATTCGGTGCAATTAAAATTATACATCGATACCGTTGCCGCCAGTGTAGGCATCAATATCTACCGTTCAGAAGATAGTGCACACTTTACCATGATTGGTTTTATACCCTACATAGGCCGTCATTTTTACAGCTACCTCGATAACACAGCCGAAACCACTAAAAAAAGTTACTGGTACAAAACCATGGTGCGCGATAGCTGCAGCAACGAACGAACGCCGGGCAATGTCTCTAAAACCATGCTGCTAAGGGTTCAGGAAGACAAGGAAAAAATATTTACCAAACATCTTAACTGGAGTAAATATGAAGGTTTTGCAGCCGGAGTGAGCGGTTATAATATTTACAGAATCATTAATGATGTAAGTAATTCTACACCGTTTGCGAGTACCGATGCCCAAACCACCAGCTATCAAGATGAGCTGGAAAATGAATCGACCAACGGCGCACGTATTGATTATTATGTGGAGGCCATCGAAAGTTTCGGGAACCCCTATGGTATAAAAGGCTCAAGTAATTCTAACCTGGGCTCTGTTTATATGGAAGGTCGATTATTTGTGCCCACAGCCTTTGCACCGGAAGGGATTAATAAATTATGGCTACCCATTACTTACTTCGTAGACAAAAGTGATTATCACGTCTCTATTTTTAACCGCTGGGGTAAAAAAATATTTGAAACCTCTGATGACAAACAAGCCTGGGATGGTGCCGATTGTCCTGCTGATGTTTACGTGTATCTTATTTCTTACAAAAATGCCCGAGGCGAATACCTCGATACCAAAGGCACTGTGATGCTGGTGCGTTAGAACTGTTATTATCTCATTTTTTAAAATCCTGGTTTTAGTGATTTGGGCGCCTCCCCCAGAAACAAAAGGCTTTGTTTAATTTCGCTAAGCCTTTTGTATAAGCGAAGTTCTTCTACCGAACAATTTAGCTTCCTTCATGTTTTGGGCGCCCGGGCGGGCTGCGCCGGGCTCGCTGTTCGCTCGGCTTTTTTCAGCGGTAAAAGAAACCGCTGAAAAAGAGCTAAACCCTTTGCATCCCTGGCGCTCAAGGGATTTTAAGCTCCACCACTTTTCTATTAGTTTTAAATTTATACTGATTTACTTCTTTTTAAAAAACAGAAACCTCTTCGGATTTGTTTAATGCTCAATTACTGTCTTGCATGTTCACATTAAAACAGTTTAAAACTATTTGGTTTTTTAGTTATTGAAAGAGAGCTAAAACTTAATTTAGCGCTTATTACATGCGTCATTTACTTTTCTTAATACTCTTTTTTTCGCTGGCATTTGCAAATGCACAGAAACGTCCAAGTCCCAAAGCTACCCGCATTTTATTTATTTTTGATGCCAGCAAAAGCATGATCGCCAAACATCAAAACACCAGCCGTATGGATGGTGCCAAAGAACTGTTTTATAAATTCATCGATAGTTTAAGCCGCGATAAAAGTCTGCAATTTGCCCTGCGTATGTATGGCCATACCGTAAAATACCCTCCGGGCGATTGTAAAGACAGTAAGCTCATTGTTCCTTTTTCTCCCAATAACCTAGCCCTCATCAAACAAAAAGTAAGTGAAGCAAAACCCACTGGCATCACGCCCATTGAGCATTCCATGACCGAAGCCGCCAATGATTTTAAAGATAACAAAACCAATAACATTGTGATCCTGATCACCGACGGTATTGAAGAATGCGGTGGCGATCCTTGTAAAGCCCGTCAAAAATTAATGGAGAAAGGCATCGTATTTAAACCTTTTATTATTGGTATCGGCTTAAGTCCCGAACAAATAAAAACTTTCGAATGTGTGGGCACCTTTTACGATTACGATAATTCATCTACTTTTTCAAACATTTCTAACATCATTCAACAACAAAAACTTAATAAAACTACGGCCCAGGTTAATTTATTGGACAATACTTCCAAACCCAAAGAGAGCAATGTTAACATGACCTTTTACGATGTGAACCGTAAAGAATACAAATACAATTTAATTCACACACTTAATTATCAGGAAAATCCCGATACCTTGTTACTGGATGATTATCCTACTTATAAAGTGATAGCGCATACCATTCCTGAAACTGAAAGCAAGGAAATAAAATTATCTACCGGTAAACATACCATCATTCCTATTGATGCGCCCCAAGGTTCTTTAACCGTAAAACGCAGCGAAGGGGCCTATAACTTCAATGAAAAAGTAAAGTGTATTGTAAGACGTGCCAACGACATGACTACCCTGAATGTTCAGCCCCTTAACACCACCGAAAAATACATTACCGGCAATTACGACCTTGAAATACTTACACTTCCCCGCATCCAAATTAATCAAAGCACCATCGAACAATCAAAATTAAAAAGCATCGACATCCCCAATGCAGGTATTTTACAAGTGAGGTGTTTAGAAGCCGGCGATGGTAGTATTTTGGTTAAACGCAACGGTAAACTGGAATGGGTTTGCAATTTAACAAGCCAAACCCAACAGACCTTTTTTTTACAACCCGGCAATTATATTGCGGTATGGCGCGCCAAGGCCTTACGTGGCAGTATTTATACGGTGGAACGTAAATTCAGTATCAGTTCCGATAATCAAAGTACGGTAGAGTTTTATAAATAAGGAAATCAATAACGTAATTTTAATAATTGTTCGTCCGGGTATATTTTTATTCAGGAAAGCTAAAATATTATGTTTTGTGACACATTTAATGGAACGTTATTTCGCGCCAGGGATGTGAAGGGTTTAGTTCTTTTTTGCCTCCTGTCCTTTGGAGGCAAAAAAAACCGCAGCGCAGCGGAGCCCGGAGCAGCCCGCCCGGGCGCCCAAAAGAAAATCGACCACTTTTGTATTTTTAGGCTAGCCTAAACTTTTTTTTTGATTTATATAAATATTCTTACCTTTGGATCATGGAAGTTTCTCTTACCGAAGAAAATTACATCAAAGCCATTTTTTCGCTCAGCAAGCACAATCCTGCTATAGGCGTTAGTACTAACGATCTTTCGGAGCATTTAAATAATAAAGCCGGCTCGGTTACCGACATGCTCAAACGTCTGGCCGAAAAAAAACTCATTCATTACGAAAAATACAAAGGCGTTTTTTTAAGTGCCAAAGGTGAGAAAATGGCGCTGGCCATTGTCCGCAAACACCGACTCTGGGAAGTTTTTTTACTGGATAAACTGCAATTCACCTGGGATGAAGTGCACGACATAGCCGAACAACTCGAACACATTAAAAGTGAAGAACTCATTGAACGCCTCGATGCTTTTTTAGGTCATCCCAAATTTGACCCGCATGGCGATCCCATTCCGAATGCAAAAGGCCAGTTAAACAGCAGCAAAGCTAAACCCTTAAATCAATTTAAAACCAAAGGCAATTATGTTTTTGTGGGCGTGAACGAACATTCAAAGCCCTTCCTGCAACATCTGAGCGCCCTGGGTTTAAAAATAGGAGAAAGCATTAAAGTAGAAGAGATCAATGCTTTTGACAATTCGTTCCGCGTGAAGATCAATAAAAAAGAATCTGCTTTTTTTAGTGATAAAGTAAGTGCCAATATTTTAGTTGAAGTAAAAAAATGAACAAGTCCCTCGAAGAAGTCCACTCAACGGTGAGTACCAACACCGGCAGCTCGTTCAGGCGACTCCTGGCCTTTTTTGGTCCGGCCTATATGATCAGCGTGGGTTATATGGATCCGGGTAACTGGGCTACCGACATTGCCGGTGGCAGCAAATTCGGATATAGTTTATTATGGGTGTTGGTCATGAGTAATATCATTGCCCTGCTTTTACAAAGTCACTGTGTGCGTTTGGGTGTAGTTACGGGTAAAGATCTGGCCCAGGCTTCCCGCGAAAATTACCCTAAAATGGTGAACTTATTTTTATATGTCCTGGCCGAAATAGCCATTGCCGCCTGCGATCTGGCAGAAGTGATAGGCATGGCCATTGGTTTACATTTATTGTTTCCGGGCATCAGTATTTTAATGGGGGTTTGTATTACGGTGTTTGATAGTTTTATTTTATTGTTTCTACTCAATAAAGGCATTCGTAAACTCGAAGCTTTTATTATCAGTCTGGTACTCTTAATCGGTTGTTCATTTTTTATTGAACTCCTCATTGCTAAACCACAGGTAAGTGAAATTGTATCGGGACTAAAACCCTTTATCATGAACGATGAAGCGCTTTACATTGCCATTGGCATTATTGGCGCCACAGTTATGCCGCATAATTTATACCTGCACAGTTCACTGGTTCAAACCCGCACTTTTAAACGCACACCCACCGACATTAAAAAAGCCATTCGCTTTAATACGGTTGATAGTGCGATTGCTTTAAACCTGGCACTTTTTGTAAATGGTGCCATCCTTATTTTATCGGCATCTACCTTTTTTAAAAACGGCAAACACGATGTGGTTGAAATTCAGGATGCCCATCAGTTATTGGCACCTATGTTAGGGAGTTCATTGGCACCTATTTTATTTGCTGTAGCTTTAATAGCAGCGGGACAAAGTTCCACCATCACTGGCACCTTAGCAGGACAAGTAGTCATGGAAGGGTACCTTAACATCCGTCTGCAACCCTGGATCAGACGTTTGATCACCCGTTTAATTGCCATCATTCCGGCTTTAATAACCATCCTTATTTTAGGAGAAAGTGCTACCGGAAAATTACTCATCTTTAGTCAGGTGATCTTAAGTCTACAATTAGGTTTCGCCATTATTCCCCTCATTCATTTTGTAAGCGACAAAACAAAAATGGGAGAGTTTGTCATTCCCCTCTGGCAAAAAATAGGTTCCTGGTTGGCCGCTGCCATTATTATTATACTCAACATGCGTTTGGTTTATTCTGAGATCTCTGATCTGATCATGAACAGCGCCAATCCCATTTTAGTAAGTTTTACCATTGTGCCGCTTTGTGTGTTTTGTTTTTTTATGCTCATTTATATTTTGATCATCCCCTTCATCACCAAAGAAAGGCATGCGGTTCAAAAAGGATTTCACGAAGATGTAAAACCACTGGTACTAGATTTTCATTCGGAACTCAATAGAATTGCAGTGACGGTTGATTTTAGCACATCCGATAACAAAGCCATTAACAAAGCACTTCAACTAGGTAATAAAAACTCAACGCTCATTCTCATGCATGTGCTCGAAAGCACCAACGCCGTGGTGTATGGTGAAGATGCCTTTGACCTGGAACGCGAAGAAGATTTTCAAAAACTTAAACAGTATCAGGAACAATTACAAGCCCAAGGTATTAATACCGAAATTCAATTGGGCTTCGGAAGTCCAAAACAAGCCATCCCGGCTTTAATTTTAAAAAACAACTGTGATACGGTGGTAATGGGCACTCACGGACATAAAACCATTAAAGACATTCTATTAGGAACTACCATCGAAAGTGTGCGCCATGCAATTAAAATTCCTTTGGTATTGGTTTAGGAATTAGATTTCTGGCTGAAAACCGCTTCCACAAGCTTCTTTACATTAACGGCATTATCAAAAACAGAACAGAGTTTTTGCCTTTCTTTGATCATCTCCTCTGTAAATTCTTTGATAAAACAATTATGAATGTGCCCAATAAATTCCTGAGCATCGTTACAAAGTTGCAGACCCGAATTTTCTACCAATCCTGTACCCGAAATTAGATGCGGATTACAAAGTATAAAACGCCCTTTAAACAAAACATTCAATAATTTTAATTTTAAGCCGGTGGGCTGCGAGGTATACAGTACGTGAATTTGAGCATTTCTGATCAACTGTGTCATTTCTTCTTCATTCGGACTCAACTTCAATTGTATGTGCGGGTATTCTTTAATAGCCTCCAGCAAAAAATCCGGTGGGTTTAAACCGGCAATAATGATTTTTAATTTTAGTTTAGAGAACACCTCATCCATTAACCATTGTGCCGCTTCGTAATTTTCCGACACGCTTAAATTACCATGAAACAATATATAATCCCCATGTCCTGATTTTATGGCCACTTCGGGATTCGGATGAAAACTTGGTAAGTACTCGGTTATAACTGCCGGAAACTTTTGTTTAAAGTAAGCCGTGTCTTTTTGATTCACCGCCAGAATCAGATCAGCATGCTTTAAAATAGTTTCAAAGTGTTTTAACTTCAAAGCTTCCACTTTTAAATACAAACGTTTGATAAAACTTTTTTCGGAGCGTGATAATTCTAAATAATACTCATGCTCAATATTACTGTGTCGGTAGATTTTTTTTCGGTTCTTTAATCTCGGATCAGATAACAAATAACAGGTATGTAAAACCTCAAATAAAATCGGATAATCGTTAGCAAGCAAATTCTTCTCCAGCTCCTTGGATTGCCGAGATACAACCGTGTAAGGACTCAGTGAAAGATTTTTTTTTAATCCGGTTTGCCTCTCATAATAATAAACCTTCTCGCATAATTGTTCCAATTCAGGAGCAGGTTTTCTTCCGTATTGAAAACAATGCAAAATAATTTTTACACCCGATTTTTTGAGCCATACCAATTTATAATACACATCAATAACCCCACCGTAGTTAGCAGGAAATGGCACATCAAAGGAAACGATATTAAGATATTGGCTCAATGCCCAAAGATGCTATTTTTATTCGAAATAAAAACCATTGGCATTAATACCGGCCTTAAACACTTGTTTTTGATTTCCCTTCATGTCAAAAATATAAATGTTCGACTTCTGTGAATAATCCAGGGCATCGGAAGCATAAATACTGTAATCGTTAGGGTTAATACCCAGCCCGTAATAATTCCGCGCATTGCCCGGAATAAAAGTAGCTGATGGTAAAGCCGCGTCCCCAATACCCATCAGGCAAATCCCTTTGTTTAAATAAAATAAACTGTCTTTTGTTTTGTTCAAACAGATATGATCAGGCGATTCGCCTACTGAAAAGTCAAAACTTTTTTCAATAATATTAGTTAAGGGATCAATGCGTGTTAATCGTGCTCCAACTGAATTCACAGCATCACCCGAGGATAAGACCCAGATTTTATCCCGCTTGTCGATCACCAAACCCGAGGCATTTGGTCCGACTAAAACACTGTCATTAATTTGGTCGTTGAGAGTGTTGATCACGTAAACATAATTTCTGCGCAGGTTGCATACAAACACTTTGTTATAGATCAAAACCATTCCTTCGGTCCAGCCACTGCAGTTAATCGATTTTGTTTTGGTATTGCTCCCCAGATCGATCACCGAAATAGCATTGGCTTTAAAATCGCTCACGTAGGCTTTTTGATTGGTAATGGGAAGGAAATATCTGGGTGAAAGCAGACCATTTATTTGCCCTGTTTTTTTAAACTGTGCGTCGCATACCATGATTCTACCTGAATTATTTACCACGGCATAAAAAGTCCCGTTCACATAATTCAGACTCTGGGTCACATCACCTAAATTGGCATTATTCTGCGTTTTAAAAAGATCTTCCACCACCGAATTGGTACCCGGATCAAAAAGTGAAATAGAAGAATTGCCATATCCAAAACCACCTTCATTGATCACATAAACCTTTTTAAGCTGACTCTGCGGGGCCGGATCGGGCGTTATGGCAACAGGCTTATCCTTCACACAAGCACTAAAGAGGAGAAGAACAAGAACTATACAAAAGGATCTGAACATGCAGACAGGTTTTATTTCAAAATTAATTTTTAATGATCTTCTTAAAAGTACTTAATGATGAACTTAGAACTTCTAAAAAATAAACACCGCTTGGCAATACAGAAAGATCGTGTTCCGATTCGTTTTCATTGACTTGTTGGCTGTAAACCACTTTTCCTTGTTCGTCAAACACACGAATTGATTTTGGTTCGGCAAAAGTAGCAGTGCCTTTAATTTTTAAAGCCGAGCTGAATGGATTGGGATAGATCTGAAAGTCTGAGTTCATATTGTTTTCAGCAATACCAACCGTTATCGGTGAAGTCGTCATAAAATTATCCATGCCAAAAAACAAAGGCGTGTTAATGCCAAAAGCACCCACATCACTCGATCGCATAAAAAACTGAATGCTGTCAACCGCCCCTAAAATAGAGGTATTCACATACTGCCAGGTATCGAGAATAAAATCCTGTGCATTATTGGTAAAAGTAAAATTTGCCAGAAAAACGGTGACACTGTCACTTTTTAATGCGCCGTTTTTATAACCTTTCACGATCACTTTAAAAAAATCGGGATAGGAGCCTTGCGCAATTGTAGTACCGGATCCTGTTCCGGTCGTATCGCCGAATTTACGGGCAAAGGCATCACCTTTGGCCATTGATTTATAATCGTAAGTGGTATTGGTAATATAAAAACCGTTCACTGTGGTTTGAGCAGCAGCCAAGTGTATAAGTCCTCGGTCTTGCGCTACCACATAATTTGCAGAGTTATTAAATCCTTTTAAAGGACGAACACCATACAAATTTGTAAAGCCAGCAGTAATTGAATCGTATTTGTTGGTGTATGTAAAACCACCTTCCCAAAAATTATACGTGCTGCTCCACTTGTATGGAAAAACAACATTGTTAGTTTGAAAACTGGTAGTGATACTTGGTGAAAAAGCCGAATTTGGAGCTAAGGTGAAGGATTCAAAATCAACGACATTTTGTGCCTTGGTGTTAAAACTAGTTGCGAGTACTGTTAGGAGAACAATTTTTTTAAACATGTTTTATTTTTTAGTTTGTATGGTTAGTCCAATTTCGAAATTTCTTAATGGCATTGGTCGGCCTGCCATAACAGTATAATTACTGTTAAATAAATTATTGCAAGCGGCAAATAATACGACAAGGTATTTTTTCTGAATCACCTTGTCATTAAAACGTAAACTGCTGTATTGGTATGGGCTCAGCCAGGCAGTGTTATCGCTACTGGTAAAACGATAACCCATGTATTGATGAAAATAAGCGAGCTCTAAGTTTTTAAATGCCAGCGAAGCATTGCCATTAAAATTATACCGCGGTGTGTAAATAACTTGTTTGTTTAGGGTATTATCATTTTCCAAATTACTTTTTTGAATGGTCGATAATACATAGTTGCTCATTAACCCTACACGCATTTGCCACTTCTCTTTTTTATACGCTAATTTCCAATGACTTTCTAATCCCCTGCTCCATACTTGCTGTAAATTGAGTGGTGTGGGATTTGCATTTTCACCCGGCACCCACAAAATCCAATTAGAGATAAGTCGACTATAAGCAGCAGTGGAGGCTGAAAAGGCTATAGATTTTTTCTGCCATTGGTATGCCGCATTGGCTTCATAGGTATAACCTTGCTCGGCTTTTAAATTTAAATTGCCACCCGGTAACCAGTACAATTCATTAAGTGTGGGTTGTCGGTATACCTTTGCGACATTGGCCGAAACCGATAAACCTTTACACACTTTGTATTCGAGCGAAGTATTTCCTGTTAATGGAAGTGAACCCACGGAAAAATACTCCAGTCGTGCCGAAACATAGCTGATTAATTTTTCATTAAAAAAACTGAATTTATTTCCTGCCAAGATTGAAACTTTACTTAAACTTTTTGTAGAACTGTAATTGTTTGAATTGGCTGTGCTGCTATTACCACTAATGCCAATATTAACTTGTTGATTTTTAAACCAGCTAAAATAATTTTCATTTTCAAGCATCAAGGTTTGCGATCGGCTTTTTGAAAAAATGCCACTCAAACTATCGGTGTAATTAATCACGTCTTTAAAAAGTCCGGCACGTACCACCGATTTATAATGTGATTGCAGGTAAGTCCAGTTGGCACTCAAACGCAGGGCTTGATCTTCCTGATAACTTTTCCCACCTAAAGCTTGTTCGTTATTAGGCAAGGTGCGGTGATTCGAATTGAGCCAGGCATTAATGGCAAGAATTTGTTTTGAATTAATCAGGAATTTAAATTCCTGCATGAGTCCACTTAAATCATAATTGGCATTGCGCTGATGTTTCAGACTTTGTACTTTATCAAGTGTATCGCGGTACAAAAAATTATTTTTAGAAGAACTTGTATACAATTTTGTGGAGGAAATAAATTTTTGTTTACTGATCTGAAATTGCGTCGAAGCATTCATGAGTCCAAAACTACCTGCACCCAAATTGGTAGTACTAAAATACCCTTGTCCGAATGTTGATTTATTATTCAAATGAATAGTCCCGGCCACTGCCCCACTTCCCCACAAGGAAGAGGATCCGCCATATTCCAATTGAACCGATTCAAACAATACCGAAGAGATTAAGGCCAAATCGGTTTGACCCAACATAGCATTTTGTAAATTAAAACCATTCCACAGAATAGCTGTTTGTGAAGCATTACCTCCTCTAAAGGAAGTGGATGATAAGGAACCCGGTCCGTAATTTTTAATAAATATGCCGCTATTTAAACTTAACAAATCAGACAAGCTGCCATACTTGAATTTATCTTTGGTGGTTGAATCGATCTCCTCGGTTTTTTTTCCAATTTGTGAGAGACTGTATTTTTTGGTGATCACTTCCACCGCTTGCAAAGAACTTGTGTTTTGGGCATAACAAAGCTGTCCTTTAAAAAGGAGCGCATACAGTGTGGCTTGCACAAAAAAACCAAAACCGTAAGCCAAATGCTTATGTGTTTTTACTTTCAAGGTTTGAAAAAAACTGTGTTTTGAACCTCAACTCCCGAAGGTTTTAAACCATGTGTAATTGGCAGGTCTTCTGACTTATCCTTAACTTGAACGCCTTCCCGCTCAGATCAAAAATCTTTACAGTGGCTATCGATTGTTCAAGTTCTTAAAAGGACTCACAGCAGCGGGTACTATTAGCGAATCTCACGCTATTCCCTATTAATCTTTTCTTTTGCCCGTTTGGCATTTTGCCCGTCGGGTTCAAAAAAGAACCAATTTGCAGAAGTAAAATTATAAAATGTATTCTTATTTAAATAATTTATTTTTCTTTGTATTCTTATTCATTTAATAGCCAGAATGGTAGCTTAGTTTATGACCGAAGTCCTAAAAAAAGAATTAATTAATTATTTATTGACTTTTGTGTCAGAAAAACGAAAAACCCGTTTTGATGAGGTGATTGCTCAGCGCACCGATCATTTAAGAATCGTTTTGGAAAATGTGTATCAGGGCCATAACGCCTCAGCAGTTTTAAGAAGCTGCGAAAGTTTTGGTGTGCAACATGTGCATTTTATTGAAAACCGAAATCATTTAAAAATAAGTGAGGATGTGGCGATGGGAAGTAGCAATTGGATAAACATTCATCGTCATAACAAAACCCCGAACAACACTTTAGATGCGATTAGAACTCTGAAAAAAGAAGGATATCGTATAGTAGCCACCACACCACATAAAAATGATTGCACCATTGATCAGTTACCCGTTGATAAAAAACTCGCTTTAGTATTTGGAACAGAAATTGAAGGCATTTCACAAGATGTTTTTGATCAGGCCGATGAGTTTGTGAAGATTCCGATGTTTGGTTTTACCGAAAGCTTTAATGTGAGTGTTTGTGCGGCCTTGTGTATGTATGAATTAACCACGCGCATTCGTAAAAACATAGCGAATTGTACATTAGGCGATAAAGAAAAGGTGGATGTTTATTTTGACTGGGTCAAACATTCGGTTGAACACAGCGAAGCTCTGATAAAAGATTATTTAGAGAAAAAACAGATCGGAGGCAATGCCATCGGCTTGTAATTTTCCCGATTCATTTAAGGTATAAACGCCATTAGTTTCTATCAAAAATTCTCTTTTCTCTTCACATCCATTTTTGAAATAGCTGAGAAATTTTTCGCCGAATTTTTTTTCAATCTCCTTTACATCACAACCCCAAATGGTGCGCAAACGGGTCAACACGTATTCATTATAAGCATCCCGTGTGCTCAATTCTTCTTTTTCAAAGTACGTTCCGCCTTCGTTTAAAGCTTTTATGTATAAGCTATTATTTTTCACATTCCATTGCCGCGATTTACCATTAAAGGAATGCGCCGAGGGTCCAATACCCAAATATGGTTTTTGTAACCAGTAATTACTATTGTGAACCGCTAAAAAATCGGGCTTCGCAAAATTTGAAATTTCATAATGCAAAAAGCCTGCATTCGAAAATTTTTCAATCATGAGTAAAAACTGTTTACTACTTAAATCTTCATTAACACCCGGTTCTTTTCCCCTTTTGTAATTCACACCTAACGCTGTTTTACTTTCAATGGTTAAATTGTAAGAAGAAATATGGCTGGTGTTTAAGGCAATGGCCGTGTCTAAAGTTTTATGCCAATCAGAAAGCGTTTGAAATTTACTACCATAAATGAGATCAATACTTATGTTGTCAAAACCGGCGTCCTGGGCCATTTTCACGCATTTAAAAGACTCTTCTGCGGTGTGTGCACGATTCATCCATTTTAATTCGGCATTATTAAAACTTTGCAAACCAATGCTCAAGCGATTAATACCCATCCTTTTCCAAAGGAATAAATTTTCAGGCGTGATATCATCCGGATTCGCCTCCAATGTAATTTCACAGGTACTTCGCCAGTTAAAATTTTTGTGTAGATTTTCGAAAATGGCCTCCAGCTGCTTTGCACGAAGGATACTTGGCGTTCCTCCTCCAAAATAAATACTGTCGAGTTCTCTGCTTTCTAAATAATTTGTGCGTAAGTCCATTTCCGTTAGTAGACTCCCTACCATATCACCGCCATTTGCCATAGAGGTGCTAAAGTGGAAATCACAATAGGTACAGGCTTGCTTGCAAAACGGAATATGAATGTAGATACCGGCCAATGAGTTTGTAATATTACTTAGAATCTATCTCGATTCGTAGAAAAACTCGCATTCTTTGACTTAAACAGGGAATTTCCATTTAAGAGACTGAAAAAAACAATAAAAAAGACATTTTTTTTAAACAATTTAAAAATAATCGTTATTTTAGCACCCGACTAAACTTTATTTAAAGTATGAAAAACATTACCAAGCTTACTTTAGCAGCAGTTGCTGTTTTAACTTTCTGTGTATCAGGATTTTCTCAAAAAATTTTAAAGAAAGCGGACGCTGCCTTTGAGTCTAAACAATATTTTAATGCTGTAAACTACTACAAGCAAGCATATGCCAATGCTCCAAAGGATAAAAGGGGCATCATCCTATACAGATCGGGTGTTTCAAGCCAAAAAATTAATGATTATAAAGGAGCAGAAGCCTATTTTAATAAGGCGGTAGCAGCCGGATTTGATGATCCAAGTGTTTACCAACATTTAGCTGAGGTATTAAAAAACCAAATGAAATACCCAGAAGCCATTACGGAATACACTAATTTTAAATCTAAAGGTGGTAACGCTAAAAAAGCCGATTTAGGGATTAAATCTTGTGACTTAGCGCAACAATGGGTTGATAACCCTATGCGTTACAAAATTGAGAACATTTCTTTGATCAACTCTAAAGCCAGAGATTACGCGCCTTGTTTTAGCGATAAAAAATATCAAACCATTGTTATCTCTTCTAACCGCGATGGTAGTTTAGGTGGGCAAGATTTAAATACCGGTTTTAATAAATCAGATATTTATGAGGCGAAATTAGATAGAAACGGAAAATGGTCAACCCCTGTTTTGTTACCGCCTGCTGTATCAACTGAAGTTAACGAAGGCAGAGCTTGGATAAGCAAAAAAGGCGACTTGGTGTTTTTCACGCGTTGCCCTGAAGAAAAAGGAAAAGAAAACAAATGTGGTTTGTATATGGCTAAAAAACAAGGTAGCACTTGGGGAGTTGCAACAGCACTGCCATTTAGCACCGATACCATAACGTTTGCTCACCCATCTTTATCAGCGGATTCGAAAGTACTTTACTTTGCAACCAATATGGCAGGTGGATATGGTAAAACCGATATCTGGTCATGTACTTACGACGCAAAAACGAACTCTTGGGGTCAACCTAAAAATGCAGGTCCACTTGTTAACACTGAAGGAAATGAAGTTTACCCGTCAATTTCTGACGATAGTAAAAAATTATATTACTCTTCCGATTACCACCCGGGTTTAGGTGGTTTAGATATTTTTGTAGCGGAAGTTGGTGGCGATGGTAAATTTAGTAAGCCGGTTGAAAACTTAAAATTCCCTTTAAACTCAGCTTATGATGATTTCGGTATTGTATTTGAAGGCCGTAAAAATCGCGGTTATTTTACTTCTAACCGTGAAGGTGGTAAAGGTGATGATGACATCTGGAGCTTTAACTTACCGCCTTTAGCATTTAATGTAAAAGGTAATGTATTTAGTGAAGGTAGCAGCAGAACCGGTAAAGGAAAAGGTGAAACTGTAGAAGCTGTAAAAGTTAAAGTAATTGGTACCGATGGTTTTATTTCTGAAGTTACTACCGGAAAAGATGGTGCTTACACTTTCAAATTGAGAGAGAAAACACAATACACGGTTTCAACTGAAACTGGTAAATCATCTAAATCAGCATCTTTTCCTAAAGATGGGTATTTAGCTAACAAAGATGTTCGTGTACTGACAACAGTTGGCGAAGCTAATTCAAAAGACTTCGTTGCTGATTTCGCCGTAAAACCGGTTGAACCAGATTTAAGAATGCCGCAAATTCTTTATGAATTAGGTAGTGCTGATCTTTTACCGGAATCAAAAGACTCCTTAACTTATTTATACAACATCTTAATGGATAACCCGAGTATTACGGTTGAATTAGATGCGCATACGGATAGTCAAGGTAAACCGGATGCAAACATGACCCTTTCTCAGGCGCGTGCTCAATCCTGTGTCGATTTCCTTGTGAAGGAAAAAGGTATTAATGTAAAACGTTTAGTTGCTAAAGGTTTCGGTCAAACACAATTATTGGTTTCAGACGCTACCATTAAAGAAGCTAACTCAAAAGAAGAAAAAGATGCACTTCATGCTAAAAACAGAAGAACTGCTTTCAAGGTATTAAACTTTGATTTCTTCGATCCAAATGCTCCCAAAACTCCAACTAAATCGGCTAAATCAAAAGCCGATGATGAGGATGATGATGAATAATACTACTAGTCATAATATGTGATAAAAAAAGGCTACAGATTCTGTAGCCTTTTTTATTTTTAGGCAATCTCACTAAATTGAAAAATTTCGTTGTATACAAATCGAGTGCCGGTAGTGGCAAAACTTTCACATTGGTGAAAGAATACCTGCGTTTGGCCTTGCATGACGAAAAGAAGTTAGGTTCCAATTATAAACGCATCTTGGCCCTAACCTTCACCAATAAAGCAGCCTCAGAAATGAAATCAAGGGTTATAGACTCCTTTCATGAGATTGCTAGTGGGCAAAGCTTGCCCTTTATAGGAACGCTTCTATGCGGGGAATTAGAGCTAACCGAACAGGAACTTAGAAGAAGGTCGCAAATCGTAATATCCAACATTTTACATCACTATTCCGATTTTTCAATTGGCACTATCGACAGTTTTACACATAAGATTGTAAAAACATTTGCCCATGATTTGAAGCTGCCGGTTAATTTTAATATTGAAATGGATACACAGGGTTTTTATGAAAAGGTAATTGCCCAACTGTTTAGTCGAATTGGTGAAGATGCATACATTAGCAAACTATTAAAAGAATATGCCCTACTAAAAGCCGAAGATAATACTGCCTGGGATCCGGAATTACAAATTCAAGAATTTTCAAAGCTACTGCAAAAAGAAAATTCAGGGGCGTATATCGATCAGCTTAAAAATTTTGATGCCAATGAACTGGAAGAATTTAGAAAACAATTTCAGTACTTTACCCGACATTACAAAAAAACGCTTCAAACGGAAGCCCAGCAAGCTATTGATCTAATAAAACAAAAGGGGCTTGGTGATGCTGATTTCACCTACAAGTCTTCGGGTCCGCAAAACTTCTTTACCAAATGCCTTAGCAATTCAGTTGACCTTGAAAATACTGTAAAAGGAAGACTGATAGACGCCTTGACTAGCGGTAAGTGGGCGTCAAAGGACATTGGGGCCAATGCAGGAAAACTGGAAGAAATAACTCCGCAACTACAAGCCATAGCCACACGCTTAATTGAATTTATAAAAGATAATTTCGCATACTTTTCTTTGTGTGAGTTATTAAGCAAGCAAATGTATCCACTGATGCTTCTTAAAAAGATAGAGGAGATTAGTTTGGAAAAAAAACAAGAAGAACGTTTGGTTTTTATTAGTGAATTTAATCACAAAATTTTTGAAATCATTCAAAATGAACCTACGCCATTCATTTATGAGCGTTTGGGAGAGCGCTACCAACATTTTTTATTGGATGAGTTTCAGGATACGAGCAGTTTGCAATGGCAAAACATTTTACCACTCTTAGATAATTCGTTGGCGAGTGGTTGGTACAATTTAATTGTGGGCGATGGTAAACAAAGTATTTACCGCTGGCGAAACGCTAACGTAAAGCAGTTTGCCGAATTACCGGCAATTGAAAATCCTGATCAGAATGCCATGATTGCCCAACGAAGCGCGAGTTTAAGCCGTAATTTTTCAGGCAAAGTATTGGATACTAATTTTAGGAGCCTTGCTACCATTATTGAATTTAATAATTCCTTATTTGAATCGTTAAGCACTGATTTATTAAACGAAAGTTTCAAGAAAATATATGTCGATCAGGTTCAAAAAATTAAAAATGAGGCATGTGGTTATGTGGGTTTAAATTTTGGCAAAGTGCCTAAAGACGATTTGGACGAATTAACCTGTAACACCATTACCTATCAAATTAATACTGCCCTGCGCGATGGCTTCACTTATAAAGACATCTGTATTCTAGCCCGTAAAAATAGTGACGGCAATACCATTGCGGCTTATTTGATGTCGCATAAGATTCCTGTGGTTTCATCCGATTCACTATTGCTCAAAAACAATCTTGAAATAAACACCATCCTTTGTTATTTGAGCTACCTCCTAAACCGGCAGGATGTGATTAGTGCGGCGGCTGTTCTAAATTATTTACTTCAATCAAAACAAATTACCGAAGAAGCCTTTAATAATTACTTATCAGAGCTAAGCCTAAATGTATCCTTGTTTGACATTTTTAAACGTTGCGGCGTTAGCCTTGAGGAAGAAGATCTTTCGTTAAATAATTTACTGGACAATTGTATTGAAATAGCCAAAGCGCTGCATTTAAATAAAACGGCTTATCACTATGTGCGTTTTTTATTGGACGAGGTGAATGAATTTTTGGTACTTAAAAATTCCAATATCGATTCTTTTTTCGATTGGTGGCAAACCCGACGGAATAAGGCCTCCATGATAATTCCCGAAAACACCAATGCCGTAAAAATCATGACCATACATGCCAGTAAGGGTCTCGAGTTTCCGGTCGTTATAATTCCTTATTGCAACTGGGGCATTTACCGGGCTAATGATAGTTGGGTGAATGTTCACAGCGAAAAAATTGCCTTACCCGTATCGGTAATTAGTCTCACTAAAAAAGTAGTGGAGTCGGGATTTGAAAAAGAATTAAAAGCAGAAGAGCAAGAACAATTACTCGACAATTTAAATTTACTTTATGTGGCCTTTACACGGGCAATTGAACGTTTACACATTATTTGTATCGGATCAAACAACATGCGAGCAAACAATGTAAGTGAATGGCTTGAGGCCTTTGCAAGGAAGAATCTGAATGCGATAGATGGAGCTAGTTTTGCAAGTGGTCGTTTAAGTTTAAAACAAACCAAACATCAAACAGCAAGTCTAAACAATTTTGATCTCGCCCCACTCTCTTTTACAACAGCAAGTAATACCATACAGATTAAAGCTTCTTACTTAAATAACACGGAAGAAGTTGAATCGGCTAAAAGACAGGGCTTATTGCTGCATTGGTTACTTTCAAAAATCATCGCTGTGCCTGACATTGAGAGGGCCGTTGAATTGGCTTTTATGGAGGGATTACTTGCGGAAAAAGAAATTGCGGAACTTACATTAAAATTAAATGGCATTCTCCATCATCCTCAAATAAAAGAGTTTTTTGCCGGCAATCTTGAGTGTAAATTAGAAGCTGAATTAATCACACAAAATGGTGAAATCCTTCGTCCTGACCGCATTATTTATGAAGCTGACGCAATTATTTTAATTGATTACAAAACAGGAAAAGAAAACACAACTAAATACCATCAACAGCTTATAAAATATGAAGACGCTTTGATTTCAATGGGTCATAAAAAAATTACAAAAATTCTTATTTATTTAGATGAACTACAGGTCATTAATTTGAACTAGTTCAATTATCAAAGCATAAGCCTTTTCAAAACACCATGAAAAACTATTTATTCCTTTTTATTTTCGTTTGTTTTAATTTAACGGCTCAGTTAGAATTACTGAAACAGAATTGGGCTACAGACATAGATTTAAAAAACGCCTCCTATGGCTTTTGCGTGTTAAATGCTAAAACTGCGGAACCAATTGCCGAATATAACGCCCATTTAGCCCTCATACCCGCCAGCACCTTAAAAATAGCCACAACCTCAGCGGCCTTATATTTGCTTGGTGTAAATTACCGTTATGAAACAAAAATTTATATTACCGGAACTTTGGATAAAAACTCGGGGATATTAAAAGGCAATATTCTTATTGTAGGTAGTGGTGACCCCAGTTTGCAATCGGAGTATTTTACGAAAGATAATTCATCACTAAGCGATAAATGGGCAAAAGTGATTAAGGAAAAAGGCATTACTGAAATTCAGGGTAACATCATTGCCGATGCTTCTTGCTTTGAACGAAGTGTTCCAAACAACTGGATATGGGAAGATATTAGTAATTATTTTGGCGCCACAGCTTGTGGATTATCTTTTATGGATAATAAATTTAAATTGAGTTATACAAGTAAAGAAAAAGGCAGTTCAGCCACCTTAATTTCAACCTCTCCTAATTATTTAAACAGCACCTATGCCATTCAAAGCGCTGTTATTGCACAAGGCAGCGAAGATGAGGCCTATGTTTACGGCGATCCGTTTTCATTTACAAGAATGGTGAGCGGGAGCATTCCTCCGAATAAAACCAATTATGAAGTAGAGGCAGCATTGCCCGACCCTGCCCTACTCTGCGCCGAGCAACTTTACACCGCTTTAAAAGCACTTGGTATAAAATGTGGCAATACTGCTGCCCAATCGCATTACAACAAAAAGCAAAAGGATGATTCGCAACAATTGTTATATACCCATTACTCGCCAACCCTCGAAAAACTTGTTTATTACACCAATTTAAAAAGCAACAACCATTACTGTGAAAGTATACTTTTAACTTTAGGTAAAGGCGAAAGGGCAGCCGGACTATTAGCCGTAAAAAATTACTGGCAGAATCGTGGTTTAAATGGTGACGAATTATTTATGAAAGATGGATCCGGTTTATCGCGGATCAATACCATGACTCCTAATCTTCAAGCTAATTTACTTCAAAAAATAGTTAAAGACAGTCTCATCTATCGCGTATTTTCATCGTCACTGCCCATTGCGGGCAAACAAGGCAGCATAAGTAACATTGGCAAAGGGAAGTTTATCGAAAATAACATGCGGGCCAAAACAGGCTATATTACAAGGGTAAGAGCATATTGTGGTTATGTTACAACGCGGTCGGGTAAGGCCTTAAGTTTTTCTGTGATCATAAATAACTACACCTGTAGTCCGAAGGAGGCAAAAGTAAAAATGGAGTCCTTCTTAAATGCTTTAGCCGAATTATAAAATTCCACTGTAAAAGTCCGAAAATAAATTAAGCGATAACAAGCTTATTTCCGTCGAAATTATTTGCTTTTTTTTTATAGATGCGTAAATTCATTGCGAGAATATGAAGCGACCTTAGCCTGTGCAATTTTGATTTGACATTTATCAGGAGACTGCGCCGCAAATAATAGTATCTTTAACCTTAAGTTTAAGCCTATGAAATATTTAATTAAAAAAGCCAATTTGGTAAATGAAGGTGAAATTGGCATTTACGATGTGCTTATTGAAGATGGCATTATTTCAAAGATCGATCGCAACATTGAGAACACATTAAATGCTGTAGAAATTAATGCAGAAGGGCTTGTGCTCATGCCAGGCGCTATTGACGATCAGGTGCATTTTAGAGAGCCGGGTTTAACGCATAAAGGCGAAATTTATACGGAGGCCAAAGCGGCTGTAGCCGGTGGTGTGACGTCGTATATGGAAATGCCAAACACCGATCCACAGGCTGTGAACCTTACCGAATTAGAAAAAAAATACACCAGGGCATCTAACTGCTCACTTGCCAATTATTCATTTTTTATGGGAGGCACCAATCACAATTTGGAAGAAACCTTAAAGGTGGATTATTCACAAGTGTGTGGTTTAAAAATATTTATGGGTTCATCTACCGGTGATATGTTGGTTGATCATGAGGAAGTGCTAGAAGGTTTTTTCTCACGGGTGCCGGCTTTAATTACCACCCATTGTGAATTTGACCCCATGATTAAAGAAAATCAAAAACGAATCATGCAGGAATACGGTGATAAGATTCCAGCCTATTTCCATCCCATTATTCGCAGCGAAGAGGCTTGTTACAAATCATCCAGCATGGCTGTAGCCCTTGCCAAAAAACACAACACACGTTTGCACGTTTTACATATTTCAACAGCTAAAGAACTAAGTTTATTTAGTAATAAATTGCCCTTGGCCCAAAAACGCATTACTGCCGAAGCATGCATCCATCACCTTTGGTTTTCGGATGAAGATTACAGAAGTAAAGGCAATTTAATAAAGTGGAATCCTGCGATTAAAACCGCCTACGATCGCGCCAAAATTTTTGAGGCTGTTTTGAACGATACCATTGATGTGATAGCTACCGACCACGCACCTCATACACTGGAGGAAAAGAATCAAAGTTATCTTAAAGCACCAAGTGGTGGCCCATTAGTGCAACACGGCATTTTGGCCATGCTCGATTTTTATCACGACAAAAAAATTTCGCTTGAGAAAATTGTTCAAAAAATGAGTCACCATGTGGCCGATCTTTTTCATATCGAAAACAGAGGTTATATCCGTGAAGGCTATTTTGCCGATTTGGTTTTGGTGAATCTCAATAAAACGCATTTTGTAAATAAAGGCAATATTTTATATAAATGCGGTTGGAGTCCATTTGAAGGTCACACCTTTAAAAGTAGCATCGAAAAAACCTTTGTAAACGGGCAGCTGGTTTATGATAATGGCCGTTTTGATGAATCGAAGCTCGGTCAACGCTTAACATTCAGATTGTAAGCCACATACCTTCTTATTAATCCTTCTTTCCTCGCTTATAATTTCGTATCTTTACCAAACAACTTCAAGGTGGAGTGTATGAACCAATTTAAAGGAATATAAATTTTGAATTAAACAGTCCTGTTTCAATAATTGAGTATCGGTACTATACAAACTCTTCCTTTGAAAACTTAGCACAGCTAAGACTCGAAAACTTGTCCAAAGCCTGTTTCAAAATTATAATTGTCTAGCTAAACAAATTCATCCCTATAATAAAGTTAACGACTGAATAAAAAATGATTATAAGTACCGCGACCCCTCTTAGTGATTTTGCAAAAGAATTCGAATTTGAAGATATTCGTCCATATTACGACGATGAAATTAAATTAGTGGCTACAAAACTGATCACCGATCCGGTTTTTATGCAGCTCATCAATTATTTATGGCCTTCAATGACCTTTGAGGATGTTAAACAAAAACTCGCCAAGGTTAACAGTTCGCAAGATTTTCAACTGGAGTTTATGCATGGTGCTATTCGAAAAGTACTCGAATTAAGCGCAACCGAATTAAGTAGCAGCGGATTTGAACATTTAGATAAAACTAAAAGTTATTTATTTGTTGCCAACCATCGTGATATTTTACTCGACGCTGCGATTTTACAGGTATTATTAGTTGAACACGGATTTCAAACTTCTGAAATTTCTTTTGGAAGTAATTTAAAGGAAAAAGGATTCATTAATGAATTTGTAAAACTTAACCGCATGTTTACGGTTTTACGTGATGGCAGCAGCAAAGAGCTTTACGAGATCTCGCGTAAATTGTCGGCTTACGTGCGACATACCTTAGTAGACAAAAAAGTCTCCTTGTGGATCGCACAGCGAAACGGAAGAACAAAAGACGGTTGTGATATTACTCAAAATGGCTTACTTAAAATGCTTAACATTAGCGGTAAAAAAACTTTTTCCGAAAACTTCCAACAATTAAATATTGTACCCTTAACCATTTCTTACGAATATGAACCCTGTGATTATTTAAAAACACAGGAAACTTATTTGGCAAATTTAAATACCAAATATGTAAAATCACCCGGTGAAGATCTTAACAGTATTATTACCGGTATAAAACAATTTAAAGGGAAGATTCATTTAACTGTTGGCAAACCCATTGAAAAGAAGGACCTCGTGGCAATTGACGTGTTTGAAAACGACAATGATAAAATAAAAGCATTTGCCGCCATGCTTGATAAACTTATTTATTCGAATTATAAAACAAATCCGGTTAACTTTATTGCAGCCGATATTTTAGAAAAATCGTATAAACGCGCCGATAAATATAATTCGGAAGAAAAACAATCCTTCATAAATTACATTGAGGAAAGTTTAAAAAAGATTAAAGGCGAACGCGAACAAGTCAAACAACTGTTTCTTAAAATATACGCCACTCCGGTTCTCAATAAAGGTATATAATCCAAATTACTATGTTGCAGGAAGGCTTACTCGAAAAAGTAATTTTATGTGCAAAAGAAGCAGGCGCTTTTATCAGAAAGGAACGTCTGGATTTCAGTTATCAAAAAGTAGAAATCAAAGGTTTAAATGACCTGGTAAGTTATGTGGATAAACGTGCTGAAGCCATGATTGTTAAATCGCTTCAGGAAATTCTGCCCGAAGCAGGCTTTATAGTGGAAGAAAACACTAAATCGGAAAAAAGAACGTATAACTGGATTGTAGACCCTCTTGATGGCACCACCAATTTTATTCATGGGGTCCCTTGTTACGCTGTGAGCGTTGCCTTGGAGCATGAAGGAAAAATAATTTTAGGCGTGGTTTATGAAGTGAGCCGCGATGAATGCTTTTATGCCGAAAAAAGTAAAGGTGCATTTTTAAACGGTGCCACCATTAAGGTATCATCCCGCCAAACACTATCAGAAAGTCTAATCGCCACAGGTTTTCCTATTTATAATTTTTCGCGATTAGATGACTATTTCGCCGCTTTAAAACATTTCATGCAACACACACATGGCATTCGTCGTATTGGCGCGGCGGCTGCTGATCTGTGTTATTTAGCTTGCGGACGTGTGGATGCTTTTTTTGAATACAATTTAAATCCTTGGGATGTAGCAGCTGGCGCACTCATTGTGCTGGAAGCCGGTGGTACGGCGTGTGATTTCTCTGGGAAAAATAATTGGTTGTTTGGTAAAGAAATCAGTTGTACCAATTCACTCTTAGATGCTGAGTTTAATGCCGTGATTAGAAACTCATTTTAGTTTTTTTCGAGAAGCATCATTGCCCACTCATTTTCGTTTTTAGTCAGCACATGCCGTATTCCAAATTCGGTAGCAACGAGTTTGAGTTCATCCACATCCGTTGTGAAAAATCCACTTAAAAATAATGTAGAACCGGTTTTAAGTTTTTTGGCATAGGATGGAATCTGTGCCTTTAAAATATTTTTATTGATATTCGCCAGTATGATATCAAAGTCAACTTCTTCCTCCAACAAATCTACATCTCCCAGTAGTAATTCAATTTCAGGAAAATGATTGGATGTGCAATTTTCTTTTGCGTTTTCTACCGACCATTCATCGATATCAATACCCAGCGTATCACCTGCCCCCAATTGTTTGGCCAAAATGGCCAGAATGCCAGTGCCACAACCCATATCGAGCACACGCTTGTTTTTAAAATCAATGTTAAACATTTGCTCACACATCAATCGCGTAGTTTGATGATGACCCGTTCCGAAACTCATTTTTGGCATGATCACAATTTCATTCTTTACCCTTGTGTTTTTTTCATGAAAGGGTGCGCGTATACATAACAGACTTCCTACCACAACCGGTTCGAAATTAGTTTCCCATTCGGCATTCCAATTAGTAGTGGCAATTTTTTCGATGTCAAAAGAATACGAGAAGTCCTCAAACTGAAATTCATTAAAATTAATGTTAGCTACTTCCGATTCTTTTATAAATGCATCAAAGCCGTCTTCCTTCGTGTCAAAACTTTCAAAACCAAAATCCGAAATCATAGCAATTAAAATGTCGCTACCCGGTTGGGCCGGGTCAACTTTAAAATGATAGGCTAAATAACTCATGAAAAGGAACTCATTATGGTACAAAAATCTTCTGCCTTTAAACTTGCGCCGCCTATCAAACCTCCGTCAACATCGGCACAGGCAAATAACTCGGCTGCATTTTGTGCATTACAACTTCCACCGTATAAAATAGAAAGTTCATTAGCATCCTCCTTGCTGAAAATAGAAGCCAATTGTTCGCGCACATAAGCGTGCATTTCCTGAGCCTGAGCCGGGGAGGCTGTTTCACCGGTACCAATGGCCCATACGGGCTCGTAAGCCAATACCAGTTTAGGTAACTGATCCTTTGGGAAATAACTTAGCACTTCCAGTAATTGTTTATTTACCGTTTCAAAATGACTGTTGTTTTTACGATCGCTGAGTTGTTCCCCAAAACAAAAAATGACACTCAGGTTGTTTTCAATCGCTTGATTGATCTTAGCTATGAGTTGTGTAGAACTCTCATTAAAAAACTGACGGCGTTCGCTATGCCCTACCAAGGCATAATCGCAACCCAAAGAACGCAGCATGGCTGCCGATACTTCACCGGTATATGCTCCTTTTTGAAATTCGCTGCAATTTTGTGCCCCGATATAAAAATCACCTTCCTCCTTCACAATCTCCTTTACCATCTGCAAAAAAGGAAAAGGTGGGAAAATTATTTTTTCCACGCCCTTTATTTTTTCTGATTTATTTTTAATGGCCGTGGCCAGATCGAAAGCCTCCAACCAGGAGGTATTCATTTTCCAGTTACCTGCAACTATTTTTTTTCTTTTCATGTTATTTTACCCTAACGCGTGGATCTAAAATACCGTAAATAATATCCACCACTATATTTATGATTACAAAGATAGAAGCGAATACCAAAGTAGCACCCATAACAACGGGCAAATCATTATTATTCAAAGCTTCTACCACCTCATTGCCAATGCCTTTCCAGCTAAAAATCTTTTCTACAAATACAGCTCCTGCCATCAAACTGGCAAACCAGCCCGAAATAGCCGTTACAACCGGATTTAAAGCGTTTTTTAGAGCATGCTTAAGGATGATGCGCTTAAACGACAAGCCCTTTGCCTTAGCTGTACGGATGTAATCCTGAGAAAGGACTTCCAACAGAGAACTGCGGGTTAACTGAATCACAATGCTGAGCGGTCGCACACCTAAAGTAATCGCAGGCAAAATAAGGTTCTTTATCTGCAGTACCTCTCCATCCCATACATCCAAGTCATATAAACTTCCCGAAGGACTTAATCCTGTGTGAGAAGCCAGCACATAGCCAAAAAACCAGGCTACCAGTAATCCTACCAAAAATGAAGGAGCACTCATGCCAAACACAGTGGCCAGAAAAAAAACAGAGCGGTCGAGCCAGCTGTTCTTTTTTACAGCGGTAATTATCCCGAGGAGGATCCCAAGTAGGGATGCGATGATAATGGCGCTAAAGGCTAATACAGCGGTCTCCGGCAGTGTGTTTTTAATAATATCTGAAACATTGCGTTTACTAATATAACTCCGGCGCAAATACGGGTATTTTAAAACGGCGGTATGATTGTTTCCTAGTTTAAATAGGGGGGTCCATTGGTATTTTTGAGGATTCAAATACCAGAGATCAACGGTGCCTTTAGTGGAATGAAAAGAAATGGGGGAAAGATCATTTAGGTAATTAACATACTGTTCAAACAAAGGTTTATCGGTACCCAAATCACGGTGAATAGCTTCAACCGATTCTTTATTGGCTCTTTGGCCCAACATAACCGAAGCCGGGTCGCCGGGTAAAACATTAAACAAAAAGAAAATGGTTGTTATTACGCCTAGCAATACTACGGAGCCGTACAAAAATTTCCTAAAAATAAATCTAATCACGTTTATACTAGTTCTGGCACTAAGATAATGGTTTTTAATTAAGGATTAACGGCATAGGTGGATTGATTTTATGGGAATTGTAAGTGCAATTGTAAACATTATTTAATGTTCAAACCTTTGTAAAATGTGATTTACCACTTATAAAATAATAGGCTTAACAGCTAAATAAATTGTAAATTTCGGATATGATTAATAAGGTTTTAAATCAACGCTTAGACCGTGTAATAGTGTAATAAACCCAGCAGCCTTTGTTTACTGTGAGAAATACCATTTTTGTTTTTTTAAGCTGTCTGCTTTTTCTTCAATTAAAGTCGCAAAAAGTAGGCTTGGTGTTAAGTGGCGGTGGCGCCAGTGGCATGTGTCATGTTGGCGTTTTAAAAGCTTTGGAAGAAAACGGCATCCCTATTGATTATATAACCGGCACTTCCATTGGCGGATTAATTGGCGCCTATTATGCCAGTGGTTATTCACCGCAAGAAATTGAAGGATTAGTGAAAAATTATTTTTTTCAAAGTGTGTTAAGGGGTGAGTTGCCTGCGCGCTATAAGTACATGATCAAAAAACGCGATGAATATGCATCCTGGTTAACCTTCAAATATAATTTTCGAGATAATTACCTTAAGAATTTACCCACCAATGTCATTAATTCGATACCCATTGATTATTACCTCATGGAGACCTTCACCGGCGTGTCTAATAGAATGCATAATGATTTCGATAGTCTCTTTGTTCCGTTTCGCTGCGTAGCTGCTGATGTGGAAAACAAAAAGTCTGTTGTTTTTAAAAACGGTGATTTACCCAGTGCCATCAGAGCAAGTATGAGTTACCCCTTTTATTTAAGGCCCATTTCTATTGATGGAAAATTATTGTTTGATGGCGGTCTGTATAATAATTTTCCAACCGATGTGATGCTCACGGATTTTAATCCCGATTATATTATAGGTTGTAATGTGGCTGAAAAAACGGTAAAACCCGATGATGATAATTTGTATTTGCAGTTAAGGAGTTTACTGGTAAGTCAAAACAATTACACGGCTGTTTGCGAAAATGGCGTCGTTATTGAACCCTGGAGTGACGTGAATGTTTTTAATTTCGACAACATACAACGGCTCATCGATAGTGGATATGCCGCCACTATCCGAAGGATACCGGAAATAAAAAAACAAATGCGTGTGCAGATTGAAGCAAAAGACCTTCAAGCAAAAAGACTTCGATTTAAAGATTATCAAAAACTGGATGGCTTTATTTTTCACAAAGTTGAAGTTATTGGCTTTAACGACAAACAAACAGGGTTTATTAATAAAAGTCTCTTTTATCAAAAAAAACCATTTACCCTTTACCAATTACAAAAAAGATATTTTCGACTGGCCAGTGAAGATAAAATAAAAAACATTTTTCCGGTTTCCTATTTAGATACGAGTACACATACCTACACCCTTAAACTTATTGGTAAAAAAGAAAAACCGTTTTATCTTGAACCTGGCGCCATTGTTTCTAACAGACCAATCAGCGAAGGATTCCTAGGCATGCAGTATAATCATTTAGGAAAAATAGGTTTTAGCGCCTACAGTAACGCTTATCTCGGCAAATTACACACCAGTAGTTATTCGCACATTCGTTTTGACTTACCCGGACGGATTCCGCTTTTTATACAACCTTCATTCAGTATATCCCGTTGGGATTTTTATAGCAGCTCTGCATTATTTTATGATTTTGAAAAACCGGCCTATTTGGTACAAGAAGATAAATTCGGCGAACTAAAGCTAGGTATACCCATAGGGAATATATCCCAGTTTAATATTTCGGGTGGATTCACCGAATGGAAAAATCAATATTTTCAAAGTGGTGTTTTTACCAAACGCGATACAGCCGACGTAACCTATTTTGATTACTGGTATGTGCAGGCTAATTATAAGATTAATACACTTAACCGTAAAATGTACGCGACCAGTGGCACGTTTTTAAATGTGAGGGCACGCTACTTACAAGGACAAGAAAGTTATTACCCTGGTAATACCAGTCCTGATACCATTCTTTTTAAAAATAAAAATCAATCGCCTTGGTTACAATTAAAACTAACCTTTGAAAGTTATATAAAAACTTTTAGAGGATTTAGAATTGGCGTATTTGCTGAGGGTGTTTATTCGTCACAGGATTTTTTTGTGAATTATAAATCTACCATACTTTCCGCGCAAGCCTTTAACCCAACCCCCGAGAGTCAAACCTTTTTTATTGATGCTTATCGCACTCACAAGTATTTAGCCGGTGGCATTAAAGCCATTACCAGTCCAACGAAGAGCTTCGATATCCGTTTGGAAGCATATATTTTTCAACCTTACCAATCGATTAAGGAAAACAGTAACGGTCGCGCCGTATATTCTTCGCCTTTTATAAATCATTACTTTTCGGGACTCGCTGCTTTGGTTTATAACAGTGCTATTGGTCCCATTAGTATTGGCGTGAATTATTATGATCAGAATGAAAATTCTTTTTCACCATTCTTTCACATTGGTTACATTATTTTTAATAAAAAATCCAGCGACTAAACGTTCAGTCAAAAAAAAACCGCCTTTCGAGCGGTTTATATTTTTTTAAAACTCATCTTCGTTAAAAAAGAAATCTTCTTTGGTCGGGTAATCTGGCCAGATTTCTTCAATACTTTCATAACTTTCTCCTTCATCTTCCATTTCTTGCAAATTCTCAATTACTTCCATCGGAGCACCGCTGCGCATGGCATAATCAATTAACTCATCTTTTGTTGCAGGCCAAGGCGCATCTTCTAACCAACTCGCTAATTCTAATGTCCAATACATATCTTATGTTTTAAATTTTAAGCCCTTTTTAATTCTTGCAAAAGAAAAAAAATTTTCGGTAAGAAAAAAGAAATATTTAAGAATATTACTCAATTCTATACAATACATATATCGCTTATTGTCAAGTAGTTATGAATATAAACGTTTGATTCGCGATTTTATAGGCGCCAATTAGCACACACTTGTGCTTAATTCAACGAATTATTGGGCTAATAAATCTTATACGACCTATTTTAAACCCGTTAACCCCAAACCAGAAATCCCTATTAACCGTCCGACCTTCAACAAATTCAAAGAAATGGCTTAAAAAAATGAGCAAACCCTTTTTATTTTCCTTCTTGAGAAAAGTAATTTTGTACAATTTGTTTTGCCTGAGAAAAAGGTTGAATCACATCGGAATGTTTTATTGCGTTTATTTTTTCTCTCACATCAACACTCGCATAAAACTTTTGTTTTAATTGTTCATCAATACTCGACAAAAATAAATCAAACTGTTGCTCTGTTCGTTTCTTTCCAAAAAAATCTGAAGCCTTCACGTACTGTTCATACGCTTCAATCATTTGATATATCTCATCAATACCTTCGTTAGTGAGACTTGAACAAACTTGTGTGCGAGTAATCCAACCACTATCGGATGCTTGTAGTAAATGCATGGCGTGCGCGTATTCCGATCGGGCAGCTTTGGCTTTGATTAAATTATCGCCATCGGCTTTTGTAATGACCAGTGCATCGGCCATTTCCATAATACCACGTTTTATGCCCTGCAATTCATCGCCAGCTCCTGCAAGCATGAGTAGCAGAAAAAAATCACAGATCTTACTTACAGCAATTTCGCTTTGACCAACACCCACTGTTTCAATAATGATAAAATCATAACCCGCCGCTTCACACAATAAAATAGTTTCGTATGTGCTTTTGGTAACCCCACCTAAATTGCCACTACTAGGGGAAGGCCGTATATAAACGTTTTTTGAAACAGACAATTCTTCCATGCGGGTTTTATCGCCCAAAATACTGCCCTTGCTTTTACTACTTGATGGATCAATAGCCAATACCGCTACTTTATGACCCTTTGTTACCAGTAATTTTCCGAAACTTTCAATAAAGGTACTTTTACCCACACCCGGAACTCCTGTAATACCAAGCCTAAAGGACTTTCCAGTGTTTGGTAAAATGGCTTCTAATAAACGTTGCGCTAATCCTTGATGCGCTTCTTTCTGCGATTCAACCAGCGTAATGGCCTGACTTAAAATGGCAATATCACCATTTAAAATACCTTCTGTGTAGTAGGCTGTATCTTTTGTGTTTAATGGTTGCATCCTTTATTCGAATCGAAGATGTTTAACGGATACGCCTTTGTTTTGCAATTCAACGATAGCGTCGATACCAACTTGTAAATGTGTATTCACGAATTTTTCTGTAACCGTTTTATCACTCTCTTCTGTTTTTACACCTTCGGCAATCATTGGTTGGTCGGTAACTAGCAAGAGTGCACCGGTTGGTATGGCATTGGCAAATCCAACTGTAAAAATGGTGGCCGTTTCCATATCAATAGCCATGGTGCGTAATGAACGCAAATAATCTTTAAACGCTTCATCATGTTCCCATACCCGTCTGTTGGTTGTATAAACGGTACCTGTCCAATAATCCAGTGTCTTTAATCGAATGGTATAAGAAATCGCCTTTTGCAAACTAAAGGCCGGTAAAGCCGGTACCTCCGGTGGTAGATAATCATCGCTGGTGCCTTCGCCGCGAATCGCCGCAATGGGTAAAATTAAATCACCAATTTGATTTTTCTTTTTGAGTCCCCCACATTTTCCTAAAAACAAAACAGCATTTGGAACAATAGCCGTTAATAAATCCATTACCGTGGCTGCACTTGCACTACCCATGCCAAAATTAATAATGGTGATGTTGTTAGCTGTAGCACTGCTCATGGGGCGGTCGCGTCCGGCTACTTCCACCCCATACATTTTAGCAAACTGATAAACGTAGTTTGAAAAATTAACCAGTATAATGTATTTACCGAACTTATCTATCGGAACGCCGGTATAACGGGGTAACCAGTTATTTACGATCTCTTCTTTACTTTTCATCTCCTTCTGTATTAATTCGTAATAAAATCCTGTACTAAAATCAAATAATGTAAATATATTTAAAAAAACATTTTTTCAATCTGGACTTAGCATTAAAATATCCACCATTTGCAACGCGACTAAAAAAACAAGGCGCGCAAACCAGTATTTTCGATGCTATCCGTAAAAAGTGGTTAGTCCTTACCCCCGAAGAATGGGTGCGACAACATTTACTGAATTTTTTAGTCAGCGAAAAAAAGTATGCGCCTGCTTCTATTGCCATTGAAAAAGAAATTAGTTTAAATGATCTTAAAAAACGATTTGATGTGGTTGTGTACGATCTTCAGCTCCAACCTTATCTTATCATCGAATGCAAAGCGCCCTACATTAGTCTTGATAAATCGGTGGTTGAACAGGCGCTGCGTTATAACCTCACCATCAAGGCCCAATTTCTGATGATTACCAACGGCATCAGTGATTTGGTTTTTAATTCAAAAAATGAGGTGGTAGAATTGCCGCTTAGTCCTTCACAAATTTGATCATATGTTCCTGATCATATTTTTTAATTTTCAGAAAATAAATTCCCTTTGCCAAAGAACTTACTGCAATTTTAGTAGCGGAGGTCTCAGAAATAACTTTTCTTCCTTCAATGGAATAAATGGTAAAGACCCCTTCGCTTAGGCCTGCGATAGTTATAAAATCATTGGCTGGACTAGGATAAAGACTAAGTTCATTAAAAACCTGATTCTCTTGCAAACCAACGGTGGTTACAAATTGGCTCAATTTAAACTTCCTGAAAAAGCGCCAGATTTCTTGTGATGCACTGAAATCATAATTGGTATTGGTCATGCTCGTTGCAGCCCCAGGCCATGAGTGACTTCCGTCAATCACTTTATATACCTCAACTGTACTTCCATCCGTGCCACCTGAGTAAAGATAATTAACAGCATGACTGTTGTCTAAATTAGTGGCATCAGGTAAGGAATAGCTTGTAGCTGCCGATGCACATTTATTTAAGCTTAGCCATCGTCGCGCCACTGAATCGACCGAAGCAAAAGCTGCACTGCCTGCATAATTTACAGTGCCATCAAGTGTGCCATGTATTTCCATAACCGGAACGGCACGATACGGTTTACAGTTTAAAATCCAAAAATTATACATCGACCCGGCAACCGAAGCCACAGCTGCAATTTTATTCGGTAAGTGGCAAGCCAAATAATAACTCATCACCCCACCATTGCCGTAACCACTGCAATACACTTTATTCAAGTCAATATTATATGAAAGCTTAATCGAATCAATTAACTGACTAATGAACATCACGTCATCCACAAGTGTATTTAATCCGGCATTCCAGTAGGGGTTGGAAGTGCTGCCTTGAGGGTGTAACACCAAAAAACCTGCGGTATCGGCAATTAGCATGTAATTACTATAGGTCTGCTGGATGGCCGCAGTTTCATTAATTTCATGCAGACTCATCACCAAAGGAACCGGCTTACTGCCATCGTAACTTAAGGGAATGTATAAACGGAATTTCCTGCTAATCCCTCCTGAAAAAATGCTGTCCACGATTGTCGTGCCACTTTGAGCAAAACAAAAAAAGCCTGTTAATACAAACAGGCTAATGGTTATTATTTTTCTTAGCCTCATGGTTAGACTAAGTTAGTGATTTTTTTTAGTTATTCAACATCACCGGCATAACTAACATTAACACATCTTCAGCCGGATTGGTTTTATTATTAGGCAAAATGATTCCGGCACGGTTAGGAGCGCTCATTTCAATGATAATTTCATCGCAGTCGAGGTTACTTACCATCTCAAGTAAAAAACGTGAATTAAAGCCAATTTCCATATCCTCGCCCACATAGGTACAAGTTAATAACTCATGGCCTTCGTTCGCGAAGTCAAGATCCTCTGCACTAACGCGTAATTGACTACCGGTAACCTTAACGCGAATTTGATGTGTTGCCTTATTTGAGAATACACTCACGCGCTTTAAAGCGCCTAAAAAAGCACTTCTGTCAACCGTTAGTTTATTTGGATTTTGTTTTGGAATAACCGCTTCATAATTCGGGTACTTACCATCAATTAAACGACAAATAAGATTGACGTTTCCAAAACTAAACAAGGCATTGGTTTTATTAAATTCAACTTTTACGGCGTCATCCACACCGGCTAACAAACTACGCAAAACATTAAGTGGTTTTTTTGGCATGATGAAAGAGGCCGATGCGCCGGCTTTAGCATCGTTACGTGTGTATCGCACAAGTTTATGAGCATCGGTTGCTACAAAGATGGAATTCAATTCGCTGAACTGACAGAATACCCCACTCATAACAGGTCGAAGGTCATCGTTACCGGTAGCGAAAATAGTTTTGTTGATAGCACTCGCTAACACATCGCTTTTGATTACAATGGAAGTTTGTGTATCCAGTTTTGGCATTTTAGGATATTCATTTCCGTTTTGTCCGGATATATTATAATCACCAGTTTCAGTTTTTAGTTTAATAGAATGCTTGGTACTATCAATGATAAAAGAAATTGGTTGTTCAGGTAAATTAGCAAGTGAATCTAAAAGTGTTTTAGCAGGTACTGCAATACTACCCACTTCACTCGAATCAACTTTAAGGGAAGTGGTAATGGTGGTTTCCATATCACTGGCCGAAAGAGTCAGTTCACTTTTATTAATTTCAAACAAAAAACAGTCTAAAATCGGAATGGTGTTATTGGTGTTCAATACCCCTCCAATGGCTTTTAAATGTTTTAACAATGTGGATGCGGATACAACAAAATTCATAAATTTAATTTTAGTTAAGCGAAATTACGGTAAGCAAAGGAAAATCAATAGAAAGAGCGCTTTAGTTTTAAACTACTTTTTAACAGAAACAGCCGGTGTAAAGTAGGTAGATGACAACATTAATTTTCCGAAAACAAAATACTGAATAAGGGCCCAGTCCTTATCATTATTAAAACTCATGTACAAACGATCGGGATCGAAATTATAAGTGATGCCATGTTCGGGATTAATGTCACCCAGAAATTTTTTACGGTAAAATTTATATTCCGCAGTATTAAAATTTGTAGTGCTAAGGCTAATGACGCAAAATGGTTTTACATTATTTAAGGAGTCTTGTAACTTTTTATTCTTGCCGGTAATTAACACCTCGTAAGATAAATTCTGAAAATAAATCAAGTACTGTCTTAGTTTGCCTTCATCAAAATTTAAATCCTGCCCATTTAATTTTTTAAGTTTAAACTGGTTAGCACTTAACAGGTCAATTACAAAGGAGGGATCGACACCTTGATCAAAATGTTGCACTTTAATTTGTTTTAATTGTGGTGGTGTATAATTAATCACCAAACGATCGCGCCATTCATTCTCTTTGGTAACAAAACGGGGCTGTAAATAACCGTTAAATCCCGCAATAAAACAGGCATAAGGATCCTTGTAATTTTCTCCACTTTCCGGATCACACAAAAGCATGTAACTGGCTTCTGAGTCGTATGTTTCGTGTCCCACATAATATTGTCGCACCTTTTTTTCGCTGCAATAAATCTCCACTTTAATGGCATTACTCGACATGTATTTAATTACATTTTCTCTGCCTTCTTTAGGTACCGACATTTTAACTTCAACCAGCTTTATCACCTCCAAAATATTTAAAATGGCATCGCTTCTACATTCGTATTTACCATTCACTACCCAGCCTTTTTTTGTGCGCTCTATGGTAGATTTATTACCTTCTTTATCTGCCATAAAAATGCGGGTTATTGCAGCCGTATCTTTAAAACTAAAGTTCCGTGAATCTTCATCAACGGTACTTAATTTGGATTTACTTTTATAAATATAGATGGAGAGCCCAACTAGGATCAATAAAATAAGAATAATGAATGAAGATACTTTTTTCATTTTAGGAGAGAACCATAATATGTTCAGAACTGTTTACTTGAATTCTTTCCTGGACTCAAACAGTGAACTTGCCAGCTTGTTATACCTGAGGGAGATTTCGAAACCACCTTTATAATTGGATGCCGTTCTGTATCCTGATACATTAATATCATATGACATACCAACAGAATAATCACCCAAATCAAAAATAAGTTTAGGCACCAAGGCATCCTTCGCGCGATAAAACACACCAAAACCAATTGCGTTTTGTGTTTTTTCGCCAGTTACTTTTGTTCCGGTACTCATGCGGTATTTTACATAACTACCCATAAACCATTCCTGATATTTACCTTGTGTTTGGTAAATAAATGTTGGCGTTAAAGTAAATTTCGTGTCTTCTAAATCGAATACCGAAGTAAAGGAGTAGGCATAACGAACTGGTATTTTATAACTTGAGCCTGGACCAAATTCTTGAACAGGTTTATTTAAATGGAAGGCGCCAAAAGCAATTTTAAAAGAAGAGACGTCATCATGATCTTGATCTTTTTTGTAGGAAGCGTATTCATACGCTGCTCCGGCAGACACATCAACCGTAGTATATTGACGATACAAAGGTTCACGCGAATCAATGGCGGTATTAAAATTGTTGCCGTCAAATTGATTCGCATAGGTAAGTTTATTATAATTTGCGTTAGTAGCCGCTGTTCCACCTGCCAATCCGACACTCAAAGCACTATGCCTTCCTATTTTAACCAAACCACTTACATTCAGCATGGCCGATGTTTTTCTGAGTTTTGCTGCACCTGCCTGATCGTTAAAAAAAGTCAAGCCTATACCCATAAAAGCGGGACGTTTTTTCGATTTAAATAAACCACCATCAATCGACAATGCCATGGTTTGAAAAGCATTGTTCATGGCAGCCCACTGATTTTTGTAATTGGCAATGGCTCTGAAATAACCGTTGTAAAAGCCCGTGTTAGCCGGACTTAAAAACAAAGGTGTTTCATTTACCTGCGAAAAATGAAGGTCCTGACCGCGCATAACAAAACCCGCCAGGCTAAACATCAAAAGGGTCGAAACGTAATTTATTTTCCTCATATAGTGTAATTTGCTCTGTATTTCACTCCTTACTTAGAATGAAACACATCCTGTTCGTCGTCTTATTTTTATGCAATTCAATCTTAATTATAAAACTATCTGGTTAAGGTAACATTTCCTTTTACCGTTTTTGACTCGTTATACATATTATTGTAAATGATGATATAGGCGTAAACACCTGTTTCTGCCATTTGGCCTTTATAGTTTCCGTCCCAAGCATTTAGAGGGTCAACAGTTCTAAATACTTCTTGACCCCAACGGTTAAAAATAGTCATTTGATATTCAGTTGCGAATTCGCCGGTACCTAGTGGCCTGAATGAATCATTATTTCCATCGCCATTTGGTGTAAAACCAGTAGGTACATTCGCGCCATCGCCGGATGCCACAATGTTGTTACGTTTATCCGTAAACACCGCAATCACATCCTCAGGTGAACTAAAGGTAACCCCAACCGAATCCATGCTCAAAGGATCTTTTACACTTTGTGGATTCCTAAATTCCCAGTGGTGGAATTTATAATCCGAGTTTGCAGGAATTGCTTTAAAGCTCATAGTGGTTGCATAATAATTCCCATTCCAAATATAAGTATCCAATACCATCGAATTTAATTTTACTTTGCCAGAGCCTTCCGGCTTTACATCAATCGAAATTGGGTAAGGCCCGGTCATACCGTAACATTTGGCATCCTTACTGAAATTTGATTCAACCACATAACAACGTTGCAGTAATGTTTTACGGAAACGCGTCATGTTGGTATCCCATTGGTCTACCGCGGTATGAAAATTACCATTCGTTTCACAACCTGCATCTTCATGACATTTCATTTCTTTTAAATATAACTTTTTGATATAATCAAAATGCGCAAGCACATTATCACATTTAAGTGCACTATTTAATAAATCCTGATAACGGTTTTTATACTCCAATTGGAAGGAAGCATTGCCATACGAGTTTTTACCCTGATAGGTTCCCATCAATAAGCTCAACATGTTGCCATGTCCGTTATAAGCACGGGCGTTAATAGGTGTAATACCATTGTGCACATAACATGGTGAAAGCAACGGACTACTGTATTGATTTTGTCCTAATGGCACTATTGTATAATTAAACACTGAAGGCATGTTCCATAAGTAGTAATGCCACTTATTACCTGGCTTGCTAGCCTGACCACCCTTTGCAAAACCCACATTGTAACTCCATAAATTTGAATTCATGGCGTAGCTATTTACAATCATATAATCCATAAAACTGGTTTTATCCAATCGTGTCATGGCGGTGCTGTAATTTTTAGCCGTCATGGGATTGTTAATGATATAATCATACACATTCGTTCTAAAATTACTACCGAAGGAAGACGTTGAATTATCCCAATAAGTAACCGAACTCTCTAAAAAGTGATTGTAGTTCATGTCGAGTGAATCAAGGGACTGTCCATTATAGTAATTTTCGTAGTATTTATCAAAAACTTCTCTCAGGTCGTATACACCATAATATTTACCATTAACAAAAGTAATCACTGGCTTAATATGCAAAGGATTGACATTTAATTTATACTTCGCCGCGAGCGATTGTACAAACACATCACGCATAGCTGTACCAAACGATGTGCTGGTGGTAATGGCAATGGGTTGTGAGTGACTTTCGAGATCTCCTGCTTTCAAATGTAAGGTTGGGAATACAGTTCGGCTGGAGGTTCCTAAACCTTCGACGTTAAATACGTTTCCTTCAAAATTACAGCCGAAGCCAAAACGATCATCAATACTAATGTATAAACCTCTTTGTTTGGTTAGCCATTCTTCTTGTGGAGGGCGGTTAATAATACCATAACCTTCACTTACTTGTTTCTTGTTGTCATAGTATTCAACATGAATAGTTGAAGGTGTAGTTCCACCGGAAGTGAACCAAGAGGTGTCCATCGCTAAAGAAACCACCCCAAAGCTCGGATCAAACAACTGATGGTTAGGGTCTGTGAAATAAGTATTTGTCTCGCAGAAACCTACCAGTATGTCGGTTGGACTTGGGCAAGCCGCAGCAGTAGGATTTGGTACCGCTATGGCCCTAATCATGATAGTATTAGCAAGCGTTAAGTTCGAGCTGCCAGTCGCCGAATCGGCATAAAACTGAGTACGTGGGAGATTTCCGGGGATAGGGTATGAACCGTCGAGGGTATAGTAAATATGATAGCAGGATAGTGAAGTATCAAAGGTTTGACCCTGAAGCTTAAAATAGACCATCTGAGATTGATCAGGTATGAAACTACCTGTATTGATACTTTGCGTATAATTACTTGCAGAAGAAGTCACCATTTTTGGTGTTGGTGCATAACCTTTATAAAAGATAGATCCGTTTTTCTGACCCGGTGAAGGTGTTTTGAAAATCCGCCACTCGGCGCCGCCAATACTGTTGTATGCGCCATACATGCGGCCACGTGAATGGCCCGCCATGGTGTGGCTCACAAAAATGGAATCACGCACAACGCCGGTAGAACTGGAGAGAATCAACCATTGATTTTTACATTGTTCCATGCTGAAATTAGCGTGCACTTCACTAACACCATTTACAGTCACAAAACCACTAGAGCTGGTACTTCCGGATAACCAAATAACACTGTAAGTGCCCACAGCCATACTAAATCCATTCGGAAATTTCCACTTGGTGAGGTTATTACGGTCATTACTCAGGTAATAACCTGTTAAAGAAACAGAAAATGTATGGTTGTTGTAAATTTCAACCCAATCGCTCAAATTACCTCTAATGTCGGCACTGCCCGGAGGCACATTGGACACACCGTATTCATTTAAAACTATTGGCTGTTGTGCTATTTGAGCTTTTAAGACTCCAGCTCCAATCAATATAAAGAACATCCCAAAAACCAGAAAAAGTTTTCCTTTTATCATAATATTTATTCGTGTTTTAGTTCAAAAAGTACTTTTCAAATATACACATTAGAACGATATATCTCAAAAAATCGTCGGTTTAGGTAACTTAATTGTTAAATTCTTATTGTTAATTCCCGAATCAAAAGCCTAACTTTGCAATCCGGAATTATGAGCGATATTATTCACCACGAGTGCGGCGTTGTACTCATCAGGTTATTAAAACCTTTAGAACATTATAAAACAAAATATGGTTCTGCCAGATATGGTTTACACAAGATGTACCAGATTATGGAAAAAATGATCAATCGCGGTCAGGACGGGGCTGGTGTGGCCACCATCAAATTGGATGTGGAGCCCGGAAACACCTATATCGACCGCATGCGATCGGTTAAACCAAAAGCCACACAGGACATTTTTGGCAACATCAATCATAATTTTGTTGAGGCTCATAAAAATTTTCCCGAACACTACAAAAGTGCGAATTGGCAAAAAGAAAATATACCCTTTTTGGGTGAGCTCATGTTGGGCCATTTGCGCTACGGAACCTTTGGGAAAAACGGTGTTCAGAGTTGCCATCCTTTTAAGCGTCAAAACAACTGGATGAGCCGTAATCTGGTGGTTGCAGGCAATTTTAATCTGACCAATGTAGACGAACTTTTTACCCACTTGGTTGAACTCGGTCAACACCCGGTTCAAATGGCCGATACCGTTACGGTCATGGAGAAAATCGGTCACTTTTTAGACAAGGAAAACGACCGCCTATTTAAAAAATTTAAAGAAATTAACGACAAAAACTACGAAATCAGCAAACTCATACAAGCTAATATTGACGTGGCCTCCATTTTGAGAGAAAGTAGTAAAAAATGGGATGGTGGTTATGTGATGTGTGGTATGATGGGACATGGCGACGCCTTTGTATTGCGTGATCCTAACGGCATCCGTCCTGCCTATTTTTACAAAGATGATGAAGTGATTGTAGTAGCCAGTGAAAGACCGGTCATTCAAACTGTATTTAATGTGCCATTTGAGCATGTGAACGAGGTAAAACCCGGTCATGCCCTCATTATTAAAAAGAATGGCTCATTTAGTGAAGAAGAAATTATGGAACCTCAGAAAAAACTGGCTTGTTCGTTTGAACGGATCTATTTTTCGAGGGGTAATGATAAAGAGATTTATAAGGAACGTATTAATTTGGGGAAAAATTTAACGGATCTTGTTTTAAAATCGGTTAATTACGATCTCGAAAACACCGTGTTCAGCTATATCCCAAACACAGCCGAAGTAGCATTTGGCGGATTGGTTGAGGGACTGGATGATTATGTGAATAAATGGAAAGCCGAGCAGATTCTGAAATCTAAGGGTAAGTTAAGTGAGGCAGAATTACGAAAAATTTTATCAACACGAGCCCGCGTGGATAAAGTTGTTTTAAAGGACGCCAAACAACGTACTTTTATTACCAACGATGAAAGTCGCGATTCATTAGTGAATTTGGCGTACGACATTACCTACGGTACTGTAAAAAAAGGCATAGATAACCTGGTTGTGTTGGATGATAGCATTGTAAGAGGCACTACCTTAAAACAAAGTATTTTAAAAATATTAGATCGTTTAGAACCTAAAAAAATTGTGGTGGTAAGTTCAGCACCACAAATCAGGTATCCTGACTGTTATGGCATTGACATGGCCGTAATAAATAAGTTTGTCGCCTTTGAAGCCACCATTTCACTGCTAAAAGAAACCGGTAAAGAAAGTTTTATTCAGGACGTTTATAAACGTGCTAAAAAAGAACTTGAAAAACCTAAAGAAGAACAGGTGAATATGGTCAAAGAGATCTATAATGCTTATAGTACTGACGAAATTTCGAAAAAAATAGCCTCTTTGATAAAACCAAAAGATCTGAATGCTGAATTTGAATTGATCTACCAGACGCTGGAAGGCTTGCATACCGCTTGTCCCGATAACGCCGGTGACTGGTACTTTAGTGGCAACTTCCCTACTCCTGGTGGGAACAAGGTAAGTAATCAAGCTTTTGTGAATTTTATAGAAGGTAATACAAAGCGCGCTTACTAAATTACTGAGTACCTTTATTCTTCGAGAATACTTATCTGTTGGATCCCGTCTATTTGAATGGTTCGTTTACCACTGCCTTTATTGGGAATGACGAGGGAACTGTAAAATTTCTTTTTTGAACGGCTGATCAGGGTGATATGATAACTTCCCTTTGCTATTTTTGAATAATCGCTGGAATTTTCAAGTCCGATATTTTTAAACACAACTTTGTTATTTCCCAGCACCACCGAATCCATAGGTTCAATGTAATAATTCGTAAAACGTACTTCATAGCCCTTATCGCATGAACTTAAAATGACAAGCAATGCCAACAGAAGAGAAAAATATGTGGCTTTGTTTTTCACTTAAAACTTTCGATTCATTTCACGTTCAATGTCGCGTTTTTTAATGTCATCTCGCTTATCGTAATCCTTTTTACCCTTTGCTAGTGCAATATTCAACTTGGCAAAACCACGATCGTTAATAAACAGTTTGATGGGTACTATGGTAAGACCCGAATCTTTTACACGTTTTAACAGCTTATTTAATTCCTGGCGACTCAGTAACAATTTTCTTTCACGAAGGGGTTCATGCTGATAAAAAGAGGCATCGGTGTATTCGGTAATGTGAAAATTTTTAATGAACAATTCATCGTTTCTGAAATAACAATAACTGTCTGACAGGCCGGCCTTGCCTTCCCGAATGGATTTAATTTCAGTGCCTTTTAATACCAAACCTGCCGTGAGGGTATCTAAAAACTGATAATCAAACTTTGCTTTTCGGTTCTCTATGTTAACGGTATTACTTATCTTAGCCACGGGTTCAAAGTTACGTAAAAAAAATGCAGGATATTCAATTAAAAGCAGCCACATCTATCGATCTTGGAACCATTTCCGAACTTGCCAAAACCATCTGGAATAAACACTACCCTGCCATCATCACCCAAGCTCAAATCGATTACATGCTCAATCTCATGTATAGTCAAGAAAGTTTAGCCACACAAATCGATCAAAAAAAACATCAGTTCTATCTTATCCAAAATAATGAAATCAACTATGGATTTATTTCGGTGAACAAAGCGAATGAAAATAACTGGTTCTTAAATAAATTCTACATTGATCAAACCATCGCCAATAAAGGAATAGGAAAGTCGGCGTATGTTCAGTTACTTGAAATCATTAAGCCCGAAAAAATTAGCCTGACCGTCAACCGTAAAAATTTCAAGTCCATTAATTTTTATTTTAAACTGGGATTTAAAATTGAACAGGTGGCCGACTTTGATATCGGTAATGGTTATGAGATGAACGATTTTGTAATGGTCTGGCAAAAGGTCTAGGCCTACTCTTCTTTACTTTCAAGCATTTTCTCCAAGGCGTACATCTCGTCACGCAATCGTGCGGCTTCCACAAAATCCATTTCTTTCGCAGCACGAATCATGCTTGATTTTATCTTAGAGATCTGCTTTTTCAGTTCATCAGCAGTCATATATTGTACCACCGGATCTGCGGCCAGACTAATGCCATCGGGCTCTGCATAGGCCTTCACCAGTTTACCGTTAACGGTTACCTCAATGGCACCAAATGATGATTGAGCGATTTGTTTACGCCCGGCTTGTACCGGTGTGATGTTATTTTTAAAATTATATTCGATCTGTTTTTTACGACGACGCAATGTTTCCTCCATAGTGAAGCGCATGCTGTCCGTTATCCGATCAGCGTACATGATCACTCGGCCATTTACGTTGCGAGCTGCGCGACCTACGGTCTGAACCAAACTGCGTTCGTTTCTTAAAAAACCTTCCTTGTCTGCATCCAAAATGGCCACTAATGACACTTCCGGTAAGTCCAAGCCTTCACGCAATAAATTAATGCCGATTAAAACATCAAAGATGCCGGCCCTTAACTGGCGCAGAATTTCCACACGTTCAAGAGTGTCAACCTCACTGTGGATATAACGGCAACGCACATTTAATTTGGTTAAGTATTTAGTGAGTTCCTCTGCCATACGTTTGGTTAAAGTAGTCACCAAAATTCGTTCATCCAAGGCAACCACTTTATGAATTTCATCCAGTAAATCATCTACCTGATTGGAACAAGGTCTCACGTCAATTAATGGATCCAGAATTCCGGTCGGGCGAATGAGTTGTTCAACTACAATGCCTTCGGCTTGTTGTAATTCGAATTCAGCCGGTGTTGCAGAGATGTAGATGGTTTGTTTTAATATGGAAAAAAATTCTTCGAATTTTAAAGGCCGGTTATCTAGTGCGGAAGGTAAACGGAAACCGTATTCAACCAAATTTTGTTTACGGCTTAAATCTCCGCCAAACATGGCGCGCACCTGAGGCAAGGTCACATGACTCTCATCAATGAGCATTAAAAAATCATCCGGAAAATAATCCATCAGACAAAAAGGTCTGGTGCCAGGCAAACGGCCATCCATGTAACGCGAATAATTTTCTATCCCGCTGCAGTAACCAAGTTCGCGCATCATTTCCAAATCAAAATTCACGCGCTCTTCAATACGTTTTGCTTCAAGCATTTTATCCTGTTGCGTAAAAAACTCTACTTGTTTCTTCATGTCCTCTTCAATGCTCATCATGGCATTTTTTAAGGTGTCGGGAGCGGTCACAAATAAATTCGCCGGAAAGATGGTGAAGGAATCATATTGTTTGATCACATAATTGTTGGCGTTATCAAAGGACTCGATGCTTTCAATTTCATCACCAAAAAACACGAAACGTAAACAAAAATCCACATAAGGTAAATTCAAATCAACCGTATCGCCTTTTACCCGAAAGGTACCCCGGTTGAAGTCCCCGGTAGTTCGTGAATACAAAGATCCCACAAATTGGTACAATAATTTATTTCTTGAAATAACCTGACCTTTTTCAACAACAATAATGTTTTTTTTAAAATCAGTTGGATTGCCAATACCATAAATGCAACTCACCGAGCTCACTACAATCACATCGCGTCGCCCTGATAATAAAGCCGAAGATGCCGAGAGGCGGCATTTCTCAATTTCCTCATTAATGGCCAGATCTTTTTCGATGTAGGTTCCGGTAGTCGGTAAATAGGCTTCGGGTTGATAATAATCGTAATAACTCACAAAATACTCAACAGCATTGTTGGGGAAGAACTGTTTGAATTCGCCGTATAATTGTGCTGCCAGCGTTTTATTGTGACAAAGAATAAGGGTAGGTTTATCCACTTTTGCAATTACATTAGCGGCTGTAAAAGTTTTACCCGAACCTGTAACGCCTAGTAAAACCTGATGTTTTGAGCCATTGTTAATGCCTTCCACCAGTTGACGGATGGCCTCTGGTTGATCACCGGTTGGTTCAAATTCGGAAATTAATTGAAATGCCATGTTATTAATTTACTTGATCAGTTTGAATTTTTTTACGGCTTCTGCTTTATTACAAATACTAAAATGCCACCACTCCGAGTTAATCGGATTGAGCCCTGCCCGCTGCATGACCTTACGTAAGATTAAACGGTTTATATAAGCCTGCTGACTAAGCTCACCACTTTTTAAAAATTTAGTTTCAAAAATAGGTTCCGATAATTTTCCAAAAAAATCAAAATCGCTTCCCATATCTAAAGACTTATTCGTCTTAGTATCTAGCAAAGTCACATCTACCGCACAGCCATAATTGTGCAATGAGGTTTCGTAAGGTGGTGCCAGATAATTGAATTTAAGATCGGGATGCATGTTTAAACTGTCCCACATCATTTGTTGCACGTGTTGTGGGCGAGAGGCATCTAATATTAATAGCGTAAGATTGGGATGGTTTTGTTTTAAGTAATACTGAGCTGCAGCAATTCTTAAAGCGGTTTCACAATTAAAATAAGCGTTCTTCAATCCGTCATAAAGATTCAGTTTTAAAAAATTACTTGTGTCTGCATACCTTAAATCAACACGAACTGAGGAGTCGAGTAATTTGATATTCACCAAGTCGTATGCTCTAAATACAAATTCAATATATGAGGTGTCGGCATTTTGCGAAAGATTTTTTTTAGCTGTAGCTGATATATCCTTCTTTTCACTAATTACAAATAACTTTCTATGTGAGAGTTTATGAGTGTCCGATTCATTTCTGAAATCACATGCCACAAACATTATGAGGACGAATACTGTATATAGGGGATAAATTTTCAAAAAATAATTTCAGTTCCTGTTATGTTTAATTTCTATTAGCTATTTTTGAGAGACCAATATAAACAGGATGCCATCATTTGACATAGCCAGTAAACTCGACGCTCAATTATTAGATAATGCTGTAAATGTAGCGAAAAAAGATATTTTAAACCGCTGGGATTTTAAGGACAGCAAAAGTAGTATTGAACTAAACAAAAAAGACCTCATTATTAATGTAGCCACCGAAAACGATATGCGCTTGGAAGCCATCATTGATGCCATCCACTCGCGCATGATTAAACAAGGTTTAGACCCCCGTGGCTTGGATGAAAGCAAAGAACATTACCCAAGTGGGCCACTCATTAAAAAAGACATTAAGGTTAGGCAGGGTATTGAAAAGGAAGCTTCCAAAAAAATTATTAAGGACATTAAAGATAGTAAACTAAAAGTAAGCGCTCAGGTAATGGATGATATTATTCGGGTGAGTGCGAAAAAGATTGATGATCTTCAAGAAGTAATCAGTCTTTGCCGAAGAGGTAATTATGAAATCCCTCTTCAGTTCATCAACATGAAATAAGCACCAAATCCAACTAATACCGTATATATGCGTAAAAAAATTGTCATTCTAGCTCTCCTACTTCAGGCCGGTGGTTTTTCAGCCCAGAACGAAGACCCCAAAGGGCAACATTGTGTTACGGTTGGATACGGCGTTCCAAACCTTTATAAGGTTATATTAAAAAACGCATTTGACAAAACGCATTTACTTTCAATGGTTTTCGGCTCTTCCGGAGGCTCCACCTACACTACCAAAGCTTTTGGATCGGGTCCTTTTTTTTTAAAATACGACCATATGGTTCGCAATCACATAGGTCTTGGCGTGGTCATTGGCTACTTTAATGCCGGCATTGAAGAAACGCATAAATACACCGAAAGCAGTGCTACAAGCCCTGCCGTTAATTATACCGATGTTACGCGTCTTGATTTTAGCAGCCTATCCATTGGTGGTCGCTTTAATTATCATTTTGGTAAAAACCCAAAATTTGATCCCTATTTAGGTTTTGCTACAGGTTATAATTCCATTTCCAATTCTTTCAGTTTTAAATCCGACAACCCGAATTTATTTAGTGGGCGCATTCCTTTGCCAGCAGTAACTTCTAACCTTTACCTGGCCCTTACTTTTGGCTGGCGCTATTACATCAATGAACACTTGGGTTTTTACGCTGAAATAGGTCTCGATAAATGGGCAATTATTCAGGGCGGACTAGCCTTTAAATTCAAATAAAAATCTTTTTTTTATATACTTTTGCCACATGATTATTAGAAGTAAGGCGCCTTTAAGAATTGGTTTGGCAGGTGGAGGTACCGATGTTAGCCCCTATTCAGATATTTACGGTGGCGCCATTTTAAACGCTACCATTGATTTATACGCCTATGCCTCTCTTGAACCTTTAAGTAACGGTAAAATAGAATTAGTCATCGATGGGAGTTCAAAAAACTGTGTGCTCGATTCTAAAAAAGAATTAGAATTGATTCCGGACTTTGAATTATTTATTGGTGTGTATAACCGATTGGTGAAACAATTTAATTTGGATGCTTTATCCTTTCGTCTAACCTCTTACATTGAAGCTCCGCAAGGTTCAGGACTGGGAACTTCTTCAACATTAGTGGTTACCATATTAGGCGCTTTTGTGGAATGGTTAAAATTACCATTGGGAAAATACGACATTGCTCATCTTGCCTTTGATATAGAGCGTAACGATCTTAACATGTCGGGAGGAAAACAAGATCAGTATGCCGCAACTTTTGGGGGCATTAATTACATTGAGTTTTTCGCTAATGATAAAGTGATTGTTAATCCGCTTCAACTCAAGCCCGAAATTATTTACGAACTCGAATATAGTTTGTTATTATACTTTACCGCCACGCAACGTTTATCGGCCACCATCATTAACGAACAGGTTAAAAACGTGAACGAAAAAAACACCAAAAGTGTGGAAGCGATGCACAACCTCAAAGAACAAGCGCATCAAATGAAAGACGCTTTGTTACGTGGTGAACTTTCACAAATTGGCGAGATCTTAAATTTTGGTTGGCAAAATAAAAAACAAATGGCTCATAGTATTACCAATCCTCTCATCGATTCCATTTACACCAAAGCTCTTGAAAACGGCGCTACCGGTGGAAAAATATCGGGAGCCGGGGGCGGTGGCTTTATGTTTTTTTACTGCCCTGCGGTTACAAAAATAAAAGTAGCCAAGGCTATTGAAAGTCTGGGCGGAAATACCCAGCCCTTTAAATTTACACAACAAGGTTTGGTTACATGGACCAGTAATGGATAATCACACTTCAAATATTTTCATACAATAAGATGATGACGCTCGACAAAACAAATTTTAGTTTCCCAAATCAAACGGCTTATTACAAAGGCAAAGTAAGGGATGTGTATACCATTAATAAAAAATTACTGGTGATGATTGCCAGCGATCGGATCTCGGCTTTTGATGTGGTGTTACCAAAAGGAATTCCGTATAAAGGACAGGTATTAAACCAAATAGCAGAACAATTTTTAGGGGCTACCAAGGATATTGTGCCTAACTGGTTGATCTCTTCGCCACACCCCAATGTGAGTATTGGTCGTATGTGCGAGCCTTTCAAAGTGGAAATGGTAGTGCGTGGTTATTTAGCCGGACATGCTGCCAGAACTTACCAAAGCGGCTTACGTAAGTTATGCGGCGTAACTTTACCCGAAGGCTTAAAAGAGAACGATAAATTACCTCAGCCCATTATTACGCCAACTACCAAGGCTTCAGAAGGACATGATGAGGATATTAGTCGCGAAGAAATTATAAAACAAGGCATTGTAAGTAAGGAACATTACGAACAACTGGAAAAATTCACATTGGCGCTTTATCAGCGCGGTCAAGAAATTGCCAACAAAATGGGGTTGATTTTAGTGGATACCAAATACGAGTTTGGTTTGTTTGATGGACAAATCTGTTTAATGGATGAAATCCACACACCTGATTCGTCGCGTTATTTTTATAAGGAAGGATATGAAGACCGTCAATTGGCTGGTGAAGAACAGAAACAATTAAGTAAAGAATTTGTACGTCGTTGGTTAATTGAAAACGGATTTCAGGGTAAGGACGGTCAGAAAGTACCCGAAATGGGAGTAGCCTGGATTATGGAGATTAGCAACCGTTACATTGAACTATATGAAAAAGTAACCGGCAAACCATTTGTGAAATCAAATTACGCCAATGTGTTGGCTGATGTGGAAAGTGCTGTGAATGCTGAGTTAATTCGACTTGGCTAAACAATTTCTCAAAGAAGCTTCACTCAGGTTTCAGAAAGAATTCGATTTAATGCTTAATTTATTTTGTTGAAAAAACAGTTTCATATACTTTTTGGTTTTCTACTTTTTGGATCTACTCTATTCAGTCAACTTGCCATGTGTTCGTGGAATCTTGAAAATTTCGGACGATCTAAATCTGATTCGGCCATACAATTTATTGCTGTCAATTTAAAAGATTTTGATGTGGTGGCTGTGGTTGAAGTGGTAGCTGGTGATGGCGGGGCTCAGGCAGTAGCAAGACTGGCCGACGAACTTAATCGAAAAGGATCAAAATGGGATTACTGTATTAGCGATCCAACCCTGAGCACACTGGGTAGTACAGAGCGTTATGCTTTTTTATGGAAAACGGCGCGCTTAAAAAAAATGGGTGATGCCGTGCTTGAAAAAAAATACCAAACCAGTATTGAACGCGAGCCTTATATAGCCACCTTTGCATTAGGCGACAAGCAGTTTAGCATTGCTGCTTTTCATGCGGTACCTAAAAGCAAACATCCGGAAACGGAAATTAAGTATTTGCAGTTCATGCCACAGGAATATCCCGATAAAACCATTTTATTTTGTGGGGACTTTAACTGCTCCGAATCCAATCAGGTATTTAACCCCCTTAAGACCATGAATTATCCGCCGGTCTTGGTTCATCAGCGCACCTCATTAAAAATGAAATGCAAGGGCGACACCTGTTTGGCTAACGAATACGACAATGTTTTTTATCCTAAACAAAAAATTCAATTTATCGAATCGGGCGTGATCCATTTTTATAAAGGCTTTAGCAGCATGAAAGCCGCCAGAAAGATTTCTGACCATTTACCGGTTTATTTTAAGTTCTCTTTGAACTGAGGTTCAAAACATTTTCTTCAAAAAAAATCCCCGCCTTTTCGGGCAGGGACCTTTACAAATCTCAATAAGCATTAAGCCGTCACTTCAACTTTAGGAGCAGCGGCAAGAATTTCTTCATTAGCAGCAGAAGCATACTGTTCGAAGTTTTTCAGGAATGAAGCAGCTAAATTGCGTGCAACTTTATTGTATTCTGCTTTATCCTTCCAAGCGTTGATTGGTTCCAGAATTTCTGTTGGAACACCGGCACAAGCTTTAGGGAATTTTAATTGGAAATAGGGCGTTACACCATATTCGGCTTTGTCTAACTCACCGCTTAATGCAGCAGTAATTAAAGAACGGGTATACGATAATTTGATACGGGAACCTACACCGTAGGCACCGCCTACCCAGCCGGTATTTAATAACCAAACATTAACTTTATGTTTTTTTAATTTATCACCTAATAATTCAGCGTACTTGGTTGGATGCAAAGGAAGGAAAGCCTTCCCAAAACATGCCGAGAAAGTTGTGGTAGGTTCTGTAATACCCATTTCGGTACCGGCCACTTTAGCTGTGTAACCGCTGATGAAATTATACATGGCCTGACCTGGCGTTAATTTAGAAATGGGAGGTAATACTCCAAATGCATCACAGGTTAAAAAGAAAATATTTTTAGGAATATCGCCTATTGCCGGAGTTACTGCATTATCAATGTAATTGGCAGGATAACTTACGCGGGTGTTTTCTGTTCTGCTGATATTTGCATAATCTACAGTGCTTGTACCATCGTAGAAACCAATGTTTTCTAATAATGATCCGAATTTAATAGCTGAGAAAATTTGTGGTTCTTTTTCAGCCGTCAGGTCTACACATTTTGCGTAGCAACCACCTTCAAAATTAAACACGCCTTTGTCACTCCAACCATGCTCATCGTCACCGATTAATTTTCTACCCGGATCAGCACTTAATGTTGTTTTACCGGTTCCTGATAAACCGAAGAAAATAGCGGTATCGCCATCTTTACCAATGTTAGCAGAACAGTGCATGCTTAATACTTTTTTCTCGTGTGGTAAAATATAATTTAAAACAGAGAAAATTGATTTTTTAATTTCACCGGTATACGCGGTACCACCGATAAGAATAATTTTTTTAGTAAAATCAAGAATGGCGAAATTATGCTGACGGGTACCGTCGATCTTAGGATCCGCTTTAAAACCAGGCGCATTAATAATCAACCATTCGTGTTGGAAGGTTTTAATTTCTTCAACGGTTGGGCGTAAAAATAAATTATAAGCAAATAAATTACTCCATGATAATTCGTTTACGACACGAATGTTAATGCGGTAGGTTGGATCGGCACAAGCATAAGCATCGCGCACCCAAATTTCTTTACCACCCAAATAAGCCAACATGCGGTTGTGTAGAGCATCAAATTTATCCGAATCAAAACGATTGTTTACATCGCCCCACCAAACACTGTCTTTGGTTTTTTCGTCATACACTACATATTTATCTTTAGGAGAACGACCGGTGAATTCACCCGTGTCAATGGCTAAAGCGCCAACATCCGTTAAAACTCCTTCTCCTCTTACAATACACTCTTCTACTAACTCGCTAGGGTGAAGATTCCAGTACGCCATATCTACATTTGAAAGGCCAAGTTGAGCAACCGAAGCATTTTCTGCTTTAATTCCAATTTCGTTCATTCTTTATAATAAGTTTATAGTACGCAAAAGTACAAAAAAAACCGGTCTTTATGGGACCGTTTTTGCACAATTTTATTTTTTTTATCTTATTGATAATGAGGTGAGTTGGCCCTCTTTAACAATACTTTTCAACTGGTTAATAAATTGTGTTTTTTTCTTGCCTTTGAGTTCTTTTAATGGTAAACAAAGTCGTGTTTCACCCTCACGGCCAATGTTTTTAGAAGTGTATTTAAGCTTATTCTTTTCGATAAGTTCGGTTACTTTGGTAAAAGTGGTTCCGTCTATTCCTGAACCATAACTACCAAACGACACTTCAACAGCACAGGTCTGATCGGTTACTCCTTTATATACACATGCTTCTTTGGTTGGTTGCGGGTCTTTTGGATTCACTACCTGGGCTTTGCAGGATAATAAAACAAATACAAATAATGCGGTGACTAAAATTTCAATACGTTTCATAATTTAAAGGTTTAAATGTTGAATTTAATAGATTATCTCTTCTTAAGCAAAAGTCATTCCTTAATTTCCTTCTTAACTTTTTTTGTAGACCGAATAGCTTAAACACAGCCAACCGGCTACAAAACAAAGGCCACCCAATGGCGTAACCGGACCGAGGAACTTCAGCCACTCGGCCCCTATTAAATTACGGGTGCATAAAAAATAAAGTGAACCGCTGAATAAAAGAATACCGATAAAAAATAAATTATAGGCGTAGTTCAAAAACTTAGATTGGTAATTATTTTTTAAAAGTACAATGGCGAACATGGCTAAGGCATGATACATCTGGTATTTAACAGCCGTATCAAATCCATTTAATTGATCGGTTGTAATAAGTCCGCTTGGCAATTGATTTTTTAAAGCGTGTGCTCCTAGCGCTCCTAATGCCACGGCAATGGCACCAAGTAAACCAATGGTAATAAATTGTTTTGGAAGCTTCATATTTTAATTTTAAAGGTATTAAATAAACAGCTACTTCGTTTTTTTCTTTTTGGTCAGTTCACGCATTATCTCGTCATCGCTTTTACCAATAAAACGAATGGCCCCTTTGGCACTGGAAGCCCAATCGCTTTTAGGATATTCATCTATTATTTTTTGATAAATTTTTCTGGCTTCCTCTTCGTTGTTTAAATAACCCGGTTCATCGTAAAGTTGCGCCAATAAAAACAAAGCCGCAGCACGATTTTTAAAAGCAGGGTAATCGTCAATGCATTTATCTAAAACCAATTTAGCTTGTGGCAGGTTATTGATGGCGCGGGCCACCTGTGCTGTTTTAATTAAATAAACCGGTGATAAACTGTCGCTGTTACAATAATAGGCAAAGTCGGTAAATGCAATAATGGCCTTCTGTGCCGAAGGAATATCAATTTCGGTTTGAAGCAATAAAATGCTATCCAGGCGTCTGGCTTCTTTTGCTAGATTTTTGCAGTCGCCAATATAATTTTTCGGCGAACGTGTTGCACGATCTGTGTTAGGCTTTGAATTAGTCGACTGCGAGGCCACAGGTGGTTCAGATTTGCAAGAAAATAAAAATGAAAGGAGGATGACTAAACTAGAAGCCGAAATTTTTTTGTGCATTGATCCGATCATCTTTCGTTTAAGGAACTTTGTTATTTTTTTGGTTTATAAACCTTTATCTTGTAATCAGCCGAAATTTTACCTTTAGAAATGTCGGCTAATTTTCCTGCAATCATTTTACGTTTAAATGGACTGATTTTATCGGTAAACAGAATGCCGTTAATATGATCGTATTCATGTTGAATCACACGTGCAATAACGCCGGTAAACGTGTCCTTGTGCTTTTTAAATTTTTCATCTACATATTCAAGCACCACTTCAGGTTTACGCAACACATCTTCTCTAATTTTAGGAATGCTTAAACAGCCTTCATTAAATTTCCATTCAGAGCCTTCTTCGCTAACAACACGGGCATTGATAAAAACACGTTTAAATGCTTCTAGTTCCTTTCTTTCTTCGGCTGTAAACTCCTCGTCTTCGTCCTCATCATCTTCATCCACTTCTGCAAAAGGATGGGTATCTACAATAAACAAACGAATGGCTTTACCTACTTGAGGAGCGGCTAAGCCAACACCCTTTGCCTTGTACATGGTTTCAAACATGTCTTTAATCAATTGATCAAGATCTTCATAATTCTTGTCTATATCCTCACCCATTTTTCTTAATACAGGGTCGCCGTAAACAACTATTGGTAATATCATATCTATTAATTCAATTAAATCGGAATTCAGTTTTAATTTTAGTGAATCCCATTTGTCATTCTACAATTCTTATCTGCTGTAATTTGGTGCTTCGCGGGTAATTACGACATCGTGTGGGTGACTTTCTTTCACACCTGCGGCAGTTATGCGGATAAATTTAGCCGCTTGTAATGCTTTCATGTCTTTGGCGCCACAGTAACCCATACCGGCTTTTACACCGCCAATAACCTGATAAATAATTTCAGCTAAACTACCTTTGTATGGCACGCGTCCGCTAATACCTTCAGGTACCAGTTTTTTAATATCATCTTCCGCATCCTGGAAGTAACGATCTTTACTGCCTTTTTGCATGGCTTCCAATGAACCCATACCACGGTAAGATTTAAATTTACGGCCTTCAAAAATAATGGTTTCACCTGGTGATTCTTCGGTTCCGGCAAACATACCACCCATCATCACGGTGCCGGCACCAGCTGCCAGGGCTTTCACCACATCACCGGTAAAACGAATACCACCATCGGCAATGAGAGGGATGCCGGTGCCTTTTAACGCATTAGCCACATCTAAAATAGCCGATAATTGCGGCACCCCTACTCCGGCAATGATACGGGTTGTGCAGATTGAACCCGGACCAATACCTACTTTTACGGCGTCGGCGCCTGCTTTAACTAAATCGAGGGCTGCTTTGCCGGTAGCAATGTTTCCAACGATGACCTGTAAATCTTTGTATTTCTTTTTTACTTCTTTTAATTTTTCAATCACGCCTTTGCTATGACCGTGAGCGGTATCAATAATGATGGCGTCAACACCGGCATTCACTAAAGCATCCACACGCTCCATGGTATCGGCAGTTACGCCAACAGCGGCAGCTACACGTAAACGCCCTCTCTCGTCTTTGGCAGCATTGGGACGCACTTTAATTTTAATAATGTCTTTATAAGTGATCAAACCAACCAATTTATCGGCTTTATCGATGATTGGTAATTTTTCTATTTTGTGCTCCTGAAGAATTTCCTCGGCTTGTTTAAGCGTAATGCCTTTTGGAGCCGTAATAATTTCTTTTCTGGCTGTCATTACCAGTGTAATAGCCTTTTTATAATCCTTTTCAAAACGTAAATCGCGACTGGTAACAATACCCACCAAACGACTTTGTTTGTCGAGAATAGGAATACCACCAATTTTATTATCTGTCATGATTTTAACGGCATCGCCAATGGTTGAGTTATCAAGAATGGTAACCGGATCGAGGATCATGCCACTTTCGCTACGTTTTACCTTGCGCACCTGATCGGCTTGTTCGGCTATGGTCATGTTTTTATGTAAAACACCTATACCACCTTCTTGAGCAATAGCTATGGCCATGCTGTGCTCGGTTACGGTATCCATTGCTGCTGAAACAATGGGGGTGTTTAATTTGATTTTTTTGGTGAAAAGAGAAGAAATATTCACTTCACGGGGCAATACCTCTGAATAAGCAGGTACTAATAATACATCATCGTAAGTGAGCCCTTCGGCAACAAACTTGTTGGTTAAATAATTGGAAGCCATTGAAATGAATTTTAAGGTTTTAAAATTCGGGCAAATATACGGAATTTTATTAATCTATGGCTATCTGCTTTCAGGCTTAGGCTTTTGAGGCCGAGACTTAGTGTTTTTTAACAGGCCTAAGTCCTAAAATAAAGGCATAAAAAAAGCCACCCGGAAAATCTCCAAAATCCTGCGGCGGCTAATTTTTTTTTGTTTAACTAAACAAAACCTTTATAAAGAACGTAGTGTAAAATTAGTTCTGTTTTTATGGTTTTATCCGGCATTCAAATAAGTGGTTTGCTTTGATTTATAAGTGGTGTCTATTAGTAATTGCTTGTGGAAAAGAGTTAGGCGGATTATTTATTGAGTTTTTCCATAAAAGCTTCTTTTTTCCGTCGTGAGATTTCAATTTTTGAACCATCGCTCATAATGGCATAACCGCCATCTTCTTTTAAAAAGCGTACCACATGATTCATATTAATGAGGTGATGGTGATGCACACGAATAAAATCACCTTCCGGAAGAAGGTCCTCATAGTGTTTTAGGCCCGCGCTGATCATTAGTTTACGTTTATCGTTGAGATAAAAATTGGTATAACTGCCATCGGCTTCACAGCGGATGATGTCTTTTATGTTCACAATTTCGTAGGCATTACCTGTTGGAAGGGTGATTTTTTGGGGCACTTCATCGGCACGTTTTAAATGTTGAACCAAAAATTCGAGGTTAGCCATATTTGGAACCGCGCTTTTCTTTTTTACGACTTTATCTACGGCCGCTTTTAATTCTTCAATGTCGATTGGTTTTAAAAGATAATCGCAGGCGCTGTATTTAAAAGCTTTAATGGCATGCTGATCGCTGGCAGTAGCAAAAATAAGTTCAAACTTATGTCCGAAAACTTTTTCCAACAAATCAAAGCCGCTTCCATCGGGCATGCTAATATCCAGAAAAACCAATTCGGGATTTAAACTTTCGATGAGTTGAACACCCTCTTTTACATTTTTTGCTAGGCCAATAACGCTTAATTCCGGGCAATTTTTTTCGATGATGGCGGCCAGCATCTCGCGGCTCTTTTGCTCATCTTCTATTATCACTGTTTTAATCATAAAATTTTATCCGTTTAATGGCACAAAAAGTTCAACTTTGGTTCCTAGCGATTCGTGTTTATCATCTTCCAAATCAGTGATGGTGACACTTAATCGCGAATTATTGATTTCATTCAAAATTTTCAAACGATCTTCTGTTATTTTCATTCCTAAAGATTTGTACTTTTTAAATGGCATGGTATGTTTTATTTCGGAGGCTTTTTTTCTACCAATACCATTATCCATAATAGTACATATTAAAAAATTATTCTCACAATTTAACTTTATGGTCAATTTACCTTTCACCGGTTTTGGATTAAGGCCATGCAGTATGGCATTCTCAACGTAAGGTTGCATAAGCAATGGTGGCATAATGTCATAATCCACGTCAACGCTTTTATCAATAATTATCTCGTAATCAAATTTTTCCTCAAAACGCATTTGTTCTAACTCCAGGTATAATTTTAAGGCTTCAAGGTCGTCACCTACAGTAACCGTAGGCTTTTCGGAGTTATTCAAAATGATACGTACCAAACGTGCAAATTTATTGAGGTATTTGATGGCTTCATCACTTTGAGCATGGAAAATATAATGTTGAATAGAATTAAGCGAATTAAAAATAAAATGTGGATTCATTTGGGAACGTAAGGCTTTTAATTCTATTTTACTCATCTCCACTTTACGTTCAAAATCGAGTTTTTGTTGCTTTTTGATATTGTATATACGCAGCATAAAAATGGTATAAATGACGGAAAAAACAAACAAGGCACTCAATAAAATAAACCACCAGGTTTGGTAATAAGGTTGTTTGATACTGAAACTAAACGTGGTTTCTTTTGAATTCCAAATCCCTTCATTGTTACACGACCTTACTTTAAAAGTATATTTACCCGGAGCTAAATTGGTGTACTTGCTGTAATCCTCAGCACTAGAAGGACTCCAGTCTTTATCCTGAGAAAGGCCTTCGAGTTTTTTCTGATACATAACCTTATCCGGATTGGTAAAACAAATGCCACGGTAATAAAAAGAAATGGTATTATGATCACTTGGGAGTTCAACACCGTTTTGAATGAGGGTGTCTTCATTACGCAATTTTATATTTTGTATGAGGGTAATATTTTCGAGGGTGTTTTTTCTGAAATTAAACGGTTGATGTTTAATTAATCCGCTAACCGTTCCAAACCAAAGCGTGCCATCTTTATCTTCCCAAATCCCACCTGTATTGCACTCAACCCCGGTAAACCCTTCTTTTAGTCCGTAGGAACTTAATTCGATTTTAGCGTTGTTTAAATACTTTTCCAGATTAAGTTTATTAATACCTTGGTTGGTACCCATCCACAGGGATTTAGTATCTTTTGTAAATTCGATAGAATAAATAAGCTCAGAATTCAAACCATCTTCATCGGTTATTTTTTTTATGGTTTTGGTGTTTAGATTTATCACTAACAAGCCATTAAGGGAGGCTGCAAAAATTTGATGGTTAATGTATTTCAGTGTAAAAAACGTTTCTTCATTCAAGTGCCATTGCGTTGATAAATTAACAAGACCCTCGGCATTCAATTTAAAAAGTCCGGCTTTAAATGTTCCAATGTATAAATTATGCTCCTTGTCTTCACAAAAGCCATACACGCCAAAATCTAATTTTGATTCGATTGGATAAAATTTAGTTTCCAGTTTAGACCCTTTCCATTTGAGTGAGGCAAAGCCGTTGGTACCACCTACCCATAGGGTATGATCGCTACTTTGAAAAAGCACATCGTATGAACCACGAAACCCTTCGGGTAACTTTAGAGAATGGAATTTTTCGTTTTTGAATTCACTTAAATCTTCTGCAGTAGCAAATATCAGGCGACCTTCCTTTGTTTCAAGACCGGCCTTAATGTTTGAATTACTTAGTCCGTCTTTTAAGCTATAATGTTTAAAATAATTTTCCGACCCTCTGTATATTCCCGAATTTTGTGAAGTCACCCAAAGTTCACCTGTTTTATCGCGAAAAATCTGATAGACAAAAGCCGTTCCTAATCCCTGCACTTTTTCAAAGGTTGAAAAAGAATTGTCGTGATAACGGTACAAGCCACTATGCGTACCTAACCAAATATTATCTTCGCGGTCTTGCGAAATACATTGAACTTGATTGGAGTTATTATCGGAATTTATATTGTAGTAGCTAAACTCAAAGCCATTAAAACGCAGCAAACCGCTTTGTGAGCCAACCCACAAGCATTCATTGTCTTGGCTTACGAGTGATGTGATGGCTTCGTCAATGAGTCCGCTTTCGATGAAGTAATTGGTGAATTTTTGGGTATTAAAATTGTATAGGCTTAAACCCTTGGTAGTACCAATAACCAGGTAATTTCTAAATTTTGTAATACAGGTTACCTGATTAGAAACCAAACCTTTTGATACATCTAAAATCTTAAAAGTATTGTGCCCGTAAAGGATCAATCCTTTGTCCGTTCCTATGTAAATAAGTGTTGAATCGGGATGAAAAAGGTAATTAATCTTATAGTTATCGAGTTTTTTAACGTGGCTAATTTTATCATTTCTAAACATATACAAACCATTGCTCGTGCCAATGTATATGGCATGATGATGGCCTTTACAAAAGGAGGTGATGCGGGGCGATTCAAGACCATCTTGTTTGGTATAATTGGTAAACGTATGACCATTAAAAACGCTTAAGCCATTATTGGTGCCAACAAAAAGGCGACCGTCATTATCGGCGCTAATGGCATTCACATTATGATCAATGAGTCCGTTTTTACGATTATAATTTAAAAATTGTTTGCCATCAAAACGGCTTAAACCTCCAAACCCGCCAATCCACAAATAACCGTTACTATCTTGATACGTGCAAGAAACTTGCACAAAGGGCAGCCCACTTTCGACACTGTAATTTTTAAAAAAATATTGCTGTGCGCTACCAAAAAGACAGCTAATGAGAAAAACAAAAACGACTATTTTATGATTGATTGAAATGGTAAATATAGTTGTAAGGTGAACAAACTTAGTTCTAAAGTAAGCTTTAAACTTCAAAATTAAAAAGCATTTAATAAATGGTCGTATTTTTCAGTTAATTGGCGAGCCACACGGCAGGCTGCTAAATGTTTAGGTAAAGCGAAAAAAAATCAATCCCCATTATATTAAACATTTTTGGCACACACCTGTTTGTGAAATAAGAAGGAATATTAATACTTTTGAGTTCGGATAATGAATTATTAACCTGTGGAAGAAGAAGTTATATTAGTAGATCAAACTGATCAAGTTATTGGCAGCATGGAGAAGCTGGAAGCCCATGAAAAGGGCATTTTGCATAGGGCCTTTTCGGTTTTTATATTTAATTCAAAAAATGAGTTATTAATGCAACAGCGTGCTTTAACAAAATACCACAGTGCCGGTTTGTGGACCAATAGTTGTTGTTCTCATCCGCGTCCTGGTGAATTGATTTTGGATGCGGCAAATAGGCGCATGTTAGAAGAGATGGGGATGCGGGTAGAACTGACACATAAAACCAGTTTTATTTACAAAGCCGTTTTCGACAACGGCCTCACGGAACATGAATTGGATCACATATTTATTGGTCATAGCGATTTACAGCCGCAAATAAACCCTGAAGAGGTAAATGCCTCTGCTTGGGAATCGCTCTCCACTATTAAGGATTCGATAACACAAAAACCCGAACAGTATACCGCTTGGTTTAAACTGGCTTTGGAAAAATTCTTCTGAGTTTGAAAATCAGCTTGGTTTGGACAACCATTTTTTTCGCAAGTTACTTAACATTGCATCGAGGTCAAGGTTTTCGAGGGAATTGTTATAAAACTCATTTGCACCGGTTTGATAAATGTGATGAATATTACACTCACTACTTTCCTTTGCAATAACAACAACAGGCGTGTTTTCATGCGACTTGTTATTCTTAATATAACGCAGCATATCGAGATTAAAAATATTTTTTACGCCAAAATTTAAAAAAATAATATCCGGAACTTTATTGGTGTTTTGAAAATACTCTAAGGCCTCTGAAACATTATATAAGGATTCTATAATGGTATGCGGAATTTCTTTAGAAATGGCTTTCCTTAAACAGAAATGACCGGAATTAGTGTCATCTAATATTAGTACATAGTTCATTTTGTATATTTTCTTGCGTTTACCATTCACTTGCAAAGATTCACAACTGGAAAGCTAATTTTTTTTAAGTTTCGTTTAATATAATTCTTCCATATTACTCGTTGGCAGCTGTGTAAAAGTGTTTTATTTTTATTGAGAAGTTAATTACCTGATTTTACCAGACAGGGCAAATAATTATAGTTTACATCCTTAACAGTCAAACATATGTTTTGATTGCAGGTTAGTTTATGTTTTGTTTTTAATACTGTTAAGTCGCGATTACTTGTTGTGGGGATTAATTTAGTTAGTTCTGAATAAAGGATAGCTTTATTTGTGTAAGCTACAATACCCAATGCAAAATTAAGTGAGGCAGGCGTAAAGATGGACAAACCGGCTTTGCTGCAACGTGTGTGGCTTGAAACAGTTTGAAAATGCGAACAGGCTTGAATTGATTTGTAAATTAAAAAGGCTGGTGGTGTGATTTTTGCTTTACATGTGCGCAATTGATTCCCAATGCCGGCATTTGAAATAAACGATAACAGGATGAGCGCTACTAAAAACAGGATTGCTTTTTTCATGTTGATTCGGTTTTAATGATGAATACACTATTAATCACTCGGACTGTTTTTCATTTTTTCTGATAGCAGTTTTACTTCCAGATGGGCGGCAGAAACAATCTCGTAAGAGGTTTCCTTAATATGATTACTCATGTTGTCCCAATTCCTACTCATATAGCCTTGTGTTCGGTAAATGAGGCTAACACAATATTTAATTCTCTCCTGTAAAGTAATTTGATGGTTTATGGTTGCATAAACTTTATCAATTTCCGAAAGGCCTTTATTTGTTATCATAAAATAAATTTTAAAGAATTATTAATTGAATTTACTTTTAATTTTATCGAGGAACATTTTGATCATATTTCTTAAACCACGCTTATTCCACCATTTGTAATCACTTCTGTTATTTTTACCATGCGATATCAATTGGTTATCCTTGCTAACCAGAGCGCGCTCGCCACTGTTAAGGATAAGTTTTTTAAATTCTTTTTTACCCACGCCGGTAAATTCAGCTAATCCACTCGCTACAATCAATTCCACGTCACTATCTTTTGAAGTGTTTTTGATATTAAAGCAAGATCCGGTAGCGCGCGTTACCGTGTTTTGACAGTTTACATAAAACTGCGTTGAATCGGGAGCCACTTCAAAATAGGCTTCACCAGTAAGCGACACTTTATGATTGTATTTATTAAAATTACTTGGATATGAAAGTTTAGAATTTTTATTTAAATACACGATGCTATTATCCGGTAACATAAATACATAAACCGAATCGCGTGTAACTATTGTTACAAGACCTGAGCCGGCATCTGCTTTCGTTTGCTTCTTGTTAAACAACTTATTGTGTGCTACTTGTTTTTTTACTTGAGTGTCAATTTCAGTGCCTTTTTGATTACCTGAATCTTTTAGTAAATCATTTACCGGATTTTCAATTACAGCCATTGGTGTAGCGCCTGTAGTGGGATTCGACGCTAATTGCATTTCGTTGTTAGTGCTTTTATTAAATAAAACAAGACTAACGACTGTTGCCAATCCAATTACCAAAGCCAAACCTGCGGCAACGCGTATTAAGTTAGAACGCATGGGAATGATTTTAGCATCTTTAGCAGATTCTGCCAAGGTTTTGAATTCATTCCAAGCAAAATCAAGGTCATAATTCTTTTCTGTTTTAAGTTCAGCAGAAAGCTTCCATAACTTTTCAATCTGGTCAAATTCTTTTTGATTTGCGGAATTTGATTTCAGCCAATTGTTTAATTGATTGATTTCAGATGTCGTCGCATTTCCCGAGAGAAATTTTCCGATTAGTATTTCTTTATTTAAAAGCATTTTATGTTGTTTAAACCAGGTTGGTAATGGTGGTTTTATATCTATGACAGAATTTAGAAGGTTAACCCCCAAAAGAATTTTGATTATTATGTAACTGCTTGATTGTCAGTAGATAAAACACATATGGAAAGCTCCGTCCTTAGAAGAAAATAATGAATTTGATCAAAAAAGAGATCAGACTGAAGAATATGAGACTAAAAAATTCTTTTTGAAAATAGGGTCTTAAATCGTCGCGCATTTTTTTTAAGGCGATTCCCATTTGATTTTCAACTGTTTTTAAGGATAAGCCCAGGCAATCGGCAATTTCTTTGTTTTTTAAATTTTCAAATCGGCTCAATATAAAAATAGCTTTGCATTTGGCGGGTAAACTGTTAAGTGCCGATTGAATTTTTGATTCGAGTTCTTTGGTGAGGAGGCCCGAATCTGTTCTTCCTCCCGATTCTATTTTTAACTCTCCTAAACGCACTTTTCCTTTATTACTTTCGAGATAAGTAATGGATGCATTGATGACTGATTTGAATAAATAGGCTTTTAAATTCAGGATGACATGCAGTTCATCGCGTTTCCCCCAAAGTTTGATAAACACCTCCTGAACCAAGTCATGAGCGGCTTCGTGATCACCAATAATGTTTTCCGATGCATTACGCAATTGTTTATAATGCGCTTTATACATGTCTTCAAAACTATTTGTTAACTCAGCCATGGTAAAACAAAAGTACAATTAATACCTTAAAAAAATAATTCCCGCCACTTTTGGTTGCGCAAAACAAACGGAGTTTAGCCTAAATTATTTATTCAATCAAAGCAAATTTCCTTTACTGTCCATGCTTGTGGCTTGTCGTTGAATAATACTTTTGTCGCCCCCCAAACTTTGGAAAATAATTCTGAATCACGGTATTTATTCAAATGCTCTTCGCTTAACCACAAACTATAGGTAAAAAAAATAGAAGAATTGTTTTCATCCTGCAATAATTCAACGTGATTACAACCCTCAAAGCCTTTTATAAAAGTCCAGTTAGTTTCAAATATTTTTTTGAAAGCTTCGCATTTATCAGGCATGAAGCTCATTTTTACAATGCGTTTAATCATAAAACTCTATCAGGATATTAAATTCAAATGTTGTGCCAATGTCACGCGGACAAAGCATATTCAAAGCACTTTTACCATTTATGGCTACCTCTAGGTAACCAAAACTATTAAATAACACCAAAGGGGTTCCATATTTTACCTCGTCATACGTGGCATGAATACGATCGAGGCGCGAACCCGGTAAAGTTATGGTGAACCTCTTTTTACCAATGACCTCTTCAAATTTTTCTTTCGTAATATTGGTGATAATGTTTCCGAAATCATCCACATAAATTCCTTTACCTCTGAACATGTTTCCATTCACAAAACTTTCAAACTGAAAAGCTTTGTAATAATCGTTAGTGGCAGAGGCAATCTCGCCAATGGGTTTCTTCTCAATTAAATGTAAGGCGGCGTCTACAAAAACATCTTTCAGAAAAAAATGATGGGCGTTGTCGCCTTCATAATACAATTGATAAACAGGTTCATTAAAATTTGAATCGATAAGTGTAAACAAACCGTTATCGGGACAAATTATAAATTGATTTTTATATCGACAGAGCAAATACCTTGAATTATCTACATTTTCGGCTTTGTTAAGTTTGCTTTTATCGATGATAAATTTTACGGCAACTAGGTGAATGGTTTCGTCAGGAAAATAGGGTAAGGCACTTTTTAAAATAAAAGCCGCATCAGAAATATTATTTTCTTTTATGTCGCAACTCAGATCAATAATGTGTTTGGGAAGATTCGAAGCTATGAGTCTGGCTTTAACAATGGCCAAATAAGGATCGCGGTAGCCCAAATCGGTAGTTAAAGTAATAATGCTCATTTGTTCAAAAATAATTATTATTTATGCGCTTAATTTTTTAAACTTGGTGAGAGATTAACAGGGTTATAAACAATACAGTCCCAGCCTTGTTATCAAGTCACTATGAGCGAAAAAATAATTACCCTCGATAGCGTTGAGCCCGTTGAAATTTATGGTGTAAACGATGTAAAATTGAATGTCATAAAAAAACACTTCCCAAAACTTAAACTGGTAGCCAGGGGCTACTCTTTAAAAGTTATTGGTGATCCGCCCGAAATAGCACGTTTTGAAAAAAGACTGGAACTTCTCCTTGATTATTACCACAAAAGTGGAGTCCTTACTGATACGGTGATTGAACGCTTATTGGGTCAAACCGGCGATAACCTGGTAGAATCAAAAGAAGAAGCTGTTAACAGCGATTTGATTGTATTTGGCAACAATGGCTTGGTGGTTAAGGCTAAAACAGAAAACCAACGCAAAATGTTAAGCGGCATTGTTAAAAACGACATGTTGTTTGCCATTGGTCCGGCCGGTACGGGCAAAACCTATACCGCTGTTGCCCTTGCTGTAAAAGCCTTAAAAAACAAAGAAGTTAAACGCATTATCATGACCCGTCCTGCCGTGGAAGCCGGAGAGAACTTGGGTTTTTTACCCGGTGATCTGAAAGAGAAACTCGACCCTTACATGCAACCGTTATACGATGCTTTGAATGACATGTTGCCGGCCGACAAAATAAATCAATACATCGAAAGCAGAACCCTACAGATTGCCCCATTGGCCTTTATGCGGGGCCGCACCTTAGATAATGCCTTTGTGATTTTAGATGAGGCGCAAAACACCACCGAAAGTCAGATGAAAATGTTTTTAACTCGGATGGGGGCAAATGCAAAATTTATTATTACGGGTGATCTTACCCAGATTGATTTACCGAGCAAGCAGCCGAGTGGCCTTGTGCAAGCCATTCGTTTACTCAAAAAAGTTGATGGCATTAGTATTGTTGAGCTGGATAATACGGATGTGATCCGACATAAACTGGTCAGATCCATTATCGAAAAATATGAAGCTATGAAATAAGTTTTTATATTTAGGTCCACATGCAAAAGCCTTACCAATATTTCAGCACTTGACAAAGTTCCTCATATGTTTCAGTTTGATCTTTTGTTATCATCTCGTTACTGCTCAATCAGTCGATAAGGTTCTTTTATCCAAATTATGGTATTGTAATTGTGATTTAAATCAGGAGCAGATGTTGGTTTCATCTGACAGTAAAAATAAAGGGAATTGTGAAGTGAAATTTTCAAAAAGCGGTAAATTGATTTTAGTTAATCCGCTAAAAAAGAAAATAGATTCAAGTTACACCTATTCCTTTACTAAAAACAAACTTTCACTGTCTTATTCTTTAAAGGATTCGGCACTCAGGTTACATTTTAAACTAACAACCATTCAAAAAAGAAGGGCTTATCAACTTGCTCTCCTTAGTAAAAACACTTACCACAAGAAATTGGGCGATGATACCATTCGCTTAGATCAATTCAGCGTGTTGCAAGGAAACAAAAGAAGAATTTTTTTTAATCAGCAGGAACTCACCGTGTTTAGTCAGAAAAAAGCCTTGCATAACGACAGCATTGATATGGCCGTGTGGGGGCGTTTTGTAGGTTATATTAAGGATACCATTTTAATGGATTCAGATCAATTTGTGGAACACAATTTCTATAAAAAATACACAGACTCCTTGCATTTTTACGCTCCGCTTTTATTAGATACAATTATACGGATAAAAATTCCGGTGAAAGAAATTACCGGAATTTATTGTCAACGTGAACCTTTCACCAGCATTACCACCGGAACAAGTTTGCTAGCCATGGGTGGTGGACTGGTTCTGGTAGCTGCCTCGTTAATTCTTAAGGATTCGCCCATGGCATCCGAATATGCACAAATTGGCGTTGGCTCCTTTTTAACTATTCCAATTTCTTTCGGGCTTGGCATTGCCTTTTCAACCAAAAAATATACTCTATCAAGCAATCAGTTAACCAAAAAAAACTGGCATATAGAAAATCATATGCCACATCAGGTATACACAAAAAAGATTAACTGAAAAAGAATTTACCTAGTCGAATTTACGGTGTTCAACTTTATTTAAATCGGCTTTGCTGAGTGATTTAAAATACTCATACGTAATTTTTAAACCCTCTGCCCTGTTTACTTTAGGATTCCAACCCAAAATTTCCTGGGCTTTACTAATATCGGGTCGGCGTTGTTTAGGATCATCTTTTGGAAGCGGCAAGGAAATTAATTTTTGTTTGGCACCGGTTAATTTTAAAATCTCTTCACCAAATTCTTTAATGGTAATTTCACTTGGATTTCCAACATTTACCGGCAAGTGATAATCACTCATAAGTAAACGATAAATACCTTCCACTAAATCATCCACGTAACAAAAACTACGGGTTTGGCTTCCGTCGCCAAACATGGTCAAATCTTCCCCACGCAAAGCCTGGCCTATAAAGGCAGGCAACACACGGCCGTCATTTAGTCGCATACGCGGACCATAGGTATTAAAAATACGAATGATACGGGTTTCTAAGCCATGGGCATCGTGATAAGCCATGGTTAAGGCTTCCATAAAACGTTTGGCTTCATCGTAACACCCACGCGGACCAACCGGATTTACATTACCCCAGTATTCTTCCGTTTGGGGATGTACATGTGGATCACCGTAAACTTCAGATGTAGAGGCAACCAATACGCGGGCCTTTTTAACGCGAGCTAAACCTAACACATTGTGCGTTCCTAAGGACGAAACTTTTAATGTTTGGATAGGGATTTTTAAATAATCGATTGGACTGGCCGGTGAGGCGAAGTGCAGAATATAATCCAACTCACCCGGAACATGGATAAAACGTGATACATCGCAATGATAGAATTCAAACTGTTCGAGTTTAAAAAGATGTTCAATGTTTTTAAGATCGCCGGTTATCAGGTTATCCATGGCAACCACACGCATGCCTTCTTTTATAAAACGATCACAGAGGTGTGAACCTAAAAATCCCGCAGCTCCTGTAATCAATATTCTTTTTTGCGCCATACTTCATGTTTTTTTTTGGTTGATGATTTTAATAACCTAGGCTTTTACTTGGCTCTAACCCCAATACAGTAATATTCAAAACCAATTTCTTTCATGTCTTTTTTATCGAAAATATTTCTTCCGTCAAATATTACTTTGTTGTTTAAACGTTTTGTCAATTCGTCAAAATCGGGTGATCTGAATTCAGGCCACTCGGTAACAATTAATAATGCATCACTATTATTTAAGGTGTCGTACATGTCGGTAGAGTATGAAATGGTATCGCCAATCATACGTTGTGCTTCGTGCATAGCAACCGGATCATAGGCAACTACACTTGCTCCAGCTTTTAATAATTTCTCAATAATCACCAAACTTGGAGCTTCACGCATATCATCCGTTTTTGGTTTAAAGGATAATCCCCATAAAGCAAATGTCTTACCTTTTAAATTATTATTAAAATGGGTGCGTACTTTATTAAACAACACTTCTTTCTGTGATTCGTTCACTTCTTCTACGGCATTTAAAATACGCATGTCGTATTTATGTTCTTTTGCGGTTTTAATAAGCGCTTTTACATCTTTAGGAAAACAGCTACCGCCATAACCAACACCGGGGTAAATAAATTTAGGGCCAATTCGGCCATCACTGCCAATTCCTTTGCGAACCATGTTTACGTCGGCGCCCATGATCTCACATAAATTCGCCACATCATTCATAAAAGATATTTTTGTAGCTAGCATGGCATTTGCAGCATATTTGGTCATTTCAGCACTAGGGATATCCATAAAAATAATCGGATGTCCGTTCATTAAAAAGGGCTTATACAACTTGCGCATGATCTCTTCCGCTTCTGCTCTATCGGTGCCTACTACGATACGGTCGGGCTTCATAAAATCTTCAATGGCAGCACCTTCCTTTAAAAATTCGGGATTGGAAGCCACATAAAAATCAATTTGCACGCCGCGTTTATCTAACTCGGCCTGTAAAGCTTTGCGTACTTTTTCAGCAGTTGTTACCGGCACGGTTGATTTGGTAACTACTACCAAAGGTTTTTGCATGTGTTGACCAATTCCGGCAGCAACGGCCAAAACATATTTAAGATCGGCTGAACCGTCTTCATCGGGAGGCGTGCCCACCGCAATAAATGCGACTTCCACTTCCTTAATACTTTCTTCCAGTGACGTAGAAAAATGAAGACGATGTTTTTGTGTATTTCTTAAAACCATTTCCTCTAAACCCGGTTCGTAAATGGGTAAGATTCCTTTATTCAGGTTAGCAATTTTAGTTTGATCGATATCCACGCAGGTAACATCAACGCCTACTTCGGCAAAGCAGGTGCCTGTAACTAATCCAACGTATCCTGTTCCAACAACTGTAATTTTCATATGTTCAATTTAATAAATCTTGATTACTTTTTATTAAGCCTATCCAATTAATTCCAAAACTGTTTTTGTAATGTAATTAACCGTTTCTTCATCCAATTCGGTATGCATGGGTAAGGATAAGACATGGCTACACAAATGTAGTGTCACCGGAAAATCTTTGTCCTGAAAACGATCGCTGCTAAAAGCTTTTTGGTGATGTAAAGGGATTGGGTAATACACCATGGATGCAATGCCCCGTTCAGCAAGCTGTTCACGCAATTTGCTTCTATCTAAATTTACCAGTTGCAAGGTGTATTGATGAAACACATGAGTTGACTGAGGTGATCTTTTAGGTGTTATTAAATTTTTATTCCCTGCAAACGCTTTATCATAAAGATCGGCCACTTTATTACGAGCAGCGGCGTATTCATCGAGGTGTTTTAATTTTACTTTTAAAATGGCTGCTTGAATGGTATCCAGTCGTGAATTTACACCTAACACATCGTGCACATATTGTACACTTTGACCATGGTGTGCAATCATACGTAATTTTTTCGCCAAGTCATCATCATTGGTATATATGGCTCCACCATCGCCATAACAGCCTAAATTTTTGCTTGGAAAAAATGAGGTACAACCCACAGTACCTATAGTACCAGCTTTGGCAGTTGTTCCATTACTAAATGTGTAATCGGCACCAATAGCCTGAGCCACATCTTCGATCACAAATAACTTGTATTTTTTTGCCAGAGTTATTAAACGTTCGATGTTAGCGCATTGGCCAAAAAGATGTACCGGCACAATGGCTTTGGTTTTGGAAGTAATTTGTTTCTCAACCGCATCCAAATCAATATCGTAAGTATCCGGATTAACATCCACTAAAATCGGTGTGAGTCCGAGTAAGCCAATTACCTCGGCAGTTGCCACATAGGTAAAACTGGCAGTAATCACTTCGTCGCCCGGTTTTAAGTTAAGTGCCATCATGGCAATTTGAAGTGCATCCGTACCATTCGCACATGGAATGACGTGTTTCACCCCGAGGTACTTTTCAAAATCAGATTGAAATTCTTTTACCGCCGGTCCATTAATAAAAGCGGTGGTATCCAATACTTCCTGAATACCTGCATCTACTTCAGTTTTTATTTTATGGTATTGACCTTTGAGGTCAACCATTTGTATTTTTTTGGAACTGATCATGTTCTAATTTCGAACAGCGAAAATAGTAAAAATTCAGGGATTTCAGGGGAAAAAAGGTGTAAAAGCTTCGCGAAACCATGTTGGCATAGGGCAAGGCTTTCCACTAATTTTATCAACACACACCAGTGTTACGATACCTGTATTGAGAAGTTCACCCATCGAATTGTAACATTCATATTCAAACGGAATACGCATTCCGGTTGGTATTTGTTTTAAAAAAGTAACTATGGTGAGTTCGTCATCGTAATAAGCCGGCTTTTTATAATGAATACTATAGTCAATCACGGGCATAAAAATGCCGCGATCTTCTACCTCTTTATAACTAAAACCAAGCAAACGCATGGCCTCTACCCTACCCACCTCATAATACTGTGCATAAATGCCATAATAAGCATATCCCATTTGGTCGGTTTCACCATAGCGCACACGGATTTTTGTTTCTGATCTGATCATAAAAGTTGCCTATTTTTCTTCAACAAATTTGTTTCCTTGGTATTCAAGTCGGTGATTAATAATAATTTCATTTTTGAACCCAAAGGTTTTTCAATATAATAGGTAAGTAATGTGGCTAAAAGAATGGTGCAGGGTAAAATGATGAGGCATGAAGAAAGCCAAAAATTAAGTCCGAGTGTATTGACCAAAAAAGGGAGTAAAATATTTACGGAAATAAATTGATGGTTAAGATAAAGGGCAAAGGAGATACGTCCCATAAATACGGTGAATCTGTTCACGATAAATTTTAATTTACCATTCACGAACAATATAAAAACAACAAAAAACAAAAACATCATAGTGGCATATTGATAAAACTTCAAAAAAAATCCACTTACTGTTTGTTCGACTAGGCACAACTAACAGAGGTAAACCAACTGTAACAAAACATAAAGAACCTTTGTGTTACTTTTTTCTGATCCAAAAAGTAGACTACAATACCTGATAAAAACAATGCAAGATACGTAAAAAAGGGCATCCAGTTAAAGAGCTCAGTAGTAACATGAGCCTGCATGAAATTTGCGATACTTGCTAATAATACACTGATAACAACACCTATTTGAAGTAGTCGAGGAAAGTGATAAAAACAGAATAGCTCCCCCATCATTGTAAAAAAAATCAATTCAACAATCCTGGTCCAATGTGGCTGGTTAACATTTGGTGCATTAAAATAAAACTGAAACATACTGAGATTGATGAGATAATCATTCCACACAAGTTTTTCGAAATCAACGGTATGTTAGTGGCAATAGAGGTTGCAAGGATGTAGGGAAAGCTTACTGAGGCCCAATAGGTTGGGTAAAGTCGGCAAATTCGGTTAATCACAAACTCTTTAATGCCATTGCTGTTAGGTAAACTCATAAAAATAACAAAGCCGCTAAGGATAAAAAAAAGGCCAAGCCCGGTATTGCCATAAACAAAGATAAATCCCGGCACGCAGATACCCCAAGTGAAATCAAAAAAACAACTAGTAGTGCGGCTAATCCCCTCAGCGCATCGAGTTCCAATAAGCGTTCCGATTTGGGTAAAGTAAACAGACTCATTTTTTTGTAAACGAAACTTTAAATATAGCATTTTTTATTATCAGATATAAATCATTTCTGGAGGACAATTCTTGTTTGCGTGCTTACAATAGCTCGTGAAAAATGCTTATTGGAGATGGGTAGTTTTCGCCTGACCGAGCGTGTCGGATAACTGAAAAGAACGATTGATGTAAATTTCACTATAAAAGTGAAAAATAAAATACGCGCGAATACATATTTGGGTGGCGAATAGCCACTATTCGCGTGTATTTACCGAAACCTTATAAGTTACATCCTTACTAAAAATAACCAGCTCTTTTTTAAAACGCCAAATCAATAACACAAATTTACCCGTGAACAAATATTCCATATATAATAAAAAAAACGGAATGAAAACAATTTTTTCGATGGGAAAAGGGCGAATTAATAAAATATTGAATTTCCAAGCTCAAAGCTAAATTTTCTGAAGTTTTTTTTTGATATTCCTATTGCAAACACAAATAATCGCATTATATTTACCAACATATTTAGGTTGATTACTTATAACAATACAATATTTAAAACTTTTTTATAACATGATGAAAGAAAAAACTGCGGAGCAAGTTTGGAATGGTTGCCTGGAAATAGTAAAAGATAATGTTAGTCCACAAAACTTTAAAACATGGTTTGAACCGATCAAACCAATCAAAATAAACAACAGTGTTTTAACCATTCAGGTTCCTTCTCAGTTTTTTTATGAATGGATTGAAGAACATTACATTACACTTATTAAAAAAGTGATCAAAAAAGAATTAGGCGCTGAAGGTCGATTAGAGTATAATATTATTATGGATAACGCTTCAGGGAAAACTGAAACGCCAATCACTTTTAAATTACCCAACATCAATACCAATTTAAAAAACCCATCGGTATCTATGCCAATAGATATTGGCGGATCCAATCCGATCAAAAATCCATTTGTGATTCCGGGTTTAAAAAAGGTTCAGGTTGAATCGCAATTAAATCCAAATTATAGTTTTGACAATTTTGTGGAAGGTGATTGTAATCGTTTATCGCGTAGTGCCGGTTATGCGGTTGCACAAAAGCCGGGCGGAAACGCTTTTAACCCACTCTTATTATATGGCGGCGTTGGTTTAGGTAAAACTCACTTAGCTCAGGCTATCGGTATTGAAGTAAAAAAGAACTATCCGAATAAAACCGTACTTTATGTGCAGTCTGAAAAATTTATCACCCAGTTCATCGAATCGATAAAAAACAACAATCAAAATGATTTTGTGCACTTTTATCAAATGATTGATGTTTTGATTATTGATGACGTTCAATATTTTGCGGGGAAAGAAAAAACTCAGGATGTGTTTTTCCATATCTTTAACCATCTACACCAATTAGGAAAACAAATTATTTTAACAGCCGACCGTGCACCGGTTGATATTCAAGGAATTGAACAGCGCTTGTTATCCCGTTTCAAATGGGGGCTTAGTGCTGATCTTCAAGCTCCGGGGCTTGAAACCCGTATTGCTATTCTGGATAAAAAAGTTTATAACGAAGGCATTCAATTGCCAAAAGAAGTCAATGAATATTTGGCTTATAGTATTACTTCTAATGTACGCGAACTGGAAGGTGCATTGATCTCCTTATTAGCACAATCGAGCTTAAACAAAAAAACAATCACTTTGGAATTAGCCAAAACCATGATTGATAAATTTGTGAAGAGCACTGCCCGCGAGGTTTCTATTGATTATATCCAAAAAGTGGTTTGTGATTATTTTGATCTGGCCATTGATACCATGAAATCAAAAACCCGCAAACGTGAGGTGGTACAAGCCCGTCAAATTGCGATGTATTTTGCAAAAAGCATGACCAAATCATCTTTAGCTACCATCGGCATGCACTGTGGTGGTAAAGATCACGCAACGGTTTTACATGCTTGTCGCACCGTTAATAATTTAATGGACACCGATAAACGTTTTAAAGCTTACATCGAAGAACTTGAAAAAAAGATTAGTATAACAAATTAAAATCTTAAAAATTTAAAAAGAACCCTTCAGTTAGCTGAGGGGTTTTTTTATTGATAATCGTTGAAAATTTTCTTTGTTAAAACCGAATTTCTCTGCTAGCTTTAAGCACTTAAGAAAGCACATGAAGAATATTACAGTTATAGGAAGTGGTACTATGGGAAACGGCATTGCACATACATTTGCGCAATGCGGGTATTTAGTAAATTTAGTTGATGTAAACGAGGTAGCTTTGCAAAAAGCAATTGCCACCATAACCAAAAATTTAGATAGGCAAGTCCAAAAAGGAATTATTTCAGAAGAGGCGAAAGCTGCGACTTTAAAAAATATTAGCATTGGAACTGACCTGACAAAAATGGCTGCCAATGCCGACTTAGTTGTGGAAGCTGCAAGTGAGAATACCGATATTAAGTTTAAACTCTTTAAACAGCTTGATGAAATTTGTCCACCTTCTACTATTTTAGCATCCAACACGTCCTCAATCTCCATTACTCAAATTGCCGCTGTAACGAAGCGTGCCGATAAAGTAATTGGAATGCACTTTATGAATCCTGTGCCGGTGATGAAACTGGTAGAAGTGATTAGAGGATACAGCACTTCCGATGAAGTATGTGATTTGATTATGGATACTTCGAAAAAATTAAACAAGGTTCCGGTTGAAGTAAATGATTTTCCGGGTTTTGTTGCGAATAAAATTTTAATGCCCATGATTAACGAAGCCATCATCAGCTTAAATGAAGGTGTTGCCGGCGTTGAAGAAATTGATACGGTGATGAAATTAGGAATGGCTCATCCCATGGGTCCATTACAATTAGCCGATTTTATTGGGTTAGATGTTTGTTTAAACATCTTACGTGTGTTACAAGATGGTTTTGGAAATCCAAAATATGCGCCAAGTCCATTATTGGTAAACATGGTAACAGCGGGACATTTGGGTGTAAAATCAGGTCAAGGATTTTACGATTACAGTGGCGGAAGCAAGGACCTTGTCTTAGCCGATCGTTTTAGAAAAAAAATAAACGCCACCTTATAATTCACACCCTTGTCCAACCCTTATCAAAACATATTACCGATTGATTACCCTAACATTCCAAGTGCAGGTGTTTATTATTTTACAACCAAAAGTGGTTTACGCTATGAAGTAAGATTTGGACGTTTGCAGGATAATATTTTACATGCCAATATTGTGTTTGGGGTAATTAATGATGAGTTTGAAGGGGAAGAATATGTGACCACCAACCGTGGTGAAGTTTATCAAGTAATGAATACAATAGTTGAGATTGTATTAAATTACATGAAAGAACATCCAAAAGTAAACATCTACGAATTTAATGCCGTTGGTCGCGAAGGTGAAGATGAAAATGTGGAAAACGCACGCATGGCTCTATACAGAAGGTTTTTACCAAAAATATTTACCACCGGTTGGAAATTTAAAATCGATGGCAACTTTGCTTTGGTAACCAAAGCCTAATAAATCATTCATTTATTCTAAATATGCTAGATACCAAGCCAAGCCTTGGCTGAATGACTCATTATTTTTTCTTTATCCGTTTGACTCATTGGAGCCGTTCTTACCAATTCACCCGGCACACTTTCTCCTAATGGAAATGGATAATCACTTCCCTGCATCACTTTATCGGCACCAACTAAATCAACCACGTATTGTAGCATTTTATGATCACATACATGACTGTCTACCCAAAACTTGCCTAAATACTCTTTTGGATTTTTCCGATTATCAATGGCAACAAGATCGGGGCGGCAATCCCAGCCATGTTCGATACGACTGATGGTGGGCAAAAAAGAACCGCCACCATGGGCAAAACACACTTTTAAATTTTTATATTTTTCAAATACTCCACCAAAAATCATGCTGCAAATAGCTCGGCTAATTTCGGCCGGCATGCCTACTAACCAAGGTAACCAGTATTTACTCATGTGCTCCTGCCCCATCATTTGCCAGGGATGAACGAGAATTGCGGCGTTTAAACTTTCGCAGGCAGCAAAAAAATCATCAAACTGTTCTTCGTTTAAATTCTGATCATTAATGTTACTTCCAATTTGTACGCCTCTGAACCCATTAGCCATACATCGTTCAAGCTCCTTCACTGCTAATTTTGTATCCTGCATGGGTACGGTAGCTAATCCAATAAAATGATCGGGATGATTGTTAACTGTTGCGGCAATATCATCATTTAAAAACTGACTGATTTCGAAACAGTCATGTGCCTTAGCCCAATAACTAAAAAGAACCGGGATGGTACAAATAACCTGCATGTTAGCATGGTGTTGTTGCATTTCCTCAATTCTCACCAATGGATCCCAACAATTCTCAGTAATCTCACGAAAACGTTTTTCCCCCTGCATCATCCAAGCGCGACCAGCCTCATGGTGATCGAGTGTGATAAAATTTCCGTAGCCGAATTTTTTTGTAAAATTAGGCATATGTTTGGGTATAATATGCGTATGTGTGTCTATCGTAAACATGTGTTTTTTTATTGTTTTTGTTTCGGTAAATTTCTTCTTAATTCATAGTTATAAAACTGTCTGCCCAGCTCAGCCAGAAAGGGAAGGGCAATGGTTTTATAGTCGTATTTTCCATCATTAATAATTTCGTCTTCATTGGCATATATCACTGCCGATAACATAAATTCTACCCCACTTTTCCCATCCTTTATTCGGGCGCAATCAGACATAAAACCATATGATTGCCCTACAATATTAGTAATAATTACAGAGCTGTCGCCAATGCTTTTCTTAGAATCGCCATAAATAAAATACTTTTTATAACTGTCATAAAAAACTTTTGTATCGTATTTAGGATACATACTCTGTCGCGGTAAGGCGCTCAGATACTGAATTAAAAAGGCTTGTTGATCTTCCTTCAGTCCGGAGTTTGAGGCTGGTTCGTAAATTAAATCTCTTAATATCTTATGACAATTGCTAAGGGGTAAATAATTCATGCTGCTAAAATCCTTCGGACCGTTCACCTTTTTGTTTTTTGTGTTGTAGTATGCTTTTCCAACAAGCGCATTTGGTATAGCTGTATCAAACTTTAGCGAACCTATTTGTTCGGCTTGTGAATAAAGTAAGTTCAACTTGTCGTCAAAAAAACGAAGTGGATTACTGATGAGGTGATCGGCTCCGGCACAATTACCGTCATAGCGGTTAATAATCCGGATTTCGGGATACCCCCAGTTTTTTAAATTTTGATGAATATAATCCACTCCTAAAAATTCATAAGTACGGCTAAAGGCTTCATTATCGCTGATTAAAAACATTTTTTTTACATAATGCTCAATACTTGGATAACCCTTAGCAGCGCTGGTATCTCGTTTAACAGTTCGGTGACATAGCCGTGAACTATCTGTAAATAGGATGCTTTTAGCGGGGACACCGATCTCATTTAATTTTTTATAAGCTAAGATGCTGAGTGGTAATTTTACCAAGGAAGCACAATAAAAATAGTTTTCATTTCCGGTATTGAAATAATAATCTTTAAACTCCGGTTGTCCATTTGTGTAATCTATTTGCGTGTAAATAATCTGCAAATGGTAGTTATCCTTTTGCATACTGATTTTTTTTAGGAAGGGGCTTTGATTTAGGATGCTATCAAAACTAAATTGTGCTAAGAGCGCCTGAAAGAAAAATAGACTCAGTAGAACTGATAATTTACTTTTCCTCATGCGTTTAGTTTTTAGTAATAATCATAAGATTACTGTTCTTATCTTTAAAATTATAACCTATCCCAAAACCCAAAGGTGTTGACCCTTGTTTTTTATACAATGAATCCAAGTCCTTTTGGTAGCGATTACTGAACATGGCAATTGGTTTGCTGTAAGTTCCGAAGAGTTTATAATTTCGCATTACCCCGTCTTTTTCAAAATAACTAAAGGCTATCCCACTGTCATCCTGAACAATGCTTGTTGAACCATTAAGAATGGTATTTCTTACCACAGAAAAGTGTTCTTTATGTAAAAGATAAGAAGCTCCTTTTAAATAGGTATTAAAGTGTTGCATGCCGGCCAAATAGTGTTTAAAACCCTTATTTCCCTTTAGCGCATAATCAGCCATGTTTAAAGAGAAATAACTAAGTTCCTTCAATTCTGAATTTGCTGTATTAAACATAATCTCGATGCCTTTACTTGCTTCTTTTGCCTGAGCCAGTTTATTAAATCCAGACAAATAAACTTTATTTCCTAAAGAGTCGAGTGTGAATGCTTTGGCAGATACCACAGTATTGCCGCTTCTATTCAGAAACAGAAAAAGCAAATGCAAGGTGCCGTTGATCTCTGTATTTTTGAGATCCTTACTCATGCTTTCCGTTCTGAAAAAACTAAATTTTAAAATAGCATTCAACGAGGTGTTTAATTTATTAAAATAACGTTTTAAGGTATCATTTTGTATGTCCTTAAATTCAGGCAAACTACCCACCGGCTCAAGACCCACTAAAATGTACTTCGTAGCATCGGGAAAGAATAAAACCGGGTATAAAATATCGGGGCCGGAAAATGGGTAGAAAAGAGTTGGTTCTGTTTTTATTGCTTTTTGTAATTCGGTGTTTCTAAAATCAAGCAAACGTGTCACTCTGTTAGAATCAAAATCATTCCAGCGTTTAGAAAAACCAGCTGCAAAATCTTTGTAATTTAGGTTAGCTGTTATTGCGGGGAAAACTTTCGAACTATCGCACATACCGGCCATAATAGCCGCCATGTCGTTAAGGGTGTCATTTACCAAGGCCAGCTTTTTATGCTCCAATTTTTGAGTCGTTATACTATCCGTATGCTGTTTGTTGATGCTGTCGTTTGAAGCATGATATGATTCTTCCTTTTTAGTGCCGGGATTGCAGGCTACAAGAATTAGTATTAAAGCCAGGTATTTGGTCATGCCAACAAAATTAATGCATTTGCGTTGAGATAAAAGAAAAAAAGCGGGGAATTCCCGCTCATTTATTATATTTTTTGAATTTGGAACTAGTCTTCTTCCTTATCGCGCAGTTCTATTAGTTTTTCGCGTATAGACTTTAATTTTTGAATCACCTCTGAATTGATATCACCCACCGATTTATTATGATTTTTGTTCTTTAATTGCTCTTTGGCGCCTTGTATGGTAAAGCCTTTTTGTTTCACCAGATCAACGATCTGGCTGATATGTTCGATATCTTTTTTAGTAAATAAACGGTTTCCCTTTTTGTTTTTTGTGGGCTTTAATACATCAAATTCTTTTTCCCAAAAGCGCAAGGTGCTTGCATTGAGGTCAAACAATTCAGAAACCTCGCTAATTGAATAATATAGCTTTTGCGTTTCTTCTTTTTCGTTTACACCCATTGAACTTGCTGTTTAATATAAAATAAATGTAATTCTAATTGACCCAAAATCAAGTTTTAGTTTTCAACAGAAAAGGGGGGATTTTAACAAGCATAAAAAAAGCCTACTCTACTAAGCTGGCTTTTTATATGTGCGGTACGACTATGGCAGAATGATATTATAGGTATTACCGTTAATGGTAAGGGTGGCGTTCAGGTCACAATTACCATTACCATAATCGATTACACGTGGGTAACGATTAGCAGGTGAATAAGTTATTGTGCCACTCACAAATGGGTGACGGTGTAGGTGTAATGGATCGGGTGTACAAGCAAAATCGCGAACCAAATTAGAGGCTACCGAAGTATAATTTTCATTTTTTGCATTAACACCGGTAGCCGAACCGTTTAATTTAACTCGTGCAAGTGTCCAAACAATGGCTTTGTTTTGACCTCGGTAACAAGCGGTATCGCTGGTGTTTACCAATTCTTTGGTACGACTGCATGCCCAACTTATGGTTCCGGCATTACTGGGTTTGATAATTGAAATAGTGGCATTAACCGACCAGGTTAAATTCACGCCCGGATTAACACCCGAAGAAATCGTATTTGGAGTTGTGTTTGTGACTGTTTTATTTACAATGTTGACAGTATAACCATCCACCACATAATTTTGAGAACTTACAGTCATACTAAATCCAGGATTACGATAATGTATGGCGTTTGTAGAAGTTGAGGCGGAAAAATTATAAACTAAAATACCGGTGCGTGTATGGCCATCATTTCCAACACAACCGCTTGTGCCAAAATTAACTGTGATGACTTGCCCTGCTGTTGTAACAGTTGCACAAGGCGTTACCGCCAGTCCTTCATCGCCAGTAACACTGCTACTTCCACTTTGTTTAAATGTACTGAGTATACCGTTATCAGAAACCTGACTTCCCATGTTTTCAATATCACTCACAAAACTTTCTGCCAGATTATTATCGGTTGCCGTGCTTTGTTCGTTCTCGGTTTGTACAACAGGGTCGGTAGTTTCCTGTGTTTTTTTCTTACAGGAAGTAAAACCCATAGTTCCCATGACTAATGCTGTTGTTATAAACAAGCCAACTAGTTTTCCACTGCTCAACCCTGACTTATTTTTTTCAGAGAAGAATTTTTTGATGTTTGTTTTCATTGTGTAAGGTTTATTGTTTGTGATTTGTATCTATGACTTCATTTCATGAGGAAGGTTTAATTAAGCCTTAATTTTTTTTGAATTTAATAATAAATTGGTCTGAATTTTAAGCTATGACCGCTTAGCTCGAGCGCAGGTGCCGGTATTTTAAGTAAATTAAAAACAGAGAAAATTCCTTTTAATACTTTCGATTTAGTTTTTATGCGGCTTAGGTCAACATCCAAGCTTAGATAGTAATTTCGTTGCCTTTCGAAATGAAGCACATTTCCATTCTTATCTGTCACGTCGTTATTTATAAACCCTCCAATCATACCGATGGCATTATAACCCAGTGCCACATTTAGCCATTTAGGAAATTTAGTTTCTTTTGGCATAAATGAAGAAGGATTAATGCTGAGCCAATAACTTTGTCCGTTGTAATCCTTAAGTAATTGCGTTGAAAAGTTTTCCCCCAACAAAGTTGGATTGTACTGAGCGAAGCCGCTGTTGTTGTATGAAAACTTCAATAACACGCGTTGCTCTCTCCAAAAGGCCTGTTGCGAAATGGCTAATGATGAGCCAAAGGCATTCGCACACATATCACCCCATGAAAAACCCCAGCCACTGCTAAAACCATCCATGCATTCAATGGCGGTCATATAAGCAAAACCCATGGTGCCTCCAATCCACATGGTTTTGTTTTTAGTAAACCCTGCCCAATCATAGGCATTCATCATTAAACGTGATGTTTGGTAGGTTGTAAAAGTATGTCCGAGTTTATCCATCTGCATCCACTCTGCATTGTCGTTAAAAAAATGAAAATTTCCGGTGGCATAATCTGCATACCAAGCCTGATTCAGATAAAGCAAAGAACCAGTGGTAAGCAGCATGGCCGAGCTACTCAAAAGCATTTTTCGTTTTTCGATCCTGGCTCCCTTCGAAGTATCCACCTGTGAAAAAGTGGTTTTGAACACCGTCAGAAAAACTAAAATACAGATTAGTCGCTTTTGCATTAAAGCAAATATAAAACAAAATTTAAGTAAAAGGCCTGTTGATCATGATATCAAACATGGCGTTAAAAGTCGTTATAATCAACCAGATCCTGAACTGACTTGAGGTTATAATCAGATTTTTTCTTTGGTGTTAGAGGAATTTGTGCATTACCATTATTCTGACCCATGGTATTATTGAGATCAATGGCATCGTAAATATTCCGGTTATTATAAAATGATTTTGTTTTGCCGAATTTGAACACCAATCCGAAATTAAAATACAAACTTGGCGCAATATCTTTAGTAAAGAAGTAGGTACTGTATATTCCTGCTCTGCCTTTGTTTGCCCGTTCTGAATAAAAACTAATATTGTTTCTTGAGCTGATTCCGGAAGCCATATAAAAATTAAAGTGAGTACTAACCCGTACATCAAATCGAAATCCCGTATTTATTTCATAACGTGCAAAGTGAAAGGTGGCATCCGTTTTTTTATAATAGAGGGAATCGTGGTTAGAGAAATTAAACATACCCCCTTGAGGTTTGGTGTAAACACTAAAAATATATTTCGATTTGAAAGGGAAATTAAGACTGGCGCAGCGTGGAAACTGAATGCTTAAATTTACTTTATCCAAGCGTCCGATTCTGAATCCAATAAAAGGCAAGTATAAGCGGTTACCCCATAAAAATGATTTCGTAACACCCAACCGCATATTTAGTTTATCACTAAAATTATAACTATAAATCGCACTGCTTGCTAGGCGGTAATAAGGCCGTGAAGGATACGTCACGTCATGGGTTACAAAAGGTGAAACCTCAAAAAACCATAATCCTTTTCTTCCGGTATTATAAATAAAGCGCAAACCAATACCGGCCTTTACTAATTTATGCTGACTCAAACCATCAAAGACAGGTTTTAAAGCCAAATAATTTCCGGTGAGCAAAAGATGCACATTTGAAATGGCACCATCAGTTTCTTTAATGTCCTTCGTGTATAAGGGAATATGAAAAGATAAATTAAATTGTTTGATGCCGTAACTTTTCAAACGTTTGTTAATAGGAGGAATGGTATCCTTAAAGGCCCTGTCTGGCTTGCGGTAAGCATCCATAACAATAAGCGTGTTGAAATAATGTTTGGGTGATTTAATGTTTAAACTATCGAATGATGTTTGGGCCGTAATTGCTCCGTATATAAAAAAAAGAAGGCAGATTAATGCCGACTTAAAATTGAAAACTAGGTGTATGTTTTTCAATTTATTCACTTTTTTCTTTAATACTGTTAATGATCTCGCGTTTAAACTCTTCTTCGGCTAAGCGTAACTTCACTATTTTTTTTGCGCCAATAATGGTTTTGATTTTTTCGCTATATTGTTTATGCACATCGGTTTCGGCCTGGCGCGATTGTATGTCAAGTTGGTATAATTCTTCGGCTTCCTCATTGCTGGCATTTAAGCCCTTGCGGTTGTAACTCTGACGGAGATTGCGTTTGATGGCCTTTATTTTATCGTTATATTCATTATAAAGTGGCCAAAATTTTTCTGATTCAGAGCTGGTTAATTCCAATTTTTTAGAAATAAAAGTCACCCGCAAAGCCTCCACTTTATCCCTTTCGGTTTGGGCAAAGAGTTGCTCTGTAGAAAACAACACAGTGATGAGTACAAATATCTTAAACAGGTCCTTCATTTACATTTCATCCAACAGATCTTCGGCACTTAAATTCTTAAAATCACTGTCAGTAGTTTTTTTATTTTCTTTTTTAATTTCTTTAGCTTCCAGTTTTTTTTCGAGTTTACTTGAGTTGACTAACTCATACAATTCATCGTTATCCAGATTTTCAAGATTTTTAGTTTTTACCAAATCGTTCTTGTCAATACAGGCCATCGTACCACAATCTTTTACTTCAATTGTTGTAAAATAAAAGGAAAAGATCCAAAAACCCAGACTCAACACAACTATCGCGGCTGCTGCAAAAGCGAGGCGTTTGGTGAATAAATGAATAATCCTTCCAACTTCTTTTTTTACAAGATTTGAATTGAGTTGACTTTTGTTCTTTTCAAAATAATTGGCAGGGATAACAAAGCCGGCCTTGTACTTTAACCCGTTTAACTGCGTAAAAGAATGTAACTCATCTTCTGAATCACTGATAACTTTAGCTAATTCAGACACTTCGGCTTTTTCAAAATAATCAGAAGGTACGGTAAATACCGGCTTGTTTTTTACCTTATATAATTCGGAATAAGTTACTATATCAAGATTGCCAGCATTTAAACCAAAATAATCCTGAGGCACTACAAATCCGCAATGGTTTGCACTTAGCGCTCTTTTCAATTTTAGCAAAAAAGCAAATTCTTTATGTTCATCCTGCCAGGCAATTTTATTCATGATCGACTCAGCCGATTGTTTAAAATAATCCTGAGGCAAGGCAAAGTCATTTGCTTCATTGTCTGATGGAATATGTCCGTTTTCGTTACTCACGCTACCTTTTAGATGCTATAATTCGTTGTTAGTTTAAGTGTTCACCAATATTTCCTCAATTTTCTTAGCGGCAATGTGATAACTCGCTTTGAGCGCCCCAACCGAAGTTTCAAGAATTTCCGACATTTGTTCATAAGGCGTTTCATCGTAATAACGCATGTTAAACACCAGTCGTTGTTTTTCAGGAAGCGTAAGAATGGCTTGTTGTAATTTTAATTGTATGACGTCACCTGTAAAATAATTATCCGATTCCAGATTTTTACTCAATTCATATTCAATCGGATTTATGGAGGTGGTTTGTCGTTTTTGTTTTTGCCTTAATAAGGTCAGTGCTTCATTGGTGGCTATGCGGTAGATCCATGTATATAACTGACTTTCGCCTTTAAAATTTTCGAGGCCTTTCCAGATCTTAATAAACGTATTTTGCAGTGCATCATCACTGTCGTCGTGATCAATCACGATTTTCCGGATATGCCAGTATAAACGTTGCTGATATTTAGTAATGAGGTGGCTCAAGGCGGAGTTACGCGACTTTTCATCACGAAACAGTTCCAAAATTGTATGATCCTCCAAATTTGCCACTAATAATAATTGTTAGATGTAAAAATAAACTAAAAGTTTAATTTTGACCTAAATTAAAGATGGAGCTCATAGATAAAATAAAAAAATATGAAAATTTCCACATTGTACTTTGGCTGCTTAAAGATACGTGTTGGATGCTTGAACTGAGGTGGCTTGGGGCTTCCATAATGGTACCAACCCTTCTTTTCGCATTTTACATTGTAAATAAAACCTCTAAATCTGCCGATTTTTACATCAATCTGGCTATCTTTTTCTGGATTTTCGCAAATAGTTTCTGGATGATGACCGAGTTTTTCTTTCAAAATCAATTCAAATATTTCTCCATCATTCCCTTTAGTCTTGGTTTTGTATTTGTAGCTGTTTTTTACTGGAAGGCTTTCCTCACCAAACGCCTTAATTCATAGATTCAGCCTATTTCCCCTAAAATTAAATCACAATCTTTCTTTTATTAAAAAAATTAAAGAAATTGGCTTAAATCCTTTAAATTTATGCCTCTAAAAGATTGATGATGATAGAAACCAAACCGTATCAAACCAAACACAAAATAAGAATCGTCACAGCTGCTGCCCTTTTTGATGGGCATGATGCTGCCATTAATATCATGCGCCGTGTGATGCAAAGTACCGGAGCAGAAATAATCCATTTGGGTCACGATCGCAGTGTGCAGGAAATTGTAGATTGCGCCATTCAAGAAGATGCCAATGCCATTGCTATTACCAGCTACCAGGGCGGTCATAATGAGTATTTTAAATACATGTTTGATCTGTTGAAAGAGCGGGGATGCGGACACATCAAGATTTTTGGCGGCGGCGGTGGCACCATCCTTCCATCAGAAATCGAAGAACTTCAGAATTACGGTATTGCCCGCATTTACCATCCCGATGATGGACGTTCACTTGGCTTGCAAGGCATGATCAACGATGTGTTAAAACAAAGTGATTATGCTACCGGCGCCAATTTAAACGGTGAAGCGCTGCATTTAAAAGAAAAAGATCATAAATCAATTGCCCGTTTAATTTCTGCAGCCGAAAATTTTAATGAGGAAAGTAAAGCGGTACTTAGTAAAATTCGTGAGGAGGCCAAAAAATCAACAACCCCCGTGATTGGTATAACCGGTACTGGTGGAGCAGGTAAATCATCACTAGTGGATGAGTTGGTGCGTCGTTTTTTATTGGATTTTCCCGACAAACACATTGGTATCGTTTCGGTTGATCCGAGTAAACGTAAAACCGGTGGTGCTTTATTAGGTGATCGTATCCGTATGAATTCGATCAAAAATCCCCGTGTTTACATGCGTTCACTGGCCACCCGCCAGAGTAATTTAGCCTTAAGTAAATACGTACAAGATGCCATCGATATTTTAAAAGTGTCGGGTTTCGACCTAGTGATTATTGAAACAGCCGGTATTGGACAAAGTGATACCGAAATCATCGAACACAGCAACATGAGCTTGTACATTATGACACCTGAATTTGGTGCCGCTACACAACTCGAAAAAATAGACATGCTGGAGTTTGCCGACATCGTAGCCATAAATAAATTCGACAAACGCGGTGCTTTGGATGCCCTGCGTGACGTAAAAAAACAATACAAACGCAATCATAATCTGTGGGACAGCAAAGATGAAGATATTCCGGTGTATGGCACCATAGCTTCTCAATTCAACGATCCGGGAACCAACACACTTTACAAGGCATTGATGGATAAGTTGGTTGAAAAAACCAAATGTAATCTCATCTCCACTTTCAAAATTAGCGATGAAATGAGCGAGAAGATTTACATCATTCCTCCTCATCGCACCCGTTATTTAAGTGAAATTTCGGAAGCTTCGCGCGCTTATGACAAATGGACTAACGATCAGGCCCGCATTGCCATACAATTGCAAAGCATTCGAAATACGATTGACACCTTAAAAAATTCAAAAATTGAGGATAGGGATCGTATCATTAAAACACTGCAAGAACAATCGGAAGTGATCCGTTTGGATATTGACCCACGTAACTTAAAAACCTTAGAAACTTTCGACGCTAAGAAACAACGTTACGTTGATGAATACTACATTTTTAAAGTGCGCGACAAAGAAATTAAAATTAAAACGCATTACGAAAGTTTATCACATTCACAAATTCCAAAAGTTTCAGTTCCGAAGTATTCGGGCTGGGGTGATATTTTAAAATGGAGTTTGCGCGAAAATTTTCCGGGTGAATTTCCTTATACAGCCGGCATTTACCCGTTTAAACGCGAAGGCGAAGATCCAACGCGCATGTTTGCTGGCGAAGGCGGACCCGAACGCACCAACAAACGTTTTCACTATGTAAGTATTGGCATGCCTGCACATCGTTTAAGTACGGCCTTCGACAGCGTTACCCTTTATGGAAATGATCCCGATAACCGTCCGGATATTTATGGTAAAATTGGCAATAGCGGTGTAAGTGTGTGTTGTTTGGATGACGCTAAAAAATTATACTCCGGTTTTAATTTAGCTGACCCCAAAACTTCTGTATCTATGACCATTAATGGTCCAGCTGCAACCATTGCTGCCTTTTATATGAATGCCGCTATTGATCAGCAATGTGAATTTTACATCAAAGAAAACGGACTTGAAAAAGAAGTCGATAAAAAAATCGACGAACTGTTTAAGAAAAAAGGAACCGAACGTCCGCGTTACAACGAAGCTGAATTGCCAGAAGGCAACAATGGCTTAGGTTTAATGCTATTGGGTGTTACCGGCGATATGGTATTACCAGCAGACGTGTATGAAAAAATTAAAACTTATACTTTATCGCAGGTACGTGGTACCGTTCAGGCCGATATTTTAAAAGAAGATCAGGCGCAAAACACGTGTATATTCAGTACTGAATTCAGTTTACGCGTGATGGGTGATGTGCAGCAATATTTTATTGATAAAAATGTAAGAAACTTTTATTCGGTTTCCATTAGTGGTTATCACATTGCTGAAGCGGGCGCCAATCCTATTTCGCAGCTGGCCTTTACGTTATCAAACGGATTTACATTTGTGGAGTATTACTTAAGTCGCGGTATGAACATCAATGATTTTGCACCGAACTTATCTTTCTTTTTCAGTAATGGTATCGATCCCGAATACAGTGTCATTGGTCGCGTAGCCCGTCGTATATGGGCCAAAGCCATGAAACAAAAATACGGCGCTAACGAAAGAAGTCAGATGTTGAAATACCACATTCAAACATCAGGACGGTCGTTGCATGCTCAGGAAATTGACTTTAATGATATCCGTACCACACTTCAGGCTTTATATGCCATTTATGATAACTGCAACAGTTTACATACCAATGCCTATGATGAAGCCATTACCACGCCTACCGAAGAATCGGTTCGCAGGGCCATGGCCATTCAATTGATCATTAACCGCGAATTAGGTTTAGCTAAAAATGAAAATCCATTACAAGGTGCCTTTATTATTGAAGAATTAACCGACCTGGTTGAAGAAGCGGTGTTAAAGGAATTTGACAGCATTACCGAACGTGGTGGCGTATTGGGTGCCATGGAAACCATGTATCAACGCAGTAAAATTCAGGAAGAAAGTTTGTATTACGAAACACTAAAACACAACGGAGAATATCCTTTAATTGGTGTGAATACTTTCCTGAGTTCTAAAGGTAGTCCAACCATGTTGCCACGTGAGGTAATTCGTTCGACTACTGAAGAAAAAGATGCACAAATAAGTACACGCAATAATTTATGGGAAACCCACAAAGGCGATGGTCCGGGTGCTTTAAAAGCTTTACAGCAAGCAGCCATACACAACCAGAATTTATTCGAAGGCTTGATGGAAGCCGTTAAATATTGTTCGTTGGGTCAGATCACCGGCGCTTTATTTGAAGTGGGTGGTCAGTACCGTAGAAACATGTAAAAACCAACACAAGACTCGCACGTTTTCTATTTTCTGTTAAATCCACGAAAACCCTTGTTATCAGAGGGTTTTCGTCGTTTTTTAGATAACTAGTACTTTTACTTTTTGTTAATTCTGTCAACGTAATGACAAATTTTATACAAATTCTGTCATTATAATGACAATTTTTACACTAATTTTGTCACTATATTGACTAAATTAGTATATTTGTGGGGTGGAAATAATACGCATTCAACAATCAGAACTTCTCAAAAGTCTTAAACCTCAAAAGGTGACCCTCTTACTCGGCGCCCGCCGTGTGGGTAAATCGGTATTGATTGAAGCGCTTTTAGCAAACTATAAACGCCCTTATCTTTACCTCAACGGCGAAGATGAAGACACCCATCAACTTCTTGCTCAGCGCACGGTGAGTAATTACACGCGGGTTTTAAAAGGAAACGACCTGTTGGTAATTGACGAAGCGCAAGGCATTCCCGATATAGGAAAAAAACTCAAATTAATGGTTGATTCCTTTAAAGGATTAAAAGTACTGGTAACGGGCTCTTCTTCTTTTGATATTCTCAATATGTCGGGCGAGCCACTCACCGGACGAAGTAACACTGTTTACCTCTACCCTATCTGGCAAGGTGAATTAAAAGAAAATGCTTTACAAATAAAACAAAATATGGAAGACCGCTTGATTTACGGCTCTTACCCCGAATTGTGGCACTTAAAAACTGCTGATGATAAAAAGCGTTACTTAAGTGATTTGGTGAATTCTTACTTACTTAAAGATATTTTAATACTCGACGGTTTACGCAATGCCTCCATTGTGTACAGCCTACTTAAAATGATTGCTTATCAAATTGGCAAAGAAGTTTCTTACAACGAATTAGGAACAGCTTTGGGTATCAGTAAAAACACCGTAGAAAAATACCTAAACCTACTTACCAAAGTATTTGTATTGCATAAAGTATCAGCTTACAGCAATAATTTAAGAAAAGAAATTTCTAAAAGTCAGCGCTGGTACTTTATAGATAACGGTATTCGCAACGCCGTTATTGGCGATTTTGAGCCCATGGCCTTAAGACGAGATGACGACAAAGGCATGTTATGGGAAAATTATTTATTTATGGAACGTCTCAAACGGAACAACTACAAAAAACAAACACCCGAGTATTACTTCTGGCGCACCTACGATCAACAAGAAATTGATTTATTGGAACTAAAGTCTAAAAAAATTAAGGCCTTCGAATTTAAACTAAGCTCAAAAAAAACACCGAAGAAACCGATCGCTTTCGCAAAAGCCTATCCGGATGCCAGTTTCGAGGTAATTAATGATAAAACGTATTTGGATTTCATACTTTAAAAAAGCAACAGAGTGCTGACATGTTTTAGATCAGATCGCGGCTCTATTTTACTTTAAATTCTCCCAATACCATTTTACCGATTCTTTCAGGCCTTGTTCAAGTGTATGCGTGGGCGCATAATTCAAAAGACTTTGTGCCTTCTCAATGGAAGCCAATGAATGCGATATATCACCGGTACGTTCAGGTCCGTAGCTAATTTTTACGTTTGAAATTTCGGGATCGAAGTCAGATAAATAACGTTTTAATAAAGAGGTTAATTGGTTTAAATCAGCACGTTCGCCAACGGCCGTATTAAACACCTCACCGATTGCCTTTGTGTTTTCAGTGAGTGCAGCTAAATGATTCATTTGAATCACATTGTCGATGAAAGTAAAATCACGTGAATTTGTTCCGTCACCATTTATAAGTGGTGATTGATGGGCCATGAATAGTTTAGTAAACTTTGGTATGGCTGCGGCATAAGCCCCATCCGGATCCTGATTTCTACCATATACATTAAAATAACGCAGACCAATTAATTGCATACCATAGTTTAATCCAAACACATGGGCGTACAATTCATTGACATATTTAGTGACGGCGTATGGCGACAATGGTTTCCCAATAACATCTTCGGTTTTAGGTAAAACTTTCGAATCGCCGTAAGTACTCGAACTGGCGGCATACACAAAACGTTTAACATTTGCATCACGAGCTGCCACCAACATGTTTAAAAAACCGCCAATGTTCACTTCATTGGTGGTTATTGGATCATTTAATGACCTAGGCACCGAACCCAATGCCGCCTGCTGCAAAACAATATCCGCATTTTCAACAGCTAAACGGCAATCGCTTAAATTTCTGATATCACCTTGTATCAATTTAAAATTCTGAACTTCAAGAAAAGCCTCAATGTTTTCGTGTTTTCCGGTTGAAAAATTATCAAGACAAATTACGTGGTTGTGATGTTTTAATAAATCGGCACATAAGTTAGAACCGATAAAACCGGCACCTCCTGTAACGACTACTTTCAAATGACTGATGCGTTTGTATGACATAAAGGTGGCCTTTGTAGCTAAAAAAGTTGGACCCTATTCGGATCAAGTAAACAAAATTAGGCTTTTTTGTTGAAATCCGGAGCCTCAAAAAGTTTACAAGGACAACTATTTTATCTACCTTGTTACTTCTTAATACTTCCTGCCATGAAGTCTATTTTGGTCAGTTTAATTATACTAGTCTGTTTTGTTGCGATTGCCCAAAACAATAAACGCGATATTGATTCGATTGAAAACCGAATTAAAATGCTAAGCGACAAGAACGAAATTCTGATTGATAAAGCCGGGCTTGTGATGAACTACTTTAGTTCGGGTGATCAGAAGAAGGCAAATCAACTATACCAACAGACATTAAATGAAGCATTAACGCAGGGCTCCGACCTCGGCCTTGGTGCTTTATATCACTGCAAAGGCAATTTATTTTATTATGAATCACAATTCGATTCAGCCCTTTATTATTTCGAAAAAGCGCTGGTGTACAGAAAAAAATCTGGCGACAATGTGGGCATCTTGAAAACAACCGGAAATATTGGTTCCATATATTTTATGATGACCAATTATAAACAAGCGCTCATTTACTATGAGGCCACTCAAAAAAAAGAAGCCGAACTCAAGTATGAAGAAGGAAAATATTTCTCAATTAATAACCTGGGTTATATTTATGCACGACTTCGGATGTATACTAAAGCCCTTCACTATTTTAAAAAAGCTGAAGGTGTTTATTTAAAGAACAGTAAAAACGATCAATTAATTTTCACCTACGATGGCCTTTCGACTGTTTATAAGGAGTTAGATAAGCCAGACTCGGCGCTTTATTTTGAATTTAAATCAAAAGATTTATCCGAAATAACCAACGATCAAACCTCATTAAATTATGCCCTTACGAGTATTGGCATTTTATATCAACGAAAAAGAGACTTCATAAAAGCAAAAGCGTATTTTAATCAGGCCTTAGCTCTCGCTCGCAAATTCAACGATCAACGCTTGCAACTCTCCATCTATGGAAACTTTGCCGCCATAGCACTCGAACAAAATCTGCCCGACTCGGCCATGCAATATGTGGCGTTAATTATCCCCTTGCAAAGGGCACTAAAGGACAACTCAAGTCAGGAAGATCTTGCCAAATTATTTGCAGAATATTACCACAAAAAAAAGGATTTTGAAAAGGCCTATGATTACATACAAATTTACGACCATTATAAGGACAGCTTGTATAACCTCGAAACCACCAGGCAAATAACTGAAATCCAAGAAAAATACGAAACCGATAAAAAAGAAAAAGAAAACCAGTTACTGCAAGCCGACAATACCATGTACCGATCGACCCGTAATTATTTGCTGGTCATTTTAGGCATTGCCCTGCTTGGTATTATTGGTGCTTATGTAGCTTATAAAAAAATAAAAAGTGCCAAACATCTTTTGGAAGAACAAAAAGAATTGATAGAAGAAAAACAAAAAGAAATTCTCGACAGCATTCATTATGCTAAACGGATTCAATTTGCTTTATTAGCCAGCGATACCCTGCTTACAAACTATTTACCTGAACACTTTGTGTTATTTAAACCCAAAGATGTGGTAAGTGGTGATTTTTACTGGGCCTGTCCAAGCCCGGAAGGATTTATCTACATTACCGCCGATTGCACCGGACATGGGGTTCCTGGAGCTTTTATGAGCTTACTTAACATTAGCAAATTAAGTCAAACCATTAATGAAAGTAAAATTTACCGCTGTGATCATATTTTAAATGCCATCCGAAGCGAAATTATTAAAGTTCTTAATCCACATGGTAGCAGCGAAGAAAGTAAAGATGGCATGGATGCAGTGGTGTGTAAACTGGACCTTAAAAACATGAAACTGGAATATGCCGCCGCCAATAATTCATTTTATATTATTCGCGATAACAACCTACTTGTTTGCAAAGCCGACAAAATGTCGGTTGGTAAAGGTTTCAACGACAGTCTGCCGTTTTCATACAATGAGATTGCACTTCTTAAAGGTGACATCATTTATACGTTTACAGATGGATTTGCCGATCAGTTTGGCGGTCCACTCGGAAAAAAATACAAGTACAAGGCATTCGAAGAATTTCTGCTTTCCATCCATCAGAAAAACTTAACCACACAAAAGGAATTACTCTTACAAAGTTTTAATACTTGGAAAGGCGATCTGGAACAGGTTGATGATGTATGTGTTTTGGCAGTTAAAGTCTGAATTAACTTATTATAACGAAAATTGGTTGTGCTCTGGCACCTTATTTGGTACCTTCAATCTAAATTTCTTCTTATGAAAACCAATCTTAAAATCACCGCTTTTTCAGCTGCAATTTTTTTGAGTTTTTCAACGAGGGCTCAGAGTGATTCACTCGGATTAGCCGGAGACAATCTTGATTTAAATGCCGTATTGAGCATTTTCAAACAATCTTCCACTGTTGAAGATTTTGAAAAACGATTAAACGCTGCCGATTCTAAAGTAAATAATCTCGACCTCAACAACGATCAGAAAGTAGATTACTTAAGGGTTGTTGATTCAGGAAAAGATGATTTTCACTCCATCATTATTCAAGATCCGGTAAGTAAAACGGAATCACAGGATGTGGCCGTCATTGAAATTCAAAAAAAAGATAATCAAACGGCACACATTCAAATTGTGGGTGATGAAACACTCTATGGTAAAAATTATATTATTGAACCCCATGATCAGGCACAATCTGTCACCGACAAAAATGCCAATGTAGATGATGTTTACGCCTCACCGGGCAGTGGTACCGGAAATGTGATGATAAACGTTTGGGCCTGGCCCAGTGTAGGCTATATTTATAGTCCGGGTTATAATTACTGGGTGTCGCCCTGGTACTGGGGTTATTATCCGGGTTGGTATACACCTTGGAATCCTTATGGTTATTACTTTTACCGCAGAAATTTTATCAACTATAATTATGGCTTTTACGGCTGGCATTGTCACCATTATGCTTTTCAATCGGGACATAATTATTATTACGGTTACAGAACAACTTCAGGTTATGTTCAAAAAACGGCTCCCCGCTCTGGCGGCAACGATGGAAACATGCGCAATGGAAGAATGAATGGGAATCAGCAACGTGGAGGCACTAACCGAAATGGTACAGATCAACCCAGAAACCGCATAGAAAATAACCAAGGTCAAAACCGCGGTAATTCGGGTTCACCTAACAGAATAGAAAGGGGTCAACCTCAAAACAATCCCAATCAAGGTCGTAATCAATCGCAGCGTATGGATAATTCACCTCGCATTAATCCCAGTGGTGGCATGCGAAACGGCGGTGGCGGCAGTATACGTGGTGGCGGCGGCGGAAATGTTGGCGGTGGTGGCCGAAGAAGATAGATCGTATGTAAGATAAAAGCCATATTTTTGAAATATGGCTTTTTTAATTTTAGTACGCGGATTACCCGGTAGCGGTAAAACGAGTCTGGCAAAGGTATTAAGTGAAGACGGAAAATATCCTGTTTTTTCGGTAGATGAGTATTTCACCAATCCTGATAACGGCAGCTATACCTTTGTTTACAGCGAAAATCATAAGGCTTACAAACACTGTGAAACCAATTGTCGTGAACAAATGGCAGAAGGCACTGAAAAAATTTTTATTGATAACACCTTTACGCTGGAATGGGAAATGGAACCTTATTTCAAAATGGCGGCTGAATTTAATTACCGTGTTTTTGTGATTACGGTTGAACATCGGCATGAAGGCAAAAACTGTCATCAGATTAGCGATGAGCAACTTAAAAAGATGGCCGAAAAATACAAGGTGGTGCTTTTGTAAAAATTCCTTGTTAGTTGGGCGAAAACAGCATATGAGTGTTAATTCAACCTAAATCCTTCTGAGCAAGACCCAAAAAGCATTTTTTCCTGTATCTTTATAGGCTTAAAACACTTATCCTCTTTATGAGAAAATTTGCGCTAATTTGTTTAGTTATTCAGTCTGTATTGCTTTTTGGTCAAACCCTCGATTCAAAGGGTCAAAAACAAGGTTACTGGAAAAAGAAAGATGAAAAGACCAATAAATTAATTTATGAAGGTGAGTTTAAAGACAACAAGCCGATAGGTAAGTTTAAATACTATCATCCCAACGATAGCATTAGTGTGCTAATGATTTTTAAGGATGGCAGCAAAATAGCTTATGCTAAAATGTTTCATTTAAATGGCAAACGCAAAGCTGAAGGAAAATATGTGGGTAAGGAAATAAAGGATTCGGTATGGAACTATTATGACGAATTGGGTGTATTAATCGCGAAAGAAAAATATAAAGAAGGAAAAAAACACGGCGCTTCATTCGTTTACATTCCTGATGGTAGTGTTTCGGAAGAAAAATACTTTAAAGACGATGTCATGGATGGTCCGTATAAAGAGTATTTCACCGCTAATGTGCTGCGATCACAAGCCACATACAGTAAAGGACTCATAGAGGGAAGAACCGTGTATTATTATCCTAATGGGGTTGAAGTTGCTGTCGGATTTTACAAAAACGGGAACAAAGTTGGTCCATGGATTTACAAAACAGAAAGTGGTAAAATAAGAGAAAAAGAATTGTATAAGAACGGCAAACTTGTCTCTACAAAAGAGACTGACGAGTTTTTTGCAAAAAACAAACCCGAGAGTATTAAACTGGAACCAAAAAAGACAGGAAGCAAAAAATGAGCAGAAAGGGTAAAGTATTAGTAGCCATGAGTGGTGGTATTGATAGCAGTGTGACTGCTATGATGCTGCACGAACAGGGTTATGAGGTGATTGGTATTACCATGAAAACCTGGGACTATGAAAGTTCGGGATCGAGCAGCCGTGAAACCGGTTGTTGCAGTTTAGACAGTATTAACGATGCGCGTAGTATGGCGGTATCCTTTGGATTTCCACATTATATTCTCGATATCCGTGGTGAGTTTGGTGAGTTTATCATTAATAATTTTGTGGAAGAGTACCTGGCAGGCAGAACACCGAATCCATGCGTGTTATGTAACACCCACATTAAATGGGATGCTCTTCTTAAAAGGGCAGATATGCTCGACTGTGAGTTTATTGCAACCGGTCATTATGCCCAAGTGCGCGAAGAAAATAATCGCCGAGTTATTTTTAAGGGCTTAGATCAAACCAAAGATCAAACTTATGTGTTATGGGGCCTGGGACAAGAGAGTTTAAAACGCACCATGTTTCCTTTGGGAAATTTTAAAAAAACCGAAATAAAACAAATGGCCAAAGATGCCGGATTTTTTGATCTGGCCAACAAAAGTGAGAGCTACGACATTTGTTTTGTACCCGACAACGATTACCGTGAATTTTTAAAACACCGATTGCCTGATTTGGAGAAGAAAGTAGATGGTGGTGATTTTATTTTTAAAGGAAAAAAAGTTGGTCAACACCGCGGTTACCCCTTCTATACGGTAGGCCAGCGTAAAGGCCTCGAAATTGCCTTGGGCGCTCCGGTGTTTGTAAAAGAAATTATTCCCGAAAGCAACACCATCATATTAGGCGATAAGGAAGATTTGGAAGAAAATCATTTAACCGTGCGCGACTTTAATCTGATCAAATACGAAAGTCTGCCCGAAGATTTTGTTGGCTTAACAAAAATCCGCTACAAAGATCCCGGAACCCTGGCTACCATTAATACCATCGATAACAAACTCGATGTTATTTTTCATGCGAGTGTGAATGGTGTTGCTCCCGGACAAAGTGCTGTGATTTACGAAGGCAACGATTTGATTGGTGGCGGCTTTATTGATCGCAAAAAACTGATCTTCTAGGCCATTTTCCAACAGGCAAAGTTGAATAACCAATCATGCTTTTGGTTTTTTTATTTGCTTTATTCTACTAAATTTACCATTCTAACAACAGTATTAAAAGTATGAAAAAAGCCTATGTGTTTCCCGGTCAGGGCTCACAATTTCCCGGTATGGGAAAAGACCTTTATGAAAATAATAGTTTAGCAAAACAACTTTTTGAACAAGCTAACGAAATATTGGGATTCAGAATTTCCGATACCCTATTCGCCGGCACCGACGAAGAACTCAAACAAACCAAAATAACGCAACCTGCTGTGTTTTTACACTCGGTCATATTAGCGGCCACCATTGGTGATAGCTTTCAACCCAATATGGTTGCCGGTCACTCACTGGGCGAATTTTCAGCCTTAGTGGCCAATAAAACCTTAAGTTTTGAAGATGGGCTTAAACTGGTCTACAATAGAGCTTTAGCCATGCAAAAAGCCTGTGAAATCAATCCAAGCACCATGGCTGCCATCTTAAATCTGGATGATAAAATAGTAGAAGACATTTGTGCCGAAATTAGCCATGCCGGTAACATTGTGGTTGCGGCCAATTATAATTGTCCGGGTCAATTAGTGATTTCAGGAAGCATGGAAGGCATTAGCATTGCCTGTGAAAAATTAAAAGCAGCCGGTGCTAAACGTGCCTTGGTATTGCCTGTTGGCGGTGCCTTTCACTCGCCTTTAATGGAACCTGCCCGCATTGAACTGGAAGCAGCCATTAACAGCACTCACTTCAGCTCTCCCATTTGTCCGGTTTATCAGAACGTAACAGCCAATGCCGTTTCGGCACCCGAACAAATAAAATTAAACCTCATTGCACAATTAACGGCCCCGGTAAGATGGACACAAAGTGTGCAACAAATGTTAGCCGATGGCGCTACGCAATTTATTGAGGTTGGTCCTGGTAAAGTATTACAAGGTTTAGTAAAAAAAATAAATGCTTCGGCCGAGGCCATGAGCGCTTAATCACTTATGAGAAAAACAATCCTCCTATTTTTTATCTGCCTTTCATTTTTAATGAATGCGCAAAAACTATTTAAAGGTGTTGGTGTATTTGGCGCCTTAACAGTTTCCAAGCACGAATACAATAATTTAGATACCGATAAAAAACCGGGCAACGACAGTATTCTAAAATACTTTAATCCCGAGTCGCATTTGTCGAAAGAATTTTTAAATTGGGGTGCCGGGGTTTTTCTCGAACTCTCCCGCCGGGATGATATTCGCTGGTTAACCGAATTGGAATATGCCAACAAAGGTGCTCAGGAAATGGCTTTGGTGAATCCAATCTCCGGCGAACGCAGTGGTTCTTATTCAGCCAACAAGCTCACGTACATTCAATGGAATAATTATGTGAAATTTTACAATCCCATTTTTTATGATAAACACTGGTATTTTATGGCCGGCGTGCGTCTTGAATATTTATTTAAAAAATCAGCAAGCGTTTATCCAGAAGTGATTAATGCCTTTCCGAAATTTTGGTTTAGTGGTGATGTAGCCCTTGGTTATGAATTTCCCATCGCCAAAAAAATCTCTGCTTTTGTTGAAACGCATTGGAATCCGGATATTCTCACACACAAATACAATGGCAATACCAATGTAAGAGCCCGAACTTTTGAAGCCAGAGTTGGTTTAGTAATGCGACCAAGAAAAAAACGTATTGATGATTGTAATGCTCCGGTATATCGGGGACCAGCCTACTAAAATGATAAAAAATTGAAACACATGGTCATGACAAAAGATGTTTTATACTCTTTAACCAAAGGTGGTTTTGCTCCGCAAGAAGAAATGCTGGAAGTGGCCCGCAAAAAAGGGAAATTGTATATCGGCATTCCAAAAGAAATCGCCTTTCAGGAAAACCGCGTTGCTCTGGTGCCTGATGCGGTTGCATTAATCGTAAACAATGGTCACCGTGTGGTGATTGAAGCCGGTGCGGGTAAAGCTGCCAATTTTGATGATACGGATTACAGTGAAGCCGGTGCTGAAATTGTGCTCACACCAAGAGACGTTTACAAAGCCGATACCATTTTTAAAATCGCTCCTCCTACTCTGGAAGAAATTGAAATGATGCAGCCGAAACAAACATTGTTTAGTGCCTTACAATTACCGGTTCAGCCCCAGGATTTTTTAAAGAAATTAATTTCTAAAAAATTAAATTGTGTGGCCTTTGACCTTATTATCGACGATGCCGGTATTTTTCCGGTGATTCGTGCCATGGGCGAAATTGCCGGTGGCGCGAGTATTTCCATTGCTGCCGAATTATTAAGCAACGTTAACAATGGCGTTGGTTCTATCCTGGGTGGTATTAGCGGCATTTCTCCAACCGAAGTGGTCATTATTGGTGCTGGTACCGTGGGTGAATTTGCAGCCCGCGCCGCTATTGGATTAGGTGCCACCGTAAAAGTATTCGACAATTCGACTTCCCGCTTAAGAAGATTACAAAATCAATTAGGTAGCCGTGTATTTACCTCCGTGATTGTTCCAAAAGTTTTAGAAAAACACTTAAAATCGGCCGACGTTGCTATTGGTGCTTTGCGCGCTACACGTGGACGTACCCCTTGTATCGTAACCGAAAACATGGTAAGTGAAATGAAAACCGGTTCGGTAATTATTGACGTGAGCATCGATCAAGGTGGTGTATTTGAAACTTCCGAAGTTACCAATCACACCCATCCTGTATTCAGAAAACACGGCGTGATTCATTATTGTGTGCCTAACATTAATAGCCGCGTAGCTAGAACCGCCTCTTACGCTTTAAGTAATATTTTTTCGCAGGTGATGTTAAACATGGGTGATGAAGGTGGTTTTGATGGCATCGTGCGTAAAGATCCGGGACTAAGAAATGGGGTTTATATTTATAACGGAATCTTAACCAATCAATATCTGGGAGAAGCCTTCCATTTGCCTTTCAAGGACATCAATTTATTGATGGCGGCAATTTAATTTCATGTAAGCATTTTTATATTTCGAAAAAAATCAATTAACTCGAAAAAAAATTACCTCACAAAAAAAAGCCCGATACGACTCGGGCTTTTTTTATTTTATAATCTAAAACTATTCCTTCACTAATTTAAAAACTTCCTGTTTCCCTACTGCTGTTAGTTGCACATAATATATGCCGGCAGCAAGTTGACTTGTATTTAAAAGCGAATTACCCTTTTCTAATTTACTTGTCATTACAATTCTTCCGCTAACATCCACTAAGGTAATAAGCCCGGCCTCTTGCGAATCGATGGATAAATTTGATTTAGTTGGATTCGGATAAAGTTTAAAGAAGGAATTTTCGTTTTTATTTGCAGAGATTCCTAAACAAGCGTTCACATTTACACTTACCAAAAGTTTTGCGGTGCAAGCATTTGCATCTGTCCCATTTAAAGTAAAAGTGCTTGTAATAGTTGGATTCACAATTACCGGATTACCGGGAGGAAAACCTTCCCATTGATAAACTGGATTTCCGATGGCTGTTAAGGTAGATGCTTCGCCCGCACAGATGCTTGGATTAGATACCGAGGCATTTAATACCGGTAAAGGATTTACGGTAACACACCAAACCGATTGCGACTGGCAACTATAAGTGTTTGCTCCTGTTACGGTATAACATCCGGTTACCGTGGGTGTAATATTAATGGTAGAACTCGTAACACTGGGTGAAGCCCATGAGTAGGTGCTAGCACCAAGACCGGCAATGATAATTGATTCGCCCAAACAGATTTTGGATTTTGTTCCGAATGCCAAAACATTTGGAGTCGGATTCACAACCATATTTAATGTTTTACTGCCAATACATGTGCTGAGTGTTTTTGTGCCAATCACACTAAGTGGAGTGATGCTTGAAACTGTGCCTGTAAATACTGGTCCTGTTGCACCGTTACTCCATGTGTAGATATCGGCACCTGTTGCTGTAGCGCTAAACGCAGAGCCCACACAAAGTGTTGGTGTGGCCGGACTAACCGTAATAGTAGCCCCGTTAGCACTTCCGTTGCATGGGACTGTTACAAAAAGGTCATCAAATGAAAGATACAGAGCTGCACCCGTGCTGGCATTTGCGCGAAGGGCCATGTAATAAAACCCTGAACTTGGCACCGTAAATGTTCCTGATAATAATTGGTATGGACCGCTCACAGCAGGACTTAAGGCTGCAACTGGACTTAGTGCTGTAGTACTTTGATTTGGACCAACGAGTAATTCTAAGTTTGTCCAGTTTAAAGAACCACTATAATCTGTTGTAAAATACACCCCGGTTGAATAGGTAAGCCCTGGATTCATTTTAATACCACTACTATAAACTGTATTATTTGTTGACGGCAATGCAAAGACTGCAAACTTTGAACCGGTTCGTGGTACCCGATTATTGGTTTGTGAACTTGTGTACGTGTTCACACTGGAGACCAAGTTGGCTGCCGACCACGAACAATTGGGTAATTGGTTAACAGTGGTAATCCCTTCGAAGCCTTCCGTGTATGGAACCGAGTTGGTTGTAGTGGGAGGCGCAATATTTAAAAGAATGGATGAGGTAAAAAATGTTGCATTAACATTGGTACAAGTAATTACTACAGCATAATAGGTATTCATGTTTAAAGTTGGCGTACCATAAGTGTTGAGGGTTGCCCCGGGAATAGCACTGAATGGCCCGACCGGTGAAATGGTGGAGGATTGCCATTGATAAGTGATGCCTGAAACGGAATAAGAATTCGCCAAACTCATACTGCCAAGGGCACCCGGACAAATGGTTAATGAAGAAAGCACAATGGTGTTTGTTCCCGGTGTTGTAAAGCAGGGTGATTGCGCGTTAAGATTTACCGAGATTAGACTCAGCAAAACACTAACTATTTTTAAGAGAGAGTGGTTTTTTATCATGTGCTGTAAATTTGGAACTGTTAAGATAAAGGTAGTAAATAATAACCCCCTTTTACCACACTAGCACCGAAGAAAAAGAAAACCTAGTTACCCGAATAAACGGCGCCACCACAGCTGTTATGAGAGGATCCTGTGACAGATTGGAGTGTGTTAGTTTGACCACTAAGTCGCAAATACCCTAAAAAGGCAAAAATAAGGGCTTCTTTAAAATTAATAATAGACTCGTTAGGTATAACAAGTTCTGCTTTAGTTTTCGATTTTAATTTTTCAATTAAAAAAGTATTGAAGGCTCCCCCTCCACTCAGTAAAACCTGTTTACAATTTAATTGATCAATTTCCTTTGCAATAATCATTGCAACATGCTCGGTTGAAGTGGCTAAGAGGTCGTTGTTATTTAGTTTCGAATTTTCAATGATCGGAATGATCTCTTTTTCAAACCATTCACGTCCTATGGATTTAGCTCCACTTTGTGAGTAGTAGGAAAGTCCGTTTAATTTACTCAGCAATCCTTCATTTATGTTACCTGTTCTTGCCAGCTCTCCTCCCTTATCATAAGCCTGTCCGTTTTTCTCTGCCAAATAATTCAATAACATGTTGGCTACACACACATCATAAGCCACGCGGTTTCCATTGGTATCATCCACCGAAATATTCGCAATGCCACCAATATTTAAACAGGCTTCATAGTTGCCAAATAAGTATTTATCGCCAATGGGCACTAAGGGCGCAGCTTGTCCGCCTAAAGCAGTATCTAAACTTCTGAAATCGCAAACCGTGGTAAGGCCTGTTTTTGCAGCTATGGTAGCGCCGCAACCTAATTGGCTGCTAAAACCCAATTCCGGACGATGAAAGATGGTATGTCCGTGCGAAGCAATGGCCTCGGGTTTTAAACCGGATGCTATAATAAAGGTGCTGATTTCTTCGGCTAAAAATCTGCCATAAGCCGCATGCAATTCAAAATACGCTTCGGCTTTAAGGTCTTTGGCTTCGCTGAGATGTTTTTTCCATAATAAGGTATACGCCACCGTTTTTGCACCAATAATCTTAAACAAAAAACCCTCGTCTACTTGCTCAAATTCACAAAAGGCCAGGTCAAGCCCATCGAGCGAAGTGCCGCTCATTAGCCCTAAAACAAGCCTTTTATCCGATCGTTTTGCTTCCAAAATAAATTCGTTTTTTTAATTGCTGCAATGAGACTATACCATTATATTTGCAAGGTTACAAAAAATAGTATAAACCTTAAAAATATAATACCATGCATTTCGAGTTATCTGAAGAACATTTGATGATCCAAAAAGCGGCGCGGGAGTTCGCACAAACAGAATTGAAGCCGGGAGTAATTGAGCGTGACGAACATCAAAAATTTCCAACCGAGCAGATCAAAAAAATGGGGGAGTTGGGTTTTATGGGTATGATGGTTGACCCGAAATACGGCGGTGGCGGAATGGATGCCATTTCTTATGTATTGGCTATGGAGGAGATCTCTAAAATAGATGCTTCTTGCTCGGTTGTGATGAGTGTAAATAATTCGCTTGTTTGCTGGGGATTAGAAACTTTTGGAAACGAAGAACAAAAACAAAAATATTTAGTGCCTTTGGCCAAGGGTGAAAAAATCGGCGCCTTTTGTTTAAGCGAGCCCGAAGCTGGAAGTGATGCCACTTCGCAACGTACCACCGCAATTGATATGGGCGACCATTATTTATTGAACGGTACAAAAAACTGGATCACCAATGGCAATTCAGCTTCCACTTATTTAGTCATTGCACAAACCAATGTGGCCGCCGGTCACCGTGGTATTAACGCCCTTATTATAGAAAAAGGCATGCCAGGCTTTACTATTGGTCCGAAAGAAAATAAAATGGGCATTCGTGCCAGCGACACGCACTCCTTAATGTTTGATAATGTAAAAGTGCCGAAAGAAAACCGCATTGGCGAAGATGGTTTTGGATTTAAATTTGCCATGAAAACCTTAAGTGGCGGGCGTATCGGGATTGCTTCACAGGCTTTGGGAATTGCCAGCGGCGCTTATGAATTAGCTTTGGCTTATTCAAAAGAAAGAAAAGCATTTGGCAAAGAAATTTGTCAGCATCAAGCCATTCAATTTAAACTGGCTGATATGGCTACAAAAATTGAAGCGGCCCGTTTATTAATTTTCCGTTCGGCCTGGTTAAAAGACCAACATTTACCATTAGATAAGGAAAGCGCCATGGCCAAAGTATTTGCCAGCGAAACAGCCATGTGGGTAACCACTGAAGCCGTTCAGGTTCACGGTGGATATGGTTATGTAAAAGAATACCATGTGGAACGTTTAATGCGCGATGCCAAAATTACTCAGATTTATGAAGGAACCAGCGAAGTTCAACGCATTGTGATTTCACGTGCGGTATTAGCATAATAGTTGACTATTATCTTAAAAACCCTCCTTTTGTGCAAAAATGAGGGGTTTTTTGTTATAAAAAATTTTAATAAAATCAACCTTTTTTACTGAAATTATTGACGTAATTTTAAGAATTAGTTTATTAGCGTATGAGTGAGTTTGACGACGATGCAGATGGATCGAATGACAAGGAGTTTGAAGATAATTTAAGGCTTTTTGAAGATATGCTGGCCACCGGTCAGGTTCATTTTTTTGATGCAGATGATATTGAGGAGATTATTGATTATTATCTGCAATGGGTAAATTATGAGATGGCCAAAAAAGCCATCGATTACGGCCTTGAGCGTTTCCCCTTTTCTTCCATCATTAAAATTCGTTATGCCCAGTACCTTTCAAGCCAGCATTACACCCACGAAGCCCTCACCATTTTAAATGAGGTAGAACAAATTGAACAAAGCAATTTCGAGCTCTACATGGCCCGTGGTTATATTTACAGCCAAATGGGTCTAGGTGAACAAGCCATCGAAAATTTTAAAAAAGCCATTCCTCTTTCTGATCAAAAAGACGAGGTTTACGTGGCTTTGGGCGTAGAATTTTTAAATGAAGACAAACCCGATGATGCGCTTTATTATTTAAAAAAAGCCATTAAATTAAATCCTAAAAACGAGGTCGCTCTTAATGAATTGTCTCTTTGTTTCGACCTTACCGGCAAATCCGACGAGGCCATCGCATTTTTTGAACACTACATCGATAATCATCCTTACAGTTATTTTGCCTGGTTTAATCTTGGTTTGGGTTACGGCCGAATTGGTTTGTTTGAAAAAGCCATGGAAGCTTACGATTATGCCATAGCCATCAACGAACAATTCAGCTCTGCCTACTTCAACAAAGCAAATTCATTGGCGCAGTTAAATCGTTTTGAGGAAGCCATTGAAGTCTACAAAGAAACCTTTAAATACGAAGAACACGAACCGACCACTTACTATTACATTGGGGAGTGTTACGAAAACTTGAACCGTTTTGAAGAATCACTGGTTAATTATAACAAATGCGTAAAGCTCGACCCTGCCAATGCCGACGCCTGGTTAGGAATCGGCGTGGTATTGGATGCCATGAACCGTTTAACCGAAGGGGTGCATTACATTAAAAAAGCCATTGAAATTAATCCAACGGAACCCGAGTACTGGTATGTGTTTGCAGAAGTGCAGGAAAAGCTCGGTTTTATTGAGGAAGCAGCCATGGCCTACCAACGTGTCATTGAACTCGATTACACCGATTACGACGTTTGGTTAGATTATTCTAAATTACTGCATCATAATTCCTATATTGACGATGCTATCGCCGCCTTAAACGAGGGGATCACTAAATTTCCTGATGTAGCTGAACTGTATTACCGCTTGGGAACTATTTTACTTGACAAGAACCGCAGAAAAGAATCGCTGGATACCTTTGCCAGAGCAATGGACATGGATTACAGCAAACATAACGAAATTTTTGAATACGCTCCTGTTTTAAAAAATGATCAGGAAATTTTATCTTTAATCTCTACATTAAAAAAATAATTATGGCGAATCCTTACAATTTTAATTTATCGCACTTACCCAAACGCAGTGTAAAACCCCGTAAAGACGGAACTACCATGGTAATGGATAAGGGCATCAGTTTAAGACAGGCCGAAGATTTTGTGAGCATGTCGGCAGGTTTTGTTGATTTTGTGAAATTAGGCTTTGGCACTTCCCTCATTTCACCAAACGTAAGAGAAAAAATAAAACTGTATAAAAATGCCGGCCTAAAGGTTTATGTGGGTGGTACTTTATTTGAAGCCTTTGTGATCCGCAATCAGTTTGACGATTATTTAAAATACATTGCCGATCTTGATTTAGATGCCGCCGAAGTTAGCGATGGCAGCATTGAACTGGAGCATGAAAAAAAATGCGAGTACATCAGCATATTAGCCAAAGATTATACCGTATTAAGTGAAGTGGGTAGCAAAGAAGAAGGCGTGATCATTCATCCGGCCCGCTGGATTAAAATGATGCAAAATGAATTGGAGGCCGGTGCCTTTAAAGTTATTGCCGAAGCCCGTGAAAGCGGTACCGTTGGTATTTATCACAAAAACGGCAGCGCGCACACCTTGCTCATTAACCGCATTGTGAACAAAGTAAAAATTGAAAACATCATTTGGGAAACCCCGCAAAAAAGCCAGCAAATTTATTTCTTAAAATTATTTGGCTGTGATGTTAATTTGGGTAATATTGGTATGGACGATGTGATTCCTTTAGAAACCTTACGTTTAGGTTTACGTGGCGATACCTTTTTTACATTTTTACCCGAAGCCTTAAAACAACCCGTTTAAAATTACACCATGAAAGAAATAAATGTCAAAGAATTAAAACAACTCATCGACAGCAAAGCCGATTTTCAATTAATTGATGTGCGCGAAGAACATGAGTTTGACGAAGCCAATATCAATGGCCAACTTATTCCTATGGGAGAAGTGATGGATCGTTTGGATGAAATCTCAAAAACCAAACAAGTGGTGGTACACTGCAGAAGCGGCAAACGCTCGGCCTCGGTTATCAGTGCGCTGGAAGCCCATCACGGCTTTACAAATTTATATAATTTACAAGGCGGCATTTTAGCCTACATCGACGAAATAGGATTATAATTAAACAAAAAACTATGCTACATTCATTTTTAGACTTTTTCCTTCATCTAGATAAACATCTTGCTGAAATAATGCAGAACTATCAGGGAACTACTTATTTCATTTTATGTCTTATAATTTTCTGCGAGACTGGTTTAGTTGCAACACCTTTTTTACCTGGCGACTCCCTGCTTTTTGCTGCGGGTATGCTAACTGCAAGTACAGGGATATTGAATATTTGGTTATTAATACCACTTTTATTCATCGCTGCAATTCTTGGTGACAATGTAAATTATTTCGTAGGAAGATTTTTTGGCGAAAAAGTTTTCGAAATCAAGTTCCTTAAGAGATTTATAAAAAGGGAGTATTTAGATAAAACCCACGCCTTTTACGAAAAACATGGAGGCAAAACAATAATAATGGCCCGCTTCGTTCCTATTGTTAGGACCTTTGCTCCGTTTGCAGCTGGGCTTGGTAAAATGAATTACTCAAAATACATTACATTCTGTTTAGCTGGAGGAATTCTTTGGGTTAGTCTACTCTCACTTTGTGGTTACTACTTAGGTAATATACCTGTAATTAAGAACAACTTTGAAAAAGTAATTCTTGGAATCATATTCATCTCAGTTATCCCAATTCTTTTTTCTGCTATAAAAGGCAGAATGACCAAGGCTTAAAAAGAACTTGTAATTAAATCAAAAAGGTCGCTCTAATCGGGCGACTTTCTTTTTGCTTATTATTTAATTTATGAAGCTAGTGGCTTCCAAAAAAAATGAAAACAGATTTCTCATCCATTCCCCATTCGATTGGAAATAGCAGATTCCAGACCAAAAGCCGTTTGCTTTAAGCCAAATTGATTTATTAATCATCTTAATGCGCTTGCCCTTTTAACTTATGATTAATATCACTTATGGCCCTATATTCGCTTAGTTTGTCTCATAAAATTAAAACCCCCTACAAATTGTATGTTCCTTATTTTTTTCGCATTTTTAGGGTTTAATGACAAAACTCGAATTGTAGGCTAACCCATAGAATCTCCACCATGATTAAATACCTTTATTTTACTCTTTTTTTCACACTCTGTTTATTTACCGCATTTTCTCAAAATGATAAACGAAAAATTTACTTTGATAAATCAGGCAAATCCTGTCCTGAGGGTATGGCTTACTATTACAGGCAACAAACCGATACCAGCGCATATTACCGATCTTTTTACAGCTCTAACGACAAGCTGTATTTTGAAGGTGCCATAACCGCCGCCAGCAATGATGACGAAAATAAAAATGAATATAAAGGCAATTGCCACTGGTACTTTAAAAATGGCAATTTAAAATACCTCAAATCATACAATGATAAAGGCGTTGAAGTAGGCATCTCAAAATATTATTACGAGTCGGGTAAAATTTGGAAAGAAATTGAATTAGAAAACGGAAAAATAAAAAACAGCACCTATTCCGAATACAACGAAGACGGTGCCAGAAACGTTATTTTTGAAGACCATTTTAACAATAACTACAATGAATGGGATTTATACATGAGCAATAAAAGCCTCTCGGGTATAGGTAATGGCGTTTTTGAAATTGAAGCGCTCACCAAAGAAGGAACTTCCAGATATATCAACATTCCCGTAAATTCTAAAAGTTATGCGGTTGAAGCTACCTTAACTATAAAAGACTTAAAAGAAGGATCAAAAGTTGGACTCCTATATGGATTCAAGGATTGGCAAAACTATCACTATTTCGCTATTTCAAAAAAAGGCGTTTTTATTGGTAGTGTTTATGAAGGCATTAATTCGACTGACGTAGATGCCATGTTTTCAAATAACATTAATGCCATTGAAGATAACAACCTAAAAGTAATTTGTAATGGTGAGAAGAATTATTTTTCGATAAACGGTGAAATACAATATACCTGCAACCTCAACAGGCTTTATGGCAATAACTTTGGGTTTATTGCCAGTGGTAAAAGCAAAACCAAAATAGACGAATTCATTGTGAAAGGTATGGATGCGGGTAAGGCTTCTCGAACCGAAACCTCGCCTTCGGATGTTAATATTAAAGCAACAGGCTCGGGACTGTTATTAAGTGCTAGTGGTTACTTTATCACGAATCATCACGTGGTAGAACATTCATCTACCTTTTTAGTTGAAATAAATGAGAACTCAACGAAAAAAACCTATTCAGCTGTGTTAGTGACGCAGGATAAAGAAAATGATTTAGCCATATTAAAAATTAATGATGGTGCTTTTGAAAAATTGACCCCACTCAAATACTCGTTTAAACTAAGCGGTCAATTGGATGTTGGAGCTACCGCATTTACCATTGGCTATCCCATGGCATTAAATGGTATGGGCAAAGAAGCTAAATTTACCGATGGTAAAATAAGTGCCAAAACCGGTTATGATGGGGCTATAAATTCCTTTCAAACAACCATTCCTGTTCAACCGGGTAATAGTGGCGGTCCTGTATTTAATACCGATGGTCAATTAATAGGATTAATAAATGCGAGTATTCGGAATGCCGACAATGTTTCATATGCCATTAAATTAAATTACATCAAAAATTTAATCGAACTATTACCCGATAATTTGGATTTGCCGACCGACAATGTGAATAGTGCCCTTACTTTAGAAGAAAAGATTAAGGTATTAACCAATTATGTTGTTTTAGTAAAAGTAAAATAAACGCTATGAAATTTATCCATATACTCCTCACTTTTCTGTTTATTACCACTTTTTCGAAAGTGATTCAGGGCCAAGAAGCGATTGAAGATCCGAATATTAAACTTGATAAAAAGTACACACCAAATCAAAATTCCGTTTTCAGTAGTAACTCAAAACACTCGGGTAGTGCGGTAAGTTCAGGCGACATTACAATAAAAAACTTAGTGAAATTTTGCCCTACAGCACTATTCAGACAAAAAGCCATTTTATATTATGAATTCGATCTGATAAATGGTTTAACGCTAAACGCTGGCGTTGGTAAATCATTTGGCGAGGACTTTTTTCAAAAAACCTACCTTTCTACCTTACTCGTAGATGTAAACGCTAACAGATTAAGTTTAGATAATGTTTTTAATAATTCCACTTATACCAGTGGCAGCATTTTTTTAACCGGTGGAATAAAGTACTATTTCACAGGCACTGCCTTTGATGGAAACTTTATGCAATTCAACTACTCGCATGAAAAAATGGATTACACCTTAAACGCCAACGTTAATAGCGCCACGGTAATTGGCGACGATCGCGTGATGAATTTTAAGGTCAGTTCATTTAATTTTGGATATGGTTACACCATGTTGAGTGGGCCAAAAAACAATTTTTCACACGAATTTTTTATGGGTTGCGGTGTCCGATTTGTTACCTATTCTGAATTTGAAATGTCGACTAACTTTAGCAGTTCTTACAATGCTTCTCAAACCTATACTAAAACCGGAGGAGAGCTCAAAGCACGTATTTTCCCGTCGGTTAATATGAGTTATTTATTTGGATTCGGATTTTAAATTGATTGTTTTACACATGCTTGTATTTTGTTTATGGTCCATTTGTTTTATTCTCATTTTAAGAACTTTCTCGTTAGATTAGTCATTCCACGTTTTGCTAAATAAATTTTATTGTTACATTTAAAAAAAAATAAACCCTTTATGAAAAAAATAGTTAGTGTATTATGTCTGTTATTTCTTGTGAGTAACTCCTTTGCCCAATCCATTGATGTTAAATGGAGTGATCAATTACAGTATGATAATAAGTTAGATGGTTTTTTTGACTTATATCTCGGAACCAATAACAATTACATTTATGCCAAGTTCAGTAACCTTGCTATAAACCCTAAAAAGAATAATAAAAAAGTAAAAATTCTGGCCTTTGATAAAAACACCATGAAAAAGGTTGGTGATTCAGAATTGAAAGGTTATTCAGGTTCTGCCAAAGAAAGCGAATTAGACTATTACAAAAGCATTATCTTAAATGACATCATTTATGTATTATGGACAAAAAAAGCTAAGAATACCATTGAACTTTATGCTCAATCATTTGATGCGAAATTAAAACGCGTAAATAAGCTTAAAAAGGTTTACGAAGTAAGCACAGCAAAAGGTGCTGTTGAAAAACTCGTTGTTATTTACAATAAAGATCATAATAACAGTATCCTAATTGTTAAAGAATTTCCGGTGGCCAAAGATGGTGACAATTTAAAAATTGAATACAAATTAATGGGTTCTGATTTTAATTTCGTTTCTGCTAAACAAGTAACACTTCCAATCACCATCACAAAAAGACGCATGGGTATTTTTGGTGGAGGCTCTGATAATTTCAACAACAACATTTGTGGGTATGAGTTTGGCGATGACGGCAACTTATATGTGCAAGAAACGATTAAAATGAGTGACGAAGAAAAGCAGAACTTAAAACGAGGAGAAACATCGTCATACACCGAAATCATGCAAATTCAATTGGAATCAGGTAATTTGGAAGAGTTCCGATTAAAATTCCCAAGAAAAAACACCTTTAACTTTTCTTCCATTGTTACCAAAGATGGTGTGAAATTATATGGCTTTTTCAGCGATTTGGATAAGGACGAGAAAGGTAGAGATACCCATGGAACCTTTTACATTTCGTTAGATAACAAAACCTTTAAAGTAAAAGAAACCAAGTTTTCATATTTCGATAAAGCGTTCTTAGATGTTTTATATGCGGCTGATAAGGAGAATCAAAAAAAGGGAAAGGGTTTATTTAAAGGTAAAAAAGCAAAAGAATCAGATAACGAAAGTATTGACGATAATTATGTGATTGAACAAGTAATTGCAGATGGGAGTGACATTGTTTTGTTTTGTTCGATTATGAGAAATTGGGAAAGAACTGTTTGTACATCAAGTGGCAATGGTCAACAAACCTGTCGTACGTATTATTACTGTACGAAAAGTAATGTCACTTCTTTTAAACTTAACTCGGCGGGTGATATCGTTTGGGCAAAAAATTTAGACAGACAAATAACGTATGAAAGATGGAATGTATACGATGTGAGTGTTGTAAAACAAGATAACAGTTATTATGTGGTGTATGGGTCGGCATTTCAAGCAAACGCCACGAAAAAAAATAGAAGGTCTAAAAAATCAAGTTCACAAATGGTTGACAGATTAGAATATGCCGTGTTTGCAAGCAGTAATGGAGACTACAAAAAAAATGAATACCAGGTAAACGGATTGAGTGTAAAAAGCAAGGATAAAAAATTCATTAAACAATCGGAAATTGATGTGTTTGATAATAAAATGTACACCAACTGCGCGAAAAATAAATTAAAGCCCACCACCTTTATCGCCTGTTTATGTCCGCCCGTATTTTACGTATTATTAATGTCCGGTAATTCTAAAAAAGGAACCGGTTATCTAGGCACTATTGAACCCTTAAGGAAATAGGATATTTTTCTAACACTTTTTTTACATTAAGCTCGCAAGTACTTGCGAGCTTAATTTTTTGCCGAGTTTCTGATTTATAAAACAACGTTTCGGTTAGTTTTATATTTCCGGTGTAAAACTTTAAACCCAGCCCACTTCCCCAAAGTGCAGCATTTACATACAAGCCGTAATCAAGTAAACGAATAACAGCATAAACCGAACCAGCTGTTAAGGCTAAAGAAACTAAGCCTTTAAATGCATAACCGTTCATAAGGCTTCCCGAACCCGGCAAAATGGTAGAAGATAGCAGATAAAAATTAAGATGCTTTTTAGAGTAGGTTGCCACTTCTTTAAAACAAGCTAAACAGGTAAACAAACTATCCTTTAAACTTAGTTGCCGTATTTGTTTTCCGGTGCTACTCGTATCATCATATTTATTTATAAAAACAGAAAGTAATTGAAATTCAAGGGAGCTGTCTTTTTTAAAGGCTTCGAATTCGGCTAAATAAAATCGTGCGTAATTGATATCACTGTTTAAATACGCAATTACTGCGGCATTCCATAAGAAGTTCTCTTTTAAACGTGCTGTTGGGATTGACTTTATTGTGACGCGTTTTATTTCTTTTAAAACCGCCTCATCCAAATTATTATGTTGCAAATAATAATTAATTTTTTTAATGAGTATGCCCTGCTTCAACGAATCGTTTGTGTTTTTAAAATAAACGAATTCATACTGCATCAAACTGTCTTTACACGCATTTTGAGCATGTAAGCGCCTGATACTGATGAGGCAAAAACTAATTATAAGAATTCGTAGCATCAATGATAAATTGTTTTTTACGTTCTTTTTTTAAATCTAAAATCGCTTTATAACTGCCATAAATATTTGACAAGTAAAACACCGAAAAGGCGCCTATATTGATGATGCTCAGTGGGTGTTGAATGCCTAATTTGTATGAACTTTCGATGCTTTGGGCGGCATATGCGGCGTTGAGTAAAAAGGTAGTGCCAAATGAACGTGCTTTTCCGGCATATAATTTTCCTAATCCCGGCACCAGTGTAGATAAGAAGGCCGCTACAATCGGTTTTTTATGGTATATTTTTTTGTAGCTACCATAACTTTTTTGCAGCTCTTCGGGAAAATCTTCTTTTGTAAATAAATTGGGATTGATGGCCGCCTTATTTATCATCTCTAGGTTGGTATAGATGTCGCCTAAATTAGACTCGTTGTTGCGATGAAACCATTTTTGGGTATAGGTAGTCTCCTTCCCATTTAAAAAAGTTATGCTTGCTTGTTTAATAAGGCTCGAATCGGCATCACACAAGTTTGTACTTGTTTCGTAATTTTTAAAAAAAAGACTGTCGTTGAAATATTTGAGGTAATACTTAGCTTTAAAATAACGTGTAGAATCGTTGTTTTGGGTTAAGCTATTTAAATACGACAAATGCTCAACCTTCAAATTTGTGTTACTTAAATGTTCAATAAATGGCACATTAATTTGTGCCGAAAAAGTAGAAACGTAAAAAATTAAAAGCAGGCTTTTACTTACTCTTCTATTCACTTGTGTTAATTATTTTTTGATTATTATAATTAACACAAGCAGCGGGATGCTCCAACTTGGCTCCCGGAAAGCATTCTGAAAGTTGATTTAAACCACTTAAGCTGCCTAGTATAAAACCATGTTGCTGTATGGATAGTTTTGTGTACTCAGAACAACTTATTTCATAGGCACATTCTGCCTGAATTTGTTCTGAAAAAACAGTTTGGTACACATAAAGTAAACCCGCCCCAAGGTAGTTTAAAGGATTTAGCCTTGAGTACTTCTTTTTAAATGAAAGTAGTTTTTTCTTCTTACCGGCACTTCTATCACAATCATCAAACGACTTTTCGAGTATTTTTTGATTTAGCGTTAAACGACTTATTGATTGACCCATTAACAGGCTAGCATTAAAGCATACTAGTATAAAAATATATCGAAACGCTTTCATGTTAAATAGTTCCGCTTGAAGGGCCGGTGTACACTAGAAACGGTTTTTAAAATTATAAAAAAATACGCAGGTCTACTATTTCCTGTCCTTTTTAATATCCGCAATCTCTACTTTCAGTCCACGAAGCATGTTCATAATACTATCCAGATTTAATTCTTCGTTTTGATACTGGTTCATATTAATACTGCAAGTATATTCCCAAATTTCTAAAACATCTTCGGCTTTTACTTTAAAAGGCTGGTACATTTTATTATCGGAGTGTAATTCAAAAGTGGCTTCTTTTTTATGAAAGGCCATGATACGCTTGTAAGTTAGGCCGTCTTCCTTGGTTACCACAATATAGGTTTGTCCAAATTTTACTTCCTCAAAACGTTCTAGGTATTTGGCAATGACAAAAGAGCCTTCTTTAATAGGTGGCATACTATCGCCTTTAATAGGAAAGGCCCGATGTTTACCGCTGGGTAAAAAAGGCAAACGCATTTGTGGTAAACGTTCGATGTATTCGGGATCGGCATAACCACGCACATAACCCGCCGAAGCTTTTAAAGGAATTAATTCCACCATATTATTTCCATCAGGATCTAAAAGAATAGGAAATAAGATCCGGTTCTTCCCTATTTTCATTAAACCATCCAGATTGGTTTTTTTAAGATCACCCCTTACCAGGGCATCTATGGCTATGTGAAAAAATTCAGAAAGACGAATTAACAGATCGATGGGCGGTTCGTTACGGGCCTCTTCATAGCCTCCAATACGCGAACGGGTTACTTGTAATTCATCGGCCAACTGCTCTTGTGAGAGGCCTTTTAACTGACGAAGAAAACGAATATTAGATGATATTTTGCTCATTGCTATAATTTATAGCTTAAAATTACTACTAATTATAGTTATTTGCAAGGGCTTTTTTTAAGATAATTGTGTTAAATAATTCAAGCGAGGATCATTTTATGCGCCAAACTGAACAACCACTTAAAAACAAATTCAATTTCTTAGCAAGTCCTTTGTAAATGACACGCCTATTCCCGAAGACCAGAACTTGCATTACCTCCTAGAATTATCCCTATTAAACAAAAAGGATCAGGAGCCTTTTATTCAGCAGATTAATTTGCTTTTAAAACCCAGCAGCTTACATGGCGCAGGCTCACGTAATATAATGTAAATTTACGTGAGTTAAGAAATTGTGTGTTTTTAAGCCGTAGCATTATACTTGTTTGCAGAAATACCAAGAGACAGTTCTGGCAGAGCCTCATTTTAATGATTCTTATCATTGCGTTTTTTGTTTTATGACTTACCTTTATTAAAAATTAGAAGCCATGAAAACAACCATTTATAGTCAGCATTTTGACCACACGGAGTGGCTAAGTAAATTAAACTTTTACAAAGACGAGCTACATGTTTTGAACGGGCGTTTAGAAGAAATAACCAAAAAAAATAACCACAAGGATTTTTTGCGCGATGTGGAACATTTTCAAAATCAGTTCATGATTCAGGAGAAAAACATTCAGGATCTTTCACATGTTGTAAAAGCCTCTGAAAAGATGGTGAAAAACGAAATTGCTGCACATCCTGTGGCATCTGACCATCGTAAGAAAGAAGTCACAAGCAAAGAAAAAGACATGGTTGAAAGTTTTGAAAAACACTTTAATGCCTTGCGTGTCGAATTCAAAGATTTTGCAGCTAAGTGGATGTAAAAAACAACATGCCAAGACGGATTTCCCTCGCCCTCTCAGGCGGCGGTATGCGCGGAGCTGCCCACATTGGCGTAGTAAAGCGATTAGAGGAACTTAACATCAGCATAGCGGTCGTTTCCGGAACCAGTGTGGGCGCTTTAGTTGGCGCTTTGCTGGCTGATGGGTATTCGGCCATTGACCTAGAAAAAATATTTATAGAATCGAAGTTTAGTTTCGATTTTAATTTCTTAAATTTTAGATCAGGTTTATTTTCAAGTAAAAAACTGGAAGAACTTTTACGTAAAAACCTAAGAGCTAAAAAAATTTCAGAATTAAAAACAAGTTTCTTTGCTTGTGCTACCAGCTACGAAACCGGTAAGCCAAGGTATTTCGATGAAGGTGATTTACTCCCCATTCTGTTGGCCTCTTCGGCTATTCCGCTTGCCTATGAAACGGTTAACATTCAAAATAACGTATACGTGGATGGTGGTTTAAGTAGAAATTTACCAACCGAGCCACTTCTTATGTTTCCTTACCCAATTATAGGCGTGCATGTAAATCCCATTGACAGCCAATCCAACAAAAAAAACTTTACTCAAAAATTTGATCATTTGGTTCATTTAAGTTTGAAAGAAAAATTAAATCACGCCGAAAAAGACTGTGCGGTTTTTATCGAACCGGAATCATTACTGGACTATTCCATTTTTGAGACAAATCATTTAAAAGAAATGATTGCCATTGGCTATCAGAAGGCTACAGCGGTTCTAACCGAAGAGCGGATAAATATGTTGTTTTAACGATATTCCAAATCTCTCTTCAAAATAAGTCCAATTAATGTCTTAGCTTTGCCTCCTAATTTTTTAAAATATGAGTCAAAACGGACATCCTAAAAAATGGAAATTTGCTTTATTGGTATGGTGTTTTATCTACCCGGCAATTACCATCCTTTCAATGCTACTAATTCCTAATTTAACGTTCTTACCCATTCCCCTTAGAACCTTGGCGGTAAGTCTCATTCTGGTGCCCTTAATGGCCTTTTTATATATCCCATATGTGAACCGACGTTTTCACGTTTGGTTAAGAAAATAATCATGTTGCTAAGCTAGGGGCCAAGTAAAGCAAGATTTTATAAAATTAGTCCTGATAAGTGTTAGTTGCTTGCCTTGTTTAAGTTGAAATGTTATCTTCGGCTCGACAAAGAATAATTTAATTAACTATTAAACCTTTGTACTTTTTATTCATCTAATAGCGTTAACCATTAAAAATCACCACATGCGATTTAAAAATTTACTAAACAGAGGAATTGGACTTTTTTTTGTTAGTCTTTCCTTCACCGGCTTATCACAGATTCCGGGTGCTAACTTTTCAATTAGTCCTAATCCCGTTTGTTCAGGTGCGACGAATATTGTACATATAACCGACCTTTCAAGTGGCACGCCAACATCGTGGTCGTATACCCTTAGTCCGGGCGGTCCTGGTCCTGGCGGTGGCCAACCCATTCTTTCGAGCGCACAAAATCCTACCGTTACATATAACCAAGCCGGAACATATACCATTACGCTCATTGCTAGCAATGCATCGGGTTCAAGTACCGCTTTTACGCAAACCATTCAGGTATTGGCCTCGCCTAACGCCGGTATTAATCCCGGCACACAGAATACTTGCATTGGCGGTGCACCAATTAGTATATCAGTCACTACTGGTGGAGGCCCGGGCGGCGGCGGAGTATATACATACAGTTGGTCAACCGGCCCTACAAGCTCTTCTATTACGGTGAGTCCGTCGGCAACCACCATCTATTCTTGTATCATTACTGCTACCAATGGTTGTTCCATCGAAAGAACAAGCACGGTAACAGTTGGCACCCCTACCTTAACCATTGCTAGTGTTCCAACGAGTATTTGTCCGGGTAGTTCATGTACATTAACGGCAACCGGTCAGGGACCCGGCCCTGCAACGTATACATGGTCAACCGGTGCCAATACCAGAACCTTGACAACAACGTTAGCCGGTGTGTACACAGCTTCTTATACCAATTCAGGCGGATGTACCGGTACTTTTTCCTTAAACTTAGGCACGTCTACCACCTTATCTTTAACGGCAACGTCAACACCAACAGCTATATGCGTAGGTGGTGTAGCGCAACTCCGTGTTTTTGGAGCAACCAATTATACCTGGAGCAATGGTTCAAATGCCGGTACACAAACGGTTTCACCTACATCGAATACGACTTACTCAGTACTTGGTAATTTAGGAACTTGTTTTGGGGCGACCACTGTTTCTGTAGAAGTTAGTGTGAATCCAACCTTAGTTGTTTCTTCAAGTTCAAGTTCAGTTTGTGCAGGTAGTACAGTGGCTTTAAATGCATCGGGAGCTACCACGTATACTTGGGTACAAAGTGGCAGTACAACTTCAAGTATTGTGGCATCACCATCAGTTAATACTACTTATGTTGTTAGAGGTGCTAATCCGGGTTGCACTGTTAGAACCAGCAGCATCAACATAACGGTTGCTGCTAAACCGGTTCTATCGGTGAGTTCAAGTTCTGTAAAAGTTTGCGCCGGTGAACAAGTTGCCTTGGCCGTGAGTGGTGCTAATACTTATTCGTGGAGCAATGGCTTAACCAGCGCGGTTACCATTATTACACCAACTGCCACAACCACGTATACCGTTTATGGCACAGGTTTAGATGGTTGTGTGGGCAGTACTGCCTTCACTCAAAGTGTAAATGCCTGTACCGGACTAAGCTCTGTAACTGCGGCCAATTTAGCTTTCCAACTTTATCCAAATCCTAATAATGGCAGTTTTGTGATTAAAACAGAATCCGATTTAAACATCAGCATTATCAATGAAACCGGTGCGGTGGTTAAAACCTTTAGTTTAAACGTAAGTAATAACAGAAACGTATCCTTAACAGGGCTTGAAAGCGGCATCTATTTTGTTTACGGACAAAACGGAAGTACTCATGTTCAACAAAAAATAATTATTTTAAAATAAAAGAAATAAAAATTAGAAAAGCTGCTTCCGAAAAGAGGCAGCTTTTTTTTATGGCTGCATATCTACAAAGCTTTGGTATTTGCTTCTTCTTTCCGAATCGTGATAAATAGTTTTAAGAATTTCTTTTGCTTTTTTGAAGTTCTTTTCTTGAATGTATAAGGCTGTTAAATTTAGTTTAGGGTCATCAAAACGTGGACTAATACGTGAAGCTTCGATGTACAGAGCTTTTGCAGAATCGACTTTACCAATATAGGCGTATGATGAAGCCAGGTCGTTTAAAACATTTCTGTTAAAGGGATTTAAGCGATAGGCCTTAAGGAATTCGTGATGTCCTTTTTGAAAATTCTGAGAAGAGGCATATGCATTTCCGGTATACCAAGCTATTGGAAGGGATGTAGGATCGAGGGTGTAAGCAAAACTCTGTGCTTTTTCTCCGCACTTTATCACTTCAAAATAATTTTGATTGTTTTTATTAGTGTAGACTTTTTTGATGTAGTATTCTCCTTTATATCTTAAAATTCCAATTACACATACAAACAGTAAACAAAGCATGTAAGTAAGATGCAGTGCCCTGCTGAAGTTAATTTCAGAATAAACCTTCACGATTTTTTGTTCTTTGCTATAATAGTAGGCCAATCCTAAAAGTATATTAATCCAAATTAAATGCTCCATTCGTTCCATAGGAAAATCAAAAAACGAAATACAGTAATAGGCAACAATGAAAGCCAAAAGAAGTTTGGGCTCCAAAAAATCAGATTTGGATTGATCGTTTTGCAAAGAAAACCTTCCCAAGCTCAGCACTAAGGTCAGAATAAAAATTAAAAATAAATTAAATCCGAGAATCCCGGTTTCAGATAAGATCCATAAAAAATCGTTATGTGGACGCTGAAAGGTGAAGTTTAAATCTTCTGCTCGCCATAAACCACTTAATCCTGCATTCTGAAAATTAATTTGCCAATTGCCGGCTCCAACACCAATCAAGGGCTGTTGTTCAAATACAGCATAAGTCTTTTGCCAAAGCACCAAACGTTCTTGTTCTAAATTTAAGGCCTGGCTTTGTCCTGAACTTGTATTGCTATTAATAAGTGGCAAACTTCTATGACTTAAAGGTTTTAATACCAGCAAAAAAAACACATTTGCGACAATCAAACACACAATAAATAAAAATTGTGGTTTTAGTTGAAGTTTTTTCCTTAGCCTCGACACACCAAATAGCAGGATTAATAAAATCGAAAAAACAACGAGGCCAATCCAAACAGCTTTAGTCTTTAAAAATATAAGTAAAAACAAATTAAGCAGAAGAGCTAAAATTGTCAATACCTTCCATGTTGATCGAAAATCACGAATGCCTTTGATGAGGAAGAATAAATTCAAAAATAAAAAGCTTGCTAATAAATTTTTATGACCATTTAAACCACTAAGCGCATAGAGTGAGTCAGTTTTTAATTCCGGTATATTGATAAATTGAATGAGAACAACCAGGCACTCGGCAAATACCAACATTACAGAAAACTTGATGAGTTTTTCAATTAGCGTAAATGTGCCTTGCTTTAAAATTAAATAGGTAAAACAAAAAACCGAGAAAGCTAATAGGGTTTTAGAACTCTGAAAAAGTGCTTCTGCCTTATTAATTGCCCAAAAGGCCGACAAGCCGTTAAACAAACAATAAGCCACATAAGAAATAAGTATTAGATCAAATTCAATTTTAATGTCTTTGACATTCTTTTTAATTAAGAATAAACTTGCGAATAAAAATAAACTCAAGCTTACAAACCTCGGTATTAAAGTAAGATCGAGCATGGCAGGAGAAAAAATCAAAGTAGAAACCATGATTCCGATCCAAAATAAATAATCAGCCTGAACTTTGCTTTTCATACTTTAAAGAAAATAAAAAACCGGCAGAAGCCGGTTTAATTTTTTGAACTTAATTGCTCACAATAAATTTGCAGCGCGTTCGGGGCGTAACTATAAAATAAATTCCCGGAGGAAGTCCCTGAATACCGGTCTCAGTGCCAGGAAGCAATTGAATGTGCTGAAGTGATTGTCCAAGTTCATTTATGATAACTGCCTTTTCTTCAAAAGCCGATTTGATAAAGAAGGAACCTTGATTTGGATTTGGATAAATGATCAGATCATTTGCCTTTTCGTTATTCACTTTATCTAAGCCAACTGTACATGGGTAAACCAGCAAGGTTAATTGGGTTGAATTCGTGCAATTCCCAATTGAAAGCAGTACCGTATAAGTGGTGGTGACATTCGGATTTGCAATCACACTAGACGAAGTGGTTGAACTTAATCCAGTGGCTGGAGTCCAATTGTAAAACAAAGTTGAGCTGGCCGACACAATGGTTGGACTTGCCGACAATTGCGTAGAAGAACCTTGACAGAAATTTTGTGCACCCGAAAACGTAACCGAAGGCGTTTCAAAAACCTGTACTACAAAGGAAGCGGTTTGACTGGTGCCAAAAGAATTAGACGCCGAACAATAAACTGTATATGCTACATTGGCGTATGGATAAGGAAAACCAATGGCACATACCGAAGCACTTGGACTACTAAAGGAAACGCCTGTTGCCGGTGAAGAAACTGTCCAGAAATAAGAAGTTGGTGAATTGCTGGCAGAGGCGGTAAAGCTGTTAGGTGATGCCGGCGAAGAACAAGCAAATGCAGGCCCCTGAATTGGATTCATAACCGGAACACCTTGCGCTTGCAAACGAACACTGCTAAGAAGGCTGAGGAATAATAAAGCTGGGTAAATTTTTTTCATAATTTTTATTTCGAAGGTAACTAAAATCAGTGGCATGCAAGGGTTATTCTCTAGTGAACAAATCAACATGGTTTTGTTAATGGCCTATAAAATAATTAAGAATTAATTACATTTGAGTAAACATTTTATGACCGTAGAACATCAGACCAATCAAAAAAAAGGTTTATTTTTTATACTTGAGAACGACAAACATCAGGCAGAAATGACCTATACCTATGCAGGTGACGATAAAATCATTATCGATCACACCGAAGTGTATCCGGGCAATGAAGGTCGTGGTTTGGGGAAAATGCTGGTTAAAGCGGCGGTTGAATTTGCCAGAGAAAAACACCTTAAAATTTTACCTCTTTGTCCGTTTGCCAAAAACGTATTTGATAAAAGTCCCGATTATTCGGATGTTTTATTTTAATAGGAACTCAGTAAAGGATTCTTTTTCTGATTTATTTTGTCTTTTCACATTTACTAACAACTTCTCAGGGTTAGTTCTCGTTTTTTTTTTGAACTTCGCTTATAAATATGACCTAAAACCAAATTTCATGAAAATAGTGTATTTACTAATTGTGATGCTGCTTAGTTGTTCATTTGCGCAAGCTCAGTACAGCAAGGGTACCCAGCTTTTGGCCGGGAGTTTTGGTTACACTAACAATCAAGGTAAAACGAAGGATACAAGTGTTAACACTAATACGCGTAATAACAATTCGTATCAACTGAATCTGTTTGCGCGTTATGGCCTTTTTTTGACAAACCATTGGTTAGTTGGAGCCTATGGCAATTACAGCAATTCGCTTTCTAAAGGGTCTGCCAATTATTCGAGCTCCGATTCCTATTCCTACCGCAACACGAGCGAACTCTACACGATGGGTTTATTCGGTCGTTATTACCAGACCATTTCGGGGCGCTTCTCATGGTTTGCTCAAATAAGTGCCGGCGCCGGATCCGGAAAAAGTTTTTACAATTCAACGACAACTAATACAACCTCCTTTTTAGAAAGCCATACGAATTCCAAAAACTTTTATGCCAACCTCAATTTTACACCAGGCATTATTTACTTTTTGAATTCAAAATTTGCTTTGGAAACGACCTTCGGAAATGTTGGTTATTCCTATAACCAAACACGGAATTTTATCAAAGGTGTTCAGATAAGTGAAAATAACTATTCAAATTTTAATTCCAATTTTTTCTTCTCCTTCTCAAATATATTATTTGGTATAAACTATTATTTTGGTGGAAATAAAAAGGCAAATACTTTAGAAGCAAAGAAAGAATAAAGGAGAATTCTAAAGCGCTGCTTCCATTAACTATTTCTTGAAAATAGGTTTAACCATGCGCTAAAACTTCATGTGCAGGTATACTAACAAAAACCCTCTATTTCTTTATTTTATATCTGGAATACTGTTAAAATTTAAGGTTTTTGTTTCAATTTTTAATAAAGTCAGGTTCTTTTTATCATCTAAAAGCCTATCTTGCTTTTCTAAATTTACTACTCGATCATGAAAAAAATTACCGGATTTTTTGTCCTTATTCTTTCTGCACAATTCCTCAATGCGCAATTGAATTCAAAACTAACAGCTTATGCGCAAGACTATCAGCTTAATGCAAACAAACAACTAAATTATATTCAATTCAAAGAATCGTATCAGGTTAAAGAATCTGAAGCGGCCGACTTTATTAATCTTAGCATCTTAAATAATGGTGCGAACAAAGTGCAAGCCATTAAAACCGATCGTGACGAATTAGGCTATACCCACATTCGTTATGCCATTACGCAATTGGGATATACCGTAGCCAACAAAATAATTATTGCTCACTGCTATGCTGGGAAATTAATTTCATTAAATGGTGATTTATTGGCAGTGAAAGCCGCAGCCAATTCGTTTGTGATTTCGGAGCAAAGTGCTTTAAATGCGGCCTTAAATAAAGTGAAAGCTCAAAAATACAAATGGCAAAATAAAGAAGAAGAGCGGCACATGCGTGTTGCTTTGAATCAACCTGATTTTTCTTATTATCCGAAAGGCGAAAAAGTAGTGATTGAAATTGGCAACAACGTTGTGAATGCTTATGAATTTAATATTTACGCTGAAACACCTTTATACAGAGCCAATGTTTTTGTGGATGCCTCAACTGGTAAAATTTTAGATGAACAAAATTTGATTTGTACTACTGATGTACCGGCCAATGCCAATACAAAATTCAGTGGCACACAAACAATCACTTGCGACCAAACACCTACGCTGTTTCGTTTACGTGAAGTGGCCCGTGGTTTAGGTGTTGAAACCTATAACATGAAAAACACCTCTACTTATTCAAGCACCGATTTTACAAATACCACCACCACCTGGACGACTACCGGCGTGGATCAGGCTGCAACCGATGCGCATTGGGGTGCGGAAAAAACCTATGATTATTATTTCCAAAAGCACAACCGAAACAGCATCAACAATGCTGGTTTTAAATTATTAAGTTATGTGCATTACCAGACAAATTATTCAAATGCTTTCTGGGATGGCCAACGTATGACCTATGGCGATGGTAACGGAGGTTCGATGAAAATATTTACAGCCCTGGATGTTTGTGGCCATGAGATCACACACGGACTTACTTCGAATACCGGCAACCTTACTTATAGCAATGAATCGGGCGCGTTGAATGAAAGTTTCTCTGATATTTTCGGTACTTGTATTGAAAATTTCGGTCGCCCCACAAATTGGAACTGGAAAATAGGAGAAGACGTGACCAATGGTGGAGGCGGACTTCGTATCATGTCAAATCCAAATTCATTCGGAGATCCGGATACTTACCTTGGCACAAATTATTACACCGGAACCGCTGATAATGGCGGTGTGCATACAAACAGCGGAGTAAGTAATTTTTGGTTTTATTTATTAACCATGGGTGGATCAGGCACAAATGACATTTCAAATACGTATTCAGTTAGTGCATTAGGTTTTACATCAGCATCCAAAATTGCCTTTCGTGCATTAACCGTTTATTTTACGCCCAGTACCAATTTTTTAGCTGCCCGTAACTCCTGTATTCAAGCTGCAAAAGATCTTTTTGGTCCTTGTTCAAATGAAGTCGCACAAACTGCCAATGCCTGGTACGCTGTTGGTGTTGGCACGCCCATTACACCGGGAGTAGTAGGCACTAATTTTACTTCCGCTACAACCGGTTTTTGTGGCTTACCGGCTACCGTAAATTTTTCGAATACCACCACAAATGGTACAACTTATACCTGGTACTTCGGTGATGGTGCAACCGCAAACTCTACCAACGCCGTGCATACTTATACTGCAGCTGGCATTTACAATGTAAAACTAATTGCCAATTCATGTTCAATAATCGATAGTTTGATAAAACCATCTTTTGTAGTCGTTAATGTGCCTTCTTCCCCTACGGTTGGACCTAATATTCAGACCTGTGCCAATTCGGTTTTTTCATTAAGTGCCAGTGGCAATTCAATCATCAAATGGTACGCCAGTCCTTCAGCCGGAACACCTTTGGCAACCGGCAGTACGTTCACGGCTTCAAATTTAACTACCAATACTACCTACTATGTCACTAATGCAGTGCCTAATCCAGCGGTTATTGGTGGTCGTTTAACCATTTCTAATGGCGGTTACCTTGCTAGCACTAATGCATGGGAAGTATTTAACGTAACACAAAATTGCATTTTAAATTCAGTGATTGTGCAAGCGCAAGTTGCCGGTTTAAGAGTGATTGAATTACGCGACAATACTTCAGCAACCATCTATTCTACTTTTGTAAATTTAAGTGTAGGTACCAACACTGTTTTATTGGGTTATAACATTACTGTTGGCAATGGCTACCAATTAGGTTTAGCAAGTGGATCAACCGGTAATTTATACCGCTCTAATTCAGGTAGCACCTACCCTTACAACATTGGTGGTTGTGTAAACATTACCGGTTCAAACTTAGGTGCTGCCTATTATTTCTTCTTCTATACCTGGTCGGTATCAAAAGCTGATTGCGAAAGTGTACCATTACCGGTATCCGTAAACATCACTCCGGCACCCGCCGTGAGTATTACCACACCATCTGCTACCATTTGTAAAGATGACGTTGTTTCATTAAGCGGAACGCCAACAGGCGGCGCATTTAGTGGTGCCGGTGTTACGGGAACTAATTTTAATGCTTCTGCCCTAGGGCTTGGCTCACATGCGGTTATATACACCTATACCGATGTTACCAGTGGTTGTGCTAGCAGCGATTCGGTTGCCATGAAAGTGGAATCTTGCACGGGATTAAGTAAATTTAATTCTACTTCGTCGTTTGATGTTTATCCGAATCCGTTTTCAGGATCATTTACCATTAAAAGTGATGCTTTTAACTCAACGAAAGTGATTATGACCAATGCATTGGGTGAGGTGATTATCCATCGCTCGATGATGGCTTCTGAAGAGAAAATAGATATGAGTGCTTACCCAAAAGGAGTGTATATCTTAACTATTACCGATGAATTAAATCACAGTAACAAGAGTATCAAACTCATTAAGTCATAAGAATTAGTTTCCGAAAAACTGCAAAATTTTTCTAAAAGGCTTTAAGTATAGCGTGTAAAAACGGGGTTTCAACCCGTTTACACGCCATGCTTGACGGTCTTCGAGATTGGCATTCATGCGGTTTTTTAAACTCACATTACTTTGGCCACCAACCCGCATTTTTACCGTGAACTCATTTAAGTAGCCTAAAGTGATTTTATTTTTTTGAATAAATCTCAGCATCAATTCATAATCCGCTGCGCTTTTAAAACTCAAATCAAATTTACCGTAACGCTCATACATTTCTTTTTTTACAAAAAAAGTGGGGTGCGGCGGCATCCAGCCATTAAGAAATGAAGAGCTGCTAAATTCACCGCTTTTCCATTTGCGGATAATTTTATCGGTATGGCTTTTGTCTACATAATACAAATCGGCATACACCCCGTCGGCCTTAGTTTTCATAAATACCTCGACATATTTCTGAATGACTTTTTCGTCCGTATAAAAATCATCCGAATGTAAAAAAGCAATCACATCTCCCGTAGCCATGTCAATTCCCTTATTCAGGGCATCATACAAACCATCATCTTTTTCGGAAAGAATTTTATCAATGCGGGATTTATAGTTATCAAGAATCTGCAAAGTGCCATCACTCGATTTGCCATCCACTATAATGTATTCTAAATTAGGATAGCTTTGATTAATCACCGACAAAATGGTTTCTTCGATGGTGGATTCGGAATTATAGGTGACGGTTATGACGGAAATTTTCAAATGCTGTTTTGTAAGTTAATAACAAGATCGTTTAAGGATCTAAAATTTAAATCAATAGACGGATCAAGCCGATCTTCGTCTGAAATATAAATGGTTTTCATGCCAGCAGCGCGGCCAAAAATCATATCGCTCATACTGTCTCCCACCATCACACTTTTTGATAAATCGATTTCCGGAAAATCAGCCTTAGCCTTTAAAGCCATGCCAATGCCTGGTTTGCGGTCAGGGTGATTTTCGCTGTGTAAATGTGGCGCAAAATATACCTTGTCGATATGGCCGCCATGGTAAACTATTTCGTAGAGCATGTTCTTGTGAATTAATTCCAAATCTTCAACCCTGTAAATGCGCTTGCCGATACCTTGTTGATTAGTTACCACAATTACACGCGCAAATAAGGTACGCAGGTACTTTATGGCGTCAATAGAGCCTTCAATAAATTCGAATTCGATCCAGTGTTTCACATAATCGTTCTCGCGTTTTTTATTGATCACGCCATCCCTGTCTAAAAACAAGGCCCAGCTTTTATCTAAATGTAAATCCTTTAAGGTCATCTTGTGCTTTCAGGTAATCTTCCGGTATGCCAATGTCAATAAAATACCCATCATATTCAAAACCTTTGATATGCAAGGATTTTAAGTTCTTTTCAAAAAAATCTTTTTCAATAGAGAAGTTTAGGTCTGCCTCGGTGTTTTGTAAATAAAGGGCTGTATTAAGAATGTAAATTCCTGCATTAATTTTTCCTTCTTTCGCTTCTGCACTTTTTTCTTTAAAACTCACTATTCGCTGCTCAGTATCGGTTTCAATATTACCGTAACGAGAAGCGTTTTCAACAGATCTTAAGGCTAGTGAAAAATCAGTGAGACCACTTTGGTGTTTTTTATAAAAATCAATCAGATCGATATTAAAAAAGGAATCGCCATTCAAAACCAGGACTTCTTTTTCGGTGCAGTGCTCCATGGCCAAACGAATACCTCCGCCTGTCCCCATCGGGTTTTTCTCAAGAACATAATCTATTTCAATGCCATTAAATTTATGGAAATAGTGATTCTGTATTTTATCGGCTAGAAAGCCAACAGAAAAAATCACTTTCTTAATGCCGTAATGTTTTAAATAATTAAGCAGATGATTTAAAAAAGGTTCGCCATTCACCACGGCCATAGGCTTTGGCACATCATTCACCAGCGTTTGCAAGCGTGTTCCAAAGCCTCCGGCTAAAATAATGGCGGTATCTATCATTTTGAAATTTTATTTTTTTGGAAACACCTGCATCTCTACCATTTCACAAATGGTATGACCTAATAACATATGGCATTCCTGAATGCGCGGTGTATCGGTGCTTGGTATATTAATGAGGTGATCACAAAGATCTTTCATTTTTCCACCGGTTTGCCCGGTAAGCCCTACCGTTACAATGCCCATTTGGCGTGCCTTTTCAAGGGCTTTAATCACATTGGCACTATTTCCCGAAGTACTTAATCCAATTAATACATCGCCTTTTTTTCCCATAGCTTCCACCAATCGGCTATAAATAATATCATAACTATAATCGTTGGCCACCGCTGTAATATAACTGGTGTTCACATGTAAGGCTTCCGAAAATAAAGGCGGACGATCATAATAAAATCGGCCACTTAATTCAGCGGCCAGATGCTGTGCATCAGCCGCACTGCCGCCGTTTCCACACCATAAAACTTTACCGCCGATTTTGTAAGAATTAATGATTTCATTTACAGATGCATTCACTGCATTTAAAATCTCGGTGTTACTTAGTAGGGATGTTTTTAAACTGATCGAATTTTGAATTTTTGATTTTATAAAATCTATCATGCCTTAAAATTACTTTTTTTGTGTTAAATACCCACTTTTCTTTTCTAAATATTCGCAATTAGTTTAGCACAACAGGTCTTACGAAACAGATCAAAAGCCGCATTTGGACGCATAAAAACACAAAAATTTAGTAAATCAAATAAAAACTATTATGTTTGTTTATGGCAAACAGCGCTTAATAGATTAGCTCGAGTTTATTCTGGGCTTTTCTTCAAGCCTTTTGCAGTTTAATTTACAACTATGAATATCGAAGTTTGTTATAGTCCTCAGTCCTACCCGCTTTTTCATAATCCAAATGCCATTGTAGTCGTTATCGACGTTTTAAGAGCTACGTCAGCCATTACCACGGCCTTTTTTCATGGTGTCTCTAAAATGATTCCGGTTGCTACCATTGAAGAAGCACAGAAATACAAAGAAAACGGCTTTTTAGTAGCCGCCGAAAGAAATGGCGAATTGGTTGAGGGCTTTGATTTGGGAAACAGTCCTTTTGGTTATATGAGCGCAAAAGTAAAAGGGAAAACCATTGCCATTACTACCACAAATGGTACACAGGCTATTGAAGTTGCTAGACAAGCGCATAAAGTTGTCATAGGGAGTTTTTTAAACCTCGATACCGTTGTGGCCTATTTAAGAAAGGAAAAAAAAGACGTGCTCTTTTTATGCGCCGGCTGGAAAAATAAATTTAATTTGGAAGACACCCTGTTTGCAGGGGCTGCAGCCGAAGACCTGGTTTACAAATACGATTTTAATTGCAGTTGCGATTCTACTTTAGCAGCTATTGAGCTCTATAAAAATGCCAAACTGGATATATACGAGTTCTTAAGCAACTCATCACACCGCAACCGCCTTGCTAAACTGGACCTTGAGCGCGACATCAAATATTGTCTCGAAGCGAATCAATGTCCGGTATTACCTATTTTAGAAGGGAAATTTTTAGTGAAAGGAGCCTAGTCACCAAATTAGCGGCGTACCATGGTGTCCGGATTCTTGGATGCTTTTTTACTACCATCATACAATTCAAATTTTAAATAACGGCATTCTAATGAACCGTTAAATAAATGGATGCGTCGGGAAGGACGAAGTCCAATGCTCTTTACAGCTTCGGGACTACTGGTAATGATCCAAGCATTAAAGCCCTTAAAATCTTTTTTAAGTTTATTACCTATCTCTTTGTACATACGCACGGTTTCATCTTCCGGCAAGGGGATTCTTTCGCCATAAGGCGGATTTAAGATTACCACGCCCCCACCCCGTGTGGGTTGCATGTCGAAGAATGAAAAATTCGTGCAATTAATGACATCGTCAACTTTTGCGTTTTTAGAATTGATGACCGCTTTTTTTAAAGTTGGTAAATCAATGTCGTTAGCAATAATTTCAACCTTATCATTTTTAATTTTACTGATACTACTCTCGTAAACGGTATCGTATAATTTTTCATCAAAATTATGCCAGCGCATGAAACCAAAATCATTCCGGTAATACCCAGGAGGAATGTTATTGGCCCATAAAGCCGCTTCAATAGCTATGGTGCCAGCACCACACATCCCATCCACTAACAACAAGTGTTTTTCCCAACCGCTTAATTTTACCAATCCAGCAGCCAATACTTCTTTCATCGGTGCCTCGTTAATATCTGAGCGGTAACCACGTTTATATAAGGGGTCGCCACTACTGTCTAAATGTAAGGTGACTTCATTATTATAAATATGCACGTACACTTTAAAAGCCGGGTGTAAAAGATCCACATCCGGACGAGCGCCGGTTTTATCACGAAAACGATCTACGATGCCGTCTTTTACTTTTTGCGATACGTATAAACTGTGAGTAAAAATTTCTGAATTAGTAACGCCTTCAATCATGATGGTATCTGAATTGGAAATAAACTTTTCCCATTCAATACTTTTTATGTTATCGTATAATTCCTGTTCGTTGTTAGCATCAAACTTACAAATGGGAATGGTAACTTTTAAACCGGTATGCAGACATAAATTTATTTTATACAAAAAGCCCAGATCACCAACCACCGAAACACCCCGTTTAAAAGGCACAATATTTTTACCACCCAGTTGCATGAGCTCTTTTTCAAGCACTTCTTCCAGACCAAAAAAGGTGGTTACTTTCATTTCAAAATCACCGGTACGGGAATAATCGTATATTAAATTTACACTCATGCTTTTTTATTATATATGTTTAAAATTTTTTGCCCTTTTCATCCGCTCTCTTTCCTCGGGCGTTTGTACCTCGTAAATAAATTTAGCGGTTTCTTCCAGCCAATTTAAAATCTCTTCCGTTGATTTCATCTGATGTGCCTTGATCTGCTCATCGGTTACTGTATAATGAAAACCTACATTTTCATTTTCTTTTTTAGGTACAATGCTCATTTTATTAACTGCGATAAAAGTAAAACATCATTTTGATCTTGTAACCTATTGGCATATTTTTTAAGGGAAATGAGATCTTCAATTGAAACCAATTGTATTTCAGTTTCTTTTATTTTCCGTTCTGATTTATGAAGCCATAATTTCTCAAAATCAATTGGAACTTCCAATAATACATCCAAGTTCATAAAACCCGATTGTGAATTATAATAGGAATAGGCGATTAAATTTTTTTCAGAAACAGCTTTTTGTCTGGCCTCTTTGCTCACAAAGGATTTTATTGAAATAGGAATTGTTTGTTGAAACATTAACAACTTAGTGCTGTTTTCAAAATTATTCAGATTTTCTTCTGTAAAATCTAATAGAAGGTCAATATCAGCAGTCATTCTTGGAATCCCATATATATTAACAGCAAGCCCTCCACAAACCAGATACTTGACCTGATTTTGATTCAACACTTGAAATAATTTTACGTACTCCATTTTCGAATTTTATTCAAAAGTTAAGATCACCTTACGAATAATGGCCACACATTCCATTAATTGTTCTTTGGTGATGACCAGAGGAGGTGCAAAACGAATGATATCGCCGTGTGTAGGCTTGGCTAATAAGCCCTGTTCAGCAAATTTTACACAAACATCCCAAGCCGTTTTACCGTTTTTTTCTTTGATCACAATGGCATTAAACAAACCTTTGCCTCGCACATGAGTAATCAAATCACATTCTGCCTGCAGTTTAGTCATCTCCGCTCTGAAAATAATTCCTAAAGCCTCCGCGTTTTCTGCAAGCTTTTCATCTTTTAAAACTTTTAAAGCTTCCATGGCAACAGCACAAGCTAATGGATTGCCACCATAAGTACTGCCATGTTCGCCCGGTTTAATGGTAAGCATCACTTCATTATTGGCTAATACCGCACTAACTGGAATAGTACCACCGCTGAGTGCTTTGCCTAAAACCAAAATATCTGGTTTCACGTCCTCATGATCACACGCCAACATTTTTCCCGTGCGCGCTAACCCAGTTTGCACCTCGTCGGCAATGAACAAGACGTTATATTTTGTACACAAGGCTCTAACCCCTTTTAAATAGCCTTCATCCGGCACAATCACGCCCGCTTCACCCTGAATTGGCTCCACCATAAAGGCAGCTGTATTTGGATCCTTGATGGCATTTTCAAGGGCATTCAAATCATTGTAATTAACTAATTCATAACCGGGTAAAAACGGACCAAATCCCTTATAACTGCTCAGGTCATTACTGGCCGAAATTGCCGCCAATGTTCTTCCCCAAAAATTGCCATTGGCAAAAACCAGTTTAGCCTGATTTTCTTTTACGCCTTTTACATCATAGGCCCAGCGGCGGGCTAATTTAATTGCCGTTTCACCGCCTTCAACGCCGGTGTTCATGGGTAATACTTTATCGTAACCAAAATAAGAAGTAATGTATTTTTCATATTCACCCAACACCGAGTTATAAAATGCTCTGGATGTTAAGGTGAGTTTTTGTGCCTGTGTAGTAAGTGCGTTAATAATGCGGGGATGACAATGCCCCTGATTCACGGCAGAATAGGCCGCTAAAAAATCGAAATAACGTTTTCCTTCCACGTCCCAAACGTAAACGCCTTCTCCACGCTCCAACACAACCGGAATGGAATGATAGTTATGTGCTCCGTAATTATCTTCCAGTTCAATTAAATGCGCGCTTTTCGTTACCGTTTCAGTCATTTTGATCGTTTTTATATTCTCATACAAATATACGCAAAAAGGGCGAAGCCCTCTAAAACAGGCATATTAGTATGGATAGTACTTATCAAGTAAATAAATAAGTGCGCCAATACCGCCGGCGCCCAGTTCGAGCTCTCTTTTATTAACCTTATCAAAAGTATCGGCGGCAGTATGATGGATGTCGAAATAACGTTGTGTATCGGGCTCAAAGCCAATGCAAGGCACTCCCGATTTTTCAAGTACAGAAATATCGGCACCGCCGCCTTCTTTTTGAATTTTATCAATGAGGTAAGGTGAGAATAAATCTTTCCAGCCTACAACCATTTTATATAAGCCATTTAAGGTATCTACGCCAAAGGCACGCGGGGTGTATCCCCCGGCATCTGTTTCTAAAGCAGCCAAATGTTTTTCGTTATGATCCTTGGCGTATTTAGCATATGCTGTGCCACCGGCCAAACCGTTTTCTTCATTCATAAAAGCAACTGCTCTGATACTGTGTTTCGGACGAATACCCATTTGTTTAAAGGCTGCTAAGAGTTCTATACTTTGTACGACACCGGTTCCATCGTCATGTGCACCTTTGCCATTATCCCAGCAATCCAAATGTCCCCCTGATAAAATAAACTCATTTGGTTTTTCTGTACCGGTAATTTGTCCCACCACATTAAAAGAAGCCGCATCGGGAAAGGTCATACAATGCGTTTCTACATAAATCTCCAACGTTTTATCTGCCGCTAAGGAACCGTGCAACACATCGGCTGCCACATAACTAATGGCTAAGGATGGAATTTTAGTTTTAGAAATACTGGTATCGTAATTCATGTTGCCGGTATGTGGTTCATCATCGGCCACCGAAGTCATGCTTCGTAAAAGACTTGCAACGGCTCCATATTTCGCGGCCTGTGAGGCACCTTTGCTACGGTATTTAACCGCTTCGCCATAGGCATTACCCGGACGGATCTTTGTCTGGTCAAAAAACACATTGTAAAAAACGATCTTGCCTTTAATTTCTTTTTCTCCCAGTTTTTCTAATTCCTCAAAACTGTTGACTTCAATTACTTTTGCTTTAATGCCTTTAACGCCAGTACCCACCGAACTACCGAGCGCCACACAATTTAAGGTCTTCGTTAATTTTAATTTGGTTGAACTTAACACACATTTTTCTTTAGCGCCACGCACCCAATGCGGCACCATACAAGGCTGCAGAATAACGGTATCGGCGCCGGCTTCATACATGGCCTTTTTAGCCCATTGTACGGCTTTTTCAGCTTCCGGACTGCCGCTCAAGCGACCACCTATTTGGTTTACCAGGTAATCGAGATTGGAATAACATTTACTCTTAGTCAAATAAAAATCATAGATCTGACGAAGCTTTACAGAGTCCGGATTCTGGGCCACCAAGGTAGAAGCTGTGACTAACATAAAAAAAAGAACAAATCGTATCGTGCTCTTACTCGTTTTAGTTGCTGGCATGGAAGTAACGTTTTTTATCATCGTATAACAATTTGATCGACTAGTTTATATCCGCAAAATTTATTTATGCTGGTAATAATATCCTCTTTTCGAAAAGACAATTCGTGTTTAAGGGCGGCTGAATTCAGACTCACAAATACAGTTTTTTCATGAAAGGAAATATCTTTGGTATTATTGGCTACCATCTCGCCCACTATGTCCTTCCAACCATTCTTCACACTAAACTGCGAAATCTTTACATCCAACTTTTCCTGTTTAAAAAGTTGATTAATGGCATCGCCAAGCTTAATGAGGTTGTTCTTCTTTGCCATTTGTTTGCCTTTAGATGGCCTATTAGTATAAATTATTCTTTTGAAATTTTCTAGAGGTACTTTTTCGGACTGGTACTGCGCATGTCCTCACTCGCTTTTAAAACTTTTTCTTTCAATTCGTTTTTAAATGCGATCATTTTTTCAAGCAGCGCTTTATCAGAACTGGCTATGATTTGAGCAGCTAAAATACCTGCATTTTGTGCGGCATTCACCGCCACAGTGGCCACAGGCACCCCATTCGGCATTTGTACAATGCTTAGTAAACTGTCCCAGCCATCAATGCTATTGCTGCTTTTAATAGGGACCCCAATTACCGGCAAAGGTGTTAATGAGGCCACCATGCCCGGCAAATGCGCTGCGCCGCCGGCTCCGGCAATGATTACCTGCAAACCGCGACTGTGTGCGTTTTTAGCGTATTCTACCATTTTTTCCGGGGTACGATGGGCTGATACAACATCCAATTCGAAAACAATGTCAAATTGTTTTAAGATATCGGCCGCAGCCTGCATAACAGGTAAGTCACTCTGACTGCCCATGATGATTCCTACTTTTACTGTACTCATAAGTTATAGTTTTGATCCACAAAGGATCGTTATTTAAATATGCAGAGCACGTTTTGCTGTTGCATCCAAACAAGCTTCTTTCATGCTTTCGGTAAAAGTTGGATGCGCATGACTCATACGACTGATATCTTCGGCACTGGCTCTGTATTCCATGGCAACCACGGCTTCGGCTATCATGTCGGCCGTGCGTGGACCGATCATGTGCACGCCTAAAATTTCATCCGTAACTTCATCGGCCAACACTTTTACAAAACCATCTGTGTCCATACTGGCTCTTGCTCGTCCACTCGCCTTAAAAGGAAATGAACCTACTTTGTATTTTTTACCCTGTTCCTTTAATTGTTCTTCGGTAAAACCAACTGCGGCAACTTCCGGCCAAGTATAAACCACACCCGGAATTAAATTATAATTAATATGTGGTTTTTGTCCGGCCATCTGTTCTGCCAAATAAACCCCTTCTTCTTCAGCTTTGTGCGCTAACATAGCGCCTTTAACCACATCACCAATGGCGTAAATGCCTTCTATGTTTGTTTTTAAATGTTCGTCGGTTTCAATTCTACCACGGTTATCGAGTTTTAAGCCAATTTTATCCAGACCTAAATTTTCGGTATACGGTTTACGTCCAACTGAAACCAAGCAATAATCGCCTTTTATTTCAATTTTTTCATCTTTTGCATTTAAAGCACTAACGGTTACCTCTTTGGCGCTTCCTTTTACGCCGGTAACTTTGTGTTTTAATAAAAATTCAAATCCTAAATTCTTTTTTAATACACGTTGTAATTCCTTGCTTAATCCGCCATCCATACCGGGAATGATACGGTCCATAAATTCAACCACAGTTACCTTGGCACCTAAACGGCCATATACAGAACCTAACTCCAGGCCAATAACACCACCACCAATAATAATGAGGTGTTTAGGTACTTCGGTCATTTCCAACGCTTCGGTAGAAGTGATCACCCGTTTTTTATCGATTTCAATACCCGGTAAAGAAGAAGGTTTTGAGCCGGTAGCAATGATGCTTTTAAGGCTTTCAATCTGTTCTTTAGTTCCGTCGGCTTTTAATATTTCAATGGTGTTTTTTGTTACAAACGAAGCGTGACCGGTAAGCACGGTGATCTTATTTTTTTTCATTAAAAAATCGATGCCGGCAACGGTCATTTTTACCACACCACGTTTGCGTTCGATCATTTGTTTAATGTTCACTTTTGGTGCTTTCACGTCAATACCATGCTCTTCAAAATGATGCACCGCATTAAAATAATGTTCACTCGAATCGAGCAAGGCTTTTGAAGGAATACATCCTACATTTAAACAAGTTCCGCCTAAAGAAGCGTATTTCTCTATCAAAGCCACTTTCATTCCTAATTGGGCGCAACGAATGGCGGCTACATAACCACCGGGACCTGCTCCAATAACTGCTACATCAAATTTTTCCATACTATAAATCGTTTACTAATTTTCAGAAAATAAGGGTGAAATTACGGCTTTTTCGCCAAAGCACTCAAACAAATTTAGGCTTTAAAGCGGCGAATGCTCAACCATAGTATCATCCCAAGACTAATCAACACCGAGGCATAAGAAATCAGATCCCCAAAACGTGAGAAAAAAGTCATGCTATCATTCTTATACAGCTTTTTTTCAATCACGGCTTCTTGCCACCAGTTAGTTGCATCACTAATGTTCCCAAACTCATCCACAAAACAACTGATGCCGGTATTGGCACAACGAGCAATCTGCCGACGATTTTCGATGGCTCGCAAACGGGCGTAATTAAGATGTTGTTTAAAGCCCGGTGTATCTTGCCACCAACCATCGTTGGTAATAATAAAAATTAAATTCGCGCCATTCCTAACATAGCCCCCAACGTAATCGGCATACACACTTTCGTAACACACCACCGGTGCAATACTGCTGTTAGTTTTATGTTCTGTAAATACTGTGCGCTCTTCCTGAGTCCCCAAACTTCCCATGGTGCCCCCCATGTTAATCGCAAGTCCTTCCAATGGTTTTAATAAAGCCGGAAAAGGCATGCGTTCTACGCCCGGCACCAATTTAGATTTGTGATAAATTTTTGTCTGAAAGGCATCAATCTCTAAAGCTGTGTTATAAACATCATAATACATGCCGCTTTGTTCATCCTTTCGAGCCGTAGCCGTGGCTTCTTTTTCAGTTTTATAAAAAACATAGGTGTTTGCACCGGTAATAATGTTTAAGTCGGGGTACTTCGCCAACAGACTATCTCTGAACCAACGAATGGGTTCCGATTGATTGATGTCGGCTTCATTGAGGTTGTCGGTAATAAAGGTTTCGGGCAGCACTAAAAATTTTGTGTCATTGGTAATTTTTCCTTTGATCAGATCCAAGGCTTTAAAAAACTGTGACTGATAATCGAGCGAAAATTTTGCATTATAAGGATCAATATTAGGCTGCACCACGACAGTTGCCAGTCCACCAGACTTCTGCGCCAGCGGTTTTTCTATCATCACCAATGCAAACGAAAATAAAATTGGAAGTAAAATGGTTAAGGCAACTTTTACTATAGGCTTTGAAACCAATTTTAATCCCGGATTTTTTCGTAGTACCTCTACAATTAAAATATTGCAAACCAATACCCAAACGGTTCCACCTGAAGTGCCGGTGAATTCATACCATTGAATCCAGTTGTGATTAAAGGCAAATACATTACCCAGTGTAAGCCATGTCCAGCTAAGGTCCCAGAGTGTATGCCCATGTTCCCAGGCTACCCAAATAGGAATCAACAACCAAATGGCCCAGGGTTTTTGAATGCGTTTTTTAATGGATGAATAAATTAAAAACACGATGCTCATGAGTAAGGAATTGGCCACAAATGCCGCAATACCGCCTCCAAAAGAAGCATACACCACCCACCAAGTCACCAACACATTCCAAACTATAAAAGTCAGATACGAATAAAGAAATAATTTTATTTTAGGCCTTCTTAAGTTAACGGTGCGACTGATCTCTTCTTCCACCAACAAAAGTGGGACCCATGCAAAAAAAATAAAAACGCTTAAATGCCAGTACCATGATAGCGATAGAAGCAAGGCGGAAAATAAACTTAAAAGGACTAATCGAAACTTTACGTGCATAACTGACGAAGATACCATAATTGCTTTTTTTAACGAAAACTATTTACGATATGTTTAAATCTCGTTGTTTTTTTAATATTTTCTTAATTATTTGGCTCTTTTAGGCGTATATTTGCTAATTGCCTTTTTTATTAATGGAAGAAACTATTGAAACCGCCGAATCTCGGAAACTATATCCTTTTCAGGAGCAAGCTGTAACAAAAATATTTAACCGTTTGGTTGAATTGCCTCCCAATGCTAACTTATTATTTCAATTGCCAACCGGTGGTGGGAAAACCATTATTTTTAGTGAAATTGCCAAACGCTACATTGAAAAACACAAACGTAAAGTTTTAATTCTCACCCATCGCATCGAATTAGGAAAACAGACTTCGGAAGTATTAACTGAAGTTGGCATTTCAAACAAAGTAATTACCTCCGATGTAAAACATTTACCTCAACAAAGTCATTACAATGCTTTTATTGCTTTGGTTGAAACCCTCAACAATCGCCTGCAGGAGAACGACCAGTTTTTAGAAGACATTGGTTTGGTAATTGTGGATGAGGCGCATAATAACTCCTTCCGTAAAATTTTCCATTATTTTAATGATGTGAATATTTTAGGGGTTACTGCAACACCTTTAAGTTCCAATAAAAAATTACCGCTTTATCAAACCTATACCGAGCTTATTGTTGGGGAGAGTATTTCCAACTTAATTGAACAAGGCTTTTTATGTGAAGGTCAAACCTTTTCATACGATGTTAACTTAAGTTCTTTACGCGTTGGTAATAACGGTGAATTTACCGTTGGCTCCCACGAGATGCTCTACACCCAGGCCATCATGCAGGGTAAGCTCATTGAGGCTTACGAAGAATTATCTATTGGAAAAAAGACCCTCATTTTTAACGCCGGTATTTTAACCAGCCGAGCGGTTTACGAAACATTTAAATCAAAAGGTTATCCCATTAAACACCTCGACAGTACTTTCAGCGATAAAGAACGGGTAGATACTTTAGATTGGTTCAGAAAAACAAAAGACGGCATTCTCACTTCCGTTAGTATTTTAACTACCGGTTTTGACGAACCCGAAGTGGAAACTATCTTTTTGAATCGTGCTACCAAATCCCTAACGCTGTATCATCAAATGATTGGTCGTGGTAGCCGTGTGTTACCAAACAAGAAAAAATTCAACATCATCGATTTAGGTAATAATTCACGTCGTTTTAATTTATGGCAATATCCCATCGATTGGAATCACGTGTTTGCGGCGCCTCACATGTATCTTGAGCAGCGTTATAAGGACGAGTGGGATTATGAATTAGTAAACGATTACGATCTGCCTCCTGAAATTAAAGAACGATTCTTAAATTCCAGTGCCGAAGCTTTTATTGTGCGCGACCGTTATACCATGGCCTTGCGTAAAGGTAAAAAACCTCAAGTGGTGGTGGATGAAAGTATGGAAGATCACTTTGGTAGAATTATCGATAACGCTTCCGACTTTGACGAAGCCATGGAATTGTTCAGCTTATTAAGCGATGAGATGAAATACCGCATGAAACAATTTGGTAAATGCATCAACTCCACCAATAACCATACCGATTGGCAAAGTCAAACCTATGCCAGCAAATTGCGCCGCCGCTTAATGACCTATTTCGCCGAATAATGAACGTTAAAGTAATATATATTTTAAGTGGCTACCTGTCCATCCTGATCGGACTTGCAGCCGCCCTTTGTATCTTCCGCATCCAGTATGTGTATTACGGCATTGGATTGGCTATACTCGGATTTTTTGTTTCGGGCATAAATATTTTCCTGAATATGAAATACTATTATGAGCAAGAAAAATATCCCAAAGGCTATCTGGGCATGTTCTTAAGCTCTTTGCCGGTGGTGTTTGTAATGTTGGTAATTTTTAAATTCAAACCCAAGTAAGTCCCTTTTTTAAAAGACCTAAGGTTTTCTCTTCTTCTGAATCTGCTTCTGTTTTAAAATCGTATTCCCAGCTTGCCAGTTTAGGCAGACTCATTAAAATAGATTCCACGCGACCATTTGTTTCCAAACCAAATTTGGTGCCTTTATCGTAAACCAGGTTAAACTCTACATAGCGCCCGCGACGCAGAAATTGCCATTGTTTATTTTTTTCGGTGAAAATTTGATGTTTGTTACGGGCTATTAATTCGGTATAAATGGATGCAAAGGCCTCGCCTACTTCTTTCCAGAAATTCAAATTCTGCTCAAAATTCATTGAGGCATCCGTATTTAAACGATCAAAAAAGATGCCGCCTATGCCTCGTGTTTCTTTGCGATGCGGAATATAAAAATAATCATCGGCCCAGTTTTTAAATTTGGGATAATAGTCGGCATGGTGTTTGTCACACACTTTTTTTAAGGATTGATGGAAAAACTTGGCGTCTTCTTCAATAATATAATGAGGCGTGAGATCAATACCACCACCCAACCAGCGTGTACCGCCATCCATTTCAAAATAACGGATGTTCATGTGAATAATTGGAACAAAAGGATTGTTAGGATGGATCACAATGGAAACACCTGTTGCAAAAAAACGCGGTTTCTTCTCTTCGCCTTGTTGATCTGCTGCAGAATGTTGTTTCTCTTTAAATAAAAAATCGGGAGCTTCACCCTCCACAGCACTGAATAATACACCGCCTTTTTCAATCACGCCACCTTCCTTCATAATGCGGGTCCGGCCACCGCCACCCTCTTCGCGGGTCCAGTTCTCTTCTTCAAAACGACCAAGGCCATCCGCCTTTTCAAGAGCCGAACAAATAGAATCCTGCAAAGATTTTAGCCAGGTCGAGATCTCAACCCTGCCTATTTCCATCCTGTTTTTTGTAATTGGTAATTAGCATATCTGAAAATAAAAACACCACGGTTATCAAAACCGGTGCTGTTATCGGGACGTGCAAATTTGAAACGCATGTAATTGGTTTCAGAATTTAAGGTGTTTAAATGATGTTGGAATTCGGGGCCGAATTGTTTTAGGTTTTTTAAATAATACATGCCAATATCAAAACCAATAAAATAATATTCACCCGGATAACTTTCCTGTTGAATTTTGTATTCAGAAAGCAAGTGTCCGTAACTAGCTCTGTTACTTAGGTTATACTGATGAGGAAAAACATAATGCAATTGATTTAAATATTCCTGATCAATATTATCCATTTCAGAAATGCTTTGCCAGCCACATAACACAACATCTTTTTTATCGGCAAACATGGCCAATTGGGTGGTAAAGTCGGCAATAAACACTTCGTTAGTAGTTAAAGCAACCACCACATTTTTTACATTTGGCTTATAAGCCAGTTTAATACCTGCTATTCCTTTAGCCACGGTTACGGTATCTTTGGCGGTTTTTCCTAATGTTTTTTGACGCTCGTTATAATATTTTTTAAATGAACTGATAAATCCCATTTCCTTTTTATCCTTATCATTTCCGGCCATTAAAATCATATTGGCGCCATTGAGTACCAGCGAATCAATACAGTAATCAGCTAAACTCTCCAATAAAGTATATTGCGAAGGATTGGACTTAGAAATATAAGTGTTATTGAATAGAATTTTATTTTGCGACGTGATGGGCGACACAATTGGAATATGAAACTCTTTTGCTTTTTTAGAAACGGTTTTAAATCCACTTGCATATAATGGACCAACAATAAAATCAAGGTCCTTAAATATTGGCTCTGCAATAATCTGCGTGAATTTTAAAGAATCTTTATCGTCAGCGTCAAACACTTCTAAGCTCAAATCAAAATCGTTTGACTTAAGTGAATCTACAGCGCGTTTAAATCCCAAATAAAAATCACAAGCCAATGCAGGTACACTTGGAAAATTGCTATTGGTTTTTACCAGCTCATTCAAATCCATTTCTAAGGTCTGATCAAACTTAAATGGTAACATCAAGGCAACTTTATAACTTGTTTTTTTAGGTCTGGATACCGGTTTCAATAAAGAAGAATCGAGCATCATGGGTGAAACTTTATTTTCTTTGACAACAGCATTTTGTTTTTGCTCTTTCATTTCTTTAGGAGGAGCAGGTTTACGTTTTTGTTTTTCACCAACAACAAGCAAGGAACCTTCTTTGAGTGCAGGCGTTAATCCCGGATTAAAAGCCAACAGTTGTTTTTCGGTAATGCCGTATTTGCGTGTAATAGAATAAACCGTTTCGCTTTTAACAATTTTATGACAAACGTATTTCGTTGTGTCAATAACCATAAGCGTATTCGTGCTAAGGCTTACCGTACCTGAAGGAATCACCAATAAAGAACTGATGTAAGGTATTTTTATTTCCTGATCAGCTTTTACACCGGCTGTTTTAAGATCGGGATTAAATTTGTAGATCTCATCCAGACTCACGGTATAAAGTTTGGAGATGCCATATAAGCTTTGGCCCTTCTCCATTTTATGAATGTAGAATTTTTTTCCTTCAAACGTTTGTATGTTAGTGGATTTCGTTTGCCCGTAAAAGCAAGCAATCGTAACACTGAATACGACACACAAAAAATATTTATTTAACTGCCTGATGTGATTGATTTTTTATTGGTTTGATGAGACGAATGGCTTATAAACTACTCCCATTCAATGGTAGCCGGAGGTTTAGAACTAATATCGTAAACAACACGATTCACTCCTTTTACTTTATTAATAATCTCATTGCTCATCTTAGCCAAAAACTCGTATGGTAAATGACACCAGTCGGCCGTCATACCATCGGTACTGCTTACTGCGCGTAATGCCACCACACTTTCGTAAGTACGCTCATCGCCCATTACCCCAACACTTTGTATGGGTAAATAAATAGCGCCTGCTTGCCACACATCTTTGTAAAGGTCGTGTGATTTTAATCCTTCAATAAAAATATGATCCACTTCCTGAATGATGCGGATTTTCTCGGCCGTGATCTCGCCTAAAATACGAATGGCCAAACCCGGACCCGGGAAAGGGTGACGGTTTAAGATGGAAGGATCTAAACCTAAGGCTTTACCAACGCGACGTACTTCATCTTTAAATAAACTACGCAGTGGCTCCACCACTTTTAATTTCATATAATCGGGTAAACCACCCACGTTGTGATGCGATTTAATAGTAGCCGAGGGTCCTTTTACACTTAAGCTTTCGATCACATCGGGATAAATAGTACCCTGCGCTAACCATTTGGCATTGCTTACCAGTTTTGATTCTTCATCAAACACATCAATAAACACTTTTCCAATGGCCTTACGTTTCTTTTCAGGATCTGAAACCCCGTCTAATTCAGTATAAAATTTTTGTTTGGCATTAACCCCTTTCACATTTAAACCCATGTGTTTGTAGGAATCCAACACGGTTTCAAATTCGTTTTTGCGTAACAAACCGTTATCCACAAAAATGCAATGTAAATTTTTTCCAATGGCTTTGTGCAGGATCATGGCAGCTACACTGCTGTCAACGCCTCCGCTTAAACCTAAAATAACTTTATCATCACCCAGTTGTTTTTTTAATCCGGCAATGGTGGTATCCACAAAAGAATCCGGGGTCCAATCGCCCTTGCATTTACAAATGCCGAACACAAAATTTTTCAGCAATTTGGCACCTTCAGCAGTATGATACACTTCCGGGTGAAATTGAATGGCATGGGTTTCTTCCCCTTCAATGGAATAAGCTGCCACCATTACATCGTGTGTGCTGGCGGTGATTTTATAATTGGAAGGAATGGTTAATATGGTATCAGCATGACTCATCCATACCACGGAATTATCATGAACATCTTTAAATAATTTCGCTTCTGGGTCTTTGATCTCGAGGTGAGCTCGGCCATATTCACGTGAATTGGATTTACCAACTTCACCACCATAAAAATGCGCCAGGTATTGGGCTCCGTAGCAAACACCTAATAAAGGTAATTTTCCTTTAATTGAACTGAGATCGGGTTTTAAAGGCTCTGATTCACGCACACTGTGCGGACTTCCGGATAATATAACACCCTTAATATCGGGACCAATGGTTGGAATTTTATTGAATGGATGAATTTCGCAATAAACGTTTAATTCGCGCAAACGACGGGCAATTAGCTGTGTATATTGGGAACCAAAATCTAAAATGAGAATTTGCTCTTGCATAGAGAACAAAAATACAATTTTAATTTTTGCCAAGAGCTGCTAAATAAAGCGCCTTAAACAATTTTAAGAAAAATGCATTGTTTTTTTGTTGGAGCCAAAATAATCGTATATTTGCACTCTCAAAAATTGAGACACACCTTCGGGGTGTAGCGTAGCCCGGTATCGCGCCTGCTTTGGGAGCAGGAGGTCGTCAGTTCGAATCTGGCCACCCCGACAAATAGAAAGCCTTTCACGAAGTGAAGGGCTTTTTTTGTTTCTGATGGAAAAAGCTTGCTTTTGGAATAAGGAAACAAAAAAAGACCATTTTTCGCCTTAGCGAAAAAAGGCTTTCATTTGCAACACACCATTAAGATCAGCGCAAGCTAATCTGGCCACCCCGACTTAAAAGAAAAGCCTTTCACGTAAGTGAGAGGTTTTTTTGTTTTAGTGCAACGAGCTCGCTCGTTTAGCGCTTAAAACAAAAAAAATCTGCCGCGCCTTTGCGCGGCGAAAAGGCTTTTCTTTTTAGGACACCCCCATAAACCAGATCAACGCAAGCTAACCTGGCCACCCCGACAAATAGAAAGCCTTTCACGAAGTGAAGGGCTTTTTTTGCTTCTGATGGAAAAAGCTTGCTTTTGGAATAAGGAAACAAAAAAAGACCATTTTTCGCCTTAGCGAAAAAAGGCTTTCATTTGCAACACAACATTAAGATCAGCGCAAGCTAATCTGGCCACCCCGACTTAAAAGAAAAGCCTTTCACGTAAGTGAGAGGTTTTTTTGCTTTTTTGTATAAATTAAATATGAAAAACCACACAAAAACCCTTCCACCTGCTGGAATTCAATTTCTCTGGCTCCCTTTTTAATTCATTCAGCCTGATTTTTGGCTATTTCATCAAATAGTCTGTTTTTTCGCTTAAAGTCCCTGTACCTTTATACTATGCCAATGCACTTTACTGTGTACGGCACTTTTTCTATTTTTTTTGGGTAAAATAGGAATACGCCCCGGTAGCAATACCGGGGTTTCTTTTTGTGCTTAATTCTTGTTTTTTTTAATTAAATGAAGAATCATTAAATCAAGAACTAATAATTAGTGAAGTAAAAATTAATATTCTATTCGTTATTCTCCCCCAATTTAATTCTGAATCCCGCGCAACCGAACGGAGCTGCAGCTTATTAAGCAGTAAGGCACTTTATTACACCTGGAAATCTTACTCTTAAATATGACGATCAAGTACTTAATATATATTTTTACTTTTTTAAAATAAACGGAAAATTGGATGAAGCTACATTAAACTATGCGCCATGGGATGTGAAGGGTTTAGTTCTTTTTTGCCGCTTGTCTCTTCGGCGGCAGGACATCAAGGCTGTGCCTTGATGGGCCAGCATGAGCGCATGGCCGCAATGCAATCGCGGAGCAGCCCGGTCCCAATCAGGCTTCCGGAAAAATGAAAGAGCCTGATTGGGAGGCGCCCAAAATATGAATCAACCCGAAAACCGGTTGCAAGGCCCAAAAATTACAAAAACTTCTAAAAACATTCACAATTCATTAACCTCTCTAAAACTTTCGACTGTTCCCTTTTAAACTTACATTTGTCAAAATTTTAAAAAGCAAGCACATGAGTAATGAAATAAGAAACCTCGAACCTAAACAACTTTGGAATAAATTTGCCGATCTGAATGCTGTGCCTCGTCCCTCTAAACACGAAGAGCGCGTGATTGCCTTTATGATGGACTTCGGCAAAAAATTGGGTTTAGAAACTTTCGAAGATTCGGTGCGTAATGTCATCATCCGCAAACCTGCGTCCAAAGGCATGGAAAACCGCAAGACCATTGTTTTACAATCACATCTGGATATGGTGCATCAAAAAAATGGCGATACTACTTTTGATTTTAATATACAAGGGATTGATATGTATGTTGACGGTGATTGGGTGCGTGCCCGCGGAACCACACTGGGAGCCGATAACGGCATTGGTGTAGCAACCATCATGGCTATTTTAGAAAGTAAAGATATTGCCCACCCCCCCATTGAAGCTTTATTTACTATTGATGAAGAAACCGGTATGACCGGCGCTCTGGGATTAAAAGGCGGCATATTGACCGGAGATATTTTATTGAACCTCGATACCGAAGAAGATACCGAAATTGATATTGGTTGCGCCGGAGGTATTGATGTGACTGCCACACGCAGCTATTCACAAGAAGAGGCTCCAAAAGATCACAGCACTTATACCATCAGCATTAAAGGTTTAAATGGTGGTCACTCGGGTATGGATATTCACAAGGGACTTGGTAATGCCAACAAACTGATGAATCGTCTTTTAGCCGAAGCTCAGGAAAAACAAGTGATCCGTGTTTCTGAAATTAATGGTGGAAGTTTACGTAATGCGATTCCCCGCGAAAGTACAGCCATTGTTTTAGTGTCTACTGCTTCAAGTGCTTCTTTTCTAAAAGATCTCGAGACTTCTATTCTTGCCATAAAAACAGAATTTAAAACCATGGAGCCGCATTTAACAATTTCTTCTGAAACAAGTTCTGCCGCATCAAAAGTGATGGAACTAAAAGCACAGAAAGAAATGATGAATGCTTTGTACACCGCACACAATGGGGTATACCGCATGAGTGCCGATATTGCCAATCTGGTTGAAACATCCAACAATGTGGCACGGGTTATTATTAAAGACGGAGAAATCTCTGTTGCTTGCCTCACCCGCTCTTCTGTTGAAACATCTAAAATGGATCTGGCCAAAGCGCTTCGTGCCTGTTTTGAATTAGCTTCCTGCAAAGTAAGCTTCGCGGGCTCTTATCCGGGCTGGACACCAAATGTAAATTCACCCATCTTAAACATCCTCACTTCTATTTACGAAAAACAACATGGCAAAAAACCCGCTGTGGTAGCTTGTCACGCTGGTTTAGAATGTGGCATCCTAGGAACCAATTATCCTAAAATGGATATGGTATCATTTGGACCAACCATTAAAGGCGCGCACTCACCCGACGAACGCGCGAGTATTTCATCAGCACAAAAATACTGGAACTTTGTTCTTGAAATTCTAAAGAATATTCCACTTAACTAGTTTTGAATTTTTAAAACATTAAAAGGAGCTCCAAAAAAGCTCTTTTTTTTTGTGTCAATCGGAAAAGTTGGGGAGTAGAATTCTAATCTGAATTTTATAGTTTCTTTTTTTTGTGTAATTCAGCGAAACTGTGGAATAGAAATTAATACTCTGTTCTAAAATATTCCCAAATGTAAATTCTGAACACTGCGCCACTGACCGTAGCGGCATCCCCGTGCAGCCATGGATTAGAGCGGGTTTTGGACAGGGCAAAAGTCTTGTAGACTTTTGAGCTGGGCTGAGCGTAAGCCTTGGTCCTTAGATCAAAGACCCCGCAGCAAATTACCCGCTCTTGGGCAAGGCAAGCGGGATATAGCAGGGCAAAAGGCTTGTAGCCTTTTGAGCCAGATTGTGTGTTAGCAGGGCCCCCTGAAGCGTAAGGCTTTCCAAAATTACCCAAAGCCTTTCTGCTTCAGGGGGAGGCGCCCAAAAAATACACAAATTATAAACCGGATTCAGAATTATTTTAGCTCCACAAAAGCTCCTTTTTTTATTCCCCTATTCTGCTGAACATAATCACTTTTTACCGCTCGTATAATTTAATCAGGCTTTTACACTAAAAACCAAGGCCTGCTGATTATATTTCCTATTTTTATAATAAGTCCCCTTTACACTTTATTCATTTTAATTTGATCAACATGAAAACCTCCAAATTTAAATTGCTTGTTTTCCTTTCTGTACTTGGCTTTAGCAGCTTTGCACAAAACCTCGACGAGATCATTGCCAAACACATTGAAGCCATTGGCGGAAAACAGAACTGGGAAAAACTAAAAGCCATGCGCACCGAAAGCACCATGAAAGCTCAAGGTGCCGATATTAAGTTCATTAGTGTGAGTGTAGATAAAAAAGCTACGCGCCAGGATATTTTTGTGATGGGCATGAATGGTTATAACATTATAAACAACTCCGAAGGCTGGAATTTCGCGCCCTGGCAGGGACAAACAAAACCTGAAGCCATGACAGCTGATGATGTGAAGAACGCTCAAACCGATCTTTATATTCAGGACGAATTTATTACCTACAAAGAATTAGGTAAAAGCATCGACTATTTTGGTATGGATGATATTGACGGCACCGAATGTCATAAAATAAAAATGACCGATAAAAACGGCAAAGAAACCACCTTCTATATTGACCCCGCTACTTATTATGTAATTAAACGCACTAGCAAAACAGAAGCCAACGGCCAAGTAAATGAAAATTCAATTTTTTTCTCCGACTACAAAAAAACCGATTTCGGCTTGGTTATTCCCATGAGTTCATCGGGTGGCTGGAGCGAAACAGGGATCACTAAAGTTGAGATCAATCCTGTAATTGATGAGTCCATTTTTAAAGTATCTAAATAAATCATTCCGCATTTAATGTATTAAACCAAAAATAAAGTAGCATGAAAAATATATTGATCAGCCTGTTTGTTTTAAGTACGTTTTCTTTCTTCGCGCAAAACGCGGTTAACTCGGCCATGTTTGGCACCATGCAAACCCGTCAACTGGGTCCTGGTACTATGAGTGGGCGTATTACAGCTATTCAAGGCGTTAACAACGATGATGGTAAAACACTTTATATAGGCACCGGTGGTGGCGGGGTGTGGAAATCGACCAATGCCGGAGCTTCCTACAAATCGGTATTCGATAAATACTGCCAGTCGATTGGTGCCATTGCCATCGATCAAAAAAATCCTAAAACCGTATACGTGGGCACTGGCGAAAGTAACATGCGTAACAGCGTTTCCATTGGTAATGGTTTGTATAAAAGTAAAGACGGAGGCGATAACTGGAAAAAAATTGGTTTGGATAGCACCGAACATATTTCACGCATTGTCATAGATCCTAATAACAGCGATATAATCTATGTGGCAGTACCGGGACCGTTATGGAGCAACAGCAAACACCGCGGTATTTACCGCTCAAGCAACGCAGGTGACACCTGGGAAAAACTTTTTTACATAGATGATCAAACCGGTTGCGCTGAATTGCTTATAGATCCCACAAATCCCTCCATCCTTTTCGCTTCCATGTGGCAATTTCGCCGCCAGCCTTTTAGTTTTAATTCAGGCGGTAAAGGATCGGGATTATACAAAAGCACCGATGCCGGAAAAACCTGGCGCGAAATAAAAAGTGGCTTGCCTGAAAAACCATTCGGACGCATAGCCATGAATCTTGCACCCAGTGACCCCAAACAAATGGTGGCCATTGTAGAAAGTACCAAAACCGGTTTATACATTTCTTCCGATGGTGGCGAAACCTGGAAGAATCAAAGTGCTACCATGAACACCTGTGCGCGTCCTTTTTATTTTAGTACCATTGTGATCGATCCAAAAGATCCAAAACGGGTGTATCGGCCGGCCTTTCAATTCGCATACAGCAGCGATGGAGGTTACTCCTTTACCGAAGCCAGTAGCGATGGTGGCTGGGTGCATTCAGACATGCATGCCTTGTGGATCAATCCTTCCAACACCAATGTGATGTATGTGGGAACTGATGGTGGCGTTTATTTAAGTATAGATCGTGGTGTGACCTGGCAATTTAATCATGGTTTACCGGTAGGCCAATTTTATCATGTGTCTATTGATAACAAAGAACCTTATAATGTTTACGGTGGTTTGCAGGATAACGGAAGCTGGACTGCACCAAGCGCTGCACCCGGTGGTATTGGAAACGGTCACTGGAGCCGCGTTGGAGGTGGTGATGGATTTTGGACCGTGCCTGATGTTGATGGAAAAACTTTGTATTCAGAATACCAAGGCGGCAACATGGCGCGCGTGGATATGATCACTTTAAAACAAGAAGGCATTCAACCACAAAAAACCGCGAAGGATGAAAAACTACGTTGGAACTGGAACACACCGATTGTAACGGGTGCAAATAATCCGAAAAATTTATACGTGGGTGCCCAATACCTTTACAAATCAACCGACCAAGGTAGAAACTGGAAACGCATTTCAGATGATTTAACGACCAACGATAAAAACAAACAAAAACAAGAAGACAGTGGTGGATTAAGTGAAGACAATACCTCGGCCGAAAATCACTGCACTATTTTTACCATTGCTGAATCATCACTCGATGAAAATTTGATCTGGGCAGGTACCGATGATGGTAATTTACAAGTAACCACCGATGCCGGAAAAACATGGACCAATGTATCGGCCAATGTTGCCAAATGTGGCGTTGCGTCGCAAGCATGGGTTAGCAGCATTCAGCCTTCAGTATTTGATAAACAAACCGTGTATGTCACTTTTGAAAATCACATGTATGGCGATATGCACACCTATCTCGCAAAAAGTACCGATCTGGGTAAAACCTGGAAACGTATTAACCACAAAGATTTCACCGGCTTTGCACACAAAATAAAAGAAGATCTGGTAAACCCTAATTTATTATTTCTGGGAACCGAAATGGGTTTATTTGCGACTTTGGATGGTGGTGAAAACTGGTTCCGCATGAAAAACAATATTCCCGAATACCTGATGACACGTGACATTCAGATCCATCCAAAAACACACGATCTTATTATTGCATCACATGGTCGCGGTATATTTATTTTGGATGATATTCGTCCCATCAGAAATTTGACCAATGAAATTTGGGATCAGGAAGTTTATATTTTTCCAACTCCCGATATTACTTTAAACAATGGCAAGTTTGGTTGGGGCGGACCCGATGTATCGGGCGGCTGGTACGCGGGTAATCCCCCTTCTATTCCTTCCTTTGATTATTTTTTTAAACAACGTTTAAATTCAGGCAAGGTAAGTCTTGAGATATATGACGACAAAGGAACCTTACTTCAAACCATGCCGGGTACGATCAGAAGAGGCATCAACAAAATTACCTGGAACTTAAGAGGTACTCCTCCTAAAGTAGCTGCCGGCAGTTTAAAAATGGATGGAGCCGGATTTACAGCGCCCATGGTGCTTCCGGGCGTTTATACCTTTAAGTTAAAAGTAAAAGACAAAGAATATGTGAGTAAAGTAAATTGTATTCATGATGCCGAAAATAAAAATTTAAATCTGGAGGACAGAAAACTTGTTTACGAAAAAGCCATGCAGATCCAGAAATTATACAATGCGGTAAATGCTAGTATTGATACCATTTCAAATTATCAGGCCATTTTAAAAGCCGATTCGGTAGCCTATAGTAAGAAAAAACATGCCATTGCTTTTTACGACGATCTGCAAAAAATAAAAGCAGAGTTAATGGGCACTAAAAAAACATCCATTTTTGCCGATGAAAAACGATTGCGCGAAAAGGTATCGGAGCTTTATGGTAATTTTTGCTGGATGGAAGCCGCCCCGAATGCCACGCAGTTAGAGGCCATTGAAGACCTAGAGAAAGATTACAAAACCCAGGCTCTGGCTTTAAATAAAGTGGTGGTAAAACACCTGCCTAAAAATCCGGAAATTAAATTGAAGAAGGAGATTAAATAGTAAACATCAAAAAGCAATTTTTTTATTCGGGCGCCCGGGCGGGCTTTCGCCACTCGCTCTTTTTGCTCGCAGATATTAAGAAGCAAAAAGGAGCTCAAACAGATGGCTCAATCCCTGGCGCTCCCAATCCTTTTAACCTTTCCTACCTTCTGTAGAAATTAACTTTTACACCTCTTAAAATCTGCCACAATTGCAATCTTGGCCATGCTTTTCCGGTAAATTAAAATCCGAGTATCTTAATTCAATTAGATGTATTTGTAATAGATTCAAACATCTTGAAAGTTGACAATGTTGAAGAATAATAAAACAATTTTGAATATTTTTACCGAGAAAACATTTTGGGCCTGGCTCCATCAAAACACAGCGTGCGCGCGAATAGCAGTGGACTTGATCCCCGCGCAAGTTTGATGGTTTTATGTAAAATCCTTGTTTTTAGAGGCTCCGCATACGGACAATTAATGGAAATAAAATTTGAGCCTGTTTTTATTCCATAACTATTAATTTTACTGACTTATTTTTCATCACAGTATGATTTACGGTTGCCTGTCATATGTTGCCTGCCCCATTTATACATGCTGTCAATAATAGGCAAAATACTCGCGCCATATGGAGTGATGGTATACTCCACCCTTGGAGGAATTTCAGGATAGATAATCCGTTCGATAATGCCGTCTTTTTCCAATTCTCTTAATTGATTGGTGAGGGTTTGTTTACTAATTTCGGTGATGTTTTTTAAGAGCAAACTGTAACGGTTTCTATCCGTTCTGATCATATGAATAATGCTTGGTTTCCATTTTCCACCTATAATATTCATACAATACACCACCGGACAATTGCCCGGAGTAAAATCTTTTGTCTTTCTAAGCCCTGTGTTTGCCATTAGTCTAATAATTTAGTCTATCTACAAAATTTATATGTACCTACATATATCAGACAAAGGTAGTAATTTGGCTTTAAATTAATTCTTAAACAAAAAATAAACGATGAATAGAATAGCCGTCATTTTCACCATCAACACCGACAACCTTCCTGCTAATTTTCAAGAAATTTTACAACACGAACGCCAGGTTGTAGATCAATGGACAGAAGCAGGATATCTGGATCATATGTTTTTACGTCAGACAAAAAACGGAGCGGTTATGATTTTTAAAGACCTGGATGAAGTAAAAGTAATGGAACTGATGAAAACACTTCCTCTTTATCCTTTAACAAAATCAATTGAAATGTTGCCGCTGATAAAACAATTTTAAGAAGGTCAAAATTTAAAACACGATTGATTTCATTCTTCATTGTGTGTGAGATTAGCTGCGCTGATCTCATTGAATCCCATCGTCAACATCAAATGAATTCTGCTAAAAGCAGAATTTTTTTTATTTCCCGACAAAGCTGCGAAAGCAAGCTTTCACATCTTCGCGGAAAATAAAAAAGTCCCGCCAAGGGCGGGACTTCATTTGATGCATTCTGTGGATCCGGAGAGATTATTGCCGCGCAATGATCTCTCCTAACCGAAAGTCTAAATGCAAAAACAACATATTTTTCAAATGTTGTTTTTTGTTTTACGCCTCCACTTTTGAAAGCAAAGCTTTCAACGCGGCAGCGTAAAACAAAAAAGACCTGCCCTTCGGGCAAGTCTTTTTGCATTCATTGTGGAGTCCA
>CANKBS010000004.1 GCA_947480015.1 Sphingobacteriaceae bacterium
CAATGCCTTTTTTCCAGGCATCTTTTACTAAGGGATCATACAGATCGACCTGATAGCTCGCTTCCAGTATAGCTTCCGGACCATCGGCCGTGCCGCCACCATAACTCACCGTTACTTCCCAGGGCACCGGAATTAAAACAGTTTCACATTCATCCAGTGTAAACGGTAAACCAAACATACCATCGTTTAACTGGCCAATGCCATTGGAGTCAAAATTCTTTATCTTTTCTTCTTTAGTCATATTAAGGGGATAATCGTGAAATGTTCCAGTTTGAATTTTCTTGTTTGTATATGATCCTATCGTGCAGACGGCTTTTGCGGCCTTGCCAGAATTCGTAATAATTTGCTTTAAGTACAAATCCTCCCCAAAAATCGGGACGAGAAATGTTTTCAGGCGTAAACTTATTTTTCCGCTCAGCTATTTTGTCTTCTAATTCTTTTCGGGATGTTAGAGGATGGCTTTGCTTACTTGCATAAGCGCCAATTTTTGAATCGAAGGGACGTGTATTAAAATAAGCGCTACTTTTAGAAGGCTCTGCAAAGCTCACCACGCCTTCAATACGCACTTGTCTTTCGAGTTCAGGCCAAAAAAAAGTGAGGCAGGCATTGGAATTGTTTTTTAACTCTTCGGCTTTTTTAGAATGGTAATTTGTATAAAAATAAAAATGATCGGTTTCTACTTCACGCAAATATAATATACGCGACGAAGGTTTGTTGTCTGGGCCAACCGTGGCCAAATTCATGGCTTGTACCTCGGGTACTTTTGCTTCAATGGCTTCTTTTAACCAGAGGTTAAATTGCAAATAAGGCAATTGATTTACATGTGATTCGTCTAAAACCCGTTTCGTAAAATCATCCCGTAATTGGTTGATATGTATATTAAGATCATCCATGATGCAAAGTTATGTAGAATATTGAAAGAGAAGGCTAAAAAATCAAATTTCTGCGACTTGGCAGTTCGATGGGCTCTATGGCTTGCACCTGCATCAGAACATGGAAACTTTTTAATTTTTCGATGATCTTAAACTGATAATTATGAAGATCTTCCCCTTTAAGCATTAAAAAATAATCGGTTTTGGGTAATTCTTTTATCAAACGCACACTTTCATCCACGTAAATGCTTGCAAAAAGGTCGTTTTTTTTGTCGGCATTCATGTTTGGTTCTTCAAAATTAGAGGTGTTGGGAATAAAAAAATATTCCAGACCAAGATCCTCATCTAAAAACCGATAGAGCGAAAATTTAAAAACTTTCCCTTCCTTTAAATTAAAAGGTATATAATCACTCAGAAAGAGGTCGATTTGTAGAGCATCGTTAATGAGGCTGGTAACATAGTATTGGTTCTCGAGGCAGGCTATACCTATGAGAACGAAGTCGAGTTCGTCAGGAGTATTATTTAAAACGTACTTAGCCAATTAGAGAGTGAAATTGTAGTATAATATTCTAAAAGTACTAAAAGGATCTTAAATAGTTATAGAGGAATTAGGGTTTGTAATAGCAAATAATTGGAATTTGCTTTTCAATGAGCAAAAGAGTATATTTAATTAATTCCCAGAGTCTTAAAAGCAGCAAGCGTTTTCATGAGGTTTATCATTTTCTTTTCTTTTTGGTTTTTTTTCGCCTGTAGTGAAGCTCCTGGTATCCATTACGTCAATTCGAGTGTTCTTATTGAAGATTCTTTAACAATTGCGGATGTAGGATCCTTATCTGAGTTTATGTACATGGAGTCAATAAATGATTCCACAATTAAATCGTACAATGTTGCAGACTGTAGTATTAATTACTATAAATTCGATCACAAAAGACTTATTTACAAGCATTCAAAGACTATACATGAATTACCAACCAGAGGATATCTTCCTCTTTTTTTTAAACACAACAACTATTATTATCAGGGGACAGAAATAAAACAAAACGCATCTGGTGTAATTTATAAATACGATACGCTTTACAGGTTGGTTAAGGCCATAAAACTAACATATAGTTTTAAGTATTTGGGGAATAATTTCATGCTGGATAATGGTATTACTAGTCCTCTTATTAGTAGAGGCGACACAATTATTTCCGTTTTTTATCATAATGATGTAGCCTACATTCCAGAATATTACAAAGAGAATAGTGTCGCAGAGTTTGTTGTTAAAAAGGACTCTATCATCGTTGGAACTACCTATATAAATAAACCATTAGAAAGCGATAAATATGGATTAAGGCCTATATCCTATTGTTTTAATAACAACACTGTTTTTGCTATATATCCAATAGTTGACAGTATATATAGTTACAACAGAAGCACAAAAAAGGAGATTCATTTTTCTATCGGTAATGAAGATTTCAGCAAGCCACATTATTTCAAGGAAGATGATTCCGATGATTATTTTAAAAGACTAACTGATTATGAATTAGAAAACTTTAGATATGGTGCAATACTTTTTAATCCTATCACAAAACACTATATTATCTTCTATTATTTACCGTTAGATATTAAACAAAGCAAGAAGCTACTTAGTTTTAGAGACCAAAAAGAATTCGCAATTATTTTGAATGAAAAATTTGAAATTTTAAAGTATGTAAAATTTGACAATAAGTATTTTAATCAGGCAAACTACTTTTTTATACCAGGCAAAGGCATTGCAATGCCTCTATTCAAAAGCAAAAGTGATTATGAAAACATTAAATATTATATTTATAATTTTTAGCCTTGTCATAGTTGGCTGCATCAAGAAATCGAACGAAATTAGGGATGATTTTTTTAATTATCTCGAAGAATTGAACGTTAAACCTAAAGATAATTGTGCTTATTTATTTATCCCGTCTACTCAATGCACCGGCTGTATTAATTTAAATGCTGGTAAATTATCGGAACATCAGAATGAAAACATCTATATATTTTCCAATATAGCCCGATCACATTTCCGTAATTTTAAAAATTATGTTTATGATAAGGAAGACAAAATTACCTCTTTACGATTCGTAAATTTCGAGAATAAGTTACTGTTTTTTTCAAAGGGGGAAGTTGTTTTTTGCTCGCCAGTTAGCATTAATTGGTTGTTGAGGAATAAAAAGTGCGAGAGTAAATAAAAATGTTATTGATGTTTATATAACGAGTTTAAATCACTCTTTGCTTAATTCCTCCAAAGTTAACTGTGCCGCCTTTTGTTCGGCTGTTCTTTTGCTATAACTTTCAAACTTTGTATAAGCTTTATTGTTAATATGCACTTCAATAACATACATTTTGTTAGAACCCTGGCGCTCTTCACTCAACAATTTGTATTCGAGATTGAATTTATTTTTCTGGCAATAAATCTGTAGCTGACTTTTATAATCCTGATTGGTTTTAACCAGTTCATCCAGATCGATGTGAATTTTAATGATTCGCTGAATAACAAAAACCTTGGTTTTATCAAAGCCCAGATCGAGGTAAAGCGCGCCAATAAAGGCTTCAAAGGCATCTCCGTATGCGCTCGATTTGGTTTTTTCGTCTTTTGTTAAAGTGGCTTGTAAAAAGGTATTAAAGCCAAATTTGACGGCAAGTTCTTTTAAACTTTGTCCGTTTACAATTTTACTGCGCAACTGCGTTAAAAACCCCTCGTCTTTATAAGGAAACAGTCCAAAAAGATAGTCGGCAACAATGGCGCCAAGAACAGCGTCACCAAGAAACTCGAGGCGTTCGTTGCTCACAAAAGCTCCGCTTCTTTTTACAGAAACGCTGCTGTGAAAAAAGGCTTGTTGGTAAAGAGCAAGGTTTTTAGGCCCATAACCTGAAATGGATTTAATCCAACTTTTAAAATCTTTATCGCCGGGCTTGTTTATTTGTCCGAATAGCGATAATAATTTTTTTATTGGCAAGGCTTTAAGAGTTAAATTTCTTAATCACTACGGCAGCATTATGTCCTCCAAACCCAAAGGTATTGCTGATAGCGTAATCTACATTACGTTTTTGCATGACGTTTAAAGTAAGGTTGAGCTTAGGATCAATATCAGGGTCAGCTGCGGCGTGATTGATGGTTGGAGGAATGATGCCGGTTCTAACGGCCATAATAGCGGCCATGGCTTCAATGGCTCCGGCAGCACCAAGAAGGTGACCGGTCATACTTTTTGTTGAGCTAATGTTTAATTTGTAGGCTTGTTCTCCAAAAACATTTACAATCGCTTTCAACTCAGCGGTATCACCAAGAGGCGTGCTGGTTCCATGCGTATTGATGTAATCAACCTGAGAAGCAGAAATGCCCGCATCTTTTAAAGCGCGATGCATCACTAAAGTTGCCCCTAATCCTTCCGGATGCGGAGCTGTAATGTGATGTGCATCTGCACTCATGCCGCCACCAATAATTTCGGCATAAATTTTAGCGCCTCTGGCTAAGGCGTGATCAAGTTCTTCGAGAATAATAGCTCCACCACCTTCACCTAATACAAAACCATCACGGTCTTTGTCGTATGGACGAGATGCTCTTGAAGGCTCATCGTTTCTGGTACTCATGGCTTGGCAAGCATTAAAGCCACCCATTCCACTTTCATTAATTGCAGCCTCAGAACCTCCGGTAACAATAGCATTTGCTTTACCTAAACGAATGTAGTTAAAGGCATCAATTAATGCATTGGTTGAAGAAGCACAGGCGGAAACAGTTGTAAAATTAGGGCCTCTGAATCCAAAGCGCATAGAAATATGACCACTGCAAATATCAGCGATCATTTTTGGAATAAAAAAAGGATTAAAACGCGGTGTGCCATCGCCTTTAGCAAAGGCAAAGGTTTCAGTTTGAAAGGTATCTAAACCACCAATACCGGAACCCCATATAACTCCAATTTCGTTTCTATCAATACCCTCCTTGTCTAAACCGCTATCGGCAACCGCTTGGGCGCTGGCAGCAATTCCGTACCAGGAGTAGGCATCGAGTTTACGGGCTTCTTTTTTGTCGAAATAATCGTCAGGATTAAACCCTTTTACCTCACAGGCAAAGCGGGTTTTGAATTTAGATGCATCAAAACGTGTAATAGGCGCAGCTCCGCTAACACCATTAATCAAGTTATTCCAATAGTCGTTAACACTATTGCCTAATGGGGTTACAGCGCCGAGGCCTGTAACTACTACACGTTTTAATTGCATATGGTAAAATTAGTTTTTAGCGTTAGCCTCAATGTAAGAGATAGCATCGCCCACAGTACCGATTTTTTCAGCTTGTTCATCCGGAATTGCAATGTTAAATTCTTTTTCGAATTCCATGATAAGTTCTACTGTATCCAATGAATCAGCGCCTAGATCATTTGTGAAGCTAGCTGTTGGAGTTACTTCTTTTTCATCAACGCCTAATTTATCAACGATGATTGATTTTACTTTGTTTGCAATGTCAGACATTAGTTTAGATTTAAAAATTTGGCACAAAAATAAAAATATCGGTGCTAAAACAAAACTTTAAGTCAAGAATTGCCTCTGATTTTTGATAAATTCTGGTATTTTAACAGGACAAAAAGGCTAAATGACTAAGAATGAGTACTATCGCTAATGTAGTCATTTTTAAGGATTCCTGATATTTTCTTCACCATAACCCTTTTACTTTGGTAATCGCGACGGTTTGGTTGATAGGAATAGTAATTTAGCCAGGCCCATTTTTTATTTCCGATAAGAACCGGTGTAAAAATCACGTAGCCTAGAAAAGCCAGGCTCAATGACCCGCCAAATAAGTAAAACAGCTCGAAATCGGTGAATTCCAGGCGAATGTAGTTCTTCAACTTATGAATAAGGCCGGCATGGGCAGCCTCTATGTTAAGAAAGAGCAGGCTAATCAATGTAATGATAACTCTGAATGTTCTATTTTTCATGTTCTGATCGTTTAAGAGTACTTTCTAATAAGCTAAACGACAGCCGAGGCTAAAAGGTTGGTTACAAATGCTACTATTTGGTTATTTTTTTGTTTTTTTAATATAAAATTATTGATTATATTTGTGCCCTGAAAATATGACAAACGGATAGGGGACAAAAAGTCCCCTATTTTATTGAGAAAAAATTGATAGCAAAAGACCACATATTAGAACTTGCCACTGCTCATCTGAAAGGAACGAACATTTACGTAACCGGAATTAAAATAGGCTCGGATAATCACATCAACCTTTTTATCGACGGAGATGAAGGTGTTACCATAAAAGATTGTGTAGCATTAAGCAGAGCGATAGAAGGCGTCCTTGATAGGGATAAGAATGATTACGCGCTTGATGTGAGTTCACACGGCGCTACCACACCTCTGGTTATGCCACGACAATATACCAAACATATTGGACGAATGCTCGAAATTAAATTGGAAGACGGCAACAAAACAGAAGGCGAACTCGTGGCTTGTGACGATAAGGAAATTAAACTGGAGTCGAGTAGCCGTGAAAATAAACCCATTGGCAAAGGAAAAATTACAGTAGTAAAACAACAGACAATAGCATACAATCAAATAAAAGAATCAAAAGTTAAACTTAAATATTAACCGCATAAAACGCAGTGATAATCATTACTGGGCTTTATGCACAACAAAAACAAAACAATGGAAGGCGTAAACCTAATTGAGTCCTTTTCGGAATTTAAAGACATTAAAAACATCGATCGTGCTACATTAATGAGCATTATTGAAGATGTTTTTAGAAGTATGCTTATTAAAAAGTATGGCAGTGACAAGAACTTCGACATCATTGTGAATCCGGATAAAGGCGACGTTGAAATATATAAGAATCGTAAGATTGTGGATGATGAATTTGCTGAAGATTCGTTTGATTTTGATGAAAATAAACACATTAGTTTTAGCGATGCTCAAAAAATAGAACCCGATTTTGAAATTGGAGAAGATGTTTCTGAAAAAGTAAAACTTGAAGATTTTGGTCGTCGCGCTGTATTATCAGTCCGTCAGAATTTGGTTCAAAAAATTCTTGAATTAGAAAAGAGTGAGATCTACAACAAATACAAAGAAAAAGTGGGGGATGTCATTACCGCTGAAGTATACCAGGTTTGGAAAAAAGAAATCATGTTAATGGATGATGAAGGAAACGAGTTATTGTTACCAAAAACCGAACAAATTCCATCTGACTTCTTCAAAAAAGGCGATACTGTAAAGGCTGTTGTTTCTAAGGTTGACCTTAAAAACGGTACACCTTCTATCATTGTATCGCGTACCTCACCGGTATTTTTAGAGCGTTTGTTCGAAACCGAAGTGCCTGAGATCTTTGATGGATTAATTACTATTAAAAAAATTGTACGTGAACCGGGCGAAAGAGCTAAAGTGGCAGTTGAAAGTTATGACGACAGAATTGATCCGGTTGGAGCTTGTGTTGGTATGAAAGGTTCTAGAATACATGGAATTGTACGTGAATTAAAAAATGAAAATATTGATGTGATTAACTTTACCAATAATTCAACCTTATTAATTCAACGTTCATTAAGTCCGGCTAAAATCACCACCATTAAAATAGACGAAGAGACAAAACGCGCAGAGGTGTTTTTAAAACCCGACCAGATTAGTTTAGCTATCGGTAAAGGCGGATTTAATATTAAATTAGCTGGCAAATTAACCGGTTACGAAATTGATGTATTCCGCGACACCGATATTGATGTTGAAACAGAAGATGTGGATTTGGAAGAATTTTCAGATGAGATTGAAGAGCACATCATTGAGCAATTAAAAGCAATTGGTTGCGACACTGCAAAAGCCGTGTTGGAATTAAGTGAAGAAGAATTGATTCGTAGAACAGGAATAGACGAAGACATCATTAAAAGTGTGCGCGAAGTATTAAGCGCTGAGTTTGAAGAATAAGGGCTTTACGGCTACCTAAAACAGGCCGGGTATTAATTAAGAATTAAAAAAATATGTCAGAAGGAGCTAAAACACTTCGATTAAGCAAAGTGGCCAAAGAGTTCAACCTTTCTTTAGGAAAGATTGTTGAATTTCTTGCATCCAAAGGTCACGCTACAGATAGTAACCCCAATGCCAAAATTGGCGATGAGGAATATCGTCTTTTGCTAAAAGAATTTTCAAGTGATAAATCAGCTCGTGAAGAAGCTGAAACAGTTGCTTTGAACAGCAGCAAGTTAAAGCGTGAAACCATCATTCTTGATGAAATAAAACCAAAAAAGCCAATAGAAGAAGAATTTGACGAGGTTGTTATTAAAGACCTTACCACTTCTAATACAGCGCCCGCGGCTCCTGAGCCTATTGAAATAAAAAAAGAGAGTCCTAAGCCGGCCGAACCTGTAATTATAAAAACTGAGCCTGAATTGTTTGAAGGGCCGAAGGTTCTCGGTAAACTTGATTTGGATTCAATGAATCTGAAAACTAAGCCGGATAGAAAATCGAAAAAAGACAAAGAGGAAGAAAGGGCGACGATTAAGGTTGAACCTGAAAAAGCCAATGTAATTGTTGAAACCGTTATAGAAAAGCCTGAAGCCATTGTTGTTCCTGAAGTTATTGTTCCAAAAGAAGAAGTAAAAGAAGAGCAAAAAGAAGAGTTTTTAGCCACGAAATATGAAAAATTAGAAGGCCCTAAAATTTTACGCAGCATCGAATTGCCAGTTGTAAAAGAGAGTCCAAAAAAATCGGCGGCTAATGCAGCAGCAAGCGCAGCTGATAAGAAAAAACGCAAACGGATCCGTAAAGGTGGTTTGTCGGAAGAAGAGATTAAAAAAGTAGGAAAAGAACAATCGGCTATTGCCCGTGAACGCGCCAAAGAAAAATATGGCGATCCGCGTGCTAAAAAACCGGCTGGTCCTGGTGGTTCTGTGGCTCCAGGAAAACCGCGACACGAACTTACCGAAGAGGAAATACAAGCTCAAATTAAAGAAACCTTAGCACGATTAAGTGAAAAAGGGAATAAATCAAAAACATCAAAATACCGTCGAGAAAAACGTGGCGAGATTCGTGATCGTTTGGCAGAAAAGGCAGTTATTGCTGAGGCAGACAAAAAATTACTAACAGTTGCTGAATTCGTAAGCGCTAATCAATTAGCGCAAATGATGGATGTGCAGGTAACACAAATTATTTCAACCTGTATGTCACTGGGTTTATTTGTATCCATTAACCAACGTTTGGATGCAGAAACCATTTCCATTGTTGCTGAAGAGTTTGGTTACAAAGTAGAATTCGGAACAGCCGAAGAGCTTGAATCCATTAAAGAAGAAGATAAAGATCTTCCTGAAGATCAAGTTTCGCGTCCACCAATTGTTACGGTTATGGGACACGTTGATCACGGTAAAACATCCTTATTAGACTTTATTCGTAAGGCGAATGTGGTTGCCGGTGAAGCAGGTGGAATCACACAACATATTGGGGCTTACAATGTGAAGCTAGCTGATGGGCGTAGTATGACATTCTTAGATACCCCCGGTCACGAGGCGTTTACCGCTATGCGTGCACGTGGTGCTAAAATAACCGACATTGCAATTATTGTTATTGCTGCCGATGATTCAATCATGCCTCAAACCAAAGAAGCAATCAATCACGCGCAGGCAGCGGGTGTTCCAATGATCTTTGCAATCAATAAAATTGACAGACCGGGAGCAAATCCCGATAAAATACGTGAAGGATTATCTGTCATGAATATTTTGGTAGAAGAGTGGGGTGGAAAATTCCAGTGCCAAGAAGTATCGGCAAAACAAGGTTTAAACATCGAATTGCTTTTAGAAAAAGTATTACTCGAAGCCGATATGATGGACCTCAAAGCAAATCCTAACAGAAATGCTGTAGGTTCGGTAATTGAAGCCAGTATGGAAGAAGGACGCGGGTATGTATCCACCATTCTAGTTCAATCAGGTACTTTACGAGTTGGTGATATTATGCTGGCCGGAAGTTTCAGTGGACGCGTACGTGCTATGTTTAATGAGCGCGGTCTGAAGGTAGACTCAGCGGGACCATCACATCCTGTTAAAGTACTAGGCTTAAGTGGCGCACCACAAGCAGGTGATAAATTTAACGTGATGAAAGATGAACGTGAGGCGCGTGAGATCGCGAACAAACGTTTACAATTACAACGCGAGCAAGGAATCAGAACACATAAACACATTACATTGGATGAAATTGGCCGTCGTTTAGCGATTGGTGATTTTAAAGAATTAAATGTGATCGTAAAAGGTGATGTGGATGGATCGATCGAAGCTTTGGCTGACTCATTATTAAAACTATCTACTGAAAAAGTTGCGGTAAATATTATTCATAAATCGGTTGGTGCTATTAGTGAGAGTGATGTGTTATTAGCATCAGCTTCTAACGCTATCATCATTGGCTTCCAAGTTCGTCCGAGCACCAGCGCGCGTAAATTAGCTGAGGTTGAAGAAATTGACATTCGATTATATTCTATTATTTACGATGCGATAAACGAGATCAAAGCAGCGATGGAAGGCATGTTGGCTCCTGAGTTTGAAGAGAAGATCGTTTGTAATATTGAAGTGAGAGAAGTGTTTAAGATTACACGAGTAGGGACCATTGCCGGTTGTTATGTGCTGGATGGTAAAGTTACCCGTAACACCAAAGTACGCGTTATTCGCGATGGCATTGTCATTCACACCGGTTCATTGGGTTCATTAAAACGTTTCAAAGACGATGTGAAAGAAGTAGCATCGGGTTACGAATGTGGTTTGGATATTGAAGGATTCAACGACATTAATGTAGGCGACATCATTGAAGGTTACGATATGATCGAGATAAAAGCGAAATTATAATTTCAGATAAATTTAAAAAGCTTCCGAATTTCGGGGGCTTTTTTAGTATAACAATGTTTGGTTATATTCGTTTAAGCCAGATCGGCAAAATAAGCTTCCGTTTTACGAAAATAAACCAAACCAATAATAAGGATCAGGATGGAAAACCCGGTACTAATCAAATCTTCCATCAGATTTAATTCGCCGCCAAGCATGGAGGCCCTGAAAATGTCTAAGGGCGCGGTCATAGGGTTAATGGCCAACAAAGCTATAAAGAATGGGTTATTGGTAATGCCAATGGGATAAATAACTGGCGTCAGAAATAATAATAACTGGATTAAAAAAGGAATGATGTATCGGAAGTCGCGGTACTTCACGTTTAGAGCGGCCAGCAAGGTTCCAGCCCCTAGGGTGGCAATACAGGTTAAAAACACTGCTAGAGGAAAATAAAGAATGGCATGCCATGAAAACTGAACATGCATGATTAAACAATAGATCATAAATACGAGGAAGGCCATTAAAAAATCAAATAGCCCCACTAACACAGCAGAGATAGGAATAATCAGTCGTGGAAAATAAATTTTTTTAATGATGTTAGCATTCGACACCATGCTGTTTCCGGCATTGTTTAAGCCTGATGAAAAGATGCCCCAGATAACCAGACCGCTTAATGCAAAGACCTCATATGGCATGCTCAGGTGTGTATAGGAACTAATGGCTTTACCCAGAAAAAATGTAAAGAGAAGCGCCATAATGAGTGGTTGCAAAACCGCCCAAAGAAAACCTAAGACGGTTTGTTTGTATTTTACCTTTATATCACGGCGTGTAAAAAAGTAAAAAAGTTCGCGGTATTCCCACAGCTCACCTAAGCCTAAATTGAATTTATTCTGTGCTTTTATTTCGAACTCCATTTAAAACAAAATTACAGATAAGGCGCTAATTACACTAATTTTGCTTAGGAGATTAAACGATTGGTATTAAAGGTATTTAGCTTAATTCGCAACCTTTGCCAATCGCTTTTTTCCGAAATCTAAAATAGAATCGATGAATTCGTAAGGCTTGTAATGATTGATGGCCGCCTGATGAAAGATACAAGTAGCCGGCGTCATGCCCGGAAGTGAATTTACTTCTATAAAAATTATTTCGGCACGGCAATCTTTAAAAACCCGCACAAAAGCGTCAATGCGACAATAACCGCTAACACCCAACACCTTGGCGGCAGCACCTAGAGCAGCTTTTACCTGATCACTCACTTTTTGCCTGTCGGCTGAAGGTTTAGCGTAGCGGGCCGGTGTAATGTTTTGCCCTTGCCCGGCCAAGAATTTTTCTTCCAGACTCAAAATTTCACCATCGGCTAAAGCTTCAGAGGCTTCAAACACCTCGTATTCAAGTTCACCGCGTGAATTGTAGGTGGTTAACATGCCGCCGGTGATCTCTAAAAAATGTTCAGCATCTCTTTTGCTTATCAGTTCTTCAACCAGCACCACTTGTTTTTGTGGGAATTCTTCTTTTGGTTTAATGTGTAAGGTGCCGGCAGCTTTTGTATCAAGTTCTTCTGAGCTTCTGAAAATTAATTCACAAAAGGCTTCGAATTCCTCGGTGGTTTTTATTTTCTTCACGGCACTGCTGCAGCCATCATCAACCGGTTTGGCAATAAAGGGATAATGAATGTTAGTCTTAACAAGTTCAAGACATTTTTCTTTATTGTTTTTCCATTCCTCCTTCGAAATAATTACATGATTGGCAACCAGAAAACCGTTAGTTCTTAAAATTTCGTTGGTACGGTATTTGTCAATGGTAATCGATGAACTTTCACGACTCGAACCATTGTACGGTAAAGAAATGGCGTCGAGTTTTTGCTGAATGGCTCCGTCTTCTCCCGGACGGCCATGCAGGGCAATAAACACCTCATCGGCTTTTTGTTTCAGAGCATCAAAACTTAATTTTTCGGGAGCCAGCGTTTGATTGGCCGCTGCATATTTTTGTGTGATAGATTCACACTGCTTCATTATTTTATTGATGACCGCGTGCACTTTAAAATGTTCTGCTTTCTCTTTAATATCGTCGGCATTATCCTTCAGTAATAAATTAATGGGAATGTGATAAAGCTCTTGTGCCGTATCGTTACCGGTTAAGAACACCGGAAAAGGCGCATATTTTTCGGAGGAAGCCAGTTTCTCAAACACATTTCTACCACTCTCAACAGAGATGTGTCTTTCGGAAGAGTAGCCTCCAAGGATCACGGCCACACGGGTTTTTTGACCCAAAGCATTTTTATCTTCCACAATGGCCTCGTCCAATTGTGTTAAAAGTTTTTTATAGCTTACATTTCCTTTGGCCTGTTTAATGCGTTTTGATAAGGAAGTGCGGATAATGAAGGTGAGAAACTGAGACGGGTTTAATCCAATTTCAGCTGCTTGATGAAAGAAAAAAGAGGAAGGCATCATGCCACTGGTTGTATTGGGATCATTCAAAAACAACTTGCCGTTTTTGCTTAAAAAGCCATCGATGCGGGCATACACATCAAAGTGCAATTCATAAAATAAACGTTCACATTCTTTTCTAATGGCTTCAATTTGCTCGTCGGCAATATCAATAGGGGTTATTTTACGCGACAAACCGGGCAGGTATTTACTGCGGTAATCAAACAGCTCTTTTCCTTTTCTGATCTCGGTTGGCGGCAGAGCAATGGCGGTGCCGCTTTCGTCTTCAAGTACAATACACGAAAATTCCTTGCCTTCAATAAAACCTTCAACCAATACGGTGCTTTCACCGTCAATGCTTTCTATCACAAAACCATCTTCTTTTAAATGGGCATTTAAATACTTAAGTAATTCATTCGGGTCGTAAATGACAGGAGCGTTTAAAGTTTTAGGATGAGAAATGATTAGTGGCATTCCAATACCTTCACGAATATCAGCCAGACTTTTAACTAAATTAAATTTATCGGTCTCTGAAAGCGCTTGCCATTCCTTGGCATCGAGCCAACGCGTAAACAACGCTTTTTCAACAGCCTTCATAAATTCAAGCTCATTAGCCGAATTTATAATGCTCACGCCAATACTCGAACCCTGATTGGCAGGCTTAATCACGCAAGGAAAGCCTATTTTTTCGGAAACAGTTTTAAAAGCATTTTTTGCATTACCGTTGATCCAGTCATTTCTATCAATGGTAATATACGCCGGACTATTAAATCCTTTGTTGATCATGAGTTCTTTTTGAACCGCCTTATCAATGCCTATGGCCGAAGCTAATATGCCGGAACCACTGTATGGAATCTGATGGTATTCGAAGAGTCCTTGTATGCGCCCGTCTTCCCCAAAGGGTCCGTGCAGACATAAAAAAGCAAAATCGATCTTTTGTTTTAAGTCATGGATCTCTAATTTTTTTCCAATGGAAGTTATGAGTTCGTTTTGTTGTGTTTGGATGAGGGCGCCTAAATTTTCGGCATAGAGCTGAAAACCTGATTCGGCTGGCAAAAAGGCCACCGGCGGATAAAAATCGCGGATAGTTCCTTTGTAAATAAATTCCCAGTTTAATTCAATAAAATTTCCAAAGCTGTCAACAAAAACAGGAATTGCTTCAAATAAGGCTTTATTTAAATTGTCGTATACCGTGCGGCCACCGGCAAAAGAGATTTCACGTTCTTTGCTTTGCCCTCCGAAAATGATTCCTACCCGTGTTTTTGCCATTGTTGAATTTGATTACAAAATTGTTTATTAGTCAAAAGTAAAAGAAAGCACCAAGGTACCGTTGGCCGATTTTGGAATTAATTAACATTGGTGTGTAGATACAAAAGGTCAATATGAGTAATTTCGACACCCTAACTTAACTTATGTTTTTTCGTTTTTTAATTTTTTTCAGTCTTATTCTGGTCATTGAACTGTACTTTATGCAAGCCGTTAAGACTTTTGTACAGGATTTTTCACAGAGCCGAAAAAGCGTCGTGATGTGGACTGCTTATGCCTTTGCAGGCATCAGTGTTTTGATCGGTCTCATTTCGTTGGTTTACCCTCCGCCACAATGGAATAATTTCTTCCGTTTTGTGGCAGCCGTGGTGTTAATCATCATGCTTTGCAAATTAATTGGCTGTGTATTTCTTATTGTAGATGATTTATTTCGCCTTTTCAGATGGATTTTTTCTTTGTTCCAGACTAGATCAGAGGAGGTGCAAATAGCTTCAAGGGGAATTAGCCGATTAAAGTTTTTTTCGCAATTAGCCGTTACCTTTACGGTTATTCCTGCCATAGGCTTTGTATATGGGATTATCCGCGGAGCATACAAATACAAGGTCCACAAGGTTACAGTGCCTTCCTCTCATTTACCGGAGGCTTTTAATGGCTTTAAAATTGTACAGTTATCCGATATTCATACCGGTTCGTTTATCGATAATACAGCCTTGCATAAGGCATTTGACATTGTGATGCAACAGGGCGCCGACATGATTTTGTTTACCGGCGATTTGGTAAACAATACCAGTTCTGAAACGAAAGGCTTTGAAGAGGTTTACAGCAAATTAAAAGCCCCGTATGGGGTGTATTCTGTTTTAGGGAATCACGATTATGGTGATTATGTGGAGTGGGAGAGTAAGGAAGCCAAACATGAGAATTTAGAACAACTTAAAACCACGCAAGAAAAGGCGGGCTGGCGCTTACTGATGAATGAGCATGTGGCCATTGAAAAAGATGGACAGAAGATTGCCTTGTTGGGAATTGAAAATTGGGGAGGAAGTTTACGCTTCCCTAAGTACGGCAAAATGGAGCTCGCTCACAAAGGTACAGAAGATTATGCCTATAAAATATTAATGAGTCATGATCCGAGTCATTGGGACAAACAGGTGCAACCCGAGTACCCGGATATAGATCTCACGCTTAGTGGCCATACACATGGCATGCAGTTAGGCATAGAAATTCCGGGATTAAAATGGAGTCCGGTACAATACATTTATAAAAACTGGGCAGGACTTTACAAAAACGGGAAACAGTTTTTATATGTAAACCGTGGCCTTGGTTTTTTAGGATATCCCGGACGATTGGGCATTTGGCCTGAGATTACGGTAATTGAATTGCAAAAAGTGTAAGTCAAAAGTTTCACTCATTTATTTAGTTTTGGTTTTTGCGAATTGCTGTTAATTCGTGAAATTTGTATTTAAATAAACGATGCATTCCTTCAAATCAATCATTCAAAAATTTGCTTCAAAAGGTGAAAAAACCGGTTGGGCATACGTGGATATTCCTCCTGACATAGTTACTAAACTCAAATTAAAAACAAAAAAAGAATTTCGCATTAAAGGTTTAATGGATGATGTAAAATTTGAGCGACTGGCTTCGTATCCCATTGGTGAGGGTAATTTTATTATCGCCATTAATGGGGAGTTGCGAAAAAAACTCGGAAAAAAAGAAGGGGCCACCTTACATGTAAAATTTGAATTGGATGAATCGGAACCATTACAATCACTCGAATTGATGGCTTGTTTAAATGAGGACCCTATAGCATTGAAACAATTTAATTCACTTTTATTATCCCATCGCAATTATTTTCATCGCTACATTTACACCGCCAAAGCTGAGGCAACTAAAGCAGGTCGCATAGTAAATGTGATTAACGCCATGTATAAAAAACAAAATTTTGGGGAAATGATTCGAAGTCTGCCTAAAAAAAAGCAATAAAAAACCCCAACAGATTTGTTGAGGTTTAATTATGAAGATTGCACCTTGAGTGCAGTCGAAGGTTAATTTAAGAACTAGTATCTGTAGGCATCCGATTTAAACGGACCTTCTACTTTTACGCCAATATAATCAGCTTGTTCTTTGTTTAAAGTATCTAATTCAACACCAATTTTTGCTAAGTGTAAACGAGCTACTTTCTCATCTAAAATTTTTGGTAACACGTATACTTTTTTCTCGTATGCTGCAGTGTTAGTCCATAATTCTAATTGAGCCAATGTTTGGTTAGTGAAGGAGTTACTCATTACAAAACTTGGATGACCTGTAGCGCAACCTAAATTCACTAAACGACCTTCAGCTAAAACAATAATGTCTCTACCATTGATGGTATATTTATCAACCTGTGGTTTAATAGTATCTTTAGTTTTACCATACGTTTTGTTTAACCAAGCCATATCGATTTCAGTATCGAAGTGACCTATGTTACAAACAATAGCGCCGTGTTTCATCGATTCAAAATGACGTCCAACAACGATGTCTTTGTTACCGGTAGTAGTTACAATGATATCAGCAATTTTAACAGCGTTCTCCATTTTTTGAACTTGGTAACCGTCCATTGCCGCTTGTAAAGCACAAATCGGATCGATTTCAGTTACAATCACACGTACACCTTGAGATGATAAAGACAAGGCCGAACCTTTTCCAACATCACCGTATCCGGCAACAACAGCCACTTTTCCTGCCATCATCACATCGGTAGCTCTACGAATCGCATCTACCAGTGATTCGCGACAACCGTATTTATTATCAAATTTTGATTTGGTAACGGAGTCATTAACGTTTATCGCCGGTAACAATAACGTTCCTTTTGCCATACGTTCATACAAACGGTGAACGCCGGTTGTGGTTTCTTCCGATAAACCTCTGATGGCTGCTGCTAATTCAGGAAACTGATCAAACACCATGTTGGTTAAATCACCACCATCATCTAAAATCATATTTAAAGGCTGACGTTCTTCACCAAACCATAAAGTTTGTTCGATACACCAGTCAAACTCTTCAGCGGTCATGCCTTTCCAGGCGTACACCTGAAAACCGGCAGCAGCAATAGCAGCAGCAGCATGATCTTGCGTTGAGAAAATATTACAAGAACTCCAGGTTACTTCAGCACCTAATTCTTTTAAGGTTTCAATTAATACAGCTGTTTGAATGGTCATGTGCAAACAACCTGCAATACGAGCACCTTTTAATGGTTTTGAAGCGCCGTATTCTTTACGAAGCGACATTAAGCCCGGCATTTCTTCCTCGGCTAATTTTATTTCTTTACGACCCCATTCTGCTAACGAGATGTCTTTTACTTTGTACGCTAGGTACTTTGTGGCTGTTACTGACATGTTTTATCTATTAAAAATTTATTTTTTTAAGGATTACAAAGATAAGTCATAAGTTTGTAATTCTCAACTATTTATTAAGTGGTAAGGATAAGAAAAATAAATGCGCATATTAGTCTGGGAATGCTTGATTTAGAGGCTTTTTCGAAGCGGGAAGGCATTAAAATAAAGCGGGAAGTAGAGAAAAAAGCAAGCCTTTATTTATTAAGTGAACTTCTAAACAATATGCCATTTGAATTGTATTACAGCCCCCAAAATAAGCCCTATTTAAAAGAAAGTCCATGCCACATTTCCATTTCGCATTCGCACAACAAACTCGCCATTATTCTAAACACCCGCGAAAACACAGGTATCGACATCGAACTAATCCGTGATAAAGTATTGAGCATTCAACATAAATTTTTAAATCCCAAAGAAAAGCTTTTCGCTAATAATGAGGTAGACAAGCTCATCACCTTTTGGGCAGCCAAGGAGGCCCTTTATAAACTACATGGGTTAAAGGGGCTCGATTTTAGTAAAGATTTATCGGTAGAATGGCTTAACGATTCGGAATTAATTGGTAACATTGAATCAGATAAACCGATAAAGAGCTTCAAGCTTCACAGCGAAAAAGTAGACGAGTACCGCTTAGTGTATGTGTTAAATGGGATTTAAAAAATTCATAAAAAAGTTGAAATCAGATGCCAAGCCAATGTTGGCGGTACTTATCGATCCTGATAAATATAACCCCTTAGTTGTACAATTGGCCAACCAAGCTAAGGTAGCTTGTTTTTTGGTAGGCGGCAGTAAAATTGAAACCGGCGACATTGCAAAAACGGTTCGAGCCATTAAAAAAATTTCTAAAATTCCGGTAATCTTATTTCCGGGCGATGAAACGCAACTCACAAAAGATGCGGATGGGTTGCTATTATTGAGTTTATTGTCGGGACGAAATCCTGATTACCTCATTGAAAAACACATCAAAGCTGCGCCAATTATTAAGCGCATGAAGTTAAATTATTTATCTACTGCATATCTGCTGATTGATGGGGGGAAACAATCTACCACACAAAAAGTAAGTAAAACCAAACCACTCGACCCCTCCAATAAATCTTATATTATAAATACAGCCATTGCCGCTGAACAATTGGGTTTTCAGGCAGTTTATCTGGAAGCGGGTAGTGGCGCCAAAACAAAAATTGCAGGTACATTGATTCGTGATATAAAAAAACAAATTAATCTGCCTATCATTGTTGGCGGAGGAATTGACTCGGCCAAGAAAACCAGAGAGGTAATTTTGGCAGGAGCTAATATGGTAGTTATAGGGAATGCTTTAGAAAAAAATGTATATTTATTAACTAAGATAAGTTCTGCTTTTTGAGCATTACAGTTGTCCCAATCTTGCTCGGGTAGCTTAAAGATAAACTATGAAATTGATTGTGATAACTCCTTCAAAGGATGTGCCGGATGAACAGAGCCTGATTACCAAGATGTTTGAAAGTGGGTTAAAGACACTCCATTTGCGAAAACCAAAACATTCTACCAATCAAATGGCCGAATACCTGAAAGAAATTCCGATACATTTTCATAACCGCATTGTCATCCATTCGCACCATAATCTCGCTTTAAAGTTTACGCTCAAAGGAATTCATTTGAGCAGGATACATTTATCTACGAATTGGCGATACTGGTATATCCGCATGCGTTTAAAATTTAAATTCGGACAAACTTCTAAAAGCCGCTCTTACTCTCGTTTACAGCAAGTGTATACTAAAGAAGAACAGAACTTTGATTACTTTTTGATTGGTACCATGTTTAATAACATGACCGGAGATTTGTACAGTGGTTTTTATGAAGAAGGTATTGTTGCCGCAAATAAGAATTCCGGAAAAAAATTAATTGCACGAGGAGGCACTTCACCCGCCACCATTAAAAGAGCCGCCAGCATGGGTTTTGACGGCATTGCGTTTAACTCGTATTTGTGGAATGCCGATATGCCCTACGAAAACTTTATGACTGTTTTAGCGGAATTTAAAAATCAAAACATCGAACTGGAATAATGTCAGTACTCGGCATCATAGCGCTCATTACCGGAACTCTGGGCGTTTGGCTTACCATTAAACAAAACATCTGGTGCTGGCTATTTGCACTTATTGCGGTAGTAACTTCTATTGTTGAATTTTATCAGGTGCACTTATATGGAGACATGGCCCTGCAGGTATTTTATTTTTTCGCCGGTTTATATGGTTGGATCTATTGGAATAAAAAGAAAGATGAAGCATTCGTTATAAAACGCATGGATCCTAAATCTATCCCTTCATTGCTTGTTATTACTGCAATGCAAGCAATCACCTATTATTATTTATTGATCTATTTTGGAGGCGATAAACCTGCTTTTGATGCAATTCTAACTGCCGCCAGTTTAACCACCACTTTTATGATGACCAAAAAATTGCTCGAAAACTGGGCGCTTTGGGTTGTAATTGACGCTTCTTACATCGTACTTTATGGCATTAAAGGCATGTGGCTTTTTGCAGTTTTAAATTTAGTTTTTACGCTAATTGCCTTTTATGGCTGGTTAAAATGGAAAAAAGACCTGTCTTGAAAATAGCTGTCATTGGGGCCGAAAGTACCGGCAAGACCTGGCTTTGCGAAGCTCTGGCAAACCATTATAAAACGGTTTGGGTGCCTGAATACGCCAGAGAGTATTTTAATAATTCTGATATTTATAATTATACGTTGGAGGATTTGGTGATTATTGCCAAAAAACAAATGGAGATTGAAAATGACGTCATTCAGAAGGCGAATGGATTTTTGTTTTGTGATACAACATTAATTACACTAAAGATCTGGGCAGAGCTGGAATTTAAACAAACACCTGATGTTATTGAAGAGAATTTGCGACAGGTAAAATACGATCTATTTCTCATTACTAATAATGAAATGCCCTGGACTGCTGATGCACAAAGGCAAAACAAACACAGTCGCGAGCTTTTATTTGACATGAATTTGGCTGAGGTTAAAACAACCGGAACGCCTTATGTCATCATTACCGGAAGTGCGGATGAAAGGTTAACTAAGGCCATTGGCTTTCTCGAAACCTTCTAAATGAGATTTGGGTAATCTTTCAGAATGTTGAACGGTTAAAAGCTTGTTTTCCCCAGCTCACATATTTTAAAAAACTCCGTTTCGTTTACCCTTCCTACACTTAAACGCGAAAGCCTAATGAGGTCCATGGTATTAAAAAAAGGGTCTTTTTTTAATTGTTCTAAACGTACTGGCGTTTTGAGGTCTTTATAAGGCGCAAAATCAACAGACAACCATGCGGTTTCATCAGTGGTTGGATCTTGATAATTCTCTTTTACCACTTTTGCAATGCCAACAATTTCCATGCCTTCGTTACTGTGGTAAAAAAAAGCCAGGTCACCTTTTTTCATCTCTCTGAGGTTGTTGCGAGCCGCGTAATTCCTCACCCCGTCCCACCCGGTTTTTTTATCTTTTTTAAACTGATCCCAGCTGTATTTAAAGGGTTCTGACTTAATTAACCAATAGTTCATGGGGCAAAACTAATAGAATTTGTGCGAAATCATGATTATTGGCAGAAAACTCTTTTAATCTTAAAATTTCCATCCTAAATAGTATTGTTTTTACTCGGAAATTACCTACATTTGCACCCGAATTCAAAATCAGTTAGATTTTTTTTGCAAATGACCAACAAAATCAATACTTACAGGGCCAAACAAGCCATTTTAGCAATACTTTTCGTTTTTATTTCAGTTTTTGGCTTTAGCTCTGAACCTGTAAGTCCTGCTGATTCAGTTCATGCAGTTACTACAAGTGAGCATCATGCAGAAGCAACTGCCGAAGGGCACCAAAATGCCGATGCTCCAGTGGATATTTCAAAAATCGCTTTTGAACACATTTTAGATTCACATTCATGGCATTTATGGGGCGAAGGTCACGATGCTGTTTCAATTCCATTACCGGTGATTTTAAAAACCGAAAATGGACTGGTTTTCTTTTTATCATCCGCTTTTCATCACGATGCTCATGGAACCGTGGTTGCGAAAGTGAGTGGTCAGCGTTTTGTGAACTATGAAGAAGGTATATATTATGCTTCTGAAACGCCAAACGAAGAAGGGCAGTACTTAAGCATGAGTAAAAACGAAAAAAACGAAAACGTTTTATCTAATGCCGCTCCACTTGACTTTTCTTTAACAAAAAACGCTACACAATTGGTTTTATCAGGATTAATCTTGATTCTTTTGTTTACATCAGTAGCCAGAGCTTATAAATCACACGGCGTTACTTCAGCTCCAAAAGGCAAACAGTCATTTCTTGAGCCTTTGATCGTGTTTGTGCGTGATGATCTGGCTAAAGAAAATATTGGACCTAAAGGTGAAAAGTTCACCCCTTATTTATTAACGGTTTTCTTTTTAATTCTCATTAATAACGTATTTGGTTTAGTGCCTATTAGCGCCAACTTAACCGGTAACATTGCCTTTACCTTGGTATTATCGGTGTGTACGCTCATTCTTACCAACATCAATGGTAATAAACATTACTGGTCACATATTTTTTTACCGCATGCGCCAAAAGCCATCTGGCCGATTTTAATTCCAATTGAAATCATTGGTATTTTAACCAAACCATTTGCTTTAATGATTCGTTTGTTCGCTAACATCAGTGCGGGCCACATCATTATCATCTCATTAGTTGGTTTAATCTTTATTTTCAAAAGCATTTATATTTCGCCTATTTCTGTTGCCTTTGCCTTATTCATCGACATTCTCGAGGTATTAGTAGCGGTTTTACAGGCCTATATTTTTACCATGTTAACCTCTTTGTTTATTGGCTCTGCCGTAGCAGATACCAACGAGGACGGCGCGCATAATAAAGATGACGATAAGCTTGCAGAAGCTCATCACTAAGTAGAATTTTTGTTTAATTAATACATAAAAAACCAAAAAATGACAGGAAGTATCGCAGCAGTAGGTGCAGGTTTAGCCGTAATTGGCGCCGGCATCGGTATCGGACAAATTGGTGGACACGCAATGGATGCCATTGCACGTCAACCAGAAGCATCAGGAAAAATTACAACAACTATGTTGATCGCAGCAGCCCTTGTAGAAGGTGTAGCTCTTTTCGGGGTAGTAGTTTCTTTGATCAAGTAATTTTAAATGATCAAATCAAGGCCTTTACGGTTGGTAAAGGCCTTGATTTATTAAATGAGAACAAAAATTAATTAAAAAATAGAACATGTTTAGCACAGTCATTTTAGCAAGTTTAATTGAACCGGGAATAGGTTTGATTTTTTGGACCAGCATTACCTTTGTATTATTAGTTGTAATACTTGGTAAATTTGCATGGAAGCCAATTCTGAATGCTATTAAAACCCGTGAAGAAGGCATTGAAAAAGCATTAGCCAGTGCCGAAAGCGCGCTGAACGACATGCGGGAATTAAAATCGGCCAATGACGTGATTCTGGCAAATGCCCGTGCCGAGCGTGATACCCTTTTAAAAGAAGCCCGCGAAACGAAAGACGCTATTATTGCAGAAGCGAAACATAAAGCCAGCGCCGAGTCCGATCGTATCTTGACTTCTGCTCGTGAGCAAATAACCAACGAAAAAAATGCAGCCATCGATGAATTGAAAAAACAGGTTGCTGTTCTTTCTATTGAAATTGCTGAAAAAATACTGAAGTCTGAATTATCGAACGACGAAAAACAAAAGACTTTAGTTACTAATTTAATGAAAGACGTTAACCTGAATTAAGATGATAGTAGCATACAGATACGCTAAATCTCTAATGGAGCTTGCCATCGAATCGAAACAGCTTGAAGCTGTACGTGCCGATATGAAGACCATTGAGCAGGTGTGTAAGGAAAACCGCGAATTCATTTTGTTTCTTAACAGTCCGGTAATTAAAACAGATAAAAAGTTAGCTGTACTTTCTTCTCTTTTTAAAGGAAAGATCAGCGAATTGTCATTGTCTTTTTTAAACCTGATCACCAACAAACACCGCGAATCGCTCGTTTCTGAAATTGCACTTGCTTTTGATGAGCAATACAAGATCAATAAAAATATTTTTACTGCAGTGGTTACCACTGCAAAAGGATTGGATGCAGCTACCAAACAAAAAGTGATGGATTTAGTGAAATCACAAATGAATGGCGAAGTGGAACTGACCGAAAAGATTGATCCGTCAACCATTGGCGGATTTATTCTGAAAATCGGCGACAAACAGGTTGACAAAACGGTTGCAAGACAACTGAACAATTTAAAAAAGGAATTAGTAAATAAAGGATTAAATTAATCGTATACACCCCATATAAACATGGCTGAAATAAAACCGGCAGAAGTATCTGCAATTTTAAGACAACAATTAAGCGGCTTCAAAAGTGAAGCGGAATTAGAAGAAGTAGGATCCGTATTACAGGTAGGTGATGGTATTGCCCGCATTTACGGCTTATCCAAGGTTCAATCAGGTGAGTTGATTGAATTTGAAACAGGTGTACAAGCCATTGTGTTGAACCTTGAAGAGGACAACGTTGGAGCCGTATTATTAGGTTCAAGTGAAGGAATTAAAGAAGGCAGTTCATGTAAACGTACCAAACGTATTGCTTCTATAAAAGTAGGTGAAGGCATGTTAGGACGCGTAGTGGATACATTAGGGATGCCTATCGACGGTAAAGGCCCTATTCAGGGAACGACCTATGAAATGCCTATCGAACGTAAGGCTCCGGGGGTTATTTACCGCCAACCGGTTACTGAGCCATTACAAACCGGTATAAAAGCTATCGACGCCATGATTCCTATCGGACGTGGACAACGTGAGTTAGTTATTGGTGATCGTCAGATTGGTAAAACAGCTGTTTGTATTGATACCATTATTAATCAAAAAGAATTTTATGATGCAGGTAAACCTGTATTTTGTATTTATGTAGCTATCGGGCAAAAAGCCTCAACGGTAGCTAACGTAGTACGTGTGTTAGAAGAAAATGGTGCAATGCCTTACACGGTGATTGTTGCTGCAAGTGCTGCCGATCCTGCTCCACTTCAGTTCTACGCTCCGTTCTCAGGTGCTGCCATCGGAGAATTTTTCCGCGATACCGGCCGTCCGGCTTTGATTGTATTTGACGATTTATCAAAACAAGCGGTTGCATATCGTGAGGTATCGTTATTATTACGTCGTCCACCGGGACGTGAAGCATATCCGGGTGATGTGTTTTACTTACATAGTAGATTATTAGAACGTGCCGCGAAGATCAACTCGAATGATTCAATTGCTCAAAGCATGAATGATTTACCTGAATCGTTAAAAGGTATGGTAAAAGGCGGAGGTTCATTAACCGCTTTACCTATTATTGAAACACAGGCAGGTGACGTTTCGGCTTATATTCCAACCAACGTAATTTCAATTACCGACGGTCAGATTTTCCTTGAAACCAACTTGTTTAATGCCGGTATTCGTCCCGCTATTAACGTAGGTATTTCTGTATCACGGGTGGGTGGTAACGCTCAAATTAAATCAATGAAAAAAGTAGCAGGCACTTTAAAATTAGATCAGGCTCAATACCGTGAGTTAGAGGCATTCTCTAAATTCGGTTCTGATTTGGATGCCGCTACTAAATCGGTTCTTGATAAAGGTGCCCGCAACACAGAGATCTTAAAACAAGCCCAGTTCTCACCTTACCGTGTAGAACAACAAATTGCTATTATTTATTTAGGAACTAAAAACTTATTAAGAAGTGTTCCGGTAAATAAAGTGAGTGAGTTTGAAAAAGAATTCTTAGACATGATGGAGCGTAAAAACAAATCTACTTTAGATGCACTTAAAGCAGGTCAGTTTAACGACGACATCACCAAAACACTTGAGGTTTGTGCTAACGATTTGTTAGCAAAATATAACTAATTTGAGAACAGCGAAAGTCCGGTTTAATTACCGGGCTTTCCTAAAAAAATTAAACAGCAAATTACCACAAAATGCCTAGTTTAAAGGAAGTAAGAAATAAAATCACCTCGGTTGGATCAACCATGCAGATTACCAGCGCCATGAAAATGGTGAGTGCTGCTAAGTTAAAACGCGCGCAGGATGCCATCGTTCAAATGCGTCCTTACGCCAACAAACTAAAAGAAATTTTAGAGAATGTAAGTTCAAGCGTGGATGCTTCTGAAAACGTGTACGCCAGAAATACAGGCGGAAAAAACGTGCTGTTAATTGCGATCTCTTCTAATCGTGGATTAGCCGGTGGTTTTAATGCAAACATCATTAAAAAAACCTGGAGTTTAATTAATAATGATTTCAAAGGGCAAAATGTGTTTGTGGTTTCAATTGGTAAAAAAGCCAACGATGCTTTCCGTCGCACCCCTTATGGTATTCATGGCGTTCACAGTAAACTGGGGATCCATGATGATCAGTTTGCACACAATGTTTCAAAAATTCTTGATCATTTAAACTACGAGAATTCTGTAGCCATTTCTGAAAAAGTAATTGAAACATTTTTGAATAAAGAATTCGATAAAGTAGTGGTTATATACAATCAGTTCAGAAATGCTGCAGTACAAATCCCTACCGAAGAACAATTATTGCCGGTGGTTTCTACCAATACCGAAACTAAAAAAACCAGCAACACGGATTATATTTTTGAGCCAAATCAAGAGTATATCGTTAACGAATTGATTCCCCGTTCAGTTAAAACGCAGTTATACAAAGCCTTATTGGATTCATTTGCCAGCGAGCACGGTGCCCGTATGACAGCGATGCACAAAGCAACCGATAACGCTAAAGCTATGCAACGCGACCTTAAGATTATGTACAACAAGGCCCGGCAGGCTTCTATTACGAAAGAGATCCTCGAGATTGTTGGCGGGGCAGAGGCTTTAAAAGGATAGAAGCCGGATTACTACTATTAAACCTTTTGCGAAACTAAAGGTTTTTTGTTTTAAAGGGCGACAAATCCCATATTAATTAAGGAACACAAAACAATATCAGTAATACGTTGTTACTGTTAAATAAGCACATATTGAGCGAGATTAACTTGCCAATTGATTTAAAATACTGACCTTACGAAATACGACATCATGATCATACTTATTTTTTTAATCCTTCACTGGTACCTTTCTTTATTCGGACAAACTTTTTTTTTGCACCGTTATTCGGCGCATAAAATGTTTACCATGAGTAAATCGTGGGAAAAATTCTTTTATGTTTTTTCCTGGGTTACGCAGGGCTCTTCTTATTTAAATGCACGCGCTTATGCCATTTTACACCGCATGCATCATGCCTACAGTGATACTGAAAAAGATCCGCACACGCCGCATTTTTTTAAGGAAGCCTTTACTATGATGATGCACACCCGTAAAATTTATAACGATGTGCTGAATAAACGTGTAGTGGTTGATGAAAAATTTGATCGTAATTTTCCTGAATATCCAGTTATTGATCGTGTTGCCGACAGCTGGGTATCACGTTTAACTTTCGCGGCAGGTTACATAGCGTTTTACATTGTATTTGCAACACATTGGTGGATGTTTTTGTTATTACCAATTCACTTTTTGATCGGGCCCATACAAGGCGCTATAGTGAACTGGGCCGGACATAAATACGGTTACCGTAATTTTGATTGCCCTGATAAATCACGTAATACGTTATTTATTGATTTTTTATTATTGGGTGAGTTATTCCAAAACAACCATCATCAGGCAGGGTCACGACCAAATTTCGCTGCTAAATGGTGGGAAATTGACCCGGCATATCCGGTTATTCTTTTACTAGACAAACTTCGCATCATTAAATTGGTACGATCATAAGGCTTTAAAACAAGCTCATCTGACGACTTTCCTGTAAAGCTGTTTTATACACCGATAGAACCCTAAGCCTTGCCTGAGCATGGTCTAACATAGGGATTGGATAATTTAGGCTTCCGAATTCGGGAATCCATTTTTTGATGTATTTAAAATCAGGGTCAAATTTCTTTTGTTGTTCATAGGGGTTAAACACTCTGAAGTACGGAGCCGCATCACAGCCACAACCCGCAGCCCATTGCCAGCCGCCATTGTTAGCACTTAAATCAAAGTCATTTAATTTTTTTGCAAAATAAGCTTCACCCCATCGCCAATCAATTAAGAGGTCTTTCACTAAAAAACTACTCACGATCATTCGCACCCGATTATGCATAAAACCTGTTGTATTCAGTTCTCGCATCCCAGCATCCACAATGGGGAACCCGGTTTTGCCAACACACCATTTTTCAAATTCGACTTCGTTATTTCTCCAGGGGATAAATTCATAATTCTTTTTAAAACTATGGTTTACGACGTTCGGAAAATTACTCAAGATCATCATGTAGAAATCACGCCAGATAAGTTCATTTAGCCAAGTTTCACTTAAGGGTAATGCTTTAGCAACCAATGCACGAATACTTATTGTGCCAAAACGTAACTGAATACTTAATCTGCTGGTGCCTTCAAGCGCTGGAAAATCGCGTTGTTCTTTATAGTTCCGAATTAACAAGGCATCTATACGGGTATGTTTTTTAAGTAAAATATCTGTTTTTAAAAAGCCCATACTTTCTAGCGTTGGCAAGGCTTTGGCTATAGTTTGGTAAAAGTTGCCAAAGTAATTTACACTGGGATAGGTTTTATAATAAAAGGGTTTTAATTGCGATTTCCATTTTTTGCTGTAAGGCGTAAAAATGGAATAAGGTGTGCCGTCTTCTTTGCACACTTCTGTTTTTTCAAATATACACTGGTCTTTAAAAGTTTTAAAAACAATGTTGTTTTCAGAGAAGAGCTCAAGCACCTCTGCATCCCGTCCTGTGGCGTAATCTTCATAATCGTGATTGGTATAAACCGACGTTATTTTATGCGCGCGACTAAGTTTTTTAAAAGCCTGCAGGGGGGTATCATGTATCACATGCAAGGATGAGCCCAGCACCACTAGTTCATTCTGAATTTGAGTTAGTGCCTGATGAATAAAATCAACGCGCCGGTCGTAAGGATCTTCTAATCGGGAAAGGATATTCGTGTCAAAAATAAAAACCGGCAACACCTGCTTGTTTTCTTTTAAGGCGTGAAACAGACCGGCATTGTCGTGTAAACGTAAGTCGCGTCTAAACCAGAAAACACTAACCTCATTCTTATGATTCGGTAGATGCGACATGATGGCAATTAATTTGCAAAATGTTTAAGCGACTCCATTAATATTTTTCTGGCAATAAAGATTCGGCTTTTAATTGTCCCTAAAGGTAAATGCATTTCTTTGGCAATTTCTTCGTATTTGTAGCCATTGTAATAACGTGTAAATGGCACTTTGTAGTCATCATCTAAACTTTCAATGTGGCGAATTATTTCTTTTGCATTCATGCGACTGTCGCTGTGATCATAACTATTTTGTTTAAATGCACGGTTCATGGCGATATCATCACCTTTACTTATTAGTGATTTAGTTTTAACATTGCGACGGTAGGCATTTATAAAAGTGTTTTTCATAATGGTAAACAACCAGGCTCTTAAATTACTAGTGTCTTCAAATTTACTACGGTAGGTAATCGCCTTCACGTAAGTATCTTGTAACAAGTCATGAGCGTCTTCCGAATTGTGCGTAAGGCTTAAAGCGAAATTTCTAAGTGACGATTTTTCTTGAATAATTCGAGTATTAAATTCTATAGCTGTCATTAAGTAAAAGATAATTTTCTGAGACGAAGATATGGTTTTGTTTAATGATATAGCAAAAAGATTAAACAAAAAGTGCAAATTATTGATTTTCAGGGTATTGATTTTATTAGAATAATGCATTTATATGAACAAATGCCGTATTTTCAAGATAATACTGTATTTTCGCAGCCAAAATAATTACAAAAATGTCGATTCATTTAAGCGAACAAGAACTATTAAGAAGACAAAAATTAGCAGATTTAACTGCTTTAGGTATTAATGCCTATCCGGCTGAAGAATTTAAGGTGAATGCCAATGCCGCTGATATTAAAGAAAATTACGAACGTGATAAATTAAATTATAAGGACCTTACAATTGCGGGACGACTGATGAGTGTACGTGATATGGGTAAGGCTTGTTTCGCTGTGATACAGGATGCTACAGGGCGTTTACAAATTTATATCCGTAAAGACGATATCTGTCCGGGTGACGATAAAACTCTGTATGATGTGGTTTGGAAAAAACTCATGGACATTGGGGATATTATTGGCTTAGAGGGTTATGTGTTTACTACAAAAACCGGCGAAATCTCCTTACATGTTACTTCCTTAAAATTATTGAGCAAGTCGCTGAAACCCCTACCCATAGTGAAGACCGACGATTCAGGTAATTCATTTGATGAGGTGACCGATCCTGAATTTCGTTTTCGTCAGCGGTATGTTGATTTGATTATTAATCCACAAGTGCGCGACACCTTTAAAAAACGTACGCAATTGGTTAATTCCATTCGTCAAAGTTTAAACAACGCTGGCATGCTGGAAGTTGAAACGCCTATATTACAAAGTATTCCTGGCGGTGCAACGGCACGTCCTTTTATTACCCATCACAATGCTTTAAACATTCCTTTATACCTTCGTATTGCAAATGAACTTTACCTCAAACGCCTTATTGTGGGCGGATTTGAAGGGGTTTATGAATTTGCGAAAGATTTCAGAAATGAAGGAATGGACCGCACGCATAATCCTGAATTTACCATTTTAGAGTTTTATGTGGCATACAAAGATTATAACTGGATGATGGATTTTTCGGAACGTTTGCTCGAAAAAGTGGCCATGGATCTATACGGCATCACAGAGCTAACCGTTGGGGATAAAAAAATTGATTTTAAAGCGCCGTTTAAACGTGTCACCATGTATGATGCTATTAAAGAACATACCGGAATTGATATAAGCGGAATGGATGAAGAGGCCTTACGTGGTGTATGTAATAAATTGAACATTCACATGGAAGCCAGCATGGGTAAAGGAAAGCTGATAGATGAAATTTTCAGCGAGAAGTGTGAAGGGCAATACATTCAACCTACTTTCATTACCGATTATCCGTTAGAGATGAGTCCGCTTACCAAAAAACACCGAACTACAGCAGGACTTGTTGAGCGTTTTGAGTTAATGGTAAATGGTAAAGAAATTGCAAATGCCTACAGTGAGTTAAACGACCCTCTTGATCAACGCGAACGTTTTGAAGAACAATTGAAATTGCAAGAAAGAGGTGATGATGAAGCCATGTTTATTGATCATGATTTCTTAAGAGCTTTAGAATACGGTATGCCACCAACCGCCGGAATTGGCATTGGTATTGATCGTTTAACGATGTTGTTCACGAATAATGTGAACATACAGGAGGTTTTATTTTTTCCTCAAATGCGTCCTGAAGTAGGAGCGAATGAGGCAGAAGCAGAAGCCTAGAAAATTCCAGAAGCGCATCCGGTTTAAATCATTCGGGTAAATTTTTACAATAAGACCGTGAATTTTAATTGAATTAAAATTCACGGCCATTCACTCATTGGGCATAATTTACTTAAAGAATTTAAGTATATTTACCTGCTAATATCCCATTTGCAAAAACGAGCTAACATATTTGTAACAGCCTTAAGTTTAATCCTGATAGCTTTTGCCTGTAGCGAAGTGAAGAAGGAGGAGCCAAAAATTAAAGCACGCATTTTTCCGGGTTATCACATATTACTTGATGAAATTATTCGCTCAAAGGACGGCGTTTTCAGAGGCTTGAATCTTAATGCCAATGCCACAGAAATAAAAAAAGCAGAAGGGGCCGAACCTTCTGAAAATTCAGAAGGGCATTTATATTATGAATATAAGGCCGATAGTTTAACAAACTACTCAATCGAATACACCCTTAATAAAGACAGTCTGGAAGAAATAAATTTACAGATCAACACCAGCGATCTCGAATTAAGTTCTTATTTGTTTTGTGATTTTAAAGACTATTACGCCAACAAACTCCCCAACCCAACCGAAGACAAAGGTTATGTGGTTTATAACTGTTTTGAAGGTCAACGCAAGCCATTTGTAGTGTCTTTAAGCGATAATTCCAGCCCCACACAAGGCATCATCAACATGGTGATTTATAAAGACAAATAACTCAGTGCTTTATTAGTTTTTCTACCGTAAGTAATTTCGTTTTATTACTTATTTTCAAAATGTAGATGCCACATTCTAAATCTTCCACACCGAACGTAGAATGCGTTCCCTGCATAAAATTTAAAGGTATGACCAGCACTTGTCGGCCACTCATATCCTCTATGCTACAAGTAAGTTCCTGATTTTGAAACGTGGCATTAGTTAAGCACAATTGAATTTGTGAGTGAGCAGGATTTGGAAAAAAACGGAAATCGGTGTTTTTATAATATTCATTCATGCCAACCGGCACATCCATCATCCAGGTTTCTTTTAATCGTGTATCGCCAGTCCCTAACCCACAGGTGAAATAATAATTTTCGGCAATCACACAACTCATGTCGCCACGCCTTGCAGTACCGGAAATACTTGACCCTTGATACCAGGCGTTTACCGTTTCATTGTAATACCAAACATCCTGATGAAATGCTCCGGTTGTATCTTGTCCCCCAAACAAAATTAATTTATTGTTTACACATTGCAATGAAACGTATGATCTGCCAAGGCCGGGAAAGTCATTCACCTTAGTCCAAGTATCGGTTAATGGCGTGTATTTGTACAATTCTTTTCTGAAAGAATAATTATTATCTCTACCGTGGCAGAGGTAGCCATTGTTGTTTAATACGGCTGCTGAAGCCCGCCACCGGCCACCAAAAGGGAAATTATTTTTTTGCAACCAAGTATTTGTACTCAACGTATATTCCCACACGTCATCACTAACCGGACCCTCAGTAACATTGACGCCTCCGGCAATGATCACTTTATCGCCAAAACGCATCACACTGGCGCCTTTTAATCCAACGCCTGGCTTGGAGGCCATTACAGACCAGGTATTGCTGCTAATATCATATTTATAAAGATCGTTATAAGCACCCGAAGGCGCATCACCACCAAACACATAAAAACAATCAGTGCCGCTAAAAGCAGAGGCATATTGACGTTCTTTCCCGGCAGGGAAAGGAGCAATGGCGATCCATTGATGTGTGCTTACATCGTAGGCATAGATGTCGTTTCCAAGAACCCAACCCACTTTTAAACCTAAACCAAAATACGCTTTATTATTTACTGCAACGCCAATGCCATCATCGCGTGCAGCGTCCGGAAAATTGCTGATCTGCAACCAGGATTGACCCATTAAATAATTGGTAAGTAGCAGAAAGGTAAAAAACTGTTTCATGGGTGTTTTTTTATGGAATGATAGTCACGCTAATAACGTAAGATCAGTTACACTTATTGTTAATGCCTATGAAGCAAAAAAAAAGCCGCTCAAATTGAACGGCTCTTCATAAAATATATCTAACCTTAAGCGGTGCCTGTTTTACGCACACCGGTTGTTTTTTTAACGCCAACACTGGTTTTAGCTTTAGAAGAGTCTTTAGTAGCCGTTTTTTTGATCTTAGGTTTATCTTCTGTTTTTAAAGCAACGGTTTTATCATCCGAATCTTTATTTTCTTCTTTTAATTTCAGATTTCCGGAAGCTTGAAGGGCATTGTACCAGGTAATGAGCTTACGCATGTTACTGATATAAACACGTTCCTTGTCGTATTCAGGTAAAATCTCGCCAAAATACTTTTCAATGGCTTTGTCGTCAGCCTTGTTATCAATAGCGGGACCACCTTTTTCTTTTTCAAAAGCTGATGTGATAATCTCTTCGATAGGTTTATCATCACCAGTGGTGAACATACTAATATCCGAAAGTGTTGACACTTTAGTAGAGGCGTATACATTTAAACGTTTCTTGTCAGAAAGGCCTTCAACAATGATACCGTTTTTGCTTTGAGCTACAATTTTATACAAGCCCGGCTGGCCCGATATAGAAATTATTCCTGTTAAATCAATCATATTGTTTTTTTATCTTGAAGAGCAAAGATAAGTTTTTAATTAAAAAAAACACCCTTTTTAGTGAAATTATTAATTGATGGCTAAAGCGCTGTAACGCCCTAAATAGCTGGGGTTTGGATAAGTTCGAGTGACGTGAACTGAAAAAAGTCAAATTCTTATCCTAACCAACTTGGCATTTTCGAATCCATTTCAAATATCAAGCAAAGGACTGTTAGCTATAATAGGTGCATGGCAGTGTGGTAAAGGTTCGAAGAACAGTCATGCATAACGCTTTTACCCACATATTTATTGTTTTTGAGAACGCAAATAAGTAATTTAGTGTCCCTACAAAAAAGCTCAAGGATTTAAAAACCAAAAACAAAGTACTTATGAAATATCAGGCCATTGATAACAATCTGTTTATTGAGAATAGAAAAAAATTTAAAGACGATTTAAAACCAAACGCACTGGCTATTTTTGTAAGTAACGACATACTTCCTACCAATGCCGATGGTAGTATGGGTTTCAGACAAAATAGTGATCTGTTTTATTTGTGCGGTGTCGATCAGGAAGAAACCATTCTGGTGATTTATCCGGATGTAAAAGATGGCCGACACAAGGAAATATTATTTGTAAAAGAAACCAGTGAACTTATTGCCATTTGGGAAGGCGCAAAATTAAACAAGGAGCAAGCGACAGCAGTAAGTGGGATCGAACAAGTATATTGGCTTCAGGATTTTGATAAACTAATGAAACCATTTTTATTTCAAGCAGAATATATTTATTTGAATTCAAATGAACATACGCGCCGCTGGATAGAGACGGAAACGGCTACGGAACGGTATAATAAGAACTTTAAGGCTAAGTATCCGTTGCATAAATACGAGCGATCTGCGCCTATTATGCATAAGATCAGAGCTATTAAAAACACTCAAGAGATTGATCTAATTCAACAAGCCTGCGATATCACCGAAAAAGGATTTCGTCGTTTATTGTCATTTATAAAACCTGGTGTATGGGAATATGAGATTGAAGCAGAATTAATACATGAATTTGTTCGTAACCGCTCGCAGGGATTTGCATACGGACCCATTGTGGCTTCGGGGAAAAATGCCTGCGTATTACATTATGTAGAAAATAACAAACAATGTAAAGACGGAGAAGTGATCTTGTTGGATGTTGCCGCTGAATACGCCAATTATGCCAGTGATCTCACCCGTTCTATTCCGATCAACGGGAAATATACAAAACGCCAGAAAGACGTTTATAATGCGGTATTGCGTGTACACCGCGCGGCCACAAAACTTTTATTGCCGGGCCAAACGTTTGAAAAGTATAACAAAGCGGTTGGTGGTATGATGACTGAAGAACTTTTGGGTTTGGGTTTATTAAAGACGGCGGATGTAAAAAATCAAAATCCGAATTGGCCGGCCTATAAAAAATATTACATGCATGGCACCAGTCACTTTTTAGGTTTGGATGTTCACGATGTTGGTTTCTTTCAGGAGCCGATGCAAGCGGGAATGGTGTTTACAGTTGAACCCGGCATTTATATTCCTGAAGAAGGATTAGGTATTCGTATCGAAAATAATATTCTGGTTACCACCAACGGACAAATGGATTTGATGAAAAACATCCCCATTGAAGCAGATGAGATCGAACAATTAATGGCAAAGAAATAAGTTAGTCTAAAAGCTATTAAATAAGCAATGTTTATTACTAATGATTGAGCTCTGGAACCAGGGCTCAATTTGTGTTAAATTTATTTATCCAAAACATTGCGATGACTAGAGGCCTTATTTTATTTTTCTTTTTTAGTTTAACTATTTTTCCTGTGTTCTCACAGGATGCTTTTTTTTCGAATACCGGGCAAACGCTTATTTACCTTAACCCTTCCTGTGCCGGCACCAATGGTTATATAAGAGAACAAAGTGCTTTTCGAGTACAGGACATAAACCTGACGGTGCCCATGAAAACAGGGTATACCAGCTTGGATGCTTTTATAAAGCCAATAAATGGAGGTATCGCTGTTTCGTATTTATACGACGATCAAAAAAACGGTCAGATGAAAAGTAATGCTATTAGTCTCGTTTATGCCCAACACATTTATTTATACGGTAAAAAAATACGATTGATTCCGGCATTGCAGGCCACTTACTTTAGCAGAAGTTTAGCTTTGCAAGATTTGAAAACAATTGACACCCTCGATTTTAGGAAGAACGATGTTTGGGACACCCGTCGATTTATAGCGCCACCAACAGGAGCTACTGCAAAGAAAAGTAATTTGGATTTAAGCGCTTCGGTTTTAATGCAAAGTAAAAATGTAAATGTTGGTCTTGCTGTTTTTCATCTTAATCAACCCGACGAAGGTCTCTGGGGCGCATCGGCTTTACCTTATCGATTAAATTTGCACGGTTCATACGCGATGAAGTTAATCGAAGAACTTAACCTGTCGCTCTTCGCTTTATTTGTTAGTCAGAAGGATTTTAAAGATGTTCTTTTCTCGGCTAATTTTAATTGGAACAATGAATTTTTTATTGGACTAGGGGCAAGGAAAGCAAATGCACTTACTGCTAATATTGGTTTTCAAAGTGAAACGGTTCGGCTTGGTGTTGGATACGACTATGGTTTAAACACGGGCAACCCCTATGTCTACGGAAATAATAGCATCGAAATAATACTGAGTTTTAATTTAAAAAACAGATTCTCGGAAAACAGTTCATTTGCCGAATGGAAAACCTGGTAAATAACTTAAAAAAGCTTACAAATTATCGATAAAATAATTGGTAACCTTCTCCATCAAATGCACCCGATCTTTTCCAATAACATTGTGCAGATGACCCGGGTAAACATAATAATCGAGTTGAACGCCCTTGTCAACAGCTTTCTTTTGGTACATAATACTGTGTTGCCAAACAACCACATCATCTTGCGCTCCGTGAATCATTAATAATTTACCTTTTAAATTGCCAACATGGTTTAATAAATTATTGGCTTCGTAACCTTCTTTATTTTCCTGTGGCATATCCATGTATCGCTCCCCATACATAATTTCGTAGTAACTCCAATCTATTACCGGTCCGCCGGCTACACCAACTTTAAACACACCGGGTTTACGACTCATTAGCGAAGTGGTCATAAAACCACCAAAACTCCAGCCATGCGCTCCCAATCGGTTTCCGTCCACATAAGGCATCGAACTTAAAAAAGAAATCCCTTCCATCTGGTCTTCCATTTCTTTTTCGCCTAATCGACGGTGAATAGCTTGTTCAAAGGCTTTTCCGCGATAGGATGTCCCTCTGCCATCAATCGTAAATACCATAAACCCTTTTTCAGCCATGTACTGGTACCATAATTCACCACCGGCCATCCAGGTATTGGTAACCATTTGTGAATGCGGACCATTATACAAGTAAACTAAAACAGGATATTTTTTTGTACTATCAAAACCAACCGGTTTAAACAGGCGGCAGTATAAATCGGTGCCTTCGCGGTTTTTAATGCTAAATAATTCCCAGCGGCCTAGTTTATAATCTTTAATTGGATTATCAGATTTATAAATAGTGTTTGATTTACCCGTAGCCGTAGTAATTAAACGGTACTCGCGCGGAATATAACAAGATGAAAAATTATCCAGAGCAAAATCACCTTTTTTGCTCAACGTAACCGTGTGAAAGCCGCTGCCCTGTGTAAGGCGAGTCATGGCACCGGTTTTTAAATTCACCGAATAAAAATCCTGATTTACTGGACTTTGTTCATTGGCATGAAAAAATAAATGCCCCCCCGATTCATCAAACCCATTTTCACTTTTTACTTCCCAATTACCTTTGGTAAGTTGCTTGATTAATGTCCCATCGCTATTGTATAAATAAAAATGCATAAAACCATCTTTGCGGCTTTGCCAAATGAATTGACTAGGATTATTTTTTACAAAGGTCATTTCATGCAAAGGTTCAACATACTTGTCGTCTTTCTCTTCAAAAAGTGTTTTTATAAAATTGCCGGTAACAGCATCGTATTCATTGAGTTTACAGAAATATTGTTCGCGGTTGAGAACTGCTATGTAGATCTTTTTTTCATCCGGACTCCAGGCAATGTTAGTGAGGTACTGATCTTTTGGGCCTTCGGTTTTTATTTTTACACTCGTTCCTTTTTTAAGGTCGTAAACAAAAAGGGTTACATAATGGCTTTTACCGCCGGCCATAGGGTATTTAATGTTTTTGTTTTTGGCAGGATAAGTAGTCCAATCAATAATGGGATAATCTGTCACATCGCTTTGATCCATGTGGTAATAAGCCAGGGCATTGCCATTGGGGCTCCAGTAGGTTCCCTTGTGAATACCAAATTCATCGCGATGTACACTTTTACCATTTACTATTTCATATGAACCATCTTGTGTAACCTGTTTCACCTGACCGTTTGCATATGCAAATACATTATTGTCACTCACATAGGCGTATGTTTCACCTTCTTTATATTCATCCAGATTTTCAAGGGTGGCATCGCTTTGTTTGCGGTCAGATTTTATTGCTGTTTTTTTATCGAGATTAAAAAGGTATTCGCCTTTTTTTGTGAGGAAATAAAACTCATGTTCGTTTTTCCAACGCAGTCCTTCGTAGGCCGCAACCGTATCAAGCCCTGCCGCTGCTATATTTTGATTAAATTTTACTTTATTTAAGCTACTAACAAGCTTTCCGTCAGGCGCATTTAAAATAAAAAGTTCATTATTGTCTATGTAAGACAGTTTTTTTGAATTTTCAATAAATGAAATGTTTTGTAAACGTTTTGGAGCCAATGCAGTTCTGCCTTTTGAAACTGCTTCCTGAATGGTGAGGAGTTTGTTTTGAGCAAAGCTGTTTGTAACAGCCAGTGTTAAGGCAATCGAATAAACAAATATTATTTTTTTCATAGTCGTTAATAGAGAAGCCTAAAATACCAAAAAACCGTGCTAAAACGAAGCCAAAGCGCGGAATTTGAAAAAATAAAACATGTCAACGCTTTGCGCCAATTCGCTGTTTAGCGAAGCTAATTAGGGTCGAACTCAAGTAATGTGCCGTTACTAATCAACACCCCATCAATATACAGACTTATTTGTACATTATCCCAATTTTTGGTTACCAATTGGTCTTTATTGGCAAGCGTGTAATTAAAAGGAACAGACTTGGAAAGAATTTTAGTGCAAAGTTCGGTTTTCCATTTTTCTTTTGTTTCCTTACAAAGCGATTCGATACTTTTTTGAAACGTAGCCGGAGAAACACGATTTGCAAGGGCGCAAAGTGCCGTTTGAATAGATAGATCATTTAAAGAATTTTTTTCAAGCAAGATATAGTCACGAATGGTGGCAACGGGATTATTTTTTGAGTAAAGCGCACAAAACGCATCCTCTATCATACACTCTGATTTAAATGATTTGATGTTTGCAATCAGGTTTGAAGTAATCAAATCATTTTGAATGAGTGATGCGCTCATGCAAATAGCATGATTAAAAATGTCGGGATTTTTTGTTTGAAGAATAAATTCAGCTTTTGTAAAATACTCCAATGTTTTGCAAACCGTATCGGTATTTAACAAACTAGCGAGCAATAGGGCATTGGAGGCTAAAACATTGTCTTTGCCCCTATTTTCATTTACTAATTTTATGAGGGTGGTTACATTATAATTGAGATCTTTTAAGACGGCTTTTGTTTTTTGCCAGGTAATAACTTTAGCTGCGTGATGGTTAAAATAATTTTGTTGTGGTGGTAAATAATTGGTGCCAACAAAAGCATAGCCGATTTTTTTTTGCATCAAATAAAAGAGTTGAACTTTTTCAGCTTCGGTAAAACGCTTATCAACAATTATTTTACGAAGCAGCTCATTAAAAAACTCATCATGAAAATAATTATCTTTCTTGCTCTCGTCAATAAGGTCGCGCAGCGATTTGTGAATTTCAACATACGAATACGTTGTTTCAAGTGTTAGTTTATTTATGGGCCTTTCTTGTGCCTTCGAATGAAATGTAAAGACAATCAAGATCAGACTTATATAAAGATATCGCATACTATTTTAATTATTGTAAAACAAATGTAATGTGTGAAAAACAAAAATCAAGAAAATAAATTCAAAAATTATTAGCCCCGTTACCAAGTGACATGGTGCTCTTAAACCAGGTCTTTTAATATGGCGTCTTCTACCAGGTTCGGCAAAGTTACCTTCAGGCCCGGACTTCGCTCCATTTCGCGTTTAATGGCAAATAAGGCTTCTTCGTTGCGAGCCCAGCTGCGACGGGCAATGCCGTTATTGACATCCCAGAACAACATTTGTTTGAGTTTCCTTTCGGCGTCTTCACTGCCGTCAAGAACCAAACCAAAGCCGCCGTTAATTACTTCGCCCCAACCAACACCACCGCCATTATGTAAACTTATCCAGGTTGCTCCGCGAAAAGCATCGCCTACAAAATTCTGAACTGCCATGTCAGCAGTAAATTTACTACCGTCATAAATATTAGACGTTTCACGATAGGGACTATCGGTGCCACTCACATCATGATGGTCACGTCCTAAAACAACCGGCGCCGAAATTTTACCTTCTTTGATGGCCTTGTTAATGGCTTCAGCAATTTTGATCCGACCCTCACTGTCGGCATATAAGATGCGGGCTTGAGATCCAACGACTAAATTATTTTGTTGTGCATCACGAATCCACACCATATTGTCGTGTAACTGTTGCTTAATTTCGTCTGGCGCATCTTTATAAATAGCTTCAAGAACCAGCTCGGCTAACTTATCGGTAATAGCCAAATCTTCAGGCTTTGCTGAGCTGCAAACCCAGCGGAACGGGCCAAAGCCATAATCAAAACACATAGGGCCTAAAATATCCTGCACGTAACTTTTGTATTTAAAATCTCCGTTTTTTTCAAGTATATCAGCACCTGCACGACTCGCTTCCAATAAAAAAGCATTCCCGTAATCGAAAAAGTACATCCCATTGGCCGCTAATTTATTGATGCACTCGGCATGCGTGCGCAGTGTTTTTTGAACTTCTATTTTAAATTGTGTTGGATTTTCAGCCATCATGGTATTGGATGCTTCCAGTGAAAAACCTTGCGGGTAATAGCCCCCGGCCCAGGGGTTATGTAAGGATGACTGGTCTGAACCAATATCAACCGTGATATTATCTACCAGCAAGCGTTCCCACAAATCCACCACATTTCCTTCATAAGCTAAACTAATGGCTTCTTTATTTTGTTGGGCTTGTTTTGTACGGGCCATCAAAGCACTCAAGTCAGTAAAAACTTCATCAACCCAGCCTTGGGTATGGCGTGTTTTAACTGGTTTGGGATTTATTTCAGCCGTAATAGAAACCAAACCTGCAATTTTTGCGGCTTTCGGCTGAGCCCCGCTCATCCCGCCTAAACCACAGGTTACAAATAATTTACCCTTGCGTTCTGCTTCGGTTTTGAATTTTTTGCGGGCGGCATTCATAACGGTTATGGTAGTGCCGTGTACAATTCCTTGCGGACCAATGTACATAAAACTGCCGGCAGTCATTTGTCCGTATTGTGTTACGCCCATGGCATTAAATTTTTCAAGATCATCGGGCTTGCTGTAATTTGGAATCATCATGCCATTAGTGATCACTAATCTCGGCGCATCTTTATGCGAAGGGAAAAGTCCCATGGGATGTCCGCTATACAATACCAGCGTCTGATCATCGTTCATGGTTGCCAGGTACTGCATGGTAAGCAGGTACTGGGCCCAGTTTTGAAAAACCGATCCGTTTCCGCCATAAGTAATTAACTCGTGTGGATGCTGAGCTACCGCATAATCGAGGTTATTGCTCATCATGTGCATAATGGCCGCCGCTTGTTTTGAAATATGCGGGTACTCATTAATTGGACGTGCATATATTTTGTAATCGGGACGAAAACGGTACATGTAAATACGTCCGTATGTTTTAAGTTCGTCGGCAAATTCAGAAGCTAATAAGGCATGATGTTTTTTATCGAAATAACGCAGGGCGTTTTTTAGAGCCAGAATTTTTTCATCCTTCGATAAAATGTCTTTTCTTTTTGGTGCGTGATTTATGCTAGTCTCATATGGTTTTAATCCGGGTAATTCTATTGGAATACCTTGTAAAATCAGATTCTTAAAGTCGGTCATGGTTTATTTTATTAATACAGGGATGTAAAATTCAGTAAAAATTACCGTTTCAACAAACCATAAATTTTATCTTATTTTGGTGTTTTTGGCAGGCCGAAGCCGCCGGTTTTGTTGTTGTAACCATAGGGGCAGTGTTTGCAACCGCTTTTACAACAATAACCTCTTTTTAAAAGGTGTTTTTCGGTAAAAATGATATAACCTTCAGGGCTATAGTAAAAATCCTCTGGGTCGAGTTCTTTCTTAAACATGGTGGTAATTGAAAGGCTGAAGTTTATTCAACCCGTTTAATGGTACAGCCAATTGATTTTGTTACCTGGGTTTTAGGCATTTCGTTTTTGGTTAAGGCCGTTAAAGCTTCTTTTAAATAAGGAGCCTTTACCGCGGAAGGATCTTTTACATTATCATCAATGGCCCCTTTATAAACCAATCCATTTGCATTAAACAAAAAACATTGCGGGGTACGGCCAGCTCCAAATGCATTGGCCAACTGACTTTTTTCGTCAACGGTATAATTACATTTTAATTTTTGAAGGGCGTGGTACTTAACCATTTCATCGTAACTGTCATCTTCACTACGTTGCGCTTCATTACTGTTAACCAATACACAACCAATACCATTGTTGAGACAAAAATTAGAATATTCTAAAATGCGGCTTTCACTTAGTTTTACATACGGGCAGGTATTGCAACTAAAAATAACCAGTAAACCCTTAGTTGTTTTAATCTCATTTAAAGAAACATCCTTACCGGAAACATCTTTCATTTTATAGTCGGCCATTGGAATGGCTGAATTGATTTGAAGTTCGTCGAGTGGTGGATTAAGCTTAACAAAAGAAAACCCAAAACCCGCAACTAACAAAATGAAGAGAACCGTTCTTTTAAAATTCATGGCTTAATTTTTATACACACAAATTTAAACTATAAATAGGCAACATTTTTTTTTACAGTGTTAAATTTCAGGAGCACTATAAATGAAATAGTGAACAGATTAGGTCGTCGCAATTCGAATTTCGGAAGATTACGAAGATGCTGTTTTCGAACTATTTCCCGCTCTTACTGCCATCGTAGGCCCATTTGACATAAATAGCACCCCAGGTAAAACCACCGCCAAAAGCCGATAGAATAATATTATCGCCTTTTTTTAATTGTTTTTCGTAATCCCATAATAATAAAGGAATGGTGCCGGCTGTGGTGTTGCCATAACGCTCAATGTTCATCATTACTTTTTCGGGACCAATACCCATGCGTTGGGAAGTAGCGTCGATGATGCGTTTATTAGCTTGGTGGGCGGCTAACCAGGCCACATCTTCAGCTTTCAAATGATTTTTTTCCATGATACTGGCACTTACTTCAGCCATACTATAAACCGCGTTTTTGAAAACAGCCTGACCCTCTTGATACACATAATGCATTTTCTGATCAATGGTTTCATGACTAGGTGGTCTTAACGAGCCGCCAGCTTTCATGTGTAAATGAGTGGCTCCCTTTCCATCGGCATGTAAAATAAAATCCATTACGCCAACATCTTCGGTAGTAGGTTCTAAAAGCACAGCACCTGCGCCGTCGCCAAATATCACACACGTCGCTCTATCGGTATAATCAATGATGCGGCTCATCATATCGGCGCCAACCACCACCACTTTTTTATATTTACCTGTCTCAATAAACTGTGATCCGGTTGAAAGCCCATATATAAAGGCCGAGCAGGCAGCGCCCAGATCGAAGCCCCAGGCGTTTTTAGCCCCTAGCTTGGCACAAATTAAATTAGAAGTAGATGGAAATACCAGGTCGGGAGTCACGGTGCCGCAAATGAGCAAATCAATTTCTTCCGGAATGATGCCTCTTTTTTTACATAATAATTTTACCGCTTCAACGGCCATATCCGAAGTGGCCTTATCGGGGTTATTCTCAATATGTCTTTCTCTGATACCCGTTCTACTAGTAATCCATTCGTCGGTGGTATCAATCATCTTTTCCAGATCTTTGTTGGTTAAGATATTATCAGGTAAATAACCTGCCACTGCTGTTATTGCGGCTCTAATCATTATTGAAAAATTTGTTCTATTTTATCGTTCAGCTTTGCGTCTACCACATCTTTTGCAAGTAGCAACATATTTTTAAATGCCAAGGCACTTGAAATGCCGTGACCTATCAGCACATTAGCGTTTACACCCAAAACGGGGGTGCCACCGTAAAGCTCATAATTAAATTTATCAAAGTACTCATCACTGCGGTTGCGCGATTTGATCACATCATAAAAAGCTTCAGCCGTTTTAAGTAAAATGTTTCCTACAAATCCTTCACATACCACCACATCGGCTTTATCTGAAAACACTTCGCGACCTTCAATATTTCCCACAAAATTAAAATCTTTTGATTCTTTCATAAGGGCATAGGTAGCTTGAGCCACCAAATTGCCTTTTTCAGGCTCTTCGCCAATGTTTAATAAACCTACTTTAGGGTTTTTTATTTTGTAAACTTCTTTGGCACAAATTGAACCCAGAATGCCGAATTGATACAAAACGTCCGGTTTACAATCAGCATTAGTGCCAATATCTAGTAGAAGCCCAAATCCGCCATTTTCTTTTGGTAAAATGGAAGTAATACAAGGACGAATAACTCCTGGAATAGCTTTTACCGTGAACATCGAACCAACCAACATGGCGCCGGTGTTTCCTGAACTGGCAAAAGCGTCAATCTTTTTTTCCTTTAATAATTTGAAACCTAAAAATATACTGCTGTTTGGTTTTTGCGAGAAAGCTTTAGTTGGATGTTCACCCATTTCGATCACTTCGGTGGTGTGCACATACTCAAATTGATCAGGATCTACGCCATTTTTTGAAAAATAAGCTTTAGCCACTTCACTATCGCCAATCAACACCAGTTTCACATCTTTTGGTAATTCTTTCGAAGCCAGTACTAGCCCTTCCAAACAATTTTTTGGAGCGAAATCCCCGCCTAAAATATCAAAGCCAATCTTCATATTTTAATTCATCAAAATTTAACCTAAGTGCAATAATACAATATAAAAACCTTAAAAACACCTTAAATAAGCTTGAATTTTTACAAAAATTAATGGAGTAAAAAGTTCAGTTCAATTTTAGCCCTGTTATCGTTCGAAAATCGCACGCTGCCGACTATCTGGTCGGTCAGCGCTTTAACTAAATAAACGCCTAGCGACACATTTTCGGCTTCTGAAATAAAGTTTTCGGGAAAACTTTGCCATTGTTTTTTAGGCGGATCTTAATGGTTAAACGACCCCTTTCGGTTCGTTTTGGTCAAAAACATATTTTCTTCTGCTGGTCACAATTGCGTTCAATATGAGTCCGAGCAGGATTGATTTATTGACAGGTAAAATAATATTGTCACATTCTTCAACGAGCGGAGATGTTTTACGCAGGTTATAGGAGTTGAATAATTCATTAATGTCGATGAATACTTAGCAAGGTTAATGCTCTTTAATTCAGGATTTTGGTAAAGCACTTTTTAAGGAGGTCAAATATGATTATAACATGCAAAAAGCAGGCATAATTATACCTGCTTTTTACTAGTAAGATAAAAAAATCAAAGACTTAAGCCTTTTTTTCCATTACAATGTTTCCTTTGTAATATAGTTTTCCTTCAAACCAATGTGCACGGTGCATTAAATGCGCCTCGCCAGTTGTTGAATCTTTTGAAATGGTCATTGAAGGAGCTTTGTATGTAGAACGACGTGAATCTCTACGTGACCGGGACATTTTTCGTTTTGGATTTGGCATGTTTTCTAATTTTAATTTTTATTGAACTTTAATTTATTTAATTGTTCCCACATGGGATTGTTTGGCTCGTCGTCTTTACTAGATTCTGCGGCCAGTTTTGCCAGCTTTTCAAGCATTTCGGTGTCACATTTAAAACTCTCTTCATCAAGTTCGCAGGGCACCCTCCGTGCAGGAATGGCTAACATAATATATTCGTATAGATAGTGAGAAATATCAAACTCCTCCATTCCTTCAGCAATCACCAATATTTCATCGGTGCTTTCTTCCGGATTACCATGCTTAATTACCAAATCTTCCTCAGCTTCGATTGGAAAATCAAAAGACTTTAAGCAGCGGTCACATTCAATACCCACTGTGCCCGACACAGCTAAGTGCAACTGCAACAGGTTGTTTTGTTTGGTGAGGGTAGCGTCGACACAAATATCGGCTTTCTCAATTTCACTATTTCCAATACTCTTAAAGAACGTATCGCTTAGCTCGAATTCAAAATCGTGCACCCCGATAGGTAGGCCGCCAAACTGAATTATGTACTGACTTTTACCCATTTCCTCTTTTTTAAAAAGGACTGCAAATATAGGTTTTTTTGTTTGATGCGCAAATTTATTAACAATTTAATGGCTTTGTTAATGGCCATTTACATCAATAAATCCATTTTTGAAGGTTTTTAGCCTAAAAATCGAATCAGTAACCCAATAAACAGGCTAAAAATCAGTAATCACGGTAGGTGTTCCAGAAACTGGTTTTAAAACCCACAAATACATAAGGGTTTTGAAGGATATAGCCCATGCTGTTTTTCTCCGAACGTTGAATGTATCCGAGCTCCAGGCGCATATTAAGATCGGGAATGATGTACCAGGTAAATTTGATCTGACTTTGCAGGAGTGTAGTTTTAACGCCTTGTGTGGTGTAATTTCCGTACTCAGCGTTACGCGTGGCGTAACTCATAAAAATATTTTGCCCGACATTTGATTTTGTATTGGCTGAATCTTTGCCAACAATGGCACACATGCCTTGCCAGCTCCACTCATGACTTTTTCGGCGGTATTTTACAAAGCCAATAAATTCTCTGAAATTAGCTCCCAGCGGGTGCGCCAGGGCCTGCCCGTAATGCGAATAGTTCTGATCAACCAAGCCATGCGTGTAGGTATAGGGACGAACCTCATTGTATTCGGCCTGCAATTTTAATCCTTTAATGCCAAAAGCATTAATGTATTTTAGTCCTAATTGCCAGGCTTGTTTGTTGGCCCACCAGCCTCGGTGCGCGCGAATTTCTTTAAGGTAAAATTCATCCAGACCCAATTGCCCGTAAAGTTTTAATTTTTTAAAAAGCGTTGCGTTTAAATTTAAACCAATAAAGGAATTATCGGGGGAGCCCACCGAATATTCAAGAGGTCTGAAAAAAACAAGGGGGTTTAAATAATTCACTTCAAAGGTTCTTACCTGATTACTGTCGGCACCCTGCCAGACAATATTTTCAAACAAACCCACATTTAATTCTTTCAGGATATTGTAACTCAAATAATGAAAGGTGCCATACTTGTTGCCGAATTTACTCTGAAAGCCATTGGCAGCAGTCACATCATTCATCATGGTATACCAAACGGAGTATTGAAAACGCCAGATGTTGGTGTTGATACGGAAATAAGGATAAGCCGTGGCGTAATCACTTAATAACACACTTCGGTAACCATCACCTATAAAATGTTTATCGCGACCAACCTGAAAATTAAAGACCTTATTGTTTTTTGGCGAATAAGAAACATAACCGGTATAATCAAAAAAGGTATAACCGTTTTTGTTGTTGCCATAAGCTTGACCAATACCGGGAATTATTTTTTGATGCGATATGCCCGTGTCGAGAAAAAACGGAAAACTGCTCTTGCCCCCGTAAAGAGTGGCCGCGAAAGTAAAGTCATTGTTAATGTTCAGCTTCAGGTGCGTGCCTCCAAGGGTACTCATTACTGCCCGCTGATTTAAAAAATCGTAACCCAGCTCTGCATCCAGTATGGGATGCAGCTGCAACTGGAACCAGTTTCTTTTTTGTGGTTTTTCGTTAAAGCTTTTGCTCAGAAAGAAATTTTTAAAGGCATAAAATTTAAAGGGCACCGACGAATCGTTGGCCGTTGAAAAAGTACTGCTTAAATATGGTTTAAAAGAAGAGTGGAACGTGGTATTGGGTTTTGAAATATTCCAGTAATCAAATGCCTCCTGAATATCTGCGCCAATAAAGGAATTGCGGGCCATGGGATCGTATTGCCCGAAAGCAGCGCGACTTACCAGTAATACCAAGGCCAGACATTTTTTCATTTTGTGATGTAAAAATAAACAAAAACAAGTGCTTCTCCAGTTTAAATTTGGAGAAGTAAAAACAAAAAACCCGCTCTGAATAACAAAGCGGGTTTTCCTTTAATAGAATTTATTAATTAAGCTTTCATTTCGGCAAGCACAGAGTTCATGCTTCTTACCGCATCAGCACTTTTTGCAAAGGCAGCTTGTTCTTCGGCATTTAATTTATAGTCCACAATTTTTTCCCAACCATTTTTTCCAATGATAACAGGTACACCAAGACAAATGTCTTTTTGTCCGTATTCACCATCCAAATAAACACAGCAAGGGAATAATTTTTTCTGATCATTTACAATGCTGTTCACTAAAGCAGCTACAGCGGCTCCCGGTGCATACCAGGCACTGGTACCAAGCATGCCGGTTAAGGTAGCGCCACCAACCATGGTGTCGGCAGATACTTTTTTCAAAGCATCGGCATCTAAAAACTGAGATACAGGAACGCCTGTATAAGAAGCTAAACGGGTTAACGGAATCATGGTGGTGTCACCGTGACCGCCAATTACCATGCCATTAATATCACTTGCAGGCGCATCTAATGCAGCAGATAAATAACATTTAAAACGGGCGCTGTCTAAAATACCACCCATACCAATGATGCGGTTTTTAGGTAATTTACTTTCTTTTAAGGCTAAGTAAGTCATAGTATCCATTGGGTTACTTACCACAATGATGATGGCTTCGGGAGAATGTTTTAAAACATTTTCGGTAACGGTTTTCACAATGCCGGCGTTAATTCCGATTAACTCTTCGCGCGTCATGCCCGGTTTACGTGGAATACCACTGGTTATCACCACAACTTTTGAATTAGCCGTTTTACTGTAATCGTTGGTGCTGCCTGTAACACGGGTATTAAAGCCGTTAAGGGTAGCTGTTTGCATAAGGTCTAAGGCTTTTCCTTCGGCAAAATTTTCTTTAATATCTAAAATAACCACTTCACTTGCAATGCGGTTAAGTGCAATGTATTCGGCACATGTGGCCCCTACGTTTCCTGCTCCAATTACTGATACTTTCATGAGATTAATTTTTTGGTAAATTTATAATATTTAAAAACAGCTTTTAATGCTGTTCATAATTTTAGCGCTAAATTAAGAATTATTTAAGCCTTAATTTTAGAAGCCAGATTTAATAATTTTGATTCTTCAAAAAAATCGCACATTAACTGTAAACCTATTGGTAAACCGTTACTATGTGTTCCGCACGGCACCGAAATGGCCGGAACGCCAGCAATATTGGCCTGTACGGTAAAAATATCTTCCAGATACATTTTAATGGGATCGGCACTGTTTTTACCAAATTCGAACGCAGTACCGGGTGTAGAGGGGGTTAAAATAAAGTCAAAATCCTTAAAAATAGCTTTGGTTTTATCTTGTATGATTCTTCTCACTTTTTGACCTTTGCTGTAATAGGCATCATAATAGCCCGCACTTAATACAAACGTTCCAAGCATGATGCGGCGTTTTACTTCTTTTCCAAAACCTTCACTACGCGATTTTTTATAAGTGCTTTCAAGGTCAGTGGCCTTGCTAGTAAGGTGTCCGTAATGAATGCCCGAAAAACGCGATAAATTGGAAGAGGCTTCGGCGGTAGTTAAAACATAATACGTCGGCACTAAATAATCGAGGTAAGGAAAACTAAGGCCTTCTACCTCATGGCCGGCCGCCTTTAAGGCATTGAGTTGATGCATCACGGCGTTCTTCACTTCAGGATCAAGACCATCGGCCTCCACACATTCTTTTAAATAAGCAATTTTGTATTTTTTATCTGCTTGTAATTGCTTTGAGTAGCTTTCAACTTCTTTTAAAGAGCTGGTATTATCATGTGCATCTTTACCGGCAATAACTTCTAAAACAAGCGCTGAATCTTCAACGGTTTTTGTGATTGGTCCTATCTGATCAAACGAAGAAGCATAGGCAATTAAACCGTAACGCGATACGCGTCCGTAAGTTGGCTTTAAACCGACTGTACCCGTGAAAGAAGCCGGTTGACGGATAGAGCCGCCTGTATCGGAGCCTAAGCTGATATGACATAAACTGGCCGCCACTGCGGCCGCTGCGCCACCAGACGAACCGCCCGGCACACACTTTTCATTTAATGGATTATGCACATTACCAAAAGCAGAATTTTCATTACTACTGCCCATGGCAAATTCATCACAATTTAACCGACCAATGATAATAGCATCTTCTGCAGTTAAGCGATCAACCACAGTTGCCGAATAAAGCGATTCAAAACCTTCTAATATTTTTGAAGAGGCCGATACTTTATGTCCTTTAAAACAGATGTTATCTTTTAGTCCAACCAGCACACCGGCCAGCTTTCCGGCTTTGCCCGCTTTTATTTTTTCATCAACAAGTTGAGCTTGTTCAAGGGCCGAATATTCAAACACTTCTAAAAAAGCGTTGAGCTGTTTTTTTTTGGCGATCTCTGCAATAGCTTGTTCAACAAGACTTTTGCAGGACACAGAGCCTGATTTTAAATCAGATTCTAATTGGTTGATGGTTGAAAATGAATACACAAAAATGATTTATATAATAACAAAAGCGTTACTCTTTCGGAATAACGCTTCAAATTTACACATAATAAATTTATTTTTTTTCAGGCTCGCTGCTATCAGCTTCACCTTTGCTGGCGTCCTTAAAATCCTTGATCCCGCGACCAAGACCCTTCATTAATTCCGGAATTTTTTTACCTCCGAACATTAATAAAACGATGATTAAAATGATAATAATTTCCGGAGCACCTAAGCCACCTAAAATACCTAATACAATTGCTGCTGTCATTTTCTTAAATTCTTAACACAAAAGTACTTAATTATTCACGGATAGCAAAATTTGAAGAGATTCCAAAAGCAGGAACTGTTGATTGCCCGGAAACTTAGGTGACAAGGCGATAACGACATGATTAAAATCAGTCAAAATGACCCGAAATTATTTCTTTTTATTTTGCGCATAAAGTTTGATGGTTTATTTAAAAATAGCTAATCTTACAGTCTAAAAATTACATTCTATGGCCTCAAATTCCCCGATAGATTATTTTCCGATTTTTATCATGTTCACCATCGCTGTTGGATTTGCTGTGGTGTCGCTCATAGCCACTCATGCACTGGGGCCAAAACGTAAAACAAAAGTAAAACTCGAGTCCTTTGAGTGCGGTATTGAAACACAAGGCAACGCTCGTGTTCCATTTTCAATTAAATATTTTTTGGTTGCCATTTTATTTGTGTTATTCGATATAGAGGTAATATTTATGTATCCCTGGGCGGCAAACTTTAAAGAGTTGGGCCTGTTAGGTGTTGTTGAGGTGTTTAGTTTTATAGCTTTATTATTGGTTGGCTTTTATTATATGATTTCTAAAAAAGCCTTAACCTGGGAAGATTAAATTTTTGATCACAAAACACTAAAAAAGAATCATTTTAATTCAAAGTATATTAGCAAATGGCTGAAGAAATAATTAAACAAACAAAATTAGAAATTGCTAAGCAGCCGGAAGGCCTTGAAGGTCCCGGTTTTTTTGCAACCAAAGTCGACACCGTAATTGGTTTAGCACGCGCTAACTCACTCTGGCCTTTGCCTTTTGCTACTTCTTGTTGTGGTATCGAATTTATGGCTACCATGGGGTCGCATTATGATTTGGCACGCTTTGGCATGGAACGTTTGAGTTTCTCACCACGTCAGGCCGACTTATTAATGGTTATGGGCACCATTGCAAAAAAAATGGGACCAATCCTTCGTCAGGTTTATGAACAAATGGCTGAGCCGCGCTGGGTACTGTGTATGGGAGCTTGCGCCAGCAGTGGGGGTATTTTTGACACTTACTCGGTATTACAGGGGATTGACCGTATCATTCCGGTTGATGTTTATATTCCGGGCTGCCCGCCACGTCCTGAGCAGGTGATTGAAGGGATCTTAAAGATCCAAGAATTAACTAAAAACGAAACGGGTCGTCGTCGTAATAATCCTGAATACAAAAAATTACTGAACAGTTACGGAATCGAATAAACCTTGATGCCTTTTAAAAATGAGCAAAGAAAATTTAGATAAAATAAATGAACGCCTTAATGCAGAGTTTCCCGGAGGCGTTTTAGCCGCTGAATTGCTGTACGATTTTCCGGTGTTTACCATCGATCACACTAAAAGCCATGCCATCATTCAGTTTTTGAAAGAAGATCCGGAATTGGATTTTCATTTTCTGACCGACTTAACGGCTATGCAAACTGCAGATGAAAAACAGTTGGGTGTTATTTACCATTTGCATAACATGAAGAAGAACATGCGTGTACGTGTAAAAACTTTTTTCGACATTAATAAGCCGGAAGTGGATAGCATCACTAACCTTTGGCCGTCGGCTAACTGGATGGAACGTGAAAGCTATGATTTTTTTGGCGTGCGTTTTAAAGGTCACCCGAATATGGTACGAATTTTAAACGTAGATGAAATGGATATTTTTCCTTTACGCAAAGAATATCCTTTGGAAGATCAGACCAGAGAAGACAAGGACGATAAAATGTTTGGACGTTAATTTATTTAAAGAACAAAGACTCAAGCAATGAGTAAAAAAGAAAATACGATCACTCCACCGCCGGATACCATGGAAAAAGAATATTCCACGCTGAATCTGGGGCCCACACATCCGGCCACACACGGTATTTTTCAGAATGTATTAAAAATGGATGGTGAAATCATTCACGATTCGTTGCCTACACTGGGATACATTCATCGTGCCTTTGAAAAGCTGGCCGAACGCAGACCCTATGCGCAGATCACCACTTTAACCGATCGGTTGAACTATTGTTCTTCTCCCATTAATAATATTGGCTGGCATACCGCCGTTGAAAAACTCATTGGTGCCGAAATTCCAAAACGCGTGGATTATCTGCGTGTTATTATTATGGAATTATCGCGTATTTCCGATCACATTATTTGCAATACCATTATTGGTCAGGATACCGGTGCAACAACCGGCTTCTTATATTTATTTCAATGGCGCGAACACATTTACGATATTTTTGAAAGTATTTGTGGTGCCCGTTTAACCACTAACATTTGTCGTATTGGTGGGTTCGATCGCGAGTGGCCACAAGTAACCTGGGATCGTATTGATGCCTTTTTGAAAGGCTTCCCTAAAGCTTTAAATGAATTTAATGGTTTGTTGGAACGTAATAAAATTTTTATGGACAGAACCATAAAATGCGGACCAATAAGTGCAGAACGTGCATTGGCAAATGGTTTTACAGGACCTAATTTACGCGCAGCCGGAGTTGATTATGATGTGCGCGTGGCTACACCATATTCATCGTACCAGGATTTTGATTTTATAATTCCGATCGGAACCAATGGCGATACGTATGATCGTTTCACGGTTCGTCAGGAAGAAATGCGCCAATCGATGCGTATTATTGAACAAGCCATTAAAAATTTACCGGCAGGCGCGCCTCATGCTGATATTCCGGATTTCTTTTTACCACCCAAAGAACAGGTGTATAACAACATGGAAGCGCTGATTTACCATTTTAAAATTGTAATGGGTGAAACCGACATTCCAAAAGGGGAAGTTTATCATTGTGTAGAAGGGGGTAATGGCGAATTAGGATTTTATCTGATTAGTGATGGCGGCAGAACCCCGTTCCGTTTGCATTTCCGTAGGCCATGTTTTATTTATTACCAGGGTTATGCCGAAATGATTAAAGGTAGTTTGTTAAGTGATGCCATCATTACCATGAGCAGTATGAATGTTATTGCAGGCGAGCTTGATGCTTAAAAAATATTGAATAAAAAAAGATTGTTATGAGTTCACAACTACACGGAGCACAACATTTTGACAAAAGCAAACGCACTAAAATAGAATTTAGTGAAGATGCAATGAAAACAGTGCAAACCATCATTACGCACTATCCTGAAGGCAAACATAAATCGGCATTACTTCCGATCTTACACATTGCTCAGGCTGAATTTGGCGGCTGGCTTAGTCCTGAGACCATGGACTATGTGGCATTCGTTTTAAAAATAAAACCCATTGAAGTATTTGAAGTGGCATCGTTTTACAGCATGTACAATTTACAACCCATGGGTAAATGTATTCTCGAGGTTTGCCAAACCAGTTCTTGCTGGTTAAATGGGGCAGAGGATATTTTGAAATACATTGAAAAAAAAATAGGCATTAAAGTAGGCGAAACAACCAAAGACGGCATGTTCTCATTAAAAGCTGTAGAATGTTTAGGTTCTTGCGGAACCGCGCCCATGATGCAATGCGGAGCCAGCTATCACGAAAACCTTACGTATGATAAAGTAGATAAGGTGATTGAAAATTATTCGGCCGATGGAAAATTAAGAAGTTACACAGATCACGATTATAAAAACACTTTATAAAATTACAATCAGTGGGAAGAAAAGTATTAATACAAAACGATAAGATCCCGGGGATCAATACGCTGGAAGTTTATCGTGCCAATGGTGGATATGCCTCAGTTGAAAAAGCACTTAAAACCATGACACCTGATCAGGTAACCGATGAGGTGAAGAAATCGGGCTTGCGTGGTCGTGGCGGCGCGGGTTTCCCAACCGGATTAAAGTGGAGCTTTTTAGCTAAACCCGAAGGCGTAGCGCGTTATCTGGTATGCAATGCCGATGAATCGGAACCGGGTACCTTTAAAGATCGTTATTTGATGGAGAAAATTCCTCATGCTTTAATTGAGGGGATGATTACCGCTTCGTATGCGTTAGGTGCAAAAGTTTCATACATCTATATCCGCGGCGAATATTTTTATGTATTACGGATTATTGAAAAAGCCATTGCAGAAGCTTATGAAGCCGGTTGGTTAGGTAAAAATATTTTAGGCACCGATTTTTCACACGACTGTTATGTGCAAGTAGGTGGCGGTGCTTATATCTGTGGCGAAGAAACAGCTTTATTAGAATCACTGGAAGGTAAACGCGGTAATCCCCGCATTAAACCACCCTTTCCTGCTGTGGCAGGCTTGTGGGGTTGTCCGACGGTTGTAAATAATGTAGAGACCATTGCGGCTGTTTGTCCGATCATTAACATGGGCGGCGAAGAGTATGCTAAGATTGGTATTGGAAAATCTACGGGCACCAAATTAATTTCAGCATCGGGCCACATTAATAAACCGGGAGTTTATGAAATAGAATTAGGATTACCGGTTGAAGAATTTATTTTTAGTGAGGAGTATTGCGGAGGGATTCGTAATGGTAAAAAATTAAAGGCCGTAGTTGCCGGTGGTTCATCGGTGCCAATTTTACCGGCCGATTTAATTTTAAAAACCGCTAATGGCGAACCGCGTTTGATGAGTTACGAAAGTCTGAGTGATGGCGGTTTTATTACCGGTACCATGTTAGGCTCGGGTGGCTTTATTGTGATGGATGAAGATACCAGCATTGTAAAGAACCTCTTTACTTTTGCCCGTTTTTATCATCATGAATCATGCGGGCAATGTTCACCTTGCCGCGAAGGAACCGGTTGGATGGAGAAGATTATTCACAAATTTATTAATGGTACTGCCAACGAAAGTGATGTGGATTTACTTTGGGACATCCAAAGTAAAATTGAAGGTAAAACCATTTGTCCATTGGGTGAAGCAGCGGCCTGGCCAGTTGCAGCGGCAATCAGACATTTCAGACAAGAATTCATTGATATTGCAAAAAGCAAAAAATTTGTAGATATCAGTCATTATAACAGATTAAATAAAATTGTTGCGTAAATGAAAGTAACTATTGACGGTATAGAAATTGATGTGCCTAAGGGAACGACGATTCTTCAGGCAGCTCGTATGATCGGTCCTGAGGTAGCCCCGCCGGCCATGTGTTATCACTCCAAATTAAAAACCAGTGGTGGTTATTGCCGCACCTGTATAGTAAAGGTAACTCAGGGTAGCGCTGCTAACCCAACACCAATGCCAAAACCAGTGGCTTCCTGCAGAACAGAAGTGATGGATGGCATGGTAGTAGAGAACTTTATTAATAAAGAAGTATTAGAAGCCCGTAAAGGCGTGGTTGAGTTTTTACTCATTAATCACCCTTTAGATTGTCCGGTTTGTGACCAGGCCGGTGAATGTAAATTACAGGATCTTGGTTACGAAAACGGCGCTGCTTCTACACGCTACGAATTTAAGCGTCGTGAGTTTGAAGTGATTGATATTGGTGATAAAATTAAATTACACATGAACCGTTGCATCCTTTGCTACCGTTGTGTAAAAACAGCCGACCAAATTACCAACGACCGTGTGCATGGGGTGATATCACGAGGTGATGCTTCTGAAATATCGACCTATATTGAGAATGTGATCGACAATGATTTTTCTGGAAACGTAATTGATGTTTGTCCGGTTGGAGCATTAACAGATAAAACTTTCCGATTTAAACAACGTGTTTGGTTTACCAAACCGGTTGATGCGCACCGTGATTGTAAGGTGTGTAGCGGGAAATCCCGTGTGTGGTTAAAAGGTGAAGAGGTGTTACGCGTAACTGCACGTAAAGATCAGTGGGATGAAGTGGAGGAGTTTATTTGTAATTCGTGCCGTTACGATCACAAAAAAACCAGCGATTGGGTTATTGAAGGACCATCGCCGGTGAACAGAAACTCAGTGATTTCTCAAAATCATTACGAGCATCTGAATCAATTAAAATTACAGGTATTAAAACAGCAAAAAGCATTGGGCTTTATGCCATTGGATAAAAAACCTTAATGATCATTTAACGAAACTAGACTATGGTAGAATTCATTATTTATAAATCAATCATCTGTGTGGTCATCTTTGCAGTTTCCTTAGGAATTGCAGCGTATTCTACCTGGTGGGAACGTAAATTTGCCGGTTTATTACAAGATCGTTGGGGTCCAAGTCGTGCCGGTTGGTGGGGCTTACTGCAACCTTTGGCCGATGGTGGTAAAATGTTGTTCAAGGAAGAGATCATTCCCAATGTGTCGAATAAATTTTTATTTGTATTAGCGCCGGGTTTATTTATTGTTACCGCAATTATGGCGGGGGTTTTAATTCCGTGGGGTCCAGCAGTAAGCATTAACGGCACTTCCTATCCATTGCAGATTTCCGATATCAATGTGGGTGTGATCTTTTTATTGGGTGTAACATCGATAGGTGTGTATGGCATTATGATCGGTGGTTGGTCATCCAATAATAAATATTCGTTGTTAGGCGCTATTCGTGCATCGGCTCAGATGATCTCTTACGAATTAGCCATGGGTATTGCCCTTATTGCATTAATTATTACTTCAGGTGGCACTTTAAGTTTCAGTGAAATTGTAGCCAAACAAGATGCCGGATTTGCCAATGTCGTTTGGCAGCCCTTGGGTTTTATTATTTTCTTTGTTTGTGCCATGGCTGAAACCAACCGTGCGCCATTTGATTTGGCAGAATGTGAGACAGAATTAGTGGGTGGTTATCATACCGAGTATTCTGCTTTTAAATTAGGTTTGTTTTTATTTGCTGAGTACATCAACATGTTTGTGTCCTCAGCTGTAATGGCCGGTTTTTATTTTGGCGGATATAATTTTCCTTTTGCACATGAAATTTATAATGCCATGGGTTTACAAGAAGGATCCTGGGTCATTTCTTTAATTGGTTTTGGCGCTTACTTTGTTAAGACCCTCATCTTTATTTCGGTATTTATGTGGATACGCTGGACGATCCCGCGTTTCCGTTATGACCAGTTAATGAATTTGGGTTGGAAAAGTTTATTGCCTTTATCACTTTTAAATTTAGCAATTACAGTAGTGGTGGAATATTTCAGAGGAAATATTCAGTTTTAAAATGAAAATAATAAAGAAAATAAAATTTGTAGTTAATCTGATGGAAGCTTACCATATCTATGTTTTACTAGTTGTGGCTTTTCTTTCATTGATAAAATCAAACTAAAAATGCAGTTAACTAACAGAAGCAAAGTAGTATCAAACAAAGTTCAGAGTTTCTCAGAAAGGATCTATTTCCCGGCTATTATTTCGGGAATGGCCGTAACTTTCAGCCATCTTTTTAAAAAGAGACCTACCATTATGTATCCCGAACAAAAAAGGGAAATGGCACCCATTTATCGCGGTCAGCATGTTTTAAAACGTGATGAAAACGGCGCCGAACGCTGTACCTCTTGTGGTATGTGCGCTGTGGCTTGTCCTGCTGAAGCCATTACCATGACCAGTGGTGAACGTAAAAAAGGCGAAGAAGGTTTGTACAGGGAAGAAAAATACGCCAAGACTTATGAGATAAACATGTTGCGTTGTATTTTTTGCGGCTTGTGCGAAGAAGCTTGTCCGAAAGAAGCCATCTTTTTAACCGACCGCATTGTGGATGCTGATTACGAACGCGATGATTTTGTTTATGGTAAAGATAAATTAGTTGAAAAAGTGGATAAGCGCATTGATGTTACCAAGCGTCAAACCCCTGAAGTGTTGGCATTTAAAAAGATTCCGGGATTAAAACACAATGAGTTGTATACCGATAAATTAAATAAAGGAAAACACTAATTAGGGTTCTGATAGCAAGAAATTAAAATTGTAAATAAAAGAATATGTTAGGTTACACAATTACACAATGGACATTCGGAATACTTTCTTTCCTGGCAATTATGTTTGCCTTGATGGTTGTATTCAGCCGTAATCCGATTAACTCAGTATTATACCTGGTGTTAACGTTTTTCTGCATAGCAGGACATTATTTATTATTAAACGCTCAGTTTTTAGCAGTGGTTCACATTGCTGTGTATGCAGGGGCCATCATGGTTTTATTTTTATTTGTGATCATGCTCATGAATTTGAATCAGGATTCAGAACCTCAAAAAACGGCGATTTCTAAAGTTATTGCCGGGGTGATTGGCGGATTGTTATTGGTTGTTTTAGTAGGCGCCTTAAGAGGCACCGAACAAATTAATTTAACGCAATACGGACATTCGGATATTGGACTGGTAAAAAATTTAGGCAGGGTTTTGTTTCACGAATATTTATTTCCTTTTGAGATCGTATCCATTCTTTTACTATCTGCTTTAGTTGGTGCGATAATGATTGGCAAGAAAGAAATCAAGTAATTAAATTGTAAATAAAGATATGATAAACGGAATTTCTATAAATATGTACTTAATGTTGAGTACTATTTTATTCATCATTGGCGCAATTGGTGTAATGGCCCGCCGCAATACCATTATTTTATTTATGTCCATCGAATTAATGCTTAATGCAGTGAACCTGTTATTGGTATCTTTCAGCGTGTTGCACAATGATTCGAGTGCACAGGTATTTGTGTTTTTTATTATGGCTGTTGCGGCTGCTGAAGTGGCTGTAGGTTTGGCTATATTAAGTATGATTTACCGGAACGTAAAAAGTATTGACACCGATTTATTAAGTAATTTGAAAAACTAGACGTAGATTTTATGATAAAGTTAGTAGCGCTCATTCCATTGTTTCCCTTGATCGGATTTCTGATCAACGGTTTTTTTGGAAAGAAAATAAGTAAGGGATTAAGTGGCAGCATTGCATCGGTTAGCATTTTGGCTTCCTTTGTTGTATCGGTGCTTGTGTTTGTTGAACTTCAGGGTTCTGCCCAAAAGCAACACATTGTGAATGTGTTCTCCTGGATCAATTCTGGCACTTTAATTATACCATTTGAGTTTTTGGTTGATCCCTTGTCGACTGTGTTTTTATTGATCATTACCGGTATCGGATTTTTGATCCACGTGTATTCAATCGGTTACATGCATGACGATGAAGGCTTTTCGCGTTTTTTCACCTACCTCAATTTATTTGTATTCTTTATGTTGTTACTGGTATTGGGTAACAATTACCTGATCACTTTTGTGGGTTGGGAAGGAGTAGGTTTATGTTCTTATTTATTAATTGGTTTCTGGTTTAAGAATAATGCCTTTAACAATGCGGCTAAAAAGGCATTTATTATGAATCGCATTGGTGACCTTGGATTTTTATTAGGCATCATTTTAATTTTTATTACTTATGGCAGCATCAGTTATACCGAGATCTTTTCAAAAGCTGGTACCGCCAGTGGTTCAACCGTAACAGCCATAGCAATTTTATTATTTATAGGCGCCATGGGTAAATCGGCCCAGTTACCATTATATACTTGGTTACCTGATGCCATGGCCGGTCCAACTCCTGTATCAGCATTAATTCATGCAGCTACCATGGTAACCGCCGGTATTTTTATGGTGGTACGTTCTAATGTGTTTTATTCGATCAGTTCAGTAGCCAGTGAAACAGTAGCCATTGTTGGTGTGTTAACAGCCTTGTTTGCAGCCACTATAGGTTTGTTTCAAAACGACATTAAAAAAATTCTGGCTTATTCAACTGTATCACAATTAGGCTTAATGTTTTTGGGTCTGGGTGTTGGCGCATACAGCTCTGCTGTATTTCACGTAACAACACACGCCTTCTTTAAAGCTCTTTTATTTTTAGGGGCCGGTTCTGTTATTCACGCTATGGGCGGCGAACAAGACATTCGCAAAATGGGTGGTTTAAAAGGGAAAATCAAAATCACTTTTATTACCATGTTAATTGGAACCATTGCCATTAGCGGAATTCCGCCATTCAGTGGTTTTTTCAGTAAGGACGAAATTTTAGCACATACCTACGAGCACAGCAAAATTTTATGGCTCTTTGGTTCAATTGCTTCTATGCTCACTGCTTTTTATATGTTCCGTTTAATCTTCCTCACCTTCTTCGGAAAATTCAGAGGTACTCACGAACAAGAACATCATTTGCATGAATCACCAAACAGCATGACCTTTCCATTAATTATTCTGGCAGCTCTTTCGGTACTGGGTGGTTTATTAGGATTACCTGAGTTTTGGGAATTGCCAAACTGGATGCATCATAATCTGGAACCGATCATCCTTCGTCCGACTTATTCTACCATGCACCATGAAACAGAATGGATGCTGATGGGCATTGCTGTAGCAGCGGCTATAGTGGTTACCTATTTTACGTATTTAGTTTACCGCAAATACAATGTGTTGCCGGCCGATCGCGAAGAACAAATGAAGCCATGGCAGCGTTTGATCTATAATAAATATTTTGTAGATGAGTTTTATGATGCGGTGGTTAGAAAACCGTTAGATGCATTATCACGTTTGTGTTACAAGTTCATTGATAAGGAAGTTATTGATGGATTGGTTAACGGTGTTGGCTTGGCAGTAAGAGGAGTCGGATCATCAGTACGTTATATTCAAAACGGGAACATTGGCTTCTATCTCATGAGTATGGTGCTTGGTGTGGTATTGATTATATTATTCACTTTTTTAATTAAATAAGAATTTAAAATTTTATGTTAACAGCTTTATTAATAGGTTTTCCGTTGCTGGCAGCATTGCTGGTGTTTTTTGTGAGAGGAAATGCCGCGCGTAATCTCGCCCTGGGTTTTTCGATCATTGAATTTGTTATTTCAATTGTAGCGCTGTTACAATTTAAATCCAATCCCGATGCGGCATCGTTAAAGGTGGACTGGACGTGGGTGCAATCGATGGGAATTCACTTCTCGGCGGGAATCGACGGCTTAAGTATTTTAATGGTATTATTAACAACCTTTTTAGTACCACTTATTATTTTATCGTCTTTTAAAAACACTTACAGCAATGCGCATAATTTTTATGGTTTGATGCTTATCATGCAAATGGCTCTGGTAGGGGTGTTTTTGGCAAATGACGGATTTTTGTTTTATGTATTTTGGGAATTAGCTTTAATTCCTATTTACTTTATCAGCTTGTTGTGGGGTGGTGAAAATCGCGGCGCCATTACCTTCAAGTTTTTTGTGTACACCTTATTTGGTTCTTTATTCATGTTAATTGGTTTGATATATTTATATAATCACACGAATGTTGAAGGCCTCAAATCATGGGCAGTACAAGACCTTTATGCGGCAGGGAAAAGTTTAACGGCCAGTCAGCAAAGTGCAGTATTCTGGTTGATCTTTATTGCTTTCGCTATCAAGATGCCTATTTTTCCTTTTCACACCTGGCAACCCGATACTTATGTAAATGCTCCAACACAAGGTACCATGCTACTTTCGGCCATTATGCTGAAAATGGGAACCTTTGGGATGATTAAATGGTTATTACCCATGGTTCCATTGGGACTTGAAAAATGGGGAGCTACAGCCATCGGATTATCGGTGACCGGTATTGTATATGCCTCTTGCATTGCCATTGCGCAAAAAGATTTTAAACGCTTAATTGCGTATTCATCCATAGCTCACGTGGGTTTAATTTCAGCAGGGATCTTGTCGTTGAATCAACAAGGTATTCAGGGTGCTATGATGCAGATGTTGGCACATGGTGTGAATGTATTCGGTTTATTTTTTATTGCTGATATTTTATGGCGCCGCACCGGAACACGGGACATGGATAAATTAGGCGGTATAAGAAGTATGAATGGAAATTTTGCCGTGTTATTTTTATTAGTGGTGTTAGGCTCCGTAGCCCTTCCCTTAACAAATGGATTTGTTGGTGAGTTTTTATTGATCAACGGGGTTTATCAATATGGGGCTATGACAGCTGTATTTGCCGGCTTAACCGTTATTTTGGGAGCAGTATATATGCTCAGAAGCTACCAACACATTATGTTAGGAGAACGTAAAGATTCGCATCATGCTTTTGGCCCGTTGGCTTCGAGTGATAAACTGGTGTTGATCATTGTGTGCGCTGTAATCATTGCATTTGGTGTGTATCCAAAACCCCTGAATGATATTGCTGAAGAAGCCACTAAAATTGTATTATCAAATTTAAAATAAACATTGCATTTTAACCGAAGGCATGGTTTTCGGTCACAAAACTAATTGTAAACAAAGGATATGAAAGGATTACTGATTATAAGCGGACTAGGGATTTTAGCCATGTTGGCCGAAATATTTAAGTTCAAAAAACTGTTGCTGCCCCTTGTATTAATAGGAATTGTTGCGGCTTACGCTTTTAATTTCATGGAATGGAGAAACGGTTTTGGGATTTCGTATTTCGATAATATGATCGCCTTTGATAAAATGGCCATTGCGTTTTCGGGAATTATTATAGCTACTTCTTTTTTCTGGTTTATTTTAGCCAACGATTATTTTGAAGAAGATTCAAATCTGGTAGATCACTTTGCTTTGGTATTATTTGCTTTGGTTGGCGCTTTAATGTTGACAGCCTTTAATAACATGACCACTTTGTTTTTAGGAATTGAGATCATGAGTATTCCAATGTATGTATTAGCTGCCAGCAAAAAGAAAGACATGAAAAGTAACGAGGCTGGTTTTAAATACCTCATCATGGGATCTTTTGCAAGTGCCTTTTTATTATTTGGCATCGCCTTAATTTATGGGGCTACCGGAAGTTTCGATATCATGCAGATCCGCACCTACATCAGTGCTAATGCTGATCATTTACCCATGTTCTTTTACGTTGGTGTAGTGATGATGTTAATTGCCATGTGCTTTAAAGTATCTGCTGCACCATTTCATTTTTGGGCTCCCGATGTGTATGAAGGTTCACCAACCTTGATTACTGCCTTAATGAGCACGGTTGTAAAAACAGCTGCGTTTGCGGCTTTCATGCGTTTGTTCTTAGTTGGTTTTGCCAATGTAAGCGAAACATGGACCGGCATCTTATCGGTTGTGGTGGCACTTTCACTTATCATCGCCAACTTTTCTGCAGCCATGCAAAGCAGTGTAAAACGTATGTTGGCCTATTCAAGTATCAGTCATGCGGCCTTTATGCTCATGGTTATACTTGCTAATGTTAGAAGTAATATTTCGGTAGATGCTATTATTTATTATTCATTGGCTTACTCCATAGGCAGCATTGCAGCCTTTGGAATCCTTTACAATGTTGGTCGTTCGGGTGGAGAAGACATTTCAGCATTTAATGGTTTAGGCAAACGTAATCCTCTTTTGGCTTTGTGTATGACGGTTGCCATGTTGTCTTTAGCAGGTATTCCGATTACTGCGGGCTTCTTTGCTAAGTACTTTGTTTTTATTACCATGATCGGAACTTCTTATAAATGGTTATTAATTCTGGCCATATTAACTTCTGCAGTAGGGGCATACTACTATTTAAAAGTAATTATTGCCATGTATTTTAAAGAGCAGGATTCAGAGCTAGCTGTACCGGTTGAAAAATCAAACAGTCTTGTGATTATTGTGACCACGATCCTAACCATTGTGATAGGTGTAGTTCCGGGCTTTGTGGCAGAAATGTTTAAATACTAAACCTTGAAGCCAGGCAAAAATCAAATCCTGTTTTTTGCAGTCTTCTTTCATTTTATTGCAGCCTATTTTAGCATTGGTGCTCACCAAAGCGACGAGTTATTTCAGGTATTTGAATTTGCCGGCTATAAACTTGGCATGAATACTGCCGCCGAATTACCCTGGGAATTTAGTGAACAAATGCGTTCGGGCTTACAGCCGCTTCTGATCGTATTTATAACCAAAATCTGCTTCGCCCTTTCTTTTAAAAACCCATTCAGCATTGCTTTTTTGGTCCGACTCTTACAATCTTGTTTTTCTTTATTTGTAACCTTACAATTTGTTATACTTTTTGAAAAAGAATTTTTAACCGAAAAATTCAAAACCTGGTTTTGGGCAGGTTCATTTTTGTTCTGGTGTCTGCCTTATTTTCATGCGCGTTTCTCTTCCGAAAATTTTGCCGCTACGCTTTTTGTATTTGGCTTTGTAAAACTCTGGCAATCGAAAGAAGCGAATACCTCTTTTTATAATTTAATTTTAGCCGGACTGCTTTTTGGTTTTTCTTTTTTGTGTCGTTTTCAAATGGCTTTTACGCTTTTGGGTATGTTTGGCTGGTTAGTGTTTGTTAGGAGAATGGAACTGAAACGATTCGCTCTATGTGGTCTGGGTGTAATTATAGCTCTGGGACTTGGATTACTAGTGGATAAGTGGCTCTATGGTAATTATACTTTAAGTTGGTGGAATTACCTTGACCTGAATCTGTTTCAGGATAAAGCTTCTGTATTTGGGAGAGAGCCATTTTATTTTTACCTAAGCGAATCGCTTTTACAATTAATTCCACCATTTAGTTTGATCATTGTGCTTTCTATCCTTGGCTTCTGGTACAGATTTCCAAAACATAGTATCAGCTGGATAAGTTTACCATTTGTATTGCTGCATTTTTTTGTGGCACATAAAGAGTTGCGCTTTTTATTTCCTCTTTTATATTTTTTACCCTTTATGGTTTTATTTTATTTACAAAACCTTACAGCTGCCAATCAAAAAATAAAAACCATTCTAACCAACAGAAAAGTTATCGTAATTTTTATAACAGTTAACGCCTTGCTTTTATTGTTTTTTAGTTTGAAGCCTGCGAGCGAGAGCAGTGCTGTCCTCGAGAAGATCTATGTTCATGTTAAAGGAGACCAGGCTCTTTTACTTTATGAAGGGAAGGATCCCTACAATAATATGGCCTCTTTACATTATTTCAGAAATCCTAAAATAAAAACCATGGCTTTGGAACAATTTCTAATGGAAGAACAAACCAACTGTTCAGACATTTATTATTTCTCTGAAAAGTATTCGGAAGGTCGAGACATATTTATTGCGCATACTAAGTTTGAAAAGATCTACGCAAATTTTCCTGATTGGATCAGGTATTTAAATTTTAACGGCTGGCTTGAAAGAAGCGGTACTTTTTCAATTTACCGAATCGTTAAAACTTAGGCATTACAGGCAACGGAACAAGTCTTTGATATAATCCAGTGTTGCAATTTCTTTGTAATTATCACCAAAAGCATGGTTCCACATAAATGGCAGATTATAACTTACCATGGCCATTTTATCAAGCGTGGCTTCATCCCAGTCCTTACTTAAATTCTGAGGCAGCTCTATTTTATGCTTTTTGATCATTTGCATGAACTCACTATGACCTTGCGGATAGATATCACCCAGGTGTTGAAAGATCACACAGTTGGCATAACAATGACGTGTGCCATGAATTTTTGATAGTCCGTAACTTAAGGCATGACAAACACCTACTTCACTGTAAGTTAAACTTAAGCCACCCATAAGTGAAGCTACCATAAGGATATCATTGTTTTCCGGGGTCTGACCTGCTTTTTCGTTCAGATAAACTTCGCGGCACAAATGTAAGGCCTGATCGCCATAAGCCAATGAAAACGCGTTATTACGGATACCGTTATGAGATTCGATACAATGGATATAGGTATCCATGCCTGTATAAAACCACCAGTCGGTTGGAACCGTTGCAATTAATTCCGGATCAAGAATAACCTGGTTAAAAACGGTCCAGTCGCATTTTAATCCGAGTTTTTTTTCGGGACCTGTAAGCACCGCAGTCATGGATACTTCAGCGCCTGTACCACTGATGGTTGGAACCCCGAGATGGTAAATGCCCGGATTTTTAATAAGATTTAAACCCTGATATAAAGTAGAAGACCCTTCATTGGTAAGCATGAGTGAAAGAGCTTTTGCTATGTCCATAATACTTCCTCCGCCAATACCAATTACTCCGGAAGGCAATCCTTTCTTAGCCAGGATTTCATCGCGCAACGCGTCAATCTGATGGGTGGTGGGTTCGTAGGGATCTACATCCACATAGTAAACTAGATCCTCAGGTTTGTTCTGTAGTTTAGCACTCAGATCTTTGCCTTTAAAATAATTATCTACAACAAAAACAAAATACTGTTTGTTTTCTTTTCTAATTGGAGCAATGGTTTCGCTGAGTTGTGCAAAGGAACCACGACCATAGGTTACCTTATCGATGTTTTTAAAATTTTTATGAGTCATTCTATTCGGTTTATTTGCAGCCGGGCTGCTTGTATAAATTTAAGCTTAGTTTAAAATTATTTTCCGGAAAACAATTGTGCGGCTTTTTCCCAGTTCACAATGTTCCACCAGTTTGAAATATAATCGGCCCGTTTATTTTGGTATTTGAGGTAATAGGCGTGTTCCCAAACATCAAGAGCAAGTACTACTTTTCCTCTGTCGGCCATTACTTTCATGTAAGGGTTATCCTGATTCGGGCTGGTAACAATTCTCAATTTGTTAGTTGTATCCAAAATCAACCAGCACCAACCGCTGCCAAAAATCTTAGTGGCTTTTTCAGAAAATTCTTTTTTAAAATCATCAATCGATTTAAAATCTCTGTTAATGGCTTCGGCCAATGCGACGCCTGGATTATTAGCTTCTCCTTTTGGATTCGGTTTTAAGAGGGTCCAGAATAAACTGTGATTAAAATACCCGCCCAGATTATTTCTGATAAGTGCAGTGGTAGTAGCGTCTACACTCTCGCATTTTGTTATGTCGTCTACACTAAAATTAATACTGTTGGCCGGAGCTCCGTTTAATTTATCAATATAAGCCTGATGGTGTTTGGTGTGATGAATTTCCATGGTTTGCTTATCAATGTATGGCTCCAAAGCATCATAAGCATAAGGTAATTTAGGTAACACAAAACTGTTGCCATCGTTCACCAAAAAATCGCTGGCGCTTTCCACGGCATCGAGTTTTTCTTTGCCAATAAGGCTTCCGGCAAGGCCGCTTAAACCAAAAAGGGCCGTTTTTCTCAAAAAATCTCTTCTGTCGCTCATTTTAAAATTGAATTAGTAATTGATTTTTTTCAACTGCATTTCCTTTAATGGCTGCAATTTTTTTAATGATTCCATCTGTTGGTGACTTTAAAATGTTCTCCATTTTCATGGCTTCTAAAACCAAAAGCGCATCGCCTTTTTTAATCTGATCGCCTTCCTTCACCAAGATATTAAGAACCATGCCGGGCATAGGCGCTTTAACATCGTTTACTTTTTTAGCGGCTAAATTATCTAGGCCAAGGTTATGCAGTAATTCGTCATATTTATCTTTTAATTGAAGGTTAAACTTTACGGAATTCACTTTAAGAACCATCGATTTTTCTTCGGCATTTAATTTCACAACATCAACGCTATACGATTTTCCTTCAAACAAAAAATGAAACTGGTGGGAGTTAATCTTAATATAGTCCCCTTTTATCAGGCGGTCATTAATGGTCCCGTCAATGCTTGAATTAGAAATTTCAAGTTCGGTTTTAAAGTACTTATCTCCGTTTATGCTTATTGAATACATGCTGCAAATTTAAGCTTATTAAACAAAAAAACCCTCTTCCAATAAGAAGAGGGTTTTTTTAACGATTTTAGTTAATTTATTTTTTTACAAATTCTCCCATTTTATTGTCGTAGTTCAAAAAGTAGCCACCTTTAGGGAGGTTGCTCACATCTACTTTATTGCCAAATCCTTTTTTAACGATGTTACCATACTGATCATAGATTTCGTACATGGTTTCAACGGCTTTGTCTACTTTGCCCTTCACAAAAAAATTAATGTCCTTACTTGTTTTTAGTGGCGTGTAATCTGTTTCAGGCACGTCGCTAATAAAATCAACAGCTTTGCTTAAACGAGGCTGACCACTGTAATCCGTTTGACGCACCCGTAATTGATTTTTACCACTGTGAGGGGCGATTTTAAACGAATAATCATTGCTGGTTGGAGTGCCAACGCCTTCTACTTCGCCAACCTTTACCCATTTATTCCAACGAAATTGTTCAATAATGAAGGTTAATTTACCGGTTTCTGATTTGGTTGACCATTTGTAAGTGCCGTCTTTATCGGCGCTCATGGCAATAATTTCATAAGTACTTTTTGGCTTAAGAACTTCCGGGTTGAGAACTTTTGGTTTACAACCTTCTTTATGAAAAATTTGAATGGTTACTTTGTCGCCAATCTTTAGATTATGCGGTTTAAGATCAATTTCAAAAGCACTGGAAGTTAATTCATCAGTGGTAATGTTGCCATTTACCTTCACCTCTGAAACACAAAAGCCAACACCACCTGAAGAAAAGGGGTTTTGAACATAAAGAACCTTACCTTGATAATTTCCTTCCAGAACTATAACATTATTTTGAGCCTTAATAAAATTGGCCGAAATAAGTAGAAAAAAAAAGTATAGAAGGGCTCTATTCATTAATCAAAACTAATGGTCTTAGCGTACAATATTATAACCTAAAATCTGAATTACAAAATATATGAACGAAATTTACGATTTCTTTCTCATATTTTAAAGTAAAAAGTACATTTTTTGTGAGGATAAAAGAAGCAAAAATTACAAAGTTTACTTTCATGATAAAGAAGGTGTTTATGAAGGGTTTAATCAAAGCAAATACAGCGTTGTTATTTGCAGAAAATAAACAGCACGCTGTAACAAGCAAAAAATCCTTTTTGAAAAAACGCAATTAGTTTCTTTTTCGTATTTTTAGGTTCTTATATGAAAATCAGACTTTCGGCAGCTTTACTACTATTTGCTTTTTTTCATGCTTCCTTAAACGCACAGTATACTATACGAGGTAAAGTGTTTGCAAGCGAGAATAAGGAAGCGCTCCCCTTTGTATCCGTTATATTAAAAGGTACGACAATTGGAGCTCAAACTGATTTTGATGGAAATTTTATCATAAAAACCGCTAAGTTAAGTGATTCTATCATTGCAGTCTATGTTGGCTATAAGCGTTTTGCCCGACCAATTAACAAAAACTTATATCAGCAGGACATTAATTTTCCACTGGCAAACGAAGGCGGAATTGCATTGGAGGAAGTGACGGTGAAAGCAGGCGAAAATCCTGCCCATCGCATCATCAGAAACTGCGTTAAGAACAAGGAAAAAAACGATAAAAATCATTTAGCCGCTTATGAGTACGAGAGTTATAATAAACTTGAATTTGACTTAAACCGAATCCCAAAAGAAATGCGGGATAAAAAACTCCTCAAGCCCATCAGTTTTATTTTTGATAATGTGGATAGTACATTTAGCGATGAAAAACCATCTTTACCATTTTTTATCATCGAGAGTTTATCGGATTTTTATTTTAAAAGCAATCCCAGAAGAAAAAAGGAGATTGTAAAAGCGAGTAAAATTACCGGTATTGAAAACTCAAGTGTGTCGCAGGTTTTGGGCGATATGTATCAAAATGTAAATGTGTTTGACAACAACATATTGGTTTTTAATAAACAATTGCCAAGTCCGATTAGTGAAAACGCATTGTTCTATTATAAGTTTTATTTACAAGACAGTGTCTTTGAAGGCAATCAATACATTTATCATTTAACCTTTAAGCCCAAGCGCACCCAGGAATTAAGCTTTACCGGAAACATTTGGGTTGCTGACACCACTTGGGGGGTGAAGCGTTTGGAAATGAAGATGCCCAAAGATGCCAATCTTAATTTTATAAATACGGCTAATATTATTCAGGAATTTACCTATGCCGACAGTACCTGGATGTTAACTAAAGACAGGTTGGTAATTGATTTTGCACCGACTAAAAAAGCCATTGGTTTTTACGGAAGGAAAACGGCTTCTTATAAAAAGATAACACTAAATAAACTGCACGAAGAGAAGTTTTATGAATTTGCCGATAAAATTATTGTGGACGATGGTGCCACCCAAAAAACGGATGCGTTTTGGAATGAAAACAGGCATGATAGCCTTACGCAGCGGGAGAAGAAAATTTTTAAAATGATAGACACCATACAGTCTTTACCCATTTATAAAACCTGGGTCGATTGGTTTTATGTCATTGTTGCCGGCTACAAAAAGTACAATAATTTCGAAATTGGTCCGTATTCTAATCTCGTTTCCTATAATAGTATTGAGGGAATGCGCATGCGATTTGGTGGCCGAACCAGTGACATATTCAGCAAATGGTATGAGTTAAATGGTTATGTGGCTTATGGTTTAAAAGATGAAAAATGGAAATATGCTTTAGGCTTCCGAAGTTTTCTTTCTAAAAAACCAAAAAGGCAAATTGTTGGCATGAATTACCGCAGCGATAATGAAATTTTAGGGCAGAGTACGAATGGTTTTTCTCAGGACAATGCCCTCGCCTCTTTATTTCGCACCAGCCCTCTTACTAACTTAACGCGGGTTGCCAGTACATCGGCCTACTATGAACGCGAATGGTTCCCTGGATTAATTTCCAAGGTAACCTTGGTTGGCCGGCAGTTTACGCCTTTGGGTACCAACACCTATAAGTACATTCAAAATGATGGCAGCTACGGACTCAGAGAAAACATTAATAATACGGAGGTGCGTTTAAATGTGCGATTTGCTTGGAAAGAAAAATATGTTGGCGAAGGGTTTACGCGTTTATCCATTGGAACAACTTATCCGATTATTCAGTTGAATTATGCCAAGTCTTTACAAAATGCCTTTAAAGGTGAATACGATTATCATAAACTAGCCCTCAATGTGAGTGACCGTATTCGCATCACGCCTATTTTGGGTTATACCGACTACGTTATTGAAGGTGGCAAAATATGGGGCCAGGTGCCTTATCCCATTATGGAATTGCACGGTGGTAACCAAACCTACATTTATGATTATATGGCCTTTAACATGATGAAATATTATGAATTTGTGAGTGACCAATTTATTTCATTTGCCGTATTTCATCATTTTGAAGGATTGTTCTTAAATAAAGTACCTTTGTTAAGGAAGTTAAAATGGCGCGAGGTGGCAACCTACAAAACTGTGTGGGGAACTGTAAACGATAAAAATAGAAAAACACTTATTTTTCCTTCCACGCTTTCTTCCTTAGATAAAGGTCCATATGCGGAAGCCAGCGTTGGCATTGAAAATATATTTAAAGTGTTTCGTGTTGATGCTTTTTGGCGTTTGAATTACCAAGGGCCACGCGCTATTGATAACTTTGGATTTAAATTTGGATTTCAGTTAGCCTTATAATATGATTTTAAGAAGCGAAAATTTAGTAAAACGATATAAGAGCCGCACGGTTGCAAACAATGTATCGGTAGAAGTTCAGCAAGGTGAAATTGTAGGTTTACTGGGGCCGAATGGTGCCGGCAAAACCACTTCGTTTTATATGATTGTAGGCATGGTTAAACCCAACAGTGGTCGTATATTTTTGGATGATCAGGATATCACTAAGGAACCCATGTACCGTAGAGCCCAATTGGGCATTGGCTATTTACCTCAAGAAGCATCGGTATTTAGAAAACTAAGCATAGAAGACAATTTATATGCTATTTTAGAAATGACCAAGCTCACTAAAAAAGAGCAGCAGATGAAGGCTGAAACCTTGTTGGATGAATTTGGATTGCATCATGTGCGCAAAAGTTTGGGTGATCAGTTAAGTGGAGGAGAGCGTCGTCGCACTGAAATAGCGCGAGCATTGGCCACCGATCCAAAATTTATTTTGTTGGATGAACCTTTTGCCGGCGTTGATCCTATTGCTGTTGAAGACATTCAGCAGGTGGTACGTAAACTAAAAGAAAAAAACATTGGGATCTTAATTACCGACCATAATGTACACGAAACCTTAAGTATTACCGATAGGGCTTATTTACTTTATTCGGGCAGCGTGATTAAAAGTGGTACAGCAGAAGAGCTGGCCAATGATGAACAAGTGCGTAAAGTATATCTGGGCGAGAATTTTGAATTGAGAAAATAATCCTTTCCGCTTAGTGCGATATAATCAGGTTTAATCATCACCATGAAACTATATTTTGCTTCTGCAAATAAAAAAAAGATTGAAGAAATAAAGGCCATTGTGCCTAAGCCATTCGATTTATTCGGACTTTCAGATATAGGCATAGTAGACGACATACCCGAGCCGGGAACCACTATCAAAGAAAACTCGTATTTAAAAGCACTATACGTTTGTGATTTTTTAAAACAAAAAAACGAAGAAGCCTTTGTGTTTGCCGACGACAGCGGTTTAGAAGTAGAAGCCCTCTTTGGCGCACCCGGGGTGTATAGCGCCCGTTATGCCGGTAGTCCGAAAAGCGATGAGGATAACAATAGTAAATTATTGACTGAATTAAAAAACCGCACACTGCGCAAGGCAAGGTTTGTGACGATAATAACCTTGATTATAACAGATGAAGTGTATTATTTTGAAGGAGAAATAAAAGGAACCATTTCATATGAGCCAAGAGGCAAAAGCGGTTTTGGATACGACCCTTTATTTATTCCAACCGGATACAGAAGTACTTTTGCAGAGCTAGGGCCTGAAATAAAAAACAGCATCAGTCATCGTGCTATTGCTGTAAAAAAGCTAATTGAGTTTTTAGCGAAGTATAAATAAAATTAGTTTTTAATTTTTAGTGCTTAGTTTTAAGTATAAAATCTCTAATCTCTAATCTCTAATCTCTAATCTTTAATCTGCAATCAAATCTCCCATTCCTTCCAATCCATTTCTTCACCGTTTAAAATACCGAGATAAGAAATGTAACGCTCGCTGCTAATTTCGCCCTTTTCAACCGCTGTAATAACGGCGCATTTGGGTTCGTTTACATGCAGGCAGTTATTAAACTTGCAGCCATTCATGCGTGAGCGAATCTCCGGAAAATAATGCCCAATTTCTTCCTTTTTCATTTCAACCAGACCTAATTCTTTAATACCCGGACTATCAATAATACTACCCCCAAACGAAAGCGGATACAGTTCGGCAAAGGTGGTGGTGTGCATGCCTTTGGCATGCGCAGAAGAAATTTCTCCGGTACGTAATTTTAATTCAGGCGCAATGGCAGTAATAAAAGTTGATTTCCCAACCCCCGAATGTCCGGCCACCAAAGTGGTTTTATCTTTAAATAAAATTTTCACGTTTTCAATTTGTTTCACGTTAAAACTGCTTATCTCATAACAATCGTAACCAATTTTTTTATACAGATCAATGATCTCTTTTTGAACTTCCAAATGCGCTTCATCCAATAAATCACATTTATTAAAAACGATCACAGCCTTTATGCCATAGGCTTCAGCGGTAATTAAAAAACGATCAATAAAACCCAAGCTGGTGCGTGGCGAAACTAGGGTGGCTATTAAAACAGCTTGATCTAAATTACTGGCAAGAATTTGTGATTGTTTACTCAGGTTAATAGATTTTCGGATGATATAATTCTTGCGCGGGTGAATGGTACGAATAATTGTTTCACCATTTTCTTCCATGTCAAAATCCACATAATCGCCAACAGCAATCGGATTGGTTGTTTTACGGCCTTCCAAACGGATCTTCCCCTTTAATACACAATCGTAAATTTCGGTCCCAGCTTTAACCAGATATCTACTACCGGTTGATTTTATTACAACACCGGTCATGTCAGAAAACAAAAATGATATTTCTCATGCAGGTTTTTTCCATCATATTGAGGGTGATAAAAATAACTAATTTAAATTTAGCAAGAATTAAAAAACAATACAGCCTTAGTCGGACTAAAATGATAAGAAAACCTAATTTCACTAGATGGCCGCGAAATAATGTGTAAATTAGGCGCGTTTTGAAATCAAATCGTAAAAATTTTCTTATGAAAGAAGTATACATCGTATCAGCAGTTAGAACAGCCATGGGTTCATTTGGCGGAACTTTAGCAGGCATTCCTGCAACAAAATTAGGAGCAATAGCCATTAAAGGAGCGCTTGATAGAATTAATCTGGATGGTAATTTAGTAAATGAGGTTTATATGGGATGTGTGCTGCAGGCCAATCTTGGTCAGGCTCCGGCGCGTCAAGCAGCTAAGTTTGCAGGATTACCCGATCATGTTTCTGCTACAACAGTAAATAAGGTTTGCGCCAGTGGATTAAAAAGTATTTCAATGGGCGTACAAAGTATTTTGTTAGGCGATAATGACATCGTGGTTGCAGGTGGCATGGAAAGTATGAGTCAGGTTCCTTTTTATTTAGAGAATAACCGTTGGGGCGCAAAATATGGTAATGGTGTGGTAGTAGATGGTTTAGCCAAGGATGGTTTGGTTGACGTGTATGGCGCTGTACCCATGGGGAATTGTGCCGATGCTTGTGCTAAAGAATATCAGTTTAGTCGTGAAGAACAAGATGCCTTTGCTATTGGTTCATATACTAAATCAGCCGCTGCCTGGGCAGCAGGAAATTTCAAAAACGAGATTGTGCCGGTAACCGTTAAAACCAAAAAAGGTGATATTGAGTTTAGTGAAGACGAAGAATACAAAAATGTGAATTTTGAGAAGATCCCGGCTTTAAAACCGGCCTTTGGAAAAGACGGCACTGTAACGGCGGCTAACGCTAGCACCATGAATGATGGCGCAGCGGCATTGGTTTTAATGAGCAAAGAGAAAGCCATCGCCTTAGGAATTAAGCCACTTGCAATTATTAGAGGTTATGCTGATGCCGAACAAGCGCCTGAACGCTTTACTACTACACCAAGTGTAGCCATTCCTAAAGCTGTTGAAAAAGCCGGACTAAAAATGACAGACGTTAATTTGTTTGAATTACATGAAGCATTTAGTGTGGTAGGTTTGGCAAATATAAAACTCATGAATTTAGATCCTACGAAAGTGAATGTTAATGGCGGAGCAGTTTCTTTAGGACATCCGTTAGGAGCCAGTGGCGCCAGAATAGTAGTGACCTTAATCAATGCTTTAAAACAAAATAAAGGCAAGTATGGTGCAGCAGCAGCCTGCAATGGAGGTGGTGGCGCAAGCGCACTGGTTATTGAGAACGTGGACTAATTTTTTTAAAAGATAAAAAACCTCAACTAAACATTAGTTGAGGTTTTTTTGTTTATTTTTGTCCGCTCCTAAAACAAGGAGTAAAAAAATTCTTAAGGCAAATTCTCCTTAAAAAGATACTTGTTTTTTGGAAGAAATTTCGATCGCTCAACACATTAGAAAAACAACATATGAAATCAACAGCATTATCAAACAAACACATTTCTTTAAAGGCAAAAATGGTTCCATTTGCCGGTTACAACATGCCGGTATCTTATACCGGGTTAAACGATGAGCATCTGGCTGTGCGAAACAGTGTGGGTGTATTTGACGTGAGCCATATGGGTGAATTTATTTTAAAAGGCGCTAATGCCCTAAACTTGATTCAAAAAGTAACCAGCAACGACGCTTCTGTTTTAGTGGATGGTAAAGCACAATACTCTTGTTTGCCAAATGCCACAGGTGGTATTGTTGATGATTTAATCGTTTATAAAATAGATTCAGAAACCTACATGCTTGTGGTTAATGCAAGTAACATTGAAAAAGATTGGAATTGGATCAAGCAAAACGATACGTGGAATGTGGACATGAAAAACATTTCAGACGATACGTCTTTATTGGCTATACAAGGGCCAAACGCAACAGCCACGTTACAAAAACTAACTAGCGTTAAATTGGCCGATATCCCATATTATGGATTTGCCAAAGGAACTTTTAATGGCGTGGCTAATGTGGTAATTAGTAATACCGGATATACCGGAGCGGGAGGTTTTGAATTATATTTTGAAAATCAATATGCTGAAAAAATGTGGGATGATATTTTTAGCGCCGGAGCCGAATTCGGAATTAAACCAATTGGTTTAGGAGCTAGAGATACACTGCGCTTGGAAATGGGTTTCTGCTTATATGGGAATGATATTGATGACACCACTTCTCCTATTGAAGCCGGTTTGGGCTGGATCACCAAATTCACCAAAGATTTCACGAATCGCGAAAAAATCGAGCTGGATAAAGTTGGTGGCGTGTCTAAAAAACTGGTTGGTTTTGAGATGATAGACCGTGGTATTCCCCGTCATGATTATCAAATAGCCGATGCGGCCGGAACTATTATCGGGAAAGTGACTTCCGGAACCCAGTCGCCTAGCCTTAATAAAGCTATCGGTTTAGGTTATGTAAAATCTGAATTCTCTAAAGCCGATTCCGAGATCTTTATTCTAATCCGCGACAAAGCGATTAAGGCTAGGGTTTGCAAGATCCCGTTTCTTAAAAAGTAGGCTACCATAATCTGAATTATTTAGTTTGTTTTATTTTGAAAGAAAAATAAATAGCCTATCTTTATTTGAATAAAATTAAATTTTATTCAAATAATTATTAATAAGATGAAAAACTTATATATTTGAGTCTGCATAAATGAGTAAACTGATCTATATTTTGATTTTATTTTTTACCCTAAACTCCATGAAATCACAGTCGTGGGAGCTTTACGGGAAGGATACAATTAATAAAATTGATGCAGATGGCAAGAAGCAAGCTAAGTGGGTTCTTATGGGCAAGCATAAGCCTGGTACCTGCTACCAGACTGATCAGAAAGCGGAAGAAGGGAAATACAAAGACAACCGTAAAGCTGATGTTTGGATTGAATATTACTGCAACAGCAACATGAAAAACAAGCTCACTTTTGTGAACGGAAGGCCTGATGGTTATGCTCAAATGTTTCATGAAAATGGGAAAATTTCTGAAGAAGGTAATTGGAAAAACAACCGCTGGGTAGGCAATTACAAGCTTTATTACGATAACGGGCAAATACAACATGAATTTATTTTCGGCCCAACCGGTAAACGTGATGGCCCACAAAAATATTTTTACGATAATGGGCAATTAGCTATTGAGGGTAGCTTTTCGAACGGGAAAGAAAGCGGTTTGATTAAAGAGTATTACGAAAATGGCGATCAAAAAGCCGAGAAAAATTTCGCAGATGGTTTAGTCGACATAGCTTCAATTAAAGAGTTTCAGCCTAAGAAACCAATACAGCCTAAATCAGAAATTCCTGCTGAAAACGCACCTGTTGTAAAAGTACGTGAAGATGAACGTCCGAATGAAGCTGCGAAAAAAGGCGCTTCAAAAGGACCATTAGTATTAAATGGACAGTTTACTTTATACAACAAGAATAAACAACTTACAAAAGACGGTGTGTTTAAGGATAATCGTTTTTTGGATGGCAAAGCCTATATTTACAACGATAATGGCATTTTAACACGGGTTGCCATGTATAAAAATGGTATTTACATAGGGGACACACAAGCAGAAAATTAACAGGGGGTGCGCTTTTAAGCGCCTTTTTCAATTTCTCTTTTTTCAATCAGAAATTTGTATTACTTTTGCTCCTCGTTATTAAAATCAGAACAGATCTGATTGAAACAAGGGGGATTAGCTCATTTGGCTAGAGCGCTTCGCTGGCAGTGAAGAGGTGATCGGTTCGAATCCGATATTCTCCACTAAAAGGTCTTTCAGAAATGGAAGACCTTTTTTGTAATAAAAAATGAAGGCTAGAGCGCTTCGTCCAGACTTGGGTCGGGATAAAGAGGTGATCGGGTCGACCCCGATAGTGATTGGGATGATAGTCTCCACAAAATATTATTTTTTGTTCGGATTTGTTTAAGTTCTGAATCCTGTTTTTTTGACAAATGTCACATTGTAGGTCCTTTTTATTTGGCCTAAAAACGGCTTCATTAAACAAAAGCATTAGGCTACCACTTTAAAAACGGATATTTATTTGACTGCTAATAATCACTGGAAAATTCGTAAATTTGACCTCTAAAATTTTCGTATCAATGACTACCGACAAATTTGTTAGCCGACACAACGGCCCTCGCGAGCAAGAGGTTAAAGCCATGCTTAAAAAAATTGGTGTTTCGAGTGTTGAAGAACTAATCAGCCAAACTGTTCCACCAAGCATTCGTTTAAAACAGCCATTGCGTGTAGCGCCGGCCATGAGCGAGTATCAGTATGCAAAACACTTAAAAGCCCTTGGCAAAAAGAACAAACTATTTCGTTCGTACATTGGCTTAGGATACTATAACAATATTTTACCGGCGGTTATTCAAAGAAACGTTTTAGAAAATCCAGGCTGGTATACGGCATACACGCCTTATCAAGCCGAGATTGCACAAGGCAGGTTAGAAGCCATCCTTAATTTTCAAACCATGATTATGGATCTTACGGCTATGCCAATTGCGAATGCCTCCTTATTGGATGAAGCAACCGCTGCAGCAGAAGCCTTGTTTATGTTTTACAGCAATCGCAGTAAAGACAAAGTAAAAACTAACGCGGTTAAGTTTTTCGTGAGCAATACCTGTTACTTACAAACCATTGATGTGATTAAAACCCGCGCTGTACCATTTGGTATTGAGCTGGTGGTTGGTGATGCCAACACCATTAAGTTTGATGATTCTTATTTTGGGGCTTTAATTCAGTATCCGGATATTAACGGTGAAGTAAATGACTACAAAAAGTTTGTAGCTGATGCAAAAGCCGCAGGTGTTCAGGTAGCCGTTGCCACTGATCTTTTAGCTTTAGCCCTTTTAACACCTCCGGGTGAATGGGGTGTTGATTGCGTTTTAGGAAACTCACAACGTTTTGGTGTGCCATTGGGTTATGGCGGACCACATGCCGCATTTTTTACTTGCAGAGAAGAGTACAAGCGTTTGATTCCGGGAAGAATAATTGGTGTTTCGGTGGACGCGGAAGGCAATCAGGCTTTACGCATGGCTTTACAAACCCGCGAACAACACATTAAACGCGATAAAGCGACTTCTAACATTTGCACGGCTCAGGCTTTGTTAGCGATTATGGCCAGCATGTATGCCGTGTACCATGGTTCGGAAGGCATTAAAGCCATTGCTGAAGGGGTTCACAGTGCCACAGCTTTTGTAGCTTCTGAATTAAAAAAATTAGGATACGAAATCAAAACAAAATTATTCTTTGATACCATTGTTATTGCCGCTGATTCTAAAAAAGTACGCGCTTTAGCAGAAGCGAAAGAAATTAATTTCCGTTATGTTGATGACAATCATGTTGCCATTTCATTGGATCAAACCGTTGAAGAAGATGATACCAATGACATCCTGGGCATCTTTGCTGCCGCTAACGGCAAGACCTATTCAGACAAAGGATGTGACGTGCAAAATCTCATCAAAGGAACTTTTGCAGAAAGAACATCGCGTTATTTAACGCACCCGGTATTTAATACTTATCATAGCGAAACCGATATGATGCGTTACATTAAACGTTTAGAGAACAAAGATCTTTCTTTGGTGCATAGCATGATCTCTTTGGGTTCATGTACCATGAAACTAAACGCCGCTTCCGAATTATTACCAATAACCTGGCCTGAATTCGCCAACATTCATCCATTCGTGCCAATGGATCAGGCTTTGGGTTATGCCGAACTGATCGAACAATTGAATAAAGATCTTTCTGAGATCACCGGTTTTGCCCGCATGAGTTTCCAGCCAAATTCGGGTGCTCAAGGCGAATACACCGGTTTAATGGTAATCCGTGCATATCACATAGCTAACGGAAACGCCAACAGAAACGTGGCCTTAATTCCTTCTTCGGCACACGGCACGAATCCTGCCAGTGCAGCGATGGCAGGGATGAAAATTATTGTGACTAAATGTGATGCAAAAGGAAATATTGATTTAGTTGACTTAAAAGAAAAAGCAGAATTGTATAAAGATAATTTATCCTGCTTAATGGTAACTTATCCATCTACACATGGTGTTTACGAAGAGTCCATTTCTGAGATCACTCAAATGATCCACGATAACGGTGGTTTGGTTTATATGGATGGTGCAAACATGAATGCACAAGTTGGTTTAACTTCTCCGGGAAATATTGGTGCCGATGTGTGCCACTTAAATTTACACAAAACCTTCGCTATCCCTCACGGCGGTGGCGGTCCGGGCATGGGACCAATTGGCGTGGTTGAAAAATTAGTGCCATTTTTACCTTCACACACCATTGTGAATACCAGTGGTGATAAAGGAATTACTGCTGTTTCAGCAGCGCCATATGGCAGCGCTTTAATTTTATTAATTTCTTACGGTTACATTAAAATGTTAGGTGCCGAAGGTTTAAAAGCAGCCACTGAAACGGCCATTTTAAATGCTAATTATATGAAAGAATTATTACAAGGCAGTTACAAAATTTTATATACCGGTAAAAACGGACGTTGTGCCCACGAAATGATTTTGGATTGCAGCGATTTTAAAGCCGCCTCCGGAGTTGAAGTTGGTGATATGGCCAAACGTTTAATGGATTATGGCTTCCACGCGCCAACGGTTTCTTTTCCGGTTCACGATACCTTAATGATTGAACCTACCGAAAGCGAAAGCAAAGGTGAGTTAGATCGTTTTTGTGAAGCGATGATTTCCATACGTAAGGAAATTAAAGAAATGGAAGAAGGTAAATTTGATAAGCTTAACAACGTGATTAAAAACGCGCCCCATACCTGTAAATTGGTGGTGAGTGATACCTGGTCAAAACCGTATTCACGCGAAAAAGCTGCTTATCCATTAAACTGGGTACGCGACAATAAATTCTGGCCAACGGTGGGAAAAGTTGATAATGCTTTTGGCGACAGAAATTTAGTTTGCTCATGCGCACCAATTGAAGCTTATATGGAAGAGGGCGTTGTAGCCTAAAACCAAATGTTATAAAGCGTTAAGCCTCCCGAAAATCGGGGGGCTTTTTTATTCCTATTCACTAAATTCGTAAGAGGAAAATAAGTATTCCCGTCACATGCATAAATTTATCGGGTTAAAATCTTTATTGTTTGCCACTACGGTTTTATTATTGAGCGGCTGTTATGTGCTTAACCGCTATATCTATACAGATAAAGAGCTCGATGAGCATTTTAAAAACAAAAGCCTCAAACCGGTTTACAAAAACACGCGCTTTTTAAATCACCAGCTGCATTATGCTGTGATGAGTAAAAACGACAGCCTGCCGCTTCTTTTGCTAATACACGGGGCTCCCGGAGCCTGGTACGGGTATATGAATTTAATGGAAGACAGTTTATTGCTCAGTCATTTTAAAATAATTTCCGTTGACCGCCTGGGATATGGAAAATCAGATTATGGTAAAGGGGTTCTATCAGTGCAAGTGCAGGCTCTTGCCATTAAACAGGTGATGGAGGAAGAAAATCACACACATAAACAGGTTTATTTATTGGGGCGTTCCTACGGTGCCCCCATTGCCGCCTGGCTCGCTATTAATTATCCTCAAGAAATAAAAAAATTACTCATGGTCTCTCCGGTGATTGATCCAGAGAAAGAAAAGTTCTTTTGGTTCAGCAATATGGGCCGTTGGCCTCTGGTACAATGGTTCTTACCCAAGTTATTAAATGTGGCAACCGATGAAAAATTTTCGCATGCCGATCAAATGCGTTTAATGCTTCCAAAATGGAAACGTTTATACACGCCAACCGATGTGCTGGTGGGCGAAAACGATCAGATTGCCGATACCGCCAATTATTCGTTCGCTAAAAAAAACATCAGCAATTCAAGTGCTACTTTTATCTTGGTTAAAAACAGCGGGCATTTGGTAACGCGCGAAAATCCTAAAATAATTGAAGACTTGTTGCTGGATAAAAAATAGAAAATTAGCCTACTTTAATCTTTCCCTTTACAATAAAGGCATTTGGGAATTCTCCTTGAATTTTCTTGAGTGATTCAAAAGCCTCGAGTTTGGTTTTAAAATCACCCACTAACACCACAAAATTAGGTTGTTGGTATTCTTTATAGGTTACAAAATCAGGAAAGCGGTTCGAAAATTTAACACGCATGGCTTCTGCACCTTCACGATCAACGCCAAAATGGATCTTAATACGATAACCATCCTGCACCCCGCCGGTTAAACGGTGGTACTCCGATTTTTTATCGAGTAATTGTTTTACCTGTAATTGTGATTGTGTTTGAACCGGATTCTGATAAGGATTGTCTTGAGCAAACAGACTCATGCAACAAAAACTAATGAATATAATAATGACCTGTTTCACAAAACAAAAGTAAATAAAATATCTTTCAATTACTTAATTCGCATTTTTTACATTTTGTGTTTTTGTCCCTTCAGTAATGATAGTGCTTTTAGGGCTTTTAGAATAACAATAGTAATTTATGAGCGTCTTCTTTTGGATTTTTTGAGATGTTAATCCTTATTTTTATTTAAATTTACCTTTTATTCCAATTCGATAAAATGGACAAATTTTCTTATTTAGGAAACAGTGATGTAAACGCAGTAGAAGAGCTCTTTAATCAATTTCATAAGGACCCTAATTCGGTTGATAAAAGTTGGCAGGATTTCTTTAGAGGATTTGAATTTGCGCGTACCGATTATTCGCAAGAAAGAGGTTCTCAGAAAGTACCTCAAAATGTCATTAAAGAGTTTGCTGTTATTAACCTCATAAACGGTTATAGAAGCCGCGGACACCTATTTACACTTACTAATCCGGTGCGAACCCGCCGTAAATACAAGCCTGATCTGGGAATTGACGTATTTGAACTAGTGGATGCCGACCTTGAAACTGTTTTTCAGGCAGGTAATGAGATTGGTATTGGGCCAGCTAAATTAAAAGACATCATTACCCACCTAAAACAAACGTATTGCCAAAGCATTGGGGTGGAGTACACCTTTATCCGCAATCCCAATTTGTTTACCTGGCTGCAAGAACGCATGGAGTCGACCAAAAACATTCCAACGTTTAGTAAAGAGGAGAAGGGAAGAATACTCAATAAGGTGACCGAAGCCGTCACCTTTGAGAATTTTTTAGCTACCAAATTTGTGGGCCAGAAACGTTTTTCGCTTGAAGGCGCGGAATCTTTTTTACCGGCCATGAGTTCTTTAATGGAACATGGGGTAGAAATGGGTATTGAAGATTATGTTATTGGTATGGCACACCGCGGACGTTTGAACGTGTTGGCTAATATCATGAATAAACCTACCATTGATATTTTTACTGAATTTGAAGGCCGACCAAGTGAAGATGGTTTGTTTGACGGTGACGTAAAATACCACATGGGTTACAGCAGCGATGTTACCAGCGAGTCGGGTAAGACCGTACATATTAGTTTAACGCCAAATCCATCACACTTAGAAACCGTTGCTCCGGTGGTGCAGGGCATTACCCGTGCTAAAATCGAAGGTCGTCATAAAGGCAATCACCGCAAAGTTTGTCCTATTATTATTCACGGTGATGCGGCCATTGCAGGCCAAGGTTTGGTGTATGAGGTGGTTCAAATGGCACATTTGGAAGCCTATAAAGTTGGCGGCACCATTCATTTTATTATTAATAATCAGGTTGGTTTTACAACCAATTACCGCGATGCGCGTTCGAGTACGTATTGTACTGATGTGGCAAAAGTTACCAAAGCACCGGTGTTTCACGTAAATGGCGATGATGTGGAAGCCTTGACTCTGGTTGCAAAAATGGCCATGGAATTCCGTTCGAATTTCAGAAAGGATGTATTTATTGATATTTTATGTTACCGTAAATACGGCCACAATGAAGGCGACGAACCTCGTTTCACGCAACCCTTGTTGTATAAAGAAATTGCCAAGCATCCAAATCCAAAAGAAATTTACGCGAAAAAATTAATCGCAGAAGGAAGTTTTACGGTAGAAGAAATTTCGGCGCTTGAAAAAGGTATAAAAGACGACCTTGAGAAAAATTTAGAAGCGGCCAAAAAAGTAGAGAAAGCAAAAGTAACGTCTTATTTGCAGGGGCCTTGGAAAGGGGTGAGAATGCCAGAGAAAAGTGATTTTGATAAATCGCCGGAGACTAGAATTGATTCCAAAACTTTTTTAGACATCGCTAACAAAACCACACGTCTTCCGTCCGATAAAAAATTCTTTAATAAAATTGAACGTTTGTTTCAAGATCGTCAGAACATGATTAAGAACAACACGTATGATTGGGCCATGGGTGAATTAATGGCTTATGCCACGCTTATGAATGAAGGGCACCATGTGCGTTTCAGTGGACAGGATGTGGAGCGCGGCACTTTTTCGCATCGCCATGCGGTAGTTAAAGTAGAAGACAGCGAAGAAGAATACGTGCCATTAAATAATTTTGGTGCCAGTCAGCGTTTAGATATTTACAATTCCTTATTAAGCGAATACGCTGTGTTAGGTTTTGAATACGGTTATGCCTATGCCTCACCTGATGCCCTTACCATTTGGGAAGCGCAGTTTGGTGACTTCTTTAACGGCGCACAAATTATTATCGATCAGTATTTAGCGGCCTCTGAATATAAATGGCGCCGTATGAATGGTTTGGTGCTTTTATTACCTCACGGTTATGAAGGTCAGGGACCAGAACATTCGAGTGCACGCATGGAACGCTTTTTACAAATGTGTGCCGAGAACAACATGCAAATCGTAAACACCACTACACCGGCACAACAGTTTCATGTATTGCGTCGTCAGTTAAAACGGAACTTCCGTAAACCACTGATTTGTTTCACGCCAAAAAAATTATTACGATACCCCTCTTGTGTAAGTACTTTAACCGATTTTACCGAAAGTAATTTTATAGAAGTTTTGGATGATACAGTGGATGCAAAAAAAGTGACCCGTTTGGCATTTTGTTCCGGTAAGATCTATTATGAATTAATTGAACGTCGTGAAAAAGAAGGCGCTCAAGACATTGCCTTTATTCGTTTGGAGCAATTGTACCCATTCCCTGCAATTCAGGTGAATGAGATTCTTAAAAAATACACTAAGGTAAAAGAGTATTTATTTGTACAAGAAGAATCGGAAAACATGGGCCCATGGCGTTTTGTAGATAAGAATCTTCGTTCGTTAAACTTAAAGTATTTTGGCAGAGATGAAGCCGCAAGTCCTGCAACAGGCTTTGCCAAACGACATGCTGCCGAGAGTGAAGAGATTCTCGCAAATGTGTTCTCTAAAGTATTAGTTAAATAAACATTCAATTTTTTGAAAATATGGCAATTATAGAATTAAAAGTACCAAGTCCGGGTGAGTCGATTACCGAGGTGATCATTGCCCGTTGGGTTAGAAATACCGGTGATGTGGTTGAAAAAGACGAGGTGCTTGCAGAAGTTGATTCCGATAAAGCAACCTTGACTTTAAATGCCGAGGAATCGGGTAAAATTGAAGTGTTGGCCGCTGAAGGCGACACCGTAAAGGTTGGCCAGGTAGTGGTAAAAATTGACACCTCCTTTAAACCCGAGGCGAAAGCAGAGGCCCCTAAAGCAGTCGCGACTGGTCCGGCTCCAGCCAGTGCAGTCGCAGCAACAAAGGCAGCAGCGGTGAGTAGTGCAGCTCCTGCAAGTTCAAGCCCAACTACTTATGCCACTGGAACTGCGAGTCCTGCTGCTGCGAAATTAATGGCAGAAAATAATATTCAGGCTTCTCAGTTAACTGGAAGTGGCAAAGACGGGCGAATTTCCAAGAAAGATGTGTTAGCAGCCTTATCTAACGGTTTACATACTGCCGAAAAAGTACTAAGTAATAGTTGGCAAGGTGAGCGTGAAAAAGAGCGTGTAAAAATGACCTCTTTACGCAAAACAGTGGCCAAACGTTTGGTGGCTGTGAAGAATGAAACGGCCATGCTGACAACTTTTAACGAGGTGGACATGAGTGCCATTTACGCTATTCGTGCTAAGTACAAAGATAAATTTAAAGAGGTTTACGGCAGTAACATTGGCTTTATGAGTTTTTTCACCAAAGCCGTTACTGAAGCCTTGTTCCATTTTCCGGCAGTTAATGGTATGATAGATGGCGAAGAAATAGTTTACAATAAATACTGCGATATTGGTATAGCTGTAAGTGCGCCAAAAGGATTGATGGTACCGGTATTACGAAGCGCTGAGTTAATGAGTTTGGCTCAGATTGAAATGGGCATTAAAGAAATGGCTATTAAAGCCCGCGATGGTAAATTAACCATTCAGGATATGGAAGGCGGTACATTTACCATTACCAATGGCGGCGTTTTTGGCAGTATGATGAGTACCCCAATTATTAATCCGCCGCAAAGCGCTATTTTAGGCATGCACAATGTGGTTGAAAGACCAATGGCCGTGAATGGTCAGGTGCTTATTCGCCCCATGATGTATGTGGCATTAAGTTACGATCACCGTATTATTGATGGCAGAGAAAGTGTTGGCTTTTTAGTGAAGGTAAAAGAGATGCTTGAAAATCCGAACCGCATGTTATTTGGCGGAAAAAACCCGGAAGAGATCTTACTGGGACTATAGTTTTAATCAGTCAAAATTCATAAAGCCTTTCCGATTACGGGAAGGGTTTTTTAGTTGCCTTCTTTGGAAGGCAAGAGCACCCGGCCCTGCAGGATCTGATCGGCAGATTGTTTAACGGAGTTAACGATGATTAATTGGGTTTTATCTTCAAGGAAAACCGCATACAAAAAATCTTGTTTGGCTTTGTATTTCCAGGTTTTGAGTTCGGGAAATTTGTTTTTGATTAGCTTTAACTGCGCTTCATTGTTTTTCGATAGCAAAATCATTTTAGTGAGAGCGGTATTTTTTAAGCGTTCCAAAGCGTTTTCAGTAATTTCATCTTCAAATTGTGACAAGGATGAATAAGCATAATTTTTTGCAAGCATTTGATTGTCGTGCTTATCATCGCTTATCACCGCGCGGTAACACATTAAATTATCTAGCTCAATTAACCAGCCTGAGAAGTTTTCTTCGTAAACTTTAAGATAACTAGTTACAAAATCCTGATCCAAAGCCTTGCCTTGAGAAATATAATCGCGCAGCAGGGGATAGATCTTTTTAGCCATGAGGTTAATGTATTTGTGGTCGTACCAATCGTCTTCATCCATTTTTCCTTTTAACGACTCGTACACATAACCAGTGCCTAGGGCTGTAGCCAGCACTTCGTTCAATAAATGATACGCGTATACCGAGCAGTTAGAGGGATTAGATTGAAACCAAAGCGCCACATTGTTTTTTACTTTAAGTGGTTGTTCATCATAAAAGATGTGATACACCTCATGCATCATCACACTAAATAGGGCATTATAATTGCTGAGGTCTTTTGGTATACCACTGACTGCATTATTATAAAAAGCCTCTGCCGAAAAACTTTTGGCATTGGGTTGGGGATAAAAAACCAGTTCGAAGGGAATGGATTCTTCCCAATAGGATTTATAGAAAATAAGCGCTTTATCAAAATACTGGACCAAATTCCTGGTCCTTAAAAAATCGGATAAAGCCCCTAATTGTTTGGTGAATAGTGCTTTATTAGGCTGATAAATTAGTTCGCGGTACACCTGCTGAAATTCGTAAAGTATAGCGGAGAGTTGCAGCAGCTTTGCATTGGGAATGGTGCCCAGTGAAAGGGTTTTAAAATCTTTAAGATTGGCCGAGGCAATGAGGTTTTTTTTAAGAATACTTTTGGTCATGCCCGGTTGTTTGGAACCAAATGGAAATTCATCGTAAGGATACACATAGTTAAATTCGAGGGTGTCAAATAAAGCAAGGAGGTTTTTATACTTGTCGCTATAATATTTTGAATTTTCGAAAAGTGTTCGAAACGCGTTTTCAGGTTTTAAGGGTGAGCATTGTTCAACAAAAACAAAAACGGCAAGGGGTTCGGAGAATTTCACCTCCATGCGAGGCGACTGAGCCTGCATGGCTTGTGAGAGGAACAAAAAAATAAAGCTAATGCGCAATATGTTCATGTTTGGTTTAATTATTCTTCCTCTTTCTTCTCCTGTTCGTCGCCGAAGGCACCTATTTGTTTTAATTTATCAAGAAATAACTCTTTTTTCTTTTTGTTGGTAATGTCAAAGCGATATGATGCGCCACGCTCGACATTCATTTTTTTATTTTTGCCTTTCAGTTCCGATACACTTTTATTAAAATCGTCGTTGCTACTCACGGCCAGCATTTGACCACGACTAAAGGTAAAATAGTACCAGGTGTTGGCGTCAGCTTCCAAATAAATATCCAATAAATCGCCACCTCTTTGTTTTTTCACCTGTACAATTCCATTCATGTATCGGAAGAGCTCTGTTTTTAAAATGTTGCCAACGCCTATCATGCCGGTTGACAAATAGGCTTTCGCTTTTTCGTTATAGCTCAATTTCACATCGCTGAATACCATGGTTTTTTCTAACTCATCGGGGAAGCGTTTGTAATTTCCGTATAAATTTAATTCAGCTAAAGCTCTGTCACCACGCTCTTTTCCTAGTAATTCGATAATCCCATGATTAAATAAATCGCCTTCAAAAGGGGTTGGATTTAAGGTTCCTAAATATAATTCAAAATCCTTAGCCATTTTACGAATGGCTGAACTTTCAAAAAAGAAATCAATCACCATCATCATGTTAAAATTAACAGAGTCATTTACGGCATTGTATAAGGCATTGCCCACGCACTTTAATTGTACCTGCCCCAAATCATTACTGATGTTATAAGTGCCTTCAGAATTAATTAAACAGTTGGAAGTATTTAAACTCACATAATTACCGGGCAAACTTTTCTCTTGTAATTTTTCTTTATTTGAAATTTCGTATTCCGAGTTTTCTTTATCAAAGGTTAAAACCCCATCGGCTTCTATCACATCTTTTGAACTACGTGTTCCTTGCAACGAGAGGAAGGAAGCAAATACCGCATTAGAATCCGGATTAAAGAACAGGCCGGTTCCTACGGCTGCACCTTTCATGTCGAGTGCTTTTTTCGGAATAGGAATCTGAATTTCTTTCGGATCTATTTCGCCTACAAAACGCAGATAAGATTTTCCGATTTTACCGCAGTTGTGAACGATTTTGGTTCCACCATCAAAAGTTAAGAATTGTTGAGTAGCTTGTAAATAAACCTTTCCGGCAAAACTAAAATAATCGTTGAATTTAAAATTTTCCTTTTCAGGAATCTCACCTTCAGAAATGGTTTGTCCGGAAGTGTCGGGTTTAATGGTTTTAAATAAAATCAAATAGGGTTTATCATTCTCATCGATGTATTGGTATTCGCCTGAAGCGATGTAATCACGCCTGCTGAATATACTCACGGTTGTGTTTCTGATGCGGTGAAATTTTGTTACCACGTTTGCTAAAATAGACGATTCACGGATGGTATCCATCACAGCGTTTTTAAAGATCACAATGTCATCTCCTCCTACTTTTGGAAAGATACGCGCATCGGCAACATTTATGAAGGGCACGTTTTTACAACGAATAATGTATTTACGTAAATTGTATTTGGCACCCGGCGCAAAAAAGCGCAGCGAATCTTGTTTTGGATGAATGCTTATAAATTCAGGACCCTCTAAATCAACGCCTACTTCAGAAGTGTCTATATCCATTTTTTTCTGGGTGTCTCCCAATTCTATATCTTCAGCATCCATGTACCATTTAAAACGATCCATAAAGGCGATGTACTGGTTCTTATCAAACTTTACATAAGAACCTTCTCCATTCGTAACAAACTCGCCAATGCGCGCATCAAAATCTACTTTTGCGTTTACGTTAACTGTACTAAAAGTAAAACCTTCTTCCTCAAATGCCTTGAGCCTGAAATTGGCCGTATCACTAAACATCCGCCGTTTAACGAATAAGATGACCCGCGATGAGAGATAAGCCTTTTCAAAATCAACTTTTCCATTTCCAATTAAATCCTTAAAGGTGAGATCAAAACGACCCCTGAAGTTTACTTTTTCTTTGTAAACCGAAAACGGCGTTCTTAAATCGTAAGCCTGTAACATGTCCTGGTAAGGCATAAAATGCAATCGCACCGTATCGCCATGAGCCATCGGAAATTCGGGACTGTCACTTTCCTTCACATCAAAGGTGCTCGCATTGCCATTAGCCGAATCGGGAAAGAAAACAAGATCGGGCACTTTGGAGTGTGAGGAACTGAAATTAAGATCGCCGCCACCACGTAGGCCTTTATTACTTAATCGAATTTCCTGTTCAAAATTTCCTTTGCCATTGTAAATGTTAAATCCTCCTGGCGGCGTTTGCCTTATAAAGCCCAGCGAATAGTCTTTTTGTAAAGAGACTACTTCTTTGAAGACAGGAAATATGCCTGCCGAAGAAAAGTTACCAGTAAAGCGCAGGCCCTCATTTCTAAAGTTATCCAAACTGTCAATACTAAAAGGATCGAGTTTAAAATAAAATTTATCGCGATTGTACACCCCTTTAAATGTTTGACGTTTGTCGTAAAAGGCATAACTTTCTTTAAAGCTCTGAAAGCTAGGGAAGGTGGGCGCTTTACCCCATCCGCTTTTGTTTTTCGGGGCATCAATACGCAATTCGCCATTTACATTTTCGATGAGTGTTTGTACTTTTCTAAAAGGAATATTTCCATTCACATCGGCTTCAAAAGATTCTACATAAATTTTAATAGAATCAATGGTCTTCATGTTGAGTTTAAATTCATCGTAATCAAAAAGAAAGTCTTTACCAACAAATTCAAATTTACCCGAGGCGATGGTGCCACTGAATTCCATACGGCGGTTACGTTTTAATAACACCTCACCTTGACGCGGGAACATAAATACTTTTTGTGTATCGCTTAAGAGCACTTGTTTAATGCCATGCACGGCGATATCGAAATTCAAGAGGTTCATGTTGGCGTTATCCTTGCCCGGATTTACCGAATGCAGCGTAATGATATCAAAATCGTGTTTGTGTTTGGCGTTTTCGGAGTAATTAAACAAACGCTCACGCACCGTAATCATATCTGATTCGGGGTTAAAATAAATGAGACCAAATACCGCCATTTTAAATATAATGGGACGTAAATCGTTGGCTAGGAATTTAATGTTTTTCGCAAAATCAACTACCGAAAAAGAAGGTTCTTTGTTGTTGGCATTGTAATACTCGATCATGCGGGTAATAGGACTGATGCTCTCTCCCAGCTTTACGGCCTCAGCTTTATCGCGGGTATAAAAATCTATCGATTCAAAATAAGCTTCACCCTGAAAATTATTTGGCAGGAAGTTAAAAGCCAGAGTAGGTTCATCAATTTGCCATACGATCTGTTCAAAATACATGTCGTATTTATGGAAGCTGTTTAAAAATGGAGTTTTTTGTAAACCATCGTCACCACGTAAAATCGTTACCAAACGTTTATCTACTTGATAAGTAAAACTGAGTCCGGGATGATAAATGGTATCCTTATCTAAAAAGAACTTAATGATGCCCGGATTGGCCACAATTTTATCTTTGCTCATGCCAAAGGCTCGGGCACTGACTTCTAAAAATTTAACACCGGCATTTTTGAAAATGATGCGGGCAGGTGCCGCAGAGCTACCGGAACCGATGAACTTGGCGCCACGTAAACCAAAACCGCCGTCGTAATCCACATCGGGGTAAATATCTTTTACAATTAAACGTTTGCTGTAGGAATCAAAACGAGGATAGGAATTTTCGCCGTTCTCAGTAATTACGCGGTCACTTAATCGCCCTATTTGTGCTTTATCAAAAAACTGTTTACCAATAAATACTGCGCTATCACTTATGTAAGAGCCGGTTTTGCAATCAATGGTATAGCGTTTTAAAGTGGCATAAACCTCGTCGTCAAGGCCGCAACGCGCCCAACTCACCTTGCCGCCTTTGCCTACAAATTTTCCGCTAGTGGGATAAAAAATTCCTCGTGTTTCTTCAATGGCAATACTGTCGCCACGGGGGTTGCGACCAATTAGGGTCATTCCTTCAAATAACACCTTGGGAATGGTGTCGTATTCGAAGCGGTAATTGGGTTCAAGACTGTAATAGGCGTAGGAAGGCGTTTTATAAAAGACGTTGTTCTTAAACACGTTCTCACTCACATCAAAAAAATCCTGCGTCCCTCGTAGCGATTTGCCTTTTAAGATCTTATCCACACAGGCTTGCCAGTTTTCGTAAGTCTCGCCGGTTTGTTTGGCTTGGATTGCATTTATAACCGTGTTGAGGTAACCATAAAAATAGGGGTAAGGCTTCATGCGCTTGGTAAGCATGGTATTGGCCGTTTGCATGATTATTTCTTTAAAGTAACCGGCAATGATATTTTCTTTCCACAATTTTTCGAAGTTGCGGATGTAATCGGCGGCTTGTTCTTTGTTGGCGGAGTTCTCGAGAAAATACTGACCCAGATCTTTGGTAAACTTAGTGGTATCGGTAGAAAACTGCGTCATCTTTTGTGCAGGAAGCAAAAAGAGAAGCAGCGTAAAAATAAGCAAGAAAAAAGTATGTCGGGAAAAGAAGGTCATTATAGTATTTTATAATAACCAAATATAAAAAATCAATCAGGCTTTTAATAATATATTTTTCAGCCCCTTCGATTTAATCATCATAAGAATATTGGTACATTTATACTAAGTAAAAGTATTCCTGTTTTATTTCGTGTGTAATTTTATAAGCATGACCGCTAATCTTTTTGAGGAGGAACAAAAATTCAGAAGCAATTGGCTTTGGGTAATTGTATTGCTTAGTCCGGTTTTAATATTACTGTATTTATTGTTTGAAGCTTTAAGTGAAAAAGCAGCCGGAAACGGCACAGCATCCGCACTTCCCATAGCCATCCTTTCATTGATGTATGGTTTACCGGCTTTGTTTTGTTTAATTTTTATTCGGCTTAATACGGTAATTGAGGAAGATAAGATCCGTTTTGGATTTAATGTGCCCACGAATGATCTGGATACCATTCATTTTTCGGAGATAAAAGAAATGGCCGTGATACGTTACAGCTTTAAGGGATATGGCTACCGGGTATCGAGGCGTTATGGTATTATCCACAATGTGAGTGGCAATAAAGGTTTACTCATTACAAAAAATAACGGACGAAAATTATTGATAGGTACTAACAAACCGGAAGCTTTACAAAAAGCAATTGAAAAAACGGGTTTGGTTGCGAAGCCTTAAATAGCTGAACCTCAAAATTAATATTTCTATTTGGGCGCCCGGGCGGGCCGCTACAGGCTTCGCTATCGCTCCGGCTTTTTTGAGGCGGTAACGCGCACAACATATCAGAGGCGCCTCAAAAAGAGCTAAACCTTTCGCGTCCCTGGCGCTAAATCATGTTAATTATTACTTTAACAAACAGTTGAATAATGAACACTGTATGAATAAGGGTTTGAATGAATTTTAGAATGTTGCGATATAAAAAACCTTAACGAATAAAAATCAGGATTAACCATACTAAGATTGGTGCAAACCTATTTCTAAGACTTTAAAAAAACAAATGCGTTTTTATATTATTTGCAATTCGGGCATGTGGCGGGCGCCTTCCAGCACCTCAATAATTTCGGAGGTGGTACTCAAGGTCACTAATTTGGTACGGGTTTCTTTAAAGTTAGGAATGCCCCTGAAGTAATTAGCATAATGGTTCCGCATTTCGAGCAGACCTAATTTCTCACCTTTCCACTCAACCGATTTTAATACATGGGTTTTGGCAACATCCACGCGATTGTCCATAGTAGGTTTAGCCAAATGTTCGCCGGTGGCAAAATAATGTTTTATTTCATTGAAGATCCATGGATAACCAATGGCGGCGCGGCCTATCATGATACCATCTACGCCGTATTTATTTTTGTAGTCGAGTGCTTTTTCGGGCGAATCAATATCACCATTCCCAAAAATAGGAATTTTTATGCGTGGATTATTTTTAACTGCGGCAATGTGCGACCAGTTAGCTGAGCCTTTGTACATTTGTGCGCGGGTTCGTCCGTGAATGGATAAAGCCTGCACGCCAATATCCTGCAAACGTTCGGCCACTTCCATAATGTTGATCATCGATTCGTCCCAACCCAGGCGGGTTTTAACCGTAACCGGTAAAGAAGTGCTTTTAATAACCGCTTTGGTTAAACGCACCATTAAGTCGACATCTTTTAGCACGCCGGCGCCGGCGCCTTTGCAGACCACTTTTTTAACGGGACAACCAAAATTAATATCTACAATATCGGGTTGTGTGGCATCAACAATTTTAGCCGACATGGCCATGGCCTCTTCGTCGCCACCAAAAATTTGAATACCAATGGGGCGTTCGTAATCAAAAATATCGAGTTTTTTGCGGCTTTTAATGGCATCGCGTATGAGGCCTTCGCTGCTGATAAATTCGGTGTACATCAAATCGGCACCGTATTGTTTACATACGAAGCGAAAAGGCGGATCACTCACATCCTCCATGGGAGCCAAGAGGAGCGGGAAATCGGGGAGTTCAATATTTCCTATTTTAATCAAGCATCAAAGATACTGAAAAAAGGTCGAAATTAAGTTAGGGAAACCAATGGCCTTGCTTTTAGTTTTTTTTGGTAAGGCAGGTTTAATAACCCAAAAACCTGAAAAATATTACATCTGTATTATTGTAGGAGGCTTTGAATTTTATTTTGCGAAGTTTTGAGGCATATTTGTACTGTAAATCATTCGCGTTTTAAAGCGTAGGGCCTCTAAGCCTGAACCAAAAGAACCGACATGCTGTGTGACTTGTTCTCAAGGTCTGACCTCTAGAAGGCAGAAGTGGTCCCGGAAGACCACAAAAACCAAAAAAGCAAAAAGCCAGCCCTGTAAGGTTGGCTTTTTTATTCGTGATAAAATTCAAAATACAATTCGAGTCTCGAATATTCTCAATGGCTTATTTCACGTAATTCCGGCTATGAATGGGTGTTTTGTAATCCCGAGAAAACACATAACCGTTTAAAACCTGGTATCTATTTCTGATACTTTTGACGCGCAAAAGTATCCAAAACGCTTTTGACCTTTTGTAGGAGATTTTTCTTTCGCGAGCTAGAGGCAGTGAAAGAAAACCACTGCCTGTTCAGGCCATTTTTCTAAACGCTCAAACCCATTGATGTAGGCCTGTCCAGCAGCTATCTCTGCAAAAGGTCAAAAAGGCAGCACCCGTCAAACTGAACCCAAAAAACTCCGGGCATATTAACTGAATTTCAATCCGAATTTTGTGGCACAACTCCTATAAGAATTCGCTCAAACCTTCCTGCGGTTAAAACGCAGGGCTTTTAACATCCAGCGCGGGAGTGGCTTTTCGGGTTTACGTTTTTTAAGATCGAGGTACCAGCCGAATTTTTTCATAATTGGAATTTTTTTGGTCTCCACAAATTCGATCAAGGCCCCATCGGGATCTTCAACATACGTAAAATGCCCTGCCGCTTCGCCCATTTCAAAACCTGCGCCACCATCTACTGTAAAGGGATGTCCGGCTGCTTCGCATTTTGTTTTTAAGGCAGCCATGTTTTTAATGTCAAAACACAAATGAATAAAACCTAAATCGCCCCAAAAACGGTTTTCGAATATTTTTTTAGGCGTATAATTTTTTACTTCAATCAGTTCGATGTAACTGTTTCCAAAAAGCTCGGCAAATGGACCTACGCGCGGTTTGGCGTGGGTTAAAATGGCACGTTTCATGCTTGAAGAACCACCTGGTAAAACGGCAAGATCGTTAAAGGAATTTTCTTCCTTAAATAAAACTTTATCGTAACCCAATACCTCGCTGTAAAACTTAATTGATTTTTCGAGATCGCTAACACCAATGATCATACCGCTGGGACCGCCTGTGTGCTTTAAGCCGCGGGCATACCACACCGTATCTTCAATGATTTCGAATAAATTTCCAAAAGGATCTTCTACAAAAAAGTGTTTGAGAGAAAGTGGATTGGAAGAAATTTCTCCCAAAATTTTTACACCCTGTGTTTTTAAAAAGTTATGGGTAGATTGAATGTTATCGGTTTTTATTTTCGCACAATACAAACCCAGATCGCCCAGTTGTGGCTGAAATGCCGGGGCTTGTGGGGTACGTGAGGTGTATTGCCAAATTTCAAATCCACCGCCGCCTTTCATATTAATGGCTAAAATAGCGTGACGTTTTTGTGCTTTGCCGCCGGTATAAGGCAGCATTTGATTGGCTTCGGCCGCTTCTTCAAAAATGGGAATGTCCATTCCGAAGTTGTTGCTGTACCATTTAAATCCTTCGTGAACATTGGCCACCCCAATACCCACCTGTTGAATACCCGAAATAATATATTGTTTCATTTGAAGCGCAAATATATTGATGTTTGGCTAAAAAGAGGCAAACTATTTCACGATTAGTTTTTGATTGCAGAGGGGATTAAAGGAAGACGCAATAACCAAATAACTTCCTTTTTGAAGTTTATTTTTAGGGTCAAGGGCATAGAGAACGTCCTTGTCGCTATTAAAATTAATCTTGGTAAAAAACTCATCGCCTTTATTGTCACGCAGCACTACTAGCACGTCTTTCTGTTCAATTTCCAATAAATCCTTGTCATTAAAACCGGTAACATTATCTGACAGAACGGTGCCATTTTTTGAGAGGCAATAATTTACGCTGATGATTGGAGAATAAACAACTTGTCCGAAATAGTCGGTTTGTTTAAGGCGGTAAAAGGATATGCCGTTAAAAGGGGCAAAATCCACATCGCAGTAATCGATGAGTTCGGCAATGTTGCCTGAGCTTTTTATTAATAAAGCGATTTCGAAATTTTTGCCATCTTTTGATTTTTCGATGGTAAAATAGTCGAAGCTGGCGGCGCTGCTAATGGTCCAGGTAAGGTACACTTTTTTGCCGTCGGAAATGGCTTCAAAATCCTTAAGCGGACTGTTTAAATTATTGAAGGGTTTATCATGACCATCCCTAACAAGGCCCAGAATGCCCGTTTCAGTGCTAGAAAATTGAAACCAATTTATTGGCAGGTTACCTGCCTGAAGTCCTGTGAGCTGAAATACAATACAGGCAATTAAAATACGTTGTTTAAACATTGGCAGCAAAGATAAGTCCTTTACTTCGACGAAAGTTTATAATTTATCGACCGACGATTGTTATTAACGGGCAATTTATTCCCTCATTATCATCAAATAGCAATTATCTTTGCCCCAAAATTTAACACTATGTACGGCCAGTTAAAACAGCAATTACAAACTACCCTTTCGGAGATAGAAAGTAACGGATTATACAAACGCGAACGCATTATCACAACGCCTATGGACGCTGTGGTTAAGGTGAATGGAAAGGATGTGGTTATTTTTTGCGCGAACAATTATTTGGGATTATCGAGTCACCCCAGGGTAATTGAAGGCGCTAAAAAGGCCTTGGATTCGCATGGTTTTGGTATGAGTTCGGTGCGTTTTATTTGCGGCACGCAGGATATTCATAAAACACTTGAGAAAAAGATATCAGAATTTTTAGGAACAGAAGATACGATTTTATACGCGGCGGCCTTTGATGCGAACGGTGGGGTGTTTGAACCACTTTTTGATGAGCAGGACGCTATTATTAGTGATGAATTAAATCATGCCAGTATTATTGATGGTGTGCGTTTGTGTAAAGCGCTACGCTACCGTTATAAGAATTGTGACATGGCCGATTTGGAAGAACAATTAAAGGCTTCACAAGCACAACGCAATCGTATTATTGTTACGGATGGCGTATTTAGTATGGATGGCTTTGTAGCGCCTTTGGATAAAATTTGTGCATTGGCCGAAAAGTACAATGCTTTAGTGATGGTAGATGAGTGTCATGCCAGCGGCTTTATTGGCAAAACCGGTCGTGGTACCATTGAAGCTAAAAACGTTATTGGTAAAGTGGATATTATTACCGGCACTTTGGGTAAGGCTTTGGGTGGCGCTATGGGTGGCTTTACCAGCGGCCGTAAAGAAATTATTGACATGTTACGTCAGCGTTCTCGTCCGTATTTATTTTCGAATTCATTAGCCCCAAGCATTGTGGGTGCGAGTATTGCGGTGTTTGATTTATTAACTGAAACTACCACCTTGCGTGATAAATTAGAGTGGAATGTAAATTACTTTAAAAAAGGAATTAAAGCCGTGGGCTTAGAAATTAAAGATGGTGATTCGGCCATTGTACCGGTGATGTTGTATGATGCAAAATTAGCGCAGAACTTTGCTGATAAATTATTGTTGGAAGGTATTTATGTGATTGGCTTTTTCTTTCCGGTGGTACCAAAAGATAAGGCCCGTATTCGTGTACAGCTAAGTGCGGCTCATGAACAAGAACATTTGGACAAGGCTATAGCAGCCTTTGCCAAGGTGGGTAAAGAGTTGGGTGTGATTAAATAAATTCAATAAAGATTTAAACTCACAAACTAAAAGCACCCGTTTGCAAAGAAGAAGGCTATTTTCACAAAAACCGCTTATTCTAACGAAACAACGATTAACTTTGTTCTGGCAGGCAATCTTTGTTTGTTGACTACTTTTTATTAATCCGAAATAAAAATTTTACCCATGAAAAAAACCCTACTCTTTTTATTATGTGGTGTATCCTTGCTTTACGGGCAGGTAACAACCAATGGCCTGGTGGCTTATTATCCCTTTTGCGGAAATGCGCAAGATGCCAGCGGAAACAATTATCATTTAACCCCAACCGGTTCGCCGCTGTTAAGCAACGACCGTTTTGGCGCGGCAAATAATGCCTATGTGTTTAATGGTAGCAGCGATTATTTTAAGGCTCAGGCTTATGGCCCAATGAATGGGCATAGCCGTACGGTTACCTTTTGGGCTAAAATGAGTTCTAATTACAATGGTAGTGGCTACGCTGTTTTGAGTTATGGTGGACCAACGGGTTTTGGTACCCGCTATGAAGTGGGTTTAAACGGACAATGCAATAGTTTGTATAATGATGTGGGATACGGCCAGGTAGCTGCCACTTATGCCACTACCGATAACCTCTGGCATTTTTACGCCGTGAGTTATGATAGTTTGGTTAGCAACGATTTGACGGCTGTTACCTATTATATAGATGGTATTGTACAAAGTAGTTTTTGTTATAATTATGGGAACACCATGCCAATAAATACAGGTCTTGGTAATCCAATCACTATAGGTTATTTATCTACGAATGATACCCGCTATTTTAATGGTTCGCTTGATGAGGTGAGATTATATAATCGCACACTAAGTTCGGCAGAAATTATGGCTATTAAAACCAGCACGTGTTCTTGCGTTCAGGCCGCGCCGGTTGCCGTTTTGGGATCAACAGTGCTTTGTTCTTCGGCCGGTAATAATTATTCGGTAGCGCCTGTTGCAGGGGCTAGTTCTTATTTGTGGACGCTACCCCCGGGCTGGAGTGGCAGTTCAACCAGCAATACTATTCATGCCACCGCAGGCACAGGTTCGGGAACCATCACGGTAAAAGCAACGAGTGCTTGTGGTTCTTCAACCATCACGAGTTTAAGTGTAAAAATCACCACTTGTGTTGGTATTCCTGAAAATCAGGCTGAATTAGAATATCAACTTTTTCCAAATCCGAACAAGGGTAAATTTGAGGTTGTATTAGCTGATGAAACCAGTATGACCATTACCAACTTATTTGGTCAGGTGATTTCGGTTAGTGCTAAAATAAAAGGCAAAACGTATTTTGACTTAAGCGAACATGCGGCGGGTATTTATTTTATTTTGTTCGAACAAACTAATTTAAAACGTGTTGTGAAGATTATTAAAGAATAAAAATCACATTCATTTCTAGCAACAAAAATTAAAAGCCCGGAAATTTCTTCCCGGGCTTTTGCCTTTGGTCTGCTTACCAAAGGGTATTCACACAAAACTGTTTAAGGTTTTACAATGGTTGTACCAGCTAAGGTAATAGCTCCGTTCGAGGCAAGCGCCCTTCCATTTAAAGTTGAGCTGGCATAAAAACGTTGTGTTATTGCAGGAGCAAGCTTTAAAACAGATTTGCGAAGAGACTACTTATTTTACCTGAAAAAGCATGGATGGGCACATGGTAAAGCTGCGGAAGTATTTAGCGGCCGATGCTAATATTGAGATCAGTAATTTACACGGGAACGGCTATAGTTTATCGGCGAAGTGAATTTAAAAAGGCAGACACGAATTTCACAGAATTGCACCACTTAGTGTTTGGAAAGAGACACCAATTTGCACTAATGTGTAGGCTGCAGGAGACGCTGATTGTGCAGAGCTTTTTGAAACTGATTCGTCCTTAATGTTTTCAATATTATCTGAGTTATCCCCGAAATCTGAGTCCCCTTTTGGTAGCTTGTTGAACAAAATTCACCTTAGTTCTTTGTGTTAATTAGTGAAATTTGTATCTCGGCATCCACCGCAAAACCCCACCATTATTGCCCCGAGCCACAATTTTTCAAAATACTATAATTCGTAGCAAGGCCTTGCTATCTAATCCTATACTTTTGTAAAGGAGTTAGCGGCGGGTGAATAAGAAAAGTGGGGAGGAACAAAAACGATGACTAACTTTATATAAACCTGTAATCTATAAAACGTATATATCATGGCAAAGAAAAATGCAGACGATGTGCTGGAAACAACGGAGAAAAAATCTGTTAATTCCGAAAAACTGAAGGCCCTACAGTTAACACTCGACAAATTAGAAAAAACTTACGGTAAAGGAACCGTGATGAAATTAGGTGACAGTAAAATAGAGGCCATGGAAGTGATCTCTACCGGTTCACTTGGTTTAGATATTGCCCTGGGCATTGGTGGTTTACCAAAAGGCCGTGTGGTTGAAATATACGGGCCGGAATCATCCGGTAAAACAACCTTAGCCATACATGCCATTGCCAATGTGCAAAAAACGGGCGGTATTGCTGCTTTTATTGATGCGGAACATGCTTTTGACCGTTTTTATGCCGAGAAATTGGGTGTGGATACCGGAAATTTATTGATCTCGCAACCCGATAACGGAGAACAAGCTTTAGAAATTGCCGACAATTTAATTCGCAGTGGTGCGGTTGATTTGGTGGTAATTGACTCAGTAGCTGCCTTAACCCCAAAAGCCGAAATTGAAGGTGAAATGGGAGACAGCCGTATGGGTCTTCAGGCGCGCTTAATGAGTCAGGCTTTGCGTAAACTAACCGGTACCATTAACAAAACAGGTTGCTGCTGTATTTTTATTAATCAGTTGCGTGAGAAGATTGGTATCATGTTCGGTAATCCTGAAACCACTACAGGTGGTAATGCTTTAAAGTTTTACGCTTCCATTCGTTTAGACATCAGAAGAATATCTCAGTTAAAAGAAGGTGATGTGGTATCGGGTAACCGTGCCCGTGTGAAGGTGGTAAAAAATAAACTGGCACCTCCTTTCCGTATGGCTGAGTTTGATATTATTTTTGGTGAAGGCATTAGCAAAGTGGGAGAGATTATTGATATTGGTGTTGAAAAAGGTGTTATTAAAAAAGCCGGATCTTGGTTTAGTTATGATGATACCAAATTGGGACAAGGACGTGATTCGGTTAAAAACTTATTTGCTGAGAATCCTGATTTAGCTGAAGAAATTGAGAATAAGATTAAGGATATATTAGTTGCCGAGGCTGCGCCAGCGGAATAAAAAAAATTGTGAGAGATTTGTATCCCTGAAGCAGAACGCCATTCTGCCTCAGGGATTTTTATTTATCCCTAATTGAAAGACAGGAGTCTTTTATAACACTAGATTATTTTCTTCTTTATTTAATCACCTTAGTCTTTCTACTTTAGGGTGTATAGGGCAGAATGTCCTTCGCTTCAGGAAAGGCTTCAAGCAGAACGCCACTCTGCCTTAGGGATTTTATTTATCCCTAAAGTGAAAGAGACGAGTATTTTTTATTATTACAGCTTTTTCTAATTTATTTAATCACCTAGGTCTTTCTACTTTAGGGTGTTTATGGCAGAATGTCCTTCGCTCCAGGGCAAACTTCAAGCAGAACGCCATTCTGCCTCAGGGATTTTATTGTTTATGGCAGAATGTCCTTCGCTTCAGGGCAAACCTCAAGCAGAACGCCATTCTGCCTCAGGGATTAAATCAGAATCGAAAGGAAAATTGAATTGAAGTTTCAAAAATCGGATTGCTCAACTGATCGAATGGAAACGGGCGGCGCGCAATATTTCTGTAGCTTATTCGTTATTCTGTTTATGCGTCCAAGTAAATCCATCTACTTTATACTTTTATTTTTTATGTTTGCTTGTAAGAAGCAAGTCATCCAAGGAGAAGAAGGACCACAGGGTGCCCAAGGGGCCATCGTGAATGGCTTCATTGCAGGCAACGTGAGGCAAGTCGATGAAAGTAATATCTTGTATACTAATGGTCTCAACACAACAACCATCAGTATTTTAGGAACTAACCTTTCTGCCATTACAGATAGTATGGGGAATTATAAAATCCAAAACGTGCCACCCGGCATTTATGACCTTGCATTTAATAAACCATATTGTGGTGAAATGCAAATTCAACAACTTTCTTTTCCTGGTAACGGTACCTATTACCTTAATGATACTATTCATGATAAAGCTACATTTAACTTTATTAAATGTACCGTACAGCCTGATTACATTGTCACCCAAGGTTCTTCCAACACCACTTCTGTGAATAAACTGATCATGGAACTTAATTTATCTAATAAGCCAAGAGGGGCACTACTTATACTTGGCAATGACAGTACTTTAGAAATTACAAAACCGAACACGGGACTATTATTTTACCATATTATCATACCGGCAAATGTTACGAGTCAATCTTTTATATACAACAGTCATTCCATAGGCTACCATTATGCCAGACTTTACCCAAACACTGTGGGTTATAATAACAGCGGATATTACAATTTTTATACCGGTAAAATGGTGTATCCTAATGTAGGTGTGGTTTACCCTGAAATTCTTCATATGAAATAACTAATATAAAAATTAGATTGAGTTATTTTAGATCATTTATTTTTATAGGCATAGTAATTTTATTTTCGCCGGCTTGTAAAAAACCACTTGCTCCCACTGGAGCGCAGGGTTTACAAGGTTCTACGGGTAGTTCTAAAGTTGGAGGCATGTCGGGGACGGTAATGTTATACGATGAATATGGTGCTCAAAAATTGGATCAACTTTTTACAGTTACGGTTTCTATAGATGGTAGCAATTATTTCACAAGCACTAGTTCAGACGGCACCTACACACTTAGCCAAGTACCACCGGGAATTTACAACTTATCCTTTCTTCGAAGGGCTTGTGGCCTGATCCAAAAACAACAAGTTGTATTTACGGGTAATGGAAATTTGTTGTTAGGTAATACCAATGTATTTGAAAGGGCGACATTTATTTTATGGAATGCTACTGTTGTCGACACCTCGTTTATTCCAGGCTTTTTCACAGCTTCCATTTATTATCCAAATAATTATCTCGATGGGTATTATCGTGGTTTAATGGTTGTACTAGGCAAAAACCCAAACTTAAGTCTCGAAAACCCTTTGAGTTATGATAATTTGCAAAGTTTTATAATCAATGATAATAAGGGCTCTCACAGTTTTTTGGTTGAAATACCTTTCGAAAAAGGCACTAAGTATTACGCCAGATTCTATCCAAATATTCCGGCAGGTACTAGCGATGGTTATTACGATGTTCGTCTCGATAAAAAAGTGTATACAAATTGGAATGGCCCGATTGCAGGGGTATACAGCTTAACTGCCCGATAAACCTTTGCATGTTCTGGGAAAGAAGGAAAAAAGAATCAAATAACAGCAATTTAAGACCAAAAACATCAAAAGAATATCCTAGTTAATGAGCTTAATCCTCTAGAAGATGCGGACTTTGATATTCAACGCTAGAAAGGTAGCATCAAGAATCCCGAATGGTTAAAGAGACGCATATTAGCGGAGTTATTGCATGAAAGCAGGTTTAAAAGATTAGGGTTTAATTCTAGAATTGCGCTCAAGTTGAATTAGAACAATCATGCGAACAAATCGCTAAAAATCACAGGTTAAGGGCAGAAACAAAAAGAGCCGCTTGTTTTAGAAGCGGCTCTGTATAGTTGTAAGCTATTTATTAATTGGTTAAATGGCTGTCAAGGGCGTCGTTATTAAAACTGGTGCCACCTTTTGGATCGGCTCCATATTTGTTTTCACCGGCAACACCATTAATACAAGCTAAATAAAGGTTGTAAAAAGGAATCAGAATAAACCAGCCGCTATGGTTTGTGTCGTGCATACGACGAACACCCACAGCGATGGAGGGCAATAATACCGCCAGAGAATAGATGCTGTCCAAAAATTTTATATCCATGGTTTGTCCAATCGTGGACAAGATCACAGAAACAATTGTGGTAAACAGTGTGAACATCCAGTATTCTTTTCTTCTTGCCCGGCCATCAAAGCCTGCGTAATTTTTTAAAACCATTAAATACCAATTCATAATTTTTCTTGTGTTTAGTTAATAAATTAAATTTTAATAAAAATAACCAAAAAAATGAAAAAGAAAAATAATAGTTGAAAATAAAGGCCCTGTATTTAACATTCGACCTCTATTAAATAACACCGCGGGTTTTTAGTTCAAGATATTTATTTATGGTAGAAGCCGATAAGTTTTCGGGTTTGCACTGTATGGCTTGAATGCCGTGCTTTTGCAGCTCTTTGTAAATCTGATTCTTTTCGAGAATAAACTTCTTGGCAATACTTAATTGATAGATGTCGAGCAGGGAATTGGCTTCTGATTTTGCGTAAGTCTCTAATTCGGCATTTTCAAAAAACACCACCACCAGTAAATGGTTTTTATTAATGAGTCGTAATACCGGAATATTCCTTTCTAAAGCATAAATACTATCAAAATTAGTATACAAAAACAATAGGCTTCTATTTGGAATGGTGCGGCGAATGTTTGTGTATAGGGTTTCGTAATTGGCTTCTGAATAATCGTATTTTTCCTTGTACAGGGCATACATAATTTTTTTCAAATGGCGTGGCCCCTTATCCGCCTTGAGATTAGCGCCAATGCCTTTCGAAAAAATGAGCAATCCTGCTTTATCTTGTTTTTTAAGAACGATGTTAGAAAAAGCCAGCGCAGCATTAATGGCATAATCCATTAAGGTTAAGCCATTAAATGGCATTTTCATCACCCGGCTTTTATCAATAATTGAATAAATTTGTTGTGAACGCTCGTCTTCATAACAATTCACCATCATTTTATTCAATGTGCTGCTGGCTTTCCAGTTAATGTTGCGTGTATCATCGCCGGGCACATATAATTTAATTTGATCAAATTCGTAACTCTGCCCGAGTTTTCTGTTTTTATTCTCACCCTGAATAAAAGAGGGATGATGCAGGGCTATCAATTCCTGACGACTCATTTGAATGATGGAAGGGTAAACGGCTATTGGTTTTTCGCAGCGCGTGGTTTCTCTTTTACTGACTAAAGCGATTTTACTTTTAATAAACACATGAATGTTACCAAAGTGATACTCGCCACGGATTAAAGGAGTAACACTATACTGAATGGATTCGGACTTGTTTTTGTGCAAAGTAGTTTGCATCGAAAAATCCCTCACGTTAAATTGATACGGAATTTCATCGATCACTTTGATCTGTAGCTCTATATTAGAAAGGTTGCTTAGTTGCAGACTGATTTTATTTTTATCATTTAAAGAGAAAACAGGGGCAAGTGTTCTTTCTGCTTTAAGAAGGGGTGCTTTAAATAAGAGATAAAGATCGAGTACCAGTAAAGCACACAAGGCCGCCAGTACAATCAGTGCAAAATTAAAAACCGGGGCAAATAAAAAGGAAACAAAGAACAAAAAGATGCTGAATCCTAAGGCATAGAAAACACGGTCACTCAAATATAGATCTTTAACTATTCTCACTAACGCGGGACTTCAATCTTTTTAATCATTTCACGAATGACTTGTTCAATGGTAACACCTTCCATTTCTTTTTCAGGCGATAAAATAATGCGGTGGCTCAAAACCGGATAACAAACAATTTGGATATCATCAGGGGTCACAAAATCGCGGCCTTTTAATGCGGCAATGGCTTTGGCGGTTTTTAATATGGCCATGGAAGCCCGAGGCGAAGCGCCTAGAAAAAGACTGCCGTTATTACGGGTTTGATGAACAATGGTGGCAATGTAATCGATGAGTTCATTTTTAATGTGTATCCGTTCAATGATATCCAAGCATTTTTCCACATCCAGAGCATGAATAACCGCTTGTACTTGATCAACTTTTTTTTGTGAGAAATCACTTTTAAAACGCTGTAAAATGGCCACTTCGTTTTTAAGATCGGGATAATCTACTTTTAATTTAAACACAAAACGATCGAGTTGGGCTTCGGGTAATTTGTAAGTGCCTTCCTGTTCTATAGGGTTTTGTGTGGCAATCACAAAAAAGGGTTTGTCAAGAGCGTACGTTTCACCATCCACAGTAACTTGTTTTTCCTCCATGGCTTCAAACAGGGCTGCTTGGGTTTTTGCCGGCGAACGATTAATCTCATCAATTAATACAAGATTAGAAAAAATGGGACCTTTTTTAAAAACGAATTCTGTTTTTTGCATGTTAAACAAAGTCACGCCAATAAGATCGGAGGGCAAAAGATCGGGGGTAAACTGAATGCGTTTGAATGCGATATTCATGCATTGTGAAATTAATTTAGCCATGAGTGTTTTTGCAACCCCGGGAACCCCTTCCAACAAAATATGTCCACCACTAAACATGGCAGCGAGTATGAGTTGAATAAGCGCATCATTACCAATAATCACTTTTTGAATTTCGTTTTTGGTTTTTTCGTAAATGGAATTTACAAAATCGATTTCCGTTTTTGATGGGGCCGAAACCAGCATCGTTGGTTCGCTTAAATTCAAATCGGGTAGATGCTGAGAGGCCTGCTCTTTTGCCGGTTCGGAATGTTCGTTTGACGTTGTTTCTTCCGGCGATGGGTTTTCTATACTCATATTATTTTCGTTTTTTATGATAATTTTCTATGGCGTTATAAAGATTGATTAATTCATCGGAACTAGCCTCGGCACTGCTACTTACATGCTTGAATTGTTTGAAAAGATTATACAAAATATTCTTAGCGATACCCGAACGTAATGATAACTGGTCGATCAGCTGAGCTTCGGGCATATCGGTTGAAATAAAATAACGTGCACGTACCTCTGATAAAAAAATCTGTTGCATTTCGCTCGCAATGTGGTTGTGACCTTTGTTTTGAAAGTACAAAGTACCAATGGCCTTTGTGTATTCGATAGAAGCATTGGTGTTAAGAGGCATAAGTGGAATAATGCGTTGCTCGCGCTTGGAACGAAACACAAGATATAAAAGAATGGTGATTAAAAACACATACCATGCCCATTGAAGATAAGGATGCGAAAATAGAAATTTTAGGGGATTGTTATGAGGTGTTTCCGAATTCTTGGTTTGACTGGAGTACTGATCATCCCAGTAAACGGGACCGGGATGTAATTGGGATAACATGTTGTTGAGATGCTCATAACCATTGGTACGGATAAGGTAAAAGTTGGTAAATAGAATGGGATTGGCATGCACAATTATTTTTCCCTTGCCGTGCAGAATATAAAAGGAATTAACATTTGAATCGTTTAAATAAGAAAAGGGTACATAGTTATAATAACTCAGTGTATCCGCAAAGTACTGTTTTCGATAAACATACCAAGAACGCATGGCTGTATCTTTGAACTGCTGAAAATGGAATTTAAGTTTAACAGGATAAGGCACGCGCGCTTTTGTAAAATCGATGTTCACGATGGAATCATGCTGTTCTTTATAATCATATATGGAATCGCTTACCGGCACAAAATAACGAATGAGTGATAAAGGTGAATAATTACTTGAAATAAGCACCCTGTTCCCTTTTTCAACGTATTTCAGAATCCTCATAGCTCCAATGGAATCCACTTCAAATCCGGTACCCACAAAAATCATCGTGCTGTTACTTTGGTTTGTATCCAACTCCTCGTAAGCCTGATTATAAATTAACGTTGTTTTCTGTTTACGGTTTTTAATGATGTCATAAAAAAGTTTTAATCCGTATGGTTGTTCATTGCTCTTTTTGTATTCAACGCTCCAGTCGTATTTTGGAAAATAATTGTTCTTATAATAGATAAATGCAACAATGCTACCAACAATGATCAAAACAATTAGTATGAGTGCGCCCATTCTATTCATGAGGCATCAGTTTTTTTTGCATAGCTTGATAAACAGGTTCAGTAAGCGAATAGCGGTATTCATTTAAAGGATGTTCACCATACCAAAACGTTTCGAAACTTAAAATAATCTCTTTAAACTGGTCGGCCAAAAGTTTATCCTGCAGTTCGGTATAATATTCCCAATTCGTTTTTTCTTTGGCCCAAGTAATTTTGTTGGATTGCGATAACAATTTGATGATGATTAAAAAATTTAAACGCAAAGCAATGCGGTAATTTTTAACCAGCAGGGCTTCTTTTAGAAGATCTTCCAGATTGACTTCATGTATATTATCTTCAATCTCTTCCATCGAATCAATGGTGACAACTTTTTCAGACAGGTCTGAATTAATTTTAAAACTGTTAAATACCCTTACAAAAAGAAAACCAACCAGCACTAATACTAAAAAGTAAATAAGGTATTTGTAATCCGACAAGGTAGAATCCGAGCGAAGTGTCGACTTTACCTTTTCAATCTTTTTGTTATCCGGACTGATAAAGGTTTCGGTGTAATCGATGCCTTTCGTTACTTCCTGCCATTCTTTTTGATTCAGGCGCATCACCGTATCCTTCTGAGCCTGCTGCTTGGGCGCCAAGGCGAAAAAAAACAGCAGCAAAAGTAAGCGATACGAACTCATTTGTTAACGGCTATTTTTTTAATTTTTGCAATTAGGTGCTTAGCTGTGTAGGCCTCCTTTAAGGTGTAGAATAATAAACTAGTTGAAATGATAGATAAACACAGGTATAAAAAGAAACTTAAAAAACTTTGAAGCGCAATAAAACCAAATGAAATTTTTGTGGCCGTGGCTTCGTCATCGGTGAGTGCCCAAACCAAAGCGTCGTTAATAAAAAGTGTACGAAGTCCATAGAGGGCTGTAGAATAAACAATCAAACTTATTAAGGCAAATGTGCCTGCCGTAAATAAAAACTTTGACCAAGACTGGCCAATTAGACCGGCAGCGTAGGAGATGGATTCATAAAAATTGAGATCTTGATAGCGCGAAACACAGGCCACAAAAATAAGGAATGGCAAAAGAATTTGAGCTGCTGCAAAAGTATAATCAACATTCGAGTAAATGATAAAAGAAAAAAGCAGAGCGGCTAAAAACACCGAGAAAAGGGTTCTAAAAATAGGCGGAGATTGAATCCTGGAATCCAGATCAGCGGCAATGGTCAATTTGCGTGTGAGAAAAATGAGCGATAAGAAGCCGATGCCAAAAAACGAAAAGAGTAATAGAATGCCTAAAAAAGGATTTTCATTAAAGTTAAACATCACATCGGAATTGAAAGTGGTGTTTTCATAAGCATGAAAAAGGTTCAGTGGATTGTAAGCCACTAAAAATGCACAAATGAATGCCGGAAAAAATATAAGACGACCGAAGAACAAAAAATTTGCAAAAAGTAAACGAAAAGTTTCAGTCATAATTTTTACACTCGAAAAAATCTCTGAAGGGTCAAATTCAACCGGTGGTTTATAAACTAAGGTAGTACGATTTGTTATGTTTTCTAAGTCAGCCTGTTTGGCTAGCCTTCTGGGATAGAAGAAAAAGTAAAGAAAAATAAAAGCGAAGGAGAGTAAAATAAAAATAAAACGAACGGCATCTGGAATATCAGTGTGCCGCGTTAAAAAGCCTTCAATAAAAGCCGCCAGAAAGGTGATTGGGGTAACCGCCATAATTATTTTAAGGCCATTCATCCCACTGAGTTTAAAAGCCTGAAAACGCGAATGGGTGCCGGGAAATAGCAAGCCCTTGCCTAAGGTTAATCCCGCCCCCCCACTCAATATAATAGCTGATATTTCTAAGGCGCCATGGGTCCAAATGGTGAGGAAAGAAGGCCAGAATAAGCCACGTTCGATGAAAAAATATTGAAACACACCAACCATTACACCATTAAATATCATAATTACCAGCGAACCGATGGCCATAAAGATGCCTGAGAAAAAGGTGAGAAAATCAACTTTAAGGTTGTTATATAAGATGGGCAGAAAGGTTTGGAGTTCGCTTTCTGACTTGTATACGGCCATGGGATCACCTTTAGCTATATTTTCGTTGGTCATATTTACATAATCATTGCTTAAGATTGCACTTGCAAAATTTTTATCTTGCATACTGGTTACCACACCTAAAAGAAAGCAAGCCACAAATACGAGAAAAGAAATGAGCATGGCTCGGCGCGCGTGATACATGGTAAGGGGCAGATCTTTTTTCCAGAAATTAGCAAAAGCAGCCATTCCTTTTTTTTGTGATTTATTCAGGTCGTTAAAAAGAAGTTTGGCAATGCCATTTAAATACAATTTAACCGAGCGGTTTTTGTAAAAAGTGCGGGCATAAGAAAGATCGTCAGTAATCTGAACAAAAAGTTTAGCAGTTTTTGAAGGGTCGAGCTCTTTTTTTAGGAGATTATTTTCAAAGTCCAGCCACTTTTCTTTATTTTGCTCAATAAATTCGGATTCTTTCATTGGAGAATTATGCGAGTGCCCCAATTTACATAAAAATTGAAGAACATAGAAATAACCACTTCACAAAATGTGACCATACAATACGGACTTGCTTCCGTATGGGAAAGAGCGCTTGCCCTTTTTATAGATATGCTTGTTATGACGGCAGTTTCGCTTCTTTTATGGGGAATTCAATCCTTGCTTATCCCTTCGGCTTTTGAGCTGGCTATGTATTTTACCATAGCCCCTTTTGTGTTATTGTATAGTTTAGCTTTTGAGCAATTAAACAATGGCCAATCTATAGGGAAGACGGCTTTAAAAATACGGGTAATCCGTATGGATGGCGAAAAAATTAATTTCCTCGATTACCTGATGCGTTGGATTTTTAGGGCCCTCGATATTTATGCTTCTTTAGGAGGGGTGGCCATTCTAAGTATCGTTTCTTCGTCTTATAGTCAGCGTTTAGGCGATTTGTTAGCGAATACCGTGGTGGTGAATGTGGGGCAAACAGAACGCATGCGTTTAGAGAATTTATTGCGACTTAATAAAATGAGCCAATATAAGGTCACATACCCCCAAGTGATTAAAATGCCGGAAGAAGCCATGCTTATTGTGAAGGAGACCATTACCAAACAAAACAAATTGAAGAATGCCGCTCACGACGAGGCGCTCGACCTGTTGGTGGCAAAAATGATGAAAGAGCTCAAATTAAAAGCGCCTGAAGACAATGAGGCGTTTTTAAAAACCTTGTTACGGGATTATATTGTTTTAACACGTTAACGATCGCATCGTAAATGATCCTTCATAGGAGCAGGTGACTGAATAAGCATGGCGTTTATTTCTTAACTTAGCTTAGCCTAAAACTTAATGGCGTAGATAGCAAGATGATAACACCTTCAACGTATACTGGTAATGAAATGGCTTAAACGCATCTTTCTGGCACTTTTTGTGTTTTTTGTTGTGATCACCGGCGCCGTGTTCTTACTGATTGCCATTTACAAAGGCGATATGGCAGAAATGCTAAAAGATAATTTAAAACAAAATTATGGCCTTGAGTTAAAGGTGGCTGATGTAAAAGTTTCTTTTTTTAGTAACTGGCCCCGCGCTTCGGTTGAATTAAAAGAAATCAGACTATCATCAACCATTAATGCAGCTGGGCACACCGAACTGCTTAAGGCGGCTAGCCTATCGCTTTCTTTTAATTTGAGAAAGTTAGTGCAAAAACAATTCATTGTTAAATCCATTTCATTAAAAGATGCCGAAATAAACTTAATTAAGTATGCCGACGGCACTAAAAATTTTGAATTTAAAAAACCAAAAAGCGATACACATGCCGATGGGTCAGGAATAAAATTTGAAGTAAACCAGGTGAGTATTAAAAACACCTTGTTTCATTATTTAAATGAAGAGAGATGTCAAAATATCGGCTTCAATTTTAAGGATAATAACATAACAGTTAAAAATTATCAAGATGGGGTAAGGGCTGAATTCAAGGGAAAAACCTTGGTTGAAGGGCTTATGTTTAATCCGGATAAAGGGGAGTTTTTAAAAAACACCCGCTGCATTTTTAACCTAAATTTAACTTACTTTAAAAACACAAAAAGTATTTGTGTGCAACCACCTTCTTATGTTGAAATTGAAGGACAACGCCATCAACTGACTGCACTCATTGACCTTACCGATAATAAAAAATTAGCTCTTATCATTCAAAGTAGTGGCATAAAAGCCGAGAGAGCCGCCGCGTTGCTCACTCCAAAAATAAGAAAAGCACTTTCAAACTTTGAAGTTAAACGCCCACTCGATGCCAAAGTGGTAGTCCTTATTAATCTTGGCAAAAAAGAAGAACCTATTTTGTTGGCCGAAATCATTGGTAGGCACTGCGATTTGAATATTGGCAGGAGCAAGATCCCCTATTCGGATTTAAGTTTTGTGGGGAAGATTACCAGCCTGCATCAAAGCCGCACCAAAGGTGATATGGAACACGGAAAGATCGTATTTACTCCAATTAAAGGAAATGTTTATGATTTTCCTTTTACTGCCAATGTAATTGTTTCGAATTTGCTATATCCGCAAATTAGCATCGATGCCGGCCTATTTATTGACGCTACGAAAATAAAATTTAAACTGGCACAGGACTTTGCACTGAAAGGAACCGCCAAAGCATTGATAAGTTATGTTGGTCCTGCCGATCATTTGAATAAAGAAAACTTCTTAGATAATGAAATGCACTTAAAAGCGGAAGTGCTTTTTACTAATTTGAGTTACCGGGAGCTCGATCAGCGCACAAGCTATTTGGTAAATGGCAAAGCGATTGTAATTAATAAAGATTTAACCTTTGAAAATTTAAAATTAAGAAGCAATTTGGGTGATGCTGATCTAAAAGGCAAAGCCATTAATTTTATACCCTATGTTTTAGGATTTACGGCTAAATTAAAGGCTGAAGTTAATGCAAGCACCGAACAATTAGATCTCAATCCTCTTTTGAATCGTGACGAGAAGAGTAATGGAAAATCTAAAAAGCAACATTCATCGGGAAAAATAGCGCACAGTGATTTTGAATTGGGCATCAACATTTTTGCTAAAAAATTACGTGTCAGAAAAGTTACTGCTCAACAGGCTAGATTACATTTCGTTTATAAAAACAATACCATTGACGTAAAATCACTTAGCATGAATACCTGTGAGGGCCAATTACAGGCAAAAGCAATGATCTCTGATCTAAAAAAAGTAACTGGTGAAGTATCGTTACAAAATGTAAACGTGAGTGCTTTATTTAAAGAATTTGAAAATTTTGGTCAAGATGCCATTTCAAGTGAAAATTTACAAGGTACCATGTTTGTAGACACAAAATTTAAATTTGAACTGAATGACGATAGGCAGATTAGAGGCGAGACGATGAGTGGCGAAGTAAAATTGAAATTAAATGAAGGCCATTTGCTTAATTATGAACCCATACAAAATTTGTCCAATTTTCTTTTCAGAAACCGCGATTTAAATGATATTGTTTTTACCGAATTAAATGAAAAGTTTAAAGTAAGAGGCTATGATATGGAAATTGAAGAATTGGAAATCGGTTCTAATGTGTTGAACTTGTATGTGGTGAATGGGATATACAGCGTGAAAGGCAATTCGAGTATTAATATTTTGGTTCCTTGGTCAAATTTAAAAAGACGCGGTAAAAATTATATCCCTAAAAATACCGGTGAGAGCGCTGAAAACATAAAGGGTGTAAAACTCAATTTTTTTGGCGAGAATAAGAAGATGAAGATATCTTTCGGACATAAGGAGATTAGGCACTTATAATCACTATTTAATCTCAGGATGACATAAATGAGCTACAAAGCATCGTGTAAGCTGAGATTACCTAAAATAAGTATTCAAAGGTTCTGAAATGCAGGAATTGGTCTGATTGATTTGTAGCAATTCGCAAACCGTTGGGGCAATCTGGGTAATGGTGATGTAATTAAAGTTCAGTCCTTTTTTAATCCCGTTTCCATAAAAAATTATCGGCACATGTGTATCATAATTATAACCGGCACCGTGGGTAGTTCCTTTTTCCGAATAGTCCATCCAAGCAGCTTGGTAAACAAAACTAACATGTCCGCTTAGTTTATGATTGTAACCGTTTTGTAACAAGGAGGGCAAATTATTTTGCGCAAAAGCTTCATTTCTTAAAACACTTGAAGGATAGGCTTCGGCAATGCCTTTGAGGCTAATTAAAAAAGCACAAAGATCTGTTTCAACTTTATTTTTGTCCAGTTTCAATTCTCTTAATTTCTCTTCATTTAAAAACACCTGCTCATTGCTAATATTAGCTAAAAGCAAGGTGTCGCCATACGTTGATTTAAAATAGGATTTCACTTCTTTAGTTACTTTCGATTCTTTTAAATAACCGGCCGGAATTTTTGAATCCAATAAATGTGCCGGCACATCAGCTCCTCCATGATCGGCAGTTAAAAAAACCGTATAATTGTTTTTACCAACTTCTTTGTCCAATGCATTCAATAAATCTTCAAGTTCTTTGTCGAGGCGTAAATAAATGTCCTCAGTTTCTATGGCGCGAGGGCCGTAGTAGTGACCGATATAATCGGGACTTGAAAAACTAATACACAAAAGGTCGCAGTCGTTATCTTTGCCTAATTTCTCGCTGCGCAGGCATTCCAAGGACAGTTCCTTAGTAATGGTATTGCCAAAAGGGGTCATTTTTAAAACTCCGAAACTGTTTTTATTGAGATAAGATTTGTATTCATAAGGGAAAACCGCTTTCTCTTTTTTGTTTGGAGCGGCTTCGTAATTATTTTCATCGGCAATGGAATTCGTATAGCTCTCAATTGGATAAAGTGTTGACCAGCCTTTTTGTAAATAGCTGGCAGGTAATTTTTTGTCGTTAAAATTCGTTAGCCATATAGGTAATTCTTTCATATACCAGGTAGAAGAAATAAAATTACCACTGGCATCATCGTACCAGAAAGCAGCATTGGCCGCGTGACCAGCCGGCAGTATGGCAGACCGGTCTTTTAATGCAATACCAAAAACCTTCGAACCTTTGTTGCTGCTCATGATTAATTCATCACCAATGGTTGAACTTAGCTGGTTGTGAGGCGACATTTGACCGCTTGTACTATCACTTCCAACCGATCGTACCGAAGTATCACTCACACAGTATTGCATGGTAGAATTGTTTTTGTTATACCAGTCGTTGGCAATAATGCCATGGGTTCGTGGTGTAGCACCGGTGTAAATACTGCAATGGCCAGGACCGGTATACGTGGGAATATAATTGTAATGAGCGTTCTTAAAATAATAACCCTCATTAATGAGGCGTTTAAAACCACCGGCACCAAAACGATCCCAATAACGGTAAATGTAATCGTTGCGCATTTGATCAACCACGATGCCTACCACGAGTTTGGTTTTGGTATCGCCTGGCGTTTTGGTTTGGGAAGAAAGAGGTGTGATCTTACCTAGAATAAAAAGTGTAACAAAAAAAAGGCTAAGTTGACGCATGGGATATAAATGGTTGATTGGTATGAATAAAATGAATTTTCAAAACATTAGTCTAATTTTTGAAAAACTGAATTATTACTCTTGAACTCAGGAACCAGATCTTTCATACGCTGCACAATAACTTCGTTGTTTTGGGTGTCGAATGATTTAATAAGTTCAACGATAATTCCTTTTACATCCTCGTAATCGTATTCCCGCACCTTACCAATTAAAATCTGCGCATGATGTGTTGGCAGCGTATTTTCATTATTTGCCAGTAATTCTTCGTATAATTTTTCACCGGGTCTTAGCCCCGTATAAACAATACTAATATCCTTGCCTTCTTTCATACCTAAAAGCAAAATCATTTTCCTTGCCAGATCAACAATCTTTATTGATTCACCCATATCGAAGACAAATATCTCGCCTCCATTACCCATGGCCGCAGCTTCCAAAACCAGTTGGCTGGCTTCTGGGATAGTCATAAAATAGCGGGTAATATCGGGATGTGTTATGGTAATAGGTCCACCTTGTTCAATTTGTTTTTTAAAACGTGGAATAACCGAACCATTAGAGCCTAATACATTGCCAAACCGAGTGGTGATAAATTTTGTTTTGGAGTTTTTTCCTAAGCTCTGAATGTAGATCTCAGCAATGCGTTTACTGGCCCCCATTACATTGGTAGGGTTGACTGCTTTATCGGTACTTACAAATACAAAACGTTCTACGCTGTGTTCGTTTGAGAGCTCAGCAATGTTTTTGGTACCCAATACATTCGTGAGAATTGATTCAGAAGGATTGTTCTCCATCATTGGCACATGTTTGTATGCTGCTGCGTGAAAAACAATTTCGGGTTTAAAAGTGGAGAACACGTTTTTTAAACGGTCGAAATTACGCACATCGGCCATGATCACTTCAAAGGGAGGTTTGATTAAACGATCAGAAAACTCAAGGTCTAATTCATGTAAGGGACTTTCGGCCTGATCGAGCAGATAGATTTTTTTTGGATTAAATTTAGCGCATTGGCGGGCCAGCTCACTGCCAATACTTCCGGCGGCGCCGGTAATCAAAATAATTTTGTCTTTTAAGGCGTGACCAATCAAATCATTATCCAGTCGAATAGGGTCGCGTTCTAAAAGATCTTCAATACGTATGCTTTTGATTTGATTAAAGCTCAGTTCGCCATTAATCCATTTGGCTGCGGGCGGCACATTGAGAACCCGAACATTGTTTTCCAGACAAACATCAGTGATTTGATTTTTCTTTTTGATAGAAATTTTCTGTATGGAAATAATCACAAACTCGACTTCATTCTCTCTAATAAGTGATTCTAACTTATTCGGACCAAATATAAACACCCCTTCTAAACTGCGATCATGTTTTTTTTCATCATCATCAATAAAACCAACGACCTTGTATTTTATGGCGGCATCCCTATCGAGGGTACGTTTAGTAATAATACCAGATTCTCCGGCACCATAAATAATCACATTCATTTTTTCCTTGGCCGGATTTTTTATTTCGAAATAAAGCGCTTTTACCGCCAGTCGGGAACTAATCATTAAAAATAAACCCACTAGGCCGTCGATGATGATGACAGCTCTCGGAATAAAATAAAACCCAAAAACAAAATTCAGTGAAATAAGGTTTAATAAAAAAACAATGACTGATCCGGCTAAAATAACTGTAAAGATACGCACGGTGTCACGTGAGCTGGTATAGCGTACCACACCTTTATAGGTTTTAGAAATGGCAAAGGAAACAAAACGAATTCCAAGTACTATTAAAAAGGAATAAGGTAAATTTTGGGCGTCCATGGCAGGCATGGAATTAAAATCAAAATCGAAGCGGATTAAAAAAGCCAGGCTTAACGCAAAAGCACAGATGAAAGTATCAATGAATAATATTGACCAACGGGGTAAATTATATTGCCAGAAAAGCTTAAATAAACGATACATACAATCACGTAAAAATACTCATTTTTTCTGAGCTTCTTACAATCCGTGAAGCCACTAACGGCAAGGGGAAAAGAGATTTTTGATAAGCACCCTTATTTTGTATATTTGTTTCCGGCGTCAGCATGAGAAAAGGTGGCAGCATATTCACAACAGTAACAGTCAGGTATATTTTGTCTGGATTTTTGTTCAGCCTATTTTCTTTTACGGGCCACTCACAAAAACAAGCTCTCATTGATGCTGACAATTTATTCAAAGAAAAAAGATATTCGGAAGCGATTGTTTCTTACCGGAAAATTTACGAGAAAAAGAAAGAAAGACCAACGCTTTTAAAAATTGCCGATTGTAATTTCCTTAACGAAAACTATCCTCAGGCGCAAAAATATTATGCCGAGTATTTTAAGGATAGTATTTATGAAAACATTCCACAGTTTGCCAATTATGCGAAGAGCTCTAAACTCAGCGGTAAACTTCCTTTGGCCATTCGCCTATATCAAAAAATGTTTGAAATAGCCAAAGATGAAAACGCTAAGGCAGAGGCCGAATTGTATAGCTACTATTTTGAACACATCACGTATAACCAGCTGTTTGATTTGGATGCCAATAATAATTGCATAACCCTTGATGCCAGTGAATCGATCGATTCTGCTGCAGCGCCTATTAATTACGTTTGGGATTTTGGTGACGGTTAAACCGGCGAAGGTATGGTGATAGAACATTGTTATGTAAAGCCGGGCGCGCACCAGGTTTTTTTAAGTATTCGCGATCGAATGACCGGACTAGTTAAATTGAATGACACCAGTTTTACGATTAACGTGGCGAGTCCCCCTGTAACCTTTACAGTACATCCAATTGGCCGTCGTTATTTTTACATGGACCTGGAAACTCCCACCGTTGAAATTCCGGGCTATGACATTGTTGATTATGTGTGGGATATGGACAATGGTGATTATGAGTTGGGAAAAAAAATTAAATTTCGTTACAATGAAAGTCGCGATTATCATATTAAATTAACAGCGATTGCAAAAAGCAAATACACCAAATACACCGAGTTATTTTCTTCCACACGTAAAATTGAGATTAGAGAGAATTACGAAATGCCTAGTAAAAAATTTACCGACTCTTTAAATGAATCAAAGTAAGAATCATATCCGGTTCCTTGTTTTTATACCAGCCTTATTGCTGGGTTTTACCTACTATGCTCAGGAAGTACCATCGTTAAAGGAGAACATCCCATATATGGTAACTTTTGGTTTGAATTCAGATACCTCCTTGGGTGATGATGATTTTTCGCAAACGGTTTTTTTCGCGGTTCCAAAGCAACACCTTGCTCCGGTTTATGTACGCATTTTCGATCCTGAAACTTTTGGTGGATTAGACGAAATAAAGGAAGGGGCAAACACCAGAATGAAGTATTTTGTTTATGGTGGTAAAGATTCTTATTCAGACAAAGATGCCCGTAACACAAACCCCGTTGGTAATTATAAAAGCGGGACATTACTTTATTCACGCATTTTTGGAAGTGAAAAGGAAACAGATCAAAAGTGGGTAAGCATGGGTCCTTTTAATCCCGAGCAAGGCGAATTTGTAGCTGAATTAGACGCCTATGTTTTTAAGGTTATTATTGACGGCATGAAGGGTAATGATGGAAATATTTACAAATTATTTTTAAGCACCAAAAACACGGAGAATGTTGCCGTTGAGGGCGGCAATGCTTTTGTTTACGAATACTCGGTTAGGTTGCAAATGGCGGCTTATTCCTTGGCACACCTCTATCCTTATGCCGATAATTTAGTAACGAGTATTAATATTAGTTGTTTTGATTTTGATAATGATGGGCAAATAAAATTATATTCTAATGTGAAAAACGGGCATCTTGTTACAACTATGGATAACAACGAATGGAGCCACAGCATTCATCCTATAATAGAGGAAGAACACAACAAATGCTTAGACCTTCAGATCGTAAAAAACGGAGACTTTAAGAACGATATGGTTTTTTATATCACCAATCAATATAATGCGCCGATACCTTTATTTATAAAGCCCATAGGGGAACTGCCAAAGTATAAATACAAGATTAGCGTTAAAAGCATTGTAAAACCGAAATAGCTTTTGTGGTAATTGCTAATCAATTCGCCTAAAAATTCAAATAAGGTATTAGACCATGTACGCCACCTTCTCTTCCAAAACCACTTTCTTTAAAACCGCCAAAAGGAGAAGCCGGATCAAATTTATTGTAGGTGTTGGCCCATACAACTCCCGCTTTTAATTTAGCACTTAGTTGTAAAATTTTAGCGCCTTTGTCTGTCCACACACCGGCACTTAAACCGTAATTAGTATTGTTGGCTTTTTCAATAACTTCTTCAATAGTTCTGAAAGTTTGTATGGTTAAAACCGGACCAAATATTTCTTCCTGCACCAAACGGTTGCTTTGAGCCACACCAATAAATAAGGTGGGTTTGCAGTAGAGTCCTTTTTTTGGAAGGTCACAAGAGGATTGATGTACCTCAATGCCTTCGGCAATACCCGTTTTTATAAATTCATTTATTTTATCTAATTGCACTTTGTTGTTGATGGCGCCTATGTCGGTGTTCTTATCCATGGGATCACCAACAAGTAAACTTTCCATACGGAATTTTAATTTTGAAATAAGTTCATCGGCAATTGTTTCCTGAACAAATAAACGTGAACCGGCGCAGCAAACATGACCTTGATTAAAAAAGATGCCATTCACAATCCCTTCAACAGCCTGATTGATGGCCGCATCAGCAAATACAATGTGAGCAGCCTTTCCGCCTAACTCCAGACTTAATTTTTTGTTAGTTCCGGCAGTTGCGTGTTGAATTAGTTTGCCCACTTCGGTACTACCGGTGAAGGCTATTTTATTTACATCCGGATGATTTACCAGGGCAGCCCCGGTTTGGCCGAAGCCGGTTATGATGTTTACAACCCCGGGTGGAAGACCACAATCGCGGATAATTTCAGCTAATTTTAAGGCTGTTAGTGGTGTTGTTTCAGCAGGTTTTAAAACAACAGTGTTTCCGCAAGCCAGAGCCGGTGCTATTTTCCAGGCCGCCATCAATAATGGAAAATTCCAGGGAATGATTTGCCCTACTACACCCAGTGAATTTACTTTTCTATTTGGAAAAGCATAATCAAGTTTATCGGCCCAACCGGCATAATAAAAAAAATGGTTAGCGGCTAAAGGAATATCAAAATCGCGACTCTCACGAATGGGTTTGCCGGTATCGAGACTTTCAATCACTGCAAATTCGCGGGCACGCTCCTGAATCATTCGGGCGATTCGGAACAAATAGACGGCCCTTTCTTTGGCCGGCATTTTTTTCCAGGTTTTGTTGTAGGCTTGTCTGGCTCCATTTACTGCGGCATTCACGTCTAGTTCGCCTGCCAAAGCTATATTGGCTATTTTTTTTCCACTAGCCGGATTCTGAGTTTCGTAATATTTTTTGCTGAGTGGTTTTACGAATTTTCCGTTTATAAAAAGTTCGTAACGCTCTTGTAATTTTATGTGATCGCTCGATTCAAGCGCTGTGGCGTAGGACCAGTTAAAATTGTTAATGGAATTTTCTTTATTCATTTTATTATTTTCAATTAATCAGCGCTTATATAGTCTTTACTAAAATACACGCCTCTGTTTTCTTTTTCGAGTTGAAGCACTATGTCATTGGCCAGACTGCTAGCCCCGAAGCGGAACCAGGTATTGTTCATCCATTTTTGTCCTAATGTTTCATTGAGCATGACTAAGTACTGTAAGGCGCTTTTGGCTGTAGAAATTCCACCCGCGGGTTTCATGCCAATCATTTTATTTGTTTTTAAATAATGATCACGAATGCATTCCAGCATCACCAGTGTAACCGGCATGGTTGCGGCAGGTTGAATTTTGCCGGTGGAGGTTTTGATAAAATCGGCGCCGGCATGAATAGCTATTTCTGAAGCTCTTCTAACATTTTCTAAAGTGGATAATTCACCCGTTTCGAGAATCACCTTTAAACGTGTAGATTTGCAGACTTCTTTAATGGCCGCAATTTCATCAAATACATAAGCATAGTTGCCTTTTAAAAATTCACCGCGACTAATCACCATATCAATTTCATCAGCTCCTTCTTCCAAAGCAAAGCGGGTTTCTTCCAGTTTAATAGCTAACGATGTATTTCCGCTTGGGAATCCGGTAGCAACGGAAGCCACCTTAACGGTACTTCCAACCAAAGCTTTTTTAGCTGTTCTTACATGTGTGGGATAAACGCATATAGCCGCAACAGTGGGGAGTTGGAGCAAGGCATCATTTACGTGCAACGCTTTATAACAAAGCTGTTTTACTTTAGCCGGCGTGTCTTTACCCTCTAAAGTGGTAAGATCTATCATGCTGAGAGCAAGTTTGAGCCCCGAAATTTTACTTTCTTTTTTAATGCTTCTGGTATTCAAACGCGCTATACGCTCTTCAATGCCAAGCTGGTCAATAGGCGGAGTATCTTTAAAATCGGGCAACATGCCTATAAATATAAAGCTTTTTTAGCGGGTCATTTAAGGTTTTTTAATAGCTGTTTAGACAAGATGCCAACAATTAATTTTGTAATTTTAAGGGCTATGTTCAGCTTTTGTAAGCCGGTTTCTTCAAAAAAACGTTTTCTTCCGCACAGGAAATTAACCGATGATTTTTCATTTAGCCTGTTTGAAAATGCCGCATCTATACGAATTCCGGATTGGGAAACCATTACATGGAAAAAAACAATTTTCTTAGAACCTGAGTTTTTAAAAATTGTTGAACAGTGCGAACACACGAAACTCACTTGTCGTTATGTGATTGTTTACGAAAAACAAAAGCCTTGTGGTATTATTTATTTTCAAATTGCCGATTTTAAAGCCGGTGTTTTTGGGGATTTATTAAATCAACAGGTGGAAAGTTTAAAATCGAAACGTTTGCATTTGTTCGAAAAATACGTCGATTCGAACAAACACGAAGTGTTAATGCGACTCTTCACCTGCGGAAACAATTTGGTTAGCGGCGAATATGGTTTTTTATTTAGTAAGTCTATTAAAGAAGAGGTGGCCCATGATTTGCTCTTAGAAATAACCGACCTTGTTTCTAAAGAAGAGAAATTACGAGGCACCATTTCAGCTATTTTATTAAAGGATTTTTACAAACCTTTAGAACCCGCCGATTTATTTGAGGATAAAAAATATTTAAAATTTTTGGTGGAGCCTAACATGATGGTAAATATCCCACCGGGAGTAAGCACATTAACTGAATACATTGAACTTTTCTCAAAAAAATACAGAAACCGTGCCAAGTCTATATTCAGAGGTATGGAGGGCATTGATACAAAGTTTTTAAGTCTGGAAGAAATACTTCTTCATGAGAAACAGATGTACAAATTATACGAAGCTATTTTTGAAAAAGCAAAATTCAAACTCATTAAACTTCCTAAAAATTATTTCTCAGCTGTAAAAAGTATTTATGAAGATCGTTTTTCTGTAAGGGCTTTTTTTCATCAGGATAAACTCGTTGCCTTTGGTTCATGTTTCGTAATGCCTGATGGAACAATGGAAGCGCATTACATTGGATTTGATTATGAATTGAATAATCAGTTTAATTTATATCAGAATTTATTGTATTCAGTCATTAATGAAGCCATCACTAATAGATGTCACCGTGTTAATTTAGGCAGAACGGCAGCTGAAATAAAAACAACAGTTGGCGCCAAAGCGGAAGAGTTATTCTGTTATATCAAACCGCAAAACACCATTTCGAAACTCATACAAAAACCGTTTATTAGTTTTCTTCAGCCGGCGGAGTGGATACCGAGGAATCCTTTTAAAGAGGCAGAGGAGCTTGTGAAGTAAATTCTGATTTAATACATTTATAGCTGGCACAGGCCCGTTTGATGAAGAAAAAATCCCAAAATTCAATCTTATTTTTTCTGCTTTTATTTTTTTTGAACAACTGTTCTTCCATTCAATTTGTTTCAAAAACAGCTTATAAAAGTAAACCTTCAAAAGAAATAGATCAAATCTACATGCTTTCGCAATTAGATTCTGTAGCGCCAAACATGCAATTAATAGGGACCTTTAAAATGAAGGAAAACTCTTCCTGCCAATGGGATTCCATACACAAAAAACTAAAAATAGTTGCCTACGAAAATGACGGCAACATTATTAAGCTGGATGAATACCACATGGCTCGAGGCTATGGCACCAAAGGAAATGCAGGTTACCTGAGAGGACGCTTGTATTATTCGGATAAAATGACTGATTTTTATAAGGAAAAGGATTCCACATTTTTATACATATCACGCTATGAAAAAGATAATTTTTTAGCCACACAAATTGATTTGGATCTGGAAGTAAATGGAAAATTAATAGGCCCAATCAATAATCTGACGTATTATAAAATTCCGGTAAAACCCGGCGATGAGTTAACATTAAAAGTAAAGGATCAAAAAACACTGTTTGACGTTTTGATACATGAGAAAAAAGATTATTATGTGGGCTTACGCAAATATGTGGGCCCCTCGTCAATGCCCATAGCTCCAGCTGGAAGGATTGGCTTAAATGTTGGAATTAAAATAGGAGAGGCTTATTTTTATGATATGAATCGCATTGAAGGCAAACTGGAAGTGGAGAATATAATGCAGTTGAAAATTTTCAATAAGATTCAAAAGAAAAAATAAAAAAATCAATAAGAAAAACCTAAGCTGTAATATTTAATATTTTGTTCCATGATATACTTTGCAGCAGATTCCGAACAACGCGCCAAGACCGCAGCGGCATCTCCTAAAGCAGAAAGGCCATGTTTTGTACATGTGAGCCTTTCGATTAAGGATGGGCCCTAAAAAATAACAAATAATTTTAAAATTTAAAATAAAAAGAAAATTGGTAGAACACAAATTAGACCAAGCGCCATGGGATGTAGGGCAGCAAGCCGGTGGCTTGATGAGCCGGCTTCTGTGTTGATGGAAAGCGGAATCCGATTGCTATCGGGTCGGAGCAGCCCGGTCACAAGCAGGCTAACGAATGAAACATTGGCCTGCTTGTGAGGCGCCCAAAAAAATAAAAGGTCTGAATAATTTTATCCAGACCTTTTAAGAAATAAAAAAATAAGTTTAACCTAAGTCAAATTTAATGCCCTGCGCTAATGGTAAATTATCGCCCCAGTTAAGCGTGTTTGTTTGGCGACGCATATAAGCTTTCCAGGCATCAGAGCCACTTTCGCGACCACCACCGGTTTCTTTCTCTCCACCAAAAGCACCGCCAATTTCGGCACCGCTGGTACCAATGTTTACATTGGCAATGCCACAATCGCTTCCTTTTGCACTTAAAAATAATTCCGCTTCACGCATATTAACAGTCATGATAGCACTTGATAAACCTTGAGGCACATCGTTTTGCAGAGCAATGGCTTCATCTAGCGTCTTGTATTTAATGAGGTATAAAATAGGAGCAAAGGTTTCGTGTTGTACAATTTCCATGTCGTTACGAGCCTCGGCAATAGCAGGCTTTACATAACAACCACCCTCGTAACCTTTACCTTCCAAAACCCCACCTTCTACAATAATTTTTCCGCCTTCGGCGATAATACGTTCTAAAGCGCTTTGGTAATTTTTAACAGCGTCTTTATCAATTAAAGGACCCACGTGATTATTTTCATCCAATGGATTTCCGATTTTTAATTGTCCGTAAGCTTTTACCAGTGCATCTTTTACTTTTTGATACACATTTTCATGAATAATCAAACGGCGTGTAGAAGTACAACGCTGTCCGGCTGTACCCACTGCGCCAAATACAGCACCCACGATGGTCATATTTAGATCGGCGTTTTCGGTAATGATAATGGCGTTGTTGCCGCCTAGTTCTAAAATACTTTTCCCAAAACGTTCAGCTACTTTTACACCAACCAGTTTGCCCATGCGGGTAGAGCCTGTTGCGGAAATAAGCGCTACGTTAGTATCAGCGGTCATGTATTCACCAATGCGGTAATCGCCGTTAATGATACTTGAAATGCCTTCAGGCAAATTATTTTCTTTGGCTACCTGATTCCAGATGTTCTGGCAGGCGATTGAACATAGAGGCGTTTTTTCGGAAGCTTTCCAAACACACACATCGCCGCAAATAAGGGCTAATGCGGTATTCCAGGCCCAAACAGCAACCGGAAAATTAAAGGCGGAGATAATTCCGACAATTCCAAGTGGATGCCATTGTTCCATCATACGGTGTTTAGGACGTTCGCTGTGAAACTGGATACCATATAACATGCGGGCCTGTCCCACTGCGAAATCGCAGATGTCGATCATTTCCTGCACTTCACCTAAACCTTCTTGTAGGGATTTTCCCATTTCATATGAAACCTGTTTCCCTAAATGAGTTTTATTGGCACGTAATTTATCGCCAAACTGACGAACGATTTCCCCGCGCTTCGGGGCAGGCACTTCGCGCCAGTAGCTATAAGCACTTTTAGCCGCTGAAATTATTTTTTGATAATCGGCCTTGTTGGCTGTTTTTACCTTACCTATCAGTTTGCCGTCAACCGGACTATACGATTCTAATACTTCACCGTTTGAGAACCAATCGGCACCTGTAGAGCAGCCTTCGTTGGTATCTTTTAATCCAAGAGCTTTTAATGTGTTTTGCATAAGTTGTAATTGAGTGGCAAAGATAATTAATAATTTGCCTCGGGGAAAGGGGGGGCTGTAACGAAAGCTAGGTTAGTTTGCGAATTTTACAAGTAATTGGTTCTTATCTGCTTAAATGCGGTTTATCAAGGTAATTATGAACACATGATAACTTAATAGGTTAAATAGAACGGACACAACTGGATTTTGTCCTAGTCAAAATAAAAAACAATTCAATCTTTTTCATAATGAAACTATAACTATTCCTTTAATTTGTGATGGAGATCAGGTTGAAATAATCTTTAAACTTGTCCAAAAAATTATGACATCCTATATTAATAGAAGAAGCAGAAGGTGGGAGTTCTTTTTATACGGTATATGTCTAGGCATATTAATAACTATGAGCAGCCTGTATTTAATGTATGCCGGATAAGGAATAAATTCGGCAGTATACCATTTCAGGAACTAAAGTGCTAATAAGCTTACGAAGCAAGACATATAGTGGGCATTAATTCGAATAAAAGGAGCTTACAAAAACCATGGAATGATATTATACCTTAAGTAAATAAAGGTCTTTTAAAACGTTTAAAAAACGCTTTAAATTTTGTGTAAACTAAGAGTATTAAAAATGAAGCGTTGTTAAAAAAACCCATAAATTCATAATGATGGCGACTGAAGCAATGGCCATAAGTAATTGACGGGTATCCGCTCCAACTTCCTCGGGATTCTTTTCATTTGTCATAGGATTAAATTTTAAGTTATTACTAGATTCGGTGTCCAAATGTAAGGTAAGGGAAATGAGATGTATAGTTAATTAACAGTTTGACTAAAAGAAATAACAATTACTTTACTTCATCTCGTGAAATTGTTTGGGTATAGGGTCTAGGAAACGCGAAAGATTAGGTTAAGGCGCGCTTTAAATGGACCTTTCTTTATTTAGCAGAGATTTGTACCTTGTATGCTATTAACACGAACATATGACCACTCAAGAATATACTCTAAGGGTGTTAGCCGCTTTACTTGGCGGTTTATTGATTGGCTTTGAACGCCAGTGGCATCACAAATCAGCAGGCTTACGAACAACCACCTTGGTTTCACTAGGTTCAGCATTTTATGTTTTATTGTCTATCACCATAACACAAAGTACGGGCGATGCCACGCGTATTATTGGCCAGGTTGTTACAGGCATTGGGTTTTTATGTGCCGGCGTTATTTTTAGAGAAGGTTTGAGTGTGCATGGTTTAACCACGGCAGTCACCATTTGGTGTAGTTCGGCCATTGGCTGCTTGGCTGCAGCGAGGTACTATATGGAGACTTTTATTGCAACCGGATTGATACTTTTGGTGAACATAGTTTTAAAACCCTTAGATAAATGGTTAACAAATAGAAATCCCGATGGAAAATAAAAAAGAAAAAACAAAACAGATTACTTGGCTAAAACGGCCTGAAGATCATGATTACCTTGCAGCAGTTTCTTATTTAAGTTTGTTATTTTCAGAAGGTGAAGCAAAAAAGTACGCCGCTCAATTAAAAAAAGCCGGCATGAGTGAATTTAAGTCCAAAGATATTTTTCGCGCTAGCGCCTTATCGCTTTTAGGAGTGAGTAATAAACACATCAAAAGAGATCTTCAGAAAATAAAAAAAGGAAAAAACCTCTCGCCCATTCTTTTGGTGAGAAATGCTCCTAATGGAAAGCTCATTATTGCTGATGGTTATCATCGACTCTGCGCGGTGCATGCATTAAACGAAGACGCTTTAATCCCCTGTAAGATTGTTTAAACCTGAAACATATCAATTAAAATTACTTAGTTCGGTTGACAAGCAAATAGGTGCTTATGCCAAGGACAAGAATGCTGAGCGTTTACATCAAATTAGGGTATTAATAAAAAAAATTAAAGCAGTGGACTCTTTACGAAGTTTTGCAAGCAAGAAAAAACAAGGTGGCGTTAAACTGAAACCACTATACAAGTCGGCAGGAAAGATTAGGGAAATTCAAATTCTTTTAAAACTTGTTCAAGCATTACCGGGTTTCCCAAAAAAAATCAAAGAGCAATTAAAAATCAATCTAAAAGCTGAGCAAAAATATTTTTTAGAAAAGCTTCCAAAATTCAGTAAACAAATTAAAAAAGTTCATAACGAGCTCTCGGTCAATGGGACGCGACTTGGCCTGAAAATTATTAAAAAGTATTTTACACTGGAAACACAAAAGGCTCAATTAGCTTTTAAGCTAAAGCAACGAGAAGCCATGCACGCATTTAGAAAAGAATTAAAAAACAGCTTGTATGTTTATGATGCTTTACCTAAAAAGACACAAAAACTAATTCCATTAAAAACAAATGAAATAGTAAATCTGCAGGAAAAGTTGGGAGATTGGCACGATGCCTATTCAGCCATTTTCTATTTATCTAAATTGAAACCTCAAGTTAATATTCAGGGGCATTTGCTAAAATTAAAACGTCAAGAAAAAGCCCAATTTATTTCCTTGCAAAAAATGCAGATGCCGAAATTGTAATTTAAGGCGATTGTTAATTGCTTATCACTAACTTATGAAAACTACTTCCGCGATTTGTATTAACTTGTAAAGTATAAAATGCTGAATAAAGCTTTTTTGGCAAATCAACGGAACGGTTAAAGGACTCCGGACCTGACATCTGAGAATAAACTAATAATCCTTCTAAATCAAAAAGTTTTATCTCGTTGATGACGCCTTCACTTTTAATTTCAATATGATTCGTAGCAGGATTCGGATAAATTAAGATTCCATTCAAATCCCCTGTAATTTCATTAAAACCAACACTAGTCATTGAAGATTTTAAAGTTGTGTAAAGGCTTGCCGTGGTGTAAGAAGTCTCACACGAAATAAATAACTCATTAGTTGAACGATAAGCTATTCCTTCGGTTTGCCAATCGTTCGTGGCATTGCCAATTTCAACACGGCGTTTGTTTCCTGAAAAGAAAAGGTCCCCGGTAAAATTATTTAAATAATAAATAAATGAATTTTTATTTGATGCCATGTAGCCAATAAGTACCACTTCATTTTTTTGTGGATTATAATCGGCCCCGGTAATTTTGCCGTTTACATTGTAAAAGGTGTAAGGACTTAAAGTGTAAGTGCCCGGTGATTTGGAGAGCTTGTAAACGCGGGTTTGCAGGTCACCGCGGTCTTTTGTAAAAAGGTACAAAGAGTTGCCCATGGAAATAACAGATTCACAATCATAATTAGTACTGCCATTTGAGGAGAAGCTTGTTTGATCGGCATAAGAAAAATTAATGGCTTGAGCTGTAACACCAATAACTGCAGCGGTACTGGATAATTGTGACTTGTCAATTTTTAAGACTCTGAGATCTGTTCTGGTGCCATTATTGTTTCCAAAATCCCCTATGTAAATAAAATTGCTGTCAGCTGTTATATCTTCCCAATCGTTGTTGGGATAATTGGTTATAGATACTTTTTGTAAAAGGGCTCCTGTGGCTGTGTCCACTTTAAAGATATCAGAGGCATTTCCACTATCGTTGTGTGTCCACAAAACCCCGTTTGTAGAAACCAGTCCGGAAGATTCACCGGCAAAACTAAATAAGGGTCCTCTTGCACTATATGGCTGCACGCTCACATCATAAGTGCAAGAGCCGTCATTACTTATAGCAGATGCGTTATAATTGTTGGCAGACGGGTCTGTACAACCTGATTGTGAAAAAGAAAAGTGAATACAGAAAAAAAACAGTAATCCGGTAAGTCTAAAAGAAAGATTCATTTTTCAGAACTCAGAATTTCGTTATGCACTGTTTTAGAAAGAAATTGATAAGGGAAGCCGGCATATATTCACCCGGTTTTACAAAATTTAAAAGTGCAACTTCCGCCAGATAATTGCGTTCTGCTTTAAGGTTGAATGCATCTAAAGATTCAATATTATCAATAAACAAAGGGTGTTGTGCGGCTGGCAGGTAGTTGATGATCATGGTTGTAGATTTAAACGTTTAGGATTGATTTACAATCTTAATTTATTCCACAAAGTAAAGGCCACAATCTTAAGATAAGGTTAGTAGAAGATTAAATAAAGGCTGTGTTTTTAATTTCCCTGAACCGGAGGGTTAGTTAAATTCACATCCTCCGTTTCTTTTTGTTTTTTAAACTCCAGCTTACCGAACTTATAAGTAAAGTTTAAGCCAAACGAACGGTAAGGGAGTTGCAGGGTATTGTAGGAGGTAAAATTGGAGCCTATTAATTCAGTTTTTTGTGCCACATATTTATTAAAAGGATTGGTGGCGGTTAAGGCAATGCTTCCGTTTTTGTGGAAAAGCATTTTTCTGATCGCAAAATTATAGGTGGTAAAAGTAGGCTGCACACCTTGTACATTGATACGGGGTGAATTAAAATTTCCAAACAATTCGGCACTCAGTGTACTATTTATTAAATAAGTCGCCGTCATATTAATACGATACATAAAACCCGTTATACTGCCATCGCTGTAAATACTTTGTATAGCACGGTAATAGCTTGAAATATTGGTACGGAAATTGATTTTGGAGGTAATGGGCAAAGAGGCAAAAATATTTAAACCAATGTTATGTTCAGTGCCAATGTTTTCGCGGGTACTCACTGCTACGTTATAATAAGTGGAGTCGCCGATTTTATAAGTTGAATAATACCGACTATAGGGTTGAATGTCGTGAAAATTGCCACGGTAAAAGGCGGCCAGATTAATATTAGCGCCTTTATTAAATGTGCGATTATAACCCAATTCAAAATTATGTGAAAGCTCAGGAATTACATTGGGATTACCGGTGCTTATGTTTTTAGGGTCTGTGGCATTTAAAAAAGGATTTACATCGCGGTACCCTGGTCTTGAGATCCGCTTAGAATAAGAGAATTTAAGGGTTTGATTCTTTTTAAATACATGCGAAATAACGCCCGATGGTACAAAAGTGGAATAGGGTGCAATGTTTACTTTACCTACGCCCGAAAAATTAGCCATGGTTTCGGTGTATTCGTAACGACAACCGGTTTTTACATCTAGCCAATTAACTAATTTAAAAGTGCCCGAAAGATAATAAGCATAAACATTGCGATCGTAACTTAATTTGCTCGATTGTGCCGTATTAAAATTATAATCATTAGAGGCGGTATTTAATAAGTACACATCCGATTGACTGCTCAATCTTGAAAAAACCGCTTTTACACCGGTTTCTAAGGTAAAATGTTTGCCAAGTGGCTCTGCGTAATTGAGCGACAAATTACTTTGTTCGTCCGAACCCGGATTATTTCCATACGAACCACCGGTAAATACATTGTTGGTGCTTAACTGCTGTGTTTGGCGATAATAAATGAGATTATTTCCAAAGGAAGAATTGTAAAGGAAATCTAATTCCCGACCTTCTTTTTTAAATGTTCTTTTATAATTTAAATTCCAATCCAGGTTATGAGAACTTGTTTGATTTTTTGCAGAAATTACCGAGCCAACATCCGAAAGGGTAGAGCCGCTATAATCTTGCGTTATGGCTTGTCTTGTAGTGCTGCCATTGGTAAGGTTTTCGAAGTAATTGTAAGTTATGGAAGCGCTCAGGTTATCTTTGGGCGTGATATTCCAATCAACATTAACACCTGTTTGGTAGCCATTCCGACTAAAATTACTGCTTCCGTGTTGATATAAACTTGAATTTTGTTTTGAAGCCGTATCCTGCGATTGGCGATCCATATTATTTAATGTGGTTGAAAGTAACTGAGCATTCCCGCTAAAAAAGGCACTCATTGCAAAACCTCCTTTTCTTGCACTTAAATTAATCGAACCATTCTGCAAACGCGAGCCACCGGTTAAGGAGATGTTTCCATTATAACCCTGTGCCGTGTTCTTTTTTAAAATGATATTGATGATACCGCCACCTTCTGCATCGTATTTGGCACCGGGACTAGTCACCACTTCAATACTCTGAATTTGTGAAGCAGGGATAGATTGTAAAACATCAGCCACATTGTTTCCAAACATGCTTGATGGTTTACCGTTGATTAAAAAACGAATATTGCTATTCCCTTGTAGTTCCACATTGCCATTCACGTCTACTGAAATTTGTGGCACTTTCTTTAAAACGTCAGTTGCCACACCGCCCTGCGAACTAATCTCCTTATCAGCATTGTAAACCATTTTATCGATCTTATTTTCAATCAGACTTTTTTCGGTGGTAATGGTTACTTCCTTTAAAACGGTTTGGTTGTTAGCGAGCTTAATACTGCCAAGATTAATATGATCGTTTGTTTTACTAATACTAATATTCGGAATAGTCAGGCTTTTGTATCCTATAAAATAAACGGAGGCCTTGTATTTTCCATCGGGAACATTGCTAAGTTTAAAAAATCCTTTATCGTCACTGGTTATCCCATTCACGGTTTTATTTGTCTCTTCTTGTATTAAACCAATGGTAGCATATTCAATGGCCTGACCATTTAGTGAGTCGCAAAGTTTACCGCTAATAGACCCTGAAAATTTCGCTTCATTTTGTTGCGCATAAAAATAATGAGGCATGCAACTTAAAAGGAACACAACTAAAAGAATTGATTTGGAATATGGCGTGTATAAACGAATTGTCATGAGCTGAATGAGTATCTGAAATTAGGAGGCTATGGAATAAGTGGAATCCGGATTTATGTGAAGATTTGTTTGGTTCTTTTTATGAAGGTCGGCCATTTTTTTGTATTCCCAACTCAGGATAAAGGTATGAGTGTTTTCGCTAAAAAAATAATGTATACTTATGCCCGAGGTGTCACAAATTTGTTTAATAATGGATAGTCCTAGCCCGTTTCCCTGCGAGTTTTGCTCACTTTTATAAAAACGTTGAAAAAGTTTTTTGGGATCCAAGGCCTTTTCAGGACCAGAGTTTTTGATACTCAGCTCTCCCGGTAAGAGTTTAATATCGATGTATCCACCGCTCACATTGTGTTTGGTGGCATTGCTCAGTAAATTGTTAATCAACGTTTCATTTAAGTCTTTATTCATCACCAAAAACGATTCATCAATGCTGGCTTTGATGAGTAAGCGATCTTCCCATAATTCCTTAAACTGATCAAGCTTTTCATTGATTTTTTGTTTGAAGGAAATTGTATTCGTTGCTGTAAATTGTTGGTTACCAATTTTTGCGGAGAGTAGCAGCGATTGGTTTAAATGCGACATTCTTTTTAATGCGGCATATGCCGAACGGATTTTCACCTCTTGTTTTTCGCTCAGTTTTTCATCCTGTATCAAGAGATCGAGTTTGGACCCTATGATGGCTAAAGGTGTTTGTAATTCGTGGGAAGCATTTTCGGTAAATTCTTTTAAAGCGATATAATCTTCACCGGCCTTTTGTGTGCTGCGTTTTAAAATACGGTTCATGTAATTAAACTCTTCAGTAGTCGTCAGTGGAAAATTAAGTTCCGTTTGATTGTTAAGCTGAAAATGATCCATTACTTCCAGACTTTTATAAAAAGGTTTCCATAAACGTGCTAAAACGAAACGGTTCACTAAAACCAAAAATAAAATCACCAATAAAATAGTTGCTATACTTAAATTAGTAATGTTGGCTACCATGTGACGCATGCCCTCAATGGGTTTTTCTATTTTAACCAGATAGGGCTTTCCATTCACCGTTGTTGAATAAGAAAGTTCGCGATAGTTTTGAATTTTGTTTTTTTCTTCAATCTTACGTGAAACGGTTGTAAATTGGTCTTTCCGCGTAAAATCAGAAACTTGTTTATAGCTTATTTGATAATCGTCTAAGGAGGAGTTAAACGGGATTTTTTGTTCTGTTTGCGTGTAATGATCGGCGCGGTCTTTAATTTCAACCAGCACTTCGTCTAACTCAGAAATAAGGGTGCGTTTTACAAAATAGTTTAGGGTAACACTACTCAATAAAAAAACAACTACAATGAGTAATATGTTGATGCGGTTATATTTTGTGATCAGTTTCAAAATGGGATGTTAGTTTAATTCAAATTTATAGCCAACGCCATAAATTACTTTAATATAATTTGGACAACCTTCGAGCATTAGTTTTTTGCGAAGGTTTTTAATGTGTGTGTAAATAAAATCGTAATTATCTACCATGTCAATATTATCGCCCCAAAGATGCTCAACAATGGTTTCTTTGGTTATCACTTTGTTTTTATTGCCGATAAAAAACACCAGCATGTCAAATTGTTTGCGTGTAAGATCAATTAAGCCATTTGCTCCTACCAGGGTTTTGCTCTGAATGTCTAGAGTTAATGGACCAATAGGCACTTCATTATTTCCTTTAAATGATTTTCGTCGAATAACCGCTTGCACGCGAGCTCCCAATTCGGCTAAATTAAATGGTTTGGTGAGGTAATCATCTGCGCCTAGTTTTAAGCCATTCACTTTATCGTCTAATGAATTTTTTGCCGAGATAATTAAAACCGATTCTTCTTTTCGTTTATTTTTAAGTTCTTTTAAAATGTCGAGTCCACTGCCTTTTGGCAACATCACATCCAACACAATGCAATCATATGAATTCAAATTAATTTTTTCCAAAGCCTGATCATAGTCGCAGGCCGCCTCACAATTAAAGTTCTCACCTTGCAGGTATTCACAAATACTACTGGCCAGTTCTTTTTCATCTTCTACAATTAATACTTTCATGGTTTTTATTTTCCGGTACAAAACTAAGTACCAATTCTAAGTTTATTCTGAATTTTATGCTCTGAAAGAGGAATTAGGTTTTTTAGCATTTATGAAATATGTTGTATAACTTCTGTTTAAAAAAACTCAGGCAGGAATTCTATTCATGTGAATAAAACCCTGCCTGAGTCCTAGATAATAGAACTAAAAATTAGTGTTGGTTACCGGTACCATTACACTGGTAACAGCCGATATCAGAACCCGGAAGGGTGATTTCAGTTGCACCAAATTTAGCATCAACTTTTACTTTATAAACAACCGGCGTACCACCGGCAACAGCGCCATCAGCTAAGGGACTAAAACCAGTAAAGCCTTTTCCAATTGCAGGAGAAGTTGCTTTTAAATGAAAGTCAAATCCTTTAACATAAGCTACTGCTCCAAAAGCACGGTTTTGTTTAACAGGGAAGTTTACGAACTGAGGATCGTTTTTACCTACTACAGAAGTTCCATCATAGATATCACAGTTAGGATCACTAATACTTGCACAAACTGTGTAGTTGGCAGGAATCCAACCTGTAACTGCTGGAATATCGGTTGGTTGCGGTTTTGTTGAGAAAGGGTAAGGATAAATTTGATTAGCTAATTTAACAGAGTCAACATAGTTATAGTTATAACCATAAGCAATGTTCGCAGCATCAGCAGCTTTTAAAGCATTTCCACTGTATGACGCATCGTAACCTACTATTCTTAAACCATAACGACCATTTACTATTAAATTGTTATAAGCTTTACCTCTTGAGCCTTCTTCAAAATTAATTGAACCACCTCTACCGGCTGATGAACGACGGTAACCGCATTCAACAATGGTGTTATTGTAAGCGTAAATAGTTGTAACTTGACCTCTGCCACCATTGTTAGATGGTTTAATACCATTGGTTGCAGCACCAATCATCATATTGTAAGCAATATTTCCTACAGTTCCTGATTTAATATTAAAATATTCACCACCGGTTAAACCACCTTTTTCAAAAGTGCTTCTCATAATGTGAACTTGTCCACCTTGAATACGACAAGGATCATCCACACCACCATACATCCATGAATCTTCAAATACAAATAAACCATTTGGATTTACCTGATTAATCATATAAGCAGGTTTACCACCACCTGACATCCCATATACCGGTGATTGGGCTAAAGGTCTGCAACCAAATTCAACGTGTGTCCATTTAAAAATCATCATGGTTGTAGTGGTATCACCTAAAATGCCACCCCATTTACCAACGTATGCAGGGTCAGCAAGCACACTTGCACCGGCCACATCTGTTTTTTCTAAATTTTCAACGGTAAACCAAATAGGTTTCTCTTTTGTACCTAAAGATAAAATGGCACCACGAACAATAATACTATAGTTACCATCAAAATAAATTTTAGCACCCGGTTGAACTAAAAGCGTATCCCCTTTATTAACAGTAACGTCACAACCAATATGATAAATTTGATCTTCTTTCATGGTTCCTTTAATAGCGCCACAAACAGGCTTAGAATTATCAACCGGTACACCAATTGAAAAAGCAGGCTGCGAAACAACTACTTGTTCTTCGTCAGCTGTTGAACTCTTTTTTTTACAGGAGATCATACCTGCCGCCAGAATAAGAGATAAAGCTCCGATTCCGAGTGAGCGATTAATCATTTTGTTTTTGTTTTTCATTGTTTTGAATTTAATTGTTATGTTTTTATGATTGATTTATTTTGGTATTATAATTTAAAACGAAGTCCGACTAAATACGATTGACCGAATACGTCATTGCTAACTAAAACGCGATCTTTGCGGTTCTGCCCGGGGTTGCCAATAAAATAATCAGGTAAGGCCGAACGAATCTCAACAATGGTTGAACTGTTCAGTAAATTGGTGGCTTTCACATAAACGACCAAACGTTTAGAAAGTTTCTTTTCGCCCGAAAAATCTAATTGTGAGGTAGGTCTTTGCCAGTAGTCTAAACCATAGTAGGCCGATACGATGTTGATGCGTTCGCCTGTATAAACCCATGAGATACGCATGTCGACACCTTGTTTGGGATGTTTAAAAACTAATGAGAGATTAGCAATGTGTTTTGATTGTCCTTGTAATGGACGAGTTGCCTCTTGAGTACCCGGCACACCATTTGCTCCTATGGTTCTTTTGGTGGTGGTTATTGAAGATTTGGTATAAGTGTAGTTACCTACGACGCCAAACTTTTTGTAATATTTAGCAAGTACTAATTCAGCACCATAGTTAACGGCATTACCGAAGTTGGCGGGAGCGTAATAGTAAGAGTTATTGAAAATTTGAACAAAGCTATATTCAACAGGATTAATAATGTTTTTATAGAAAACACCTACTTGTAATTGTTCTTCACCACTTGGAAAGTACTCGAATCTGAAATCGTAATTGGTTGATTTGCTATGTTTCAGATAAGGATTACCCATGGTGGTATAATAATCTCCTACATTTGGAGCAGGCACTAACTCAAATAAGGATGGGCGACTTATCCCCTTAAAATAAGATAATCTTAAATTAATACGTTTGTTGAGTTCATATTTAAAATGGACACTTGGTAATAAATCACGGTAACTAACTGTGCCGCTTTTTCCAACGGTGGTTGGCGCTACGGCCGATGTATAACTCTGACTCGTAAATTCAGCGCGCATTCCACCCAGTATTTGTAATTTTTTGAAAAAGGTTATTTTAGCTTGTAAATAGCCGGCTTTAATCATCTCCTCTGCCACATAATTTTGAGGATCGGTTGAATCGGCATAAGCATTGCTGGCTGGCTTAAAAATAAAATCCACGTTGTCTATGCTTGTATAGGCCTGTCCTGCTGAACTCGGACCATAAGCGCTGAGGGTGTTTTCGGTAAAGAAGTTTGTTTTGTTTTTTGTTTTTATTAAACCGCCGCTTGATATTTCTAATGCTGAAATAGGCGAATAGATAAGGTTAAAATAGGCCCCTTTGTCTTTATCGTTATTATGATACCAACGATGTGTCATGCCATTAATGAAGTTACCCGGATCAAGTAATTGACCCGTCATGGTATTTCTGTCCACCTTTGTTTTTACACTTAACTCTACCTGATCAGGAATAATATTGCTGGCAACAGAGGTGTTAAGCACTAAATTTACTTTAAGTGATTTTACGATCTGTTGTTCGATTTTAAAGGCGCTACTGTTAACACGTTGACGCTGAAACATCGAACGGTCGTTGTTTGAATATTCACCAACATCGGTGGTTCTTACCTGATTGCGTATGCGGTGCTGTGTTTCATCGAGCTGTGCAAAAATATTATAAAAAGTAAATTTTGTTTTTTTGCTGAGTTCATAATCCACATTCACATGAATTCCTGTTCTCCCCTGAATTGAGGAATAATCGCGTTGTTCGATGCCATCATTGGATACAACATTACCGGCATTTGGTTGCCCTGCAATAACATAAAATAAACCATTGTGACTTCTGTAATTATGCTGGTAGCTACCTGCAACCACCACGCCAAGTTTATTCTTGAAAAAACGATTACCCATAGTAAGTGCATAATTGCTACTCACCGGTAATTTAACGGTATGATACTTAAGCTGTTTTATAGAGTAATCACTTGGCTGCGATACATAACTATTACCAAGAACTTCATGTGGCGATTTAAAATTAAGATCTTTCACATCAAATGTGGTGAAAGGATGATTTGTCATGATGGAACTATAGCCACCTGAAATGGAAGCCATTACTTGCATGTGGGTAGGCGCCGGTTTCATCACCATATTCATGGCGCCACCAATGGCATCTCCTTCCATGCTCGGCGTAAGGGCTTTCGCAACTTCGAGTCTTTCTAATAATTCTGCCGGAAAAATATCCATCGGGATGTAACGGTTTTTATTATCCGGACTAGGAACTTTAATGCCGTTGATGGTGGTATAATTATATCGTTGGTCCATTCCACGAATAATAGCATACTGACCATCACCATTTCCATTACGAACTAAGGATACACCCGACACACGTTGCATTAAATTTCCAACGGTAACATCGGGTAACAATTGAATGGCTCGCGCACCAATGACACTGATAACATTATCTGAGGTTTGTTCAATTTTGCGACTATTGGTTTCTGAACTAGTTTCAACCGTGCTGGTAATAACCACTTCTTGCAGCTGACTAATATTTTCTGTTAACTTAATTTTTACATGCGTGTCTTTTAAGTCAGACACTGTTATTTCTTTTTCCTTACTCACATACCCTATAAAACTTACCACTAGAATGTAATTACCTGCCGGAACATTTTTAAGAACAAAACTTCCATCCAAATCAACAAAACCTGCGTGGGAAGTATTTTTAAGGTGAACAGTTGCGCCAATTATAGGATCGCTATTCGCGGAATCCTTTACGGTACCCTTAACATTAGCGGCAATGGAAAGACTTGTAACTAAAAGAAATGTAAAAAGTAAAATGTGTTTCATAAATTTTGTGATGAGCAAAAGTCGTTTACGTTTGTTAGTTAAATGTGATACGGAAATTGTTTTAATGTTATGCTAACTCGTTTCCTGTGTTAAGGATTAAAGTGTTTTTGTGTTTTTAAATTGTCACTGATTACCTTCTACAATCAATTCTTCAAATTTGAAAACCTGCAAAGACGTTGGATCCACGCTTATTTTAACAGCATGCATATTAAAATCACCATGTACTTGTAAGCGTGTAAAATTGAACAATGATTTTTTTGTTTTGTCGTCAGAATAAAAGGGTTTGTCAATTAAAAACACATGCGAGTCCCCATTAATCAATAAAACCGGTTTTTTAAAGTCAACACTCAATTCTTTTATTTTTTTCTTTATCTGATTAAAACCTGAACCTTCTTTAGCCACTTCCGAAACTTCAAACATGTCGGCATGTATGGCTAATACCAAGGCTTTTACATTGTTTTCCTTAGCCTTTTTAAAAACCTCGTCAAGCCAGGCCAAATCGGCTGCTTCGCGCTCATAAAACTCTTTATTGCCGTTTTTTGAATTGGATAAAAAATTATTGTTGCTTCCTACTATGTGAATGGTGGCAAAACCAATTCCGTTATAGTCCCAACGGTTATTTTCTACAAACTTTGTAAAGTCTTTATTTTGTGATTGTGAAGTCAGGGTTAACTTATCCTTACCTAAACTTTTACTGTCTTTAAAGAAAAATTTACGAATCACTTCTAATCGCTCTTCAGGATCATAAGCGCCGGCTTCTTTCTTTGTACAATCCGTCCATTCGTTATCTCCGGGAACATAAATCATGGCTTTATTAAGTTGCTGATAATAATTCAACATTTTAGTATAAGACTCTTCACTGCAAGGGGTTCCACTGGCTTTAATATCTCCAACGTTTATTGTAAATGCCGAATTTTGATCATTAAGGGTTTTGATCACATTTTCAAAGTTCTTATAGTCCTGTGGCAAACTATAAGGCATATCACCAAAAGCAATAATGCTAAAGGATTTGTCCTGTGCAGATAAGCCTAGGCAAAGGATTAATGTAAGTAGGGTGAATTTGATTTTGATAGAGAACATGAATTAATTGGTTGATGCAAAAATTATTACGGCAACAAAACTAACAAGGCAATGTTCTTTAAGTCTTAAATAGAGGTTACGCGAATATTGTCAATTTCTGTTCAGATTCTGATTTTTTAGAATTAACCTAATTCCGGTAAATTAAAAACCTTCGATCTATACGAGTAGACCGAAGGTTTTAAAGGTTTTTAAATAAGTGATGACTAGACTGCCTGTTTCATTTTTTTTATTTCTCGTAAAAACAAACCTCCTAAGTGCAAGACAATAAATCCCAGCATGATATACATACCAACATTATGAACATCTTTCACAAAACTGCGAATGGGTTTCATGTCCGGATAATCATCACTGAATTCAATAAATAATCCGGTGACTACCATTAACGTAAGGTCTAAATAAAATAAAAAATAAATAAAACGAACAATTAAATAATGCTGCATTTCTTTAGCATTTTCTTTTTGTTCTTTAAAATAGCGTCGGGTTGTTTTAAGAATGCTAAAGAACTTATCTTCTGCAAGTTGAAAGTATTCAAGAATAAGGCGACACAAAAATAAGCCTGATAAAACGTAACCGAAATATACATGCCAGTCCCAAAGCTTATGCGTATAAAGCTTAGCTACCACTTTCGCCTGATCAACGGTAATAATGGCACCTTTCTTTTGGAGAGCGTTTTGAATTAAGGGATAATTTTCTTTCCCGCTAAAAATGGTTTTTACTAGCAGAACGGTAATTAAGATACAGACAATAAACACCAAATTACTCCAATGCCAAATACCTAATGGCAAGGAAAACTTTTTTCCGAAACCTGTTTTTGATTTTTCTTGATTCATTAGTTCTTTATGATTTAATTCGCCGAATATACAAAAACACCAAAGGTATTTGGTATAATTGTTTTGCCATCTGTTTCAAAATTCGCCCCTGTTACAAAAAAACGAGCCTTCTTTTCTTCATACGAAATTGTTTTTAAGCCGACTTGCGTTTCTATAGTTTGAACAACGGAGTAATTATCCGCCCCCTCTTGTTTAATAATAGTGGCCGATCCGGCACCATTAGAAGTAATGACTAAATGGTCGCCTTTCATATAAATGAGTCCGTCAGTTTTTTTACCCATGGGAACTACACTCACGAGTTTGCCGCTTTTCATATCCAAGACCACCATTTTTTCACTCTCTTCACAAGCCACCATTAAACGTTGGTTTGATTTATCAATGGCTAAACCTGTAGGGGCTTTATTATCGCGTAATGAAAAACGATTCACAATTTTGTTTTGTTTGGCGTCAATAACAACCACTTCGTTTTTATCTTCAATGTTGTTATATACAAAACCTTTGTCATCGCTGCAGGCAAACTCTGGCTTGCCCCCCATATCAATAATAGCAAGTATTTCATCTGTTTTAGCATCTAACACATAAGTATTATTACTCTTTCCACAAAACACAAAGGCTTTTTGAGAAAACTCATCAAATAAAATACAATCCGGTTTAATGGCCCCTTTTAATTCAATGGTTTTTATTTTAGTCAAACTCTTAGAGTCAAATAGTATCACCGAGTTATTATTGGTGTTAGCAATGTACACTTTATTTTCTTTTTTACTAAAGGCAATGCCATGCACATTGGCTAAACCCGTCCATTCGGCCACCGGTGTATCGTTTTTAAGGTCAATTACATGTACACGATCGGCATGTGATACATATAAGCGTTGTTTGTCGTTATCCACACTCATATAGTCCCATTTGCCATCACCCGGCAAGGCTATTTTTTTAGAAAGTTTAAATTCAGTTTTGTTCTGAGCCTGATAACTGATTGCACCAAGGCAAAGTGCGCTTAGAAAAAGTAGTTTTTTCATTTTAGTGATACTTTAAATTATTTCGTTATGGTAAAGGAGTCCACTTCTTTACCTGCAGCAGTCACTTGACGAATGGTTAATTTATTCCCATCCACTTCTGCAATGGTTAAGGAATGAATGTTTGACACAAATTTGTCGGTGAATTTTTGCCACGAATCAGGATCGTTGTGTTGTTCAGGATTGTATAAACTTTGGCCACCGGCTCCGGTTATTACATATACTATGCCTTCAGGAGTGGTATCTGTTTTACCATCAAAAGTTTTGTCTAATTTCCATTTTCCGGTTACCACACGTCCTCTTGGTGTTTTACCTTCTTTACCACCAACCAAAAGTGTGCCTTTTTTATCGGGTACAAATGTCATAGGAAAGGTGCGTTGATAATTATGCACATGTCCGTTTAATACCACATCTACTTTACCGGCTTCAAAGATCGGAGTCAGTAAGCGCATTTGTTGTTGCTCGTAATGTTCACGGGCCGAATTAAAGCCGGGATGATGAAATACAATAAAACGCCAAGTTGCATTTTTAGCGGCTGCTAAATCTCTTGCCACCCAATTGTTTAAAGTGGTGTCGGTAAAATCTACATATGGATTTGAATCAATTATAGTCCAGTGCGCATTTCCATAATCAAACGAATAATTCGTCATGCGTGGATAGGCATCGCCTGCACCTTCAACAAATGGTTTTCTGTTTTCATCGGATGCAATTAATTTTGGCACAAAAGGACCACCTTCGGCACAAAGCGGACCGTTAAGGGGCTGTTCCCAAAATAAATAATAGGCCAAAGCATCCGGATATTGATTTAAATCACGGGTATCGGTATCGTGATTTCCGGGAGCTGAAACAAAGGGTACCGAGCGTAACATAGCGGCACCCGAATCGCTGGTGGTTTCGCTGTTGTAAATAGACCAGAAGTTTTTATCGTACTCCGAAATTAAACCTCTTTCGTAAACGATGTCACCCGGAACAATCACTAAATCGGGATTTGATTGTGAAGCCCTGTTGGCCAATAATTTTTGTTGAAGGGTACCGGCACCGATATCTCCAAAGGCTACAAAACGAAAAGCTTGTTTGTCTGATTTCGGGGCTTTAGCCTCAGCCGTAAAAATTACCTTTCCGTTTTTTAAAACACGATAATTAAAAACCGTACCCGGTATCAATTCATTTAAAGCGGCATGGTAAACACGACGGGCTTTAATTCCTTTAGCAACAACTCTTGAATAAGTACTCACGTCCTTTTTTTTCCATTTCCCCTTTTCTTCTACTTTATGCTCCACCGCCCAGCTTGCTGTGGTATCGGTACTTTGCCAGAGTAATTGTAAACTTTGCGGACTAGGATGAACACCAATTTGTAAATAAGGCTTTACCACAAAATCGTTCATAGTTTTTTTATCCTGTGCTTTTAAACCACTCAAGCCTATGACTAGAGCGAGGATGCTGATTTTAATTTTCATAATTTTAATTTTAAATAGTTTACTGTTATCTTAATTTGATTTCCTGACAAACGGTTCCAAATGTTTCGGCATTAATAGCAGACATACTCACCGATTTACCTTTTATATGAATAAATGCAAGAACCGGAGGCTCTGTAAAAAACTGAAATTGCTTCGTCCACGGTGTGGGAAGCATGGCATAAGCCGCAGCGCCACCGCCCCCATTATTTATATGGTAAAAGGGACGACTTAGTTTTAATTTCGGAAGACTATAATCTTTAGGATACATCGAAAACTCAGGATTAACTTGCAGAAAGGCGAAATTGTGTTCATCACCCGAAATAAAGGCAAGAAACTTTTTGCTCTTATTCACACAAAGATCAAGAATGTCATCGCGTCTTTCTAAAATGCCTTTGCTAACTTTTTGACCGGCTACTTTAGCACGTTCATTATTATTACCATCATACCACATGGCTCCATTGGCATGGTCACCATTCGGGAAAACCGCACTGTGAACATTTACAAAAATATGATCGATCGTTGCGTCTTTTTCATAGTTCTTAATGGTTTCATCCAGCCACTTTACTTGTTGATCCATAATATAACCTTCAGGCGAACCACTAATTTTAGGATCCTGCGCTTTCCAATATTCGGTATTTAATACAATCATGGCCACATTATCATAAGTGTATGAATACACGTTTTCTTTGTAGCTGGGAAAATCGATGCTTGTAATATTAGGATCATAAGAAGCACCGTCTTCACTATCCGGACCGTTTTGCGGATGCACAAAGGCTCTGGCAAAACTCGCTTCACCCGATTCGGTAGCGTAAGGAAAACGATCGATCTTGGCAGATTTTCTTAAAACAGTATCTACTTCAAAACTAAAATAGTTTACTTCATGATCACCAAAACCTAAATACACTGGCACTTTACTCCAAAAAGGCTCTAAGGCTCTTTTGAAATTTCCGTATTCTAACAAATGCCCATCTTCACTTACATTACCACCATTTGTAATATCGCCCATGTTTTGCATGAATACGGCTTTGTTTTGAAGAGCAGCGGCCATTAAAGCGCGAGTGCTTTGATAATTGGTCCCGCCAAAATCTTTCTCACCCCCGCCGGTATTTGCACGGTTCGCACTGGCAAAGGCAAAGGTAAAGGCTTGCCGGCTGCCGGCTTTTGCAGCGGTAGTAAACTGAAAGTTGTCACTGCGCTCACCATAAGAAATGATATAGGTGTAATGTGTGGAGGCTTGTAAACCGCTTAATTTTATTTCATGATGTTTAGAAGCTTGTTCATCTTCAAAACTCAAATTGCCCACTGTGATTTTAGTTTTTAGTGCAATTTGTGTTTCATAAGAAATGGTACAGCCGTTTTCGTTTAAAATATTTACAAAGGGTCCTTCGTTAATTGCGGGCAATACCTTGTAGGGTCCTTTACCTTTAAACGCACATCGTCCTTCATACACAATACGACCGTCGGCATCCATAATGCGATAACCAATAATGCCTTCTGCTTTTTCAGCCAGTTTAAAAAAATCATTGGCTTTCGTGAATACTGATTTTAATTCCAAAAGGGCTTTGCCATCCAATAATTTAACGGTTTTGGGTAAAAATGAAACCGTTGGAAATTCAGCGGCTGCATTATACGGACCATAAGCTACTGAGCCATTAAAACCCGGTTTTTTTAAATCCAGTTCTATACCACTCTCTGTTCCTTTTGCTAAAGCCGAAAATGCCGAAAAGGTATAAGGTTCTTTTTTATCCAGTTCTTTTAATTGTTGTCCGTTTTTTGTTACCGTTAACTGACAATTAGTAAAAGAAAATTCATTTAAAACGCTTGGTAGTTCAAGGTGACTGTGGTTTTGAGAGAAACTGGTTAAGCTAAATAACAAAAAGCAGGGAAGTAATTTAAGTTTCATAACAGGTGCACAGTTTAATCGCCTGCAAAGGTGAACTATTAAAAAGGATAATTATTTGATTCAAAGCTTATTTAATTATAACACAATGATGTCGTAATGTTCTATTAATAAATACAGTAAAAAATCAGAATTCCTGTACAAGCCAATTTCGATTAGAATTTCGGTTTTATTCAGGCTTTAAAGAATTTTATCGTGTTTACATAGTGATAAATTAAAACTGGCTTAACATCAACTTGTTCTACATAATCTAAATTCGTGTCTGTAAAAGGTATTTAAAAAAAGTTTTTCAGCACAGTTTTGTTAATTATTAAAAAATTACGATAATGAAAGAATTAAAAAAAATAATCCAGTCTTATCCACTTACCTGAACCAAAGAAGATAATCTTAATCAGGTAGCTAATCTCATGCGTCAGGAAAACAAAAGTTTTTTTCCGGTAGTAGACAAAAACAAATACTTAATAGGCACCATTACTTATCAGGATATTTGTAAAGTTGTAGCGGAAAAAAACATCGATGCTAAAGATTTATATGTCGCTGAAGCCATGAACTACCATGCTCAGGCACTATATCTAAATGATGACGACGCAACAGCTTTTAGATTAATGCGCCGTAACCACGTAAGTTATTTACCGGTGGTTGATTTTGATAATCGCTTAAAAGGCATTATCAGTTTCTTTTCAATTGCCAGAAGAATTGTGCGTTTTAAACACGAATTCAGAAATACCGATCGCAACCGTAATTTGGAAAATGAATTTAATAACGATTCTCAAATGGCTTTTCATTAAGCGTTTTAATTCTGGTTTCTTAACCTCTGTATAACACGCGCTCGGTTTACTTAATTAATTCGTAATTCTTAGTTCATATTCAGGTGACGTGTTAATGCCATATTTGTAAAACTCTTTTAATGAAGACCTTTTACAAAACCATTGTCTTATCCGACATTCACTTAGGTATCAAAGCCAGCAAGGCAAAAGAAGTCGTTCACTTCTTAAAGAACCACAAATGTGAAACGCTTATTTTAAACGGTGACATCATCGATGGTTGGCAACTGCGTAAAAACGGTAAGTGGAAAAAACAACACAGTAACTTTTTTAAACACATCATAGGTCTAACTTCTAAAAAGAAATGTAAGATTATATATATACGTGGAAATCACGATGATTTTCTAGAAGAAATCATGCCCTTCAAGCTCGGTAATTTTTCCATCCGTAAATTTTACATTCACTATGGCGTGAGCAAAAAGTATTTTGTTACGCACGGAGATATCTTCGACAACATTACTACAAAATTAAAATGGATCGCCAAACTGGGAGATGTGGGTTATACGTTTTTACTCTGGCTAAATCATCACTATAATGCCTATCGCGAAAAACGCAGACTTCCCTATTACTCCTTGTCACAAGTTATAAAGGCTAAAGTGAAGTCGGCCGTTTCTTTTATTTCTGATTACGAAACGGAGTTGGTGAAAGTGGCCAAAGCGCGCAAGTGTCATGGTGTTATTTGTGGACATATTCATCAACCTGCCATTAAAGAAATAAATGGCATCGAGTATTTAAACTCCGGCGATTGGGTAGAAAGTTTAACCGCACTGGTAGAAGATACCGAGGGTAACTGGAAAATTATTTATTACCAGGATTGGCTCGATAAGCATATGCTTGAGAAAAAGCAAAAAGAGACCACTCCGCTAGCGTCCATTCATGATTTATTGCCTCAAGGCGTCACCATTAACCAATAAGTAAATATGTTCAAAAAATATATTCTTGCCGTTCAGGGCGAAGGTCGCGGCCATATGACCCAGGCCATCAGTATGTATGAAATGCTCATCGAACAAGGTCATACCGTTTGTGCAGTTATTTTAGGTTCGAGTGGCAGCCGCGATGTACCTAAATTCTTTTTCGAAAAAATAAAAGCCCCTATTGTTCAGTTACAAAGTCCGAATTTTGTATGTGACAAAAACAACAAAAGTATCAATGTCCCAAAATCGGTGATCCATAACTTTAAAAAACTAAAAACCTTTCGCGGAAGTTTAAAAAGCATCGACGCATTAATGAAGGAACACGAACCCGATGTGGTGATCAATTTTTTTGATCTGCTCATTGGTTTGTATTATCGTTTTTATAAACCAAAAGCCAAATTAATTTGTGTGGCCCATCAATACATTTATTTTCATCCCGATTTTGAATTTCCGGAGGGACATTGGATAGACCGAGCTGCCATTAAATTCTATACCCGATTAACCGCTACTCATTCTTCAAAAAATCTGGGGCTGTCTTTTTATAAGATCCATACAAATAATTCGGAGGTAGTGATTGTTCCGCCACTTTTAAGAAAAGAAGTTTTTTCTTTGGAAACAAAACGAGATGATTTTTATCTGATTTACCTCGTTAACAGCGGGTATTTTGAAGAAGTGTTGGCTTGGCATCAGTTAAATCCTGAAATTATTTTACATTGTTTTACCGATCAACCCGATAAAATCAATGCAGCCTATCAATTCGATCATAGCAAATTGGTTGTACATGCCATTGACGATACCTTGTTTTTGGAAATGATGAGTAAATCAAAGGGTTTAGCCAGTTCGGCAGGTTTTGAAAGTGTTTGTGAAGCCATGTATCTGGGCAAACCGGTATTAATGGTGCCCATCCATGGTCATTACGAGCAGTTTTGCAACTCACGCGATGCTTACAAGGCCGGAGCCGGTATTTTTTCCGATCACTTCGATCTTAGCATACTTACAAAATTTTCTACTACTTTTGACGGCTCCAATCCTTGGTTCAAAAATTGGGTAGCAAATGCAAAACACCGAATCTATAACGAGATCATTAGCGTCTGAAATGCCTCGTAAAGTTTTATTTATTGTAAATCCGAATGCCGGTAAACGGGTCTCTGATCGTATCATTGAAACGATACGTAAAGAATTTCCTGAGAATATCTATTATCAAATTGTTATTTGGAAGGATAAACATCATTTTGATGAAATAACCGATTTACTCAAAACTCAGAATTACACCGATGCCATTGCCGTTGGTGGAGATGGCACCGTGAATCATGTCGCCAAAACGATTTTAAATACCAATATCACTTTGGGTATTGTGCCAATAGGTTCGGGTAATGGACTGGCACGCTCACTGGGCTTGTCGATGAAAATTGAAGAAGTTGTTAAACAAATTGCTGAAGGAAGAACGGCATTAATTGACAGTGGAACGGTTAACGACATTCCTTTCTTTTGCACCAGTGGCATAGGTTTCGACGCACACATTGGTAATTTATTTGCCACCTCAGTAAAACGCGGCTTACAAAGTTATGTCAAAATCACCTTCCGCGAATTGTTTGCATACCGTGCGAAAACCTATACTTTAAATTTTAACGGACAAAGCATACAACGAAAAGCCTTTTTAATTACCGTGGCCAATGCCGGACAGTATGGTAACGATTTTTACATTGCCCCTCAGGCCACTATGCAGGATGGTTTATTTCATGTGGTTATTTTAAAACCTTTTAATGCATTCAGTGTTTTTGGAATCCTCATTAAAATTCTTTCACGCAAAGCCAACCTTAGTTCAAGCATCGAGACTTATGTCACCGATAAATTAAGTATTAGTCGCGAACAAAGCGACAGCATTCATTTTGACGGGGAGCCGGCTATGGCCGATAAAGCTGTAAGTTACGAAAACAAGAAACAGTCCTTGAAAGTAATTGTAGGCAACTCGTTTAAACATTAAGAAGCTTAATAAATAAAGTGTTAATTAGAGCAGCGAAATATAGTGTAAGAATAAATTAAGTGCTTCTTTCTTTTTTGTGTCCAGATTATAATCTATTCGCTCAGTTAAATAGTGCAGGGTCTGTTCTTTGCTGAATAGCTTCGTTTGATAGTCCTCATTAACCGCTTGTGTTATATGACTTACACCGTTTCTTAAAACAGCATTAAATTCCTCAATAAACACCGGGTCAATTTTTTCAGTACTCACCCAAGCCGCGAAAACAAAGGGTAAGCCGGTAAATTCCTGCCAAACTTCCGCTAAATCATATTCATAAGCAAATTGTCCGTTCATTTCAAAGGTGCGGTCGCCAATAACCACCGCTGCATTTTCGGCCCTTATCTCGAGCTCAAAGCCGGGTTTGGCATCTAAAAAAGCAGGCGAAAGTTTCCAAAAAAACTGAAATAAAATCTTACTGAGGGTGATGGAAGATTTTGACTGGTAATCGAGTGTTACACTGCGTATAGCCTCCAGGGGCACCGCACTGTATAATTTCACCGAATCCACCTTACCGGTAGCGCCTATGCAAAAATCGCTCACAATAAAATAAGTGTCCAATTCGGGTATCAAAGCCACCGGTACCAAGGCCAAAGCCACTTGTTTATATTTTAATTTTTGAGCGCAAATGCTTGGAATGTCTTCCTGCAAATCCATGCGATTTAAAAGGGCACTGCGCTTTAGAGCCCATTTAAAGGGCAGGGTATTGGTGTAATTAACGATTGATATTTTGATCTTTTCTCCCTTCAAAGTGTGTAAAAATAAACATATTTGTCCAAATCAAATCTTTATCTTTGGGGCTCAGTTATGAGCGATAATAAATACCAGTTACGGGGCGTTTCCGCAGGTAAGGAAGACGTACATGCGGCCATTGCCAAATTAGATAAGGGATTGTTTCCAAAAGCTTTTTGCAAAATTGTTCCCGATCTATTAAGCGGAAGCAAAGATCATTGTTTAGTGATGCATGCCGATGGCGCTGGAACCAAATCGGCATTAGCGTATATGTACTGGAAAGAAACGGGCGATCTTAGTGTTTGGAAAGGCATTGCACAAGACGCCGTGATCATGAATGTGGACGATCTTATTTGTGTGGGTGCTACCGAAAACATTGTGCTTTCATCAACAATCGGACGAAATAAAAATTTAATATCGGGAGCGGTTATTTCCGCAATTATTAATGGTACCGAAGAAGTACTTCAAAATTTACGCGATAACGGCATCTCTATCCATTCAACGGGTGGCGAAACAGCTGATGTAGGGGATCTGGTAAGAACGCTCATTGTTGACAGTACCGTGATGTGCCGCATGGCACGTAACAAAGTTATTTCTAACGATGCCATTAAAGCCGGCGATGTGATTGTAGGTTTAAGCAGTTACGGAAAAGCCACTTACGAAACCGAATACAATGGTGGCATGGGAAGCAACGGCTTAACGAGTGCCCGACACGATGTATTTAATAAAGACCTGGCTAAAAAATTTCCCGAAAGTTATGATCCGGCTTTGCCTGAATCGGTTGTATACACGGGTAGTTTAAATCTTCGCGATAAAATTACGGTAACTTACCAGGGTAGTGATGCAAAAACGATTACAGAAGAGATCGAAGCGGGAAAATTGGTTTTGTCACCAACACGTACTTACGCTCCAATTATAAAAAAACTCATCACGGTTTTATCGGCTAACATTCACGGCATTGTGCATTGCAGTGGTGGCGCGCAAACCAAGGTGTTGCATTTTTTAAACGAGGGTTTGCATGTTATTAAAGACAATCTTTTTGAAGTGCCGCCTCTGTTTAAAACCATCCACCAGCAAAGTCATACCGATTACAAAGAAATGTATAAAGTGTTCAATATGGGTCACCGTATGGAACTTTATTTGAGTGCAGAGTTTGCGCAGGAGGTAATTGACATTAGCCGCAGTTTTAATGTGGATGCTAAAATTGTGGGCAGAGTAGAGAAGGGCGAAGGAAAGAGTTTGACTATAAAATCAGAATTCGGACAATTCAACTACTAATTCAATAACACACAAGTCATTTGTTTGCCATTCGGAAACAATAGATAATTCTTGTTATCTTTAAATAAGTTGCTAATCAGTGGCATCGAACCTGCACTGAGTTTTCGTGTTTTGTTGTTTATCTGGTCAAAAAGGTACAAGTCTGAATGCGATTCATTTAAGGCGTAATAGAGCGCATGACTTTCATCGCTGAAATAATCAGCACAACTCAAGTTTTCATCACTGTTTTTTTCGCTTATCAAATTCCCCGAAAAATTAAATGCCATGACCTTGTTCGCATGACTAATAATCAAGTCCATGTTGCGATTATCATCTACCAGATTAAAAGCCAATCCGGCATGCGCCATTTCGTTGTTAAGCTTTACAATTTCCTTAATGTCACTAAAGGAGATTTTATTAATGTGGCCATTTATATCATCTACATATACCAGATAAGTATTATTTATTGTGGCCGAAGCGTCCACATAAAATGCTTTACAATGCGCTACCGTGCGATTTCTCAAGCCAATTCGGCCCACACCCTTGCGACTAAAGGTGTAAATTTTCCCTTCATTATCAAGCGCTACCAGATAATCACTCTTGCCTACTTTTACATATTGAATTGGCAAATCAACAGTACTTTCAGTTTTTAAACTTGTAAAACCTTCCTGTTTAATGCCATAAATAGAGTAATTATATATGACGTTATTTTTACAGGCTATAAATAATCTGTAATCGCGGTCATTATCATAATCAAATAGACTTAGGTCAGATGTGGCTTCAGTTGGCAGTTTCACAGGGTAACCATCCACATATTTCCCATTGCGATCAATTAAATGCAAATAGTTTTTTGTACTGAATAAGATCTGATATTTGTTATTTTTAAACATGTCGACCATAAAAAATTTTGAGCGCATGCTTTCATTTATTATTTTCTTCCACAAAATAGTGCCTTTGGCATTTATTAAATATAAGTTCTTAGCATCATCTTGAATCAACACCTCATTCTCCTTACTCACATGATTTACAAATGCACCTGGCTTCAAGCTTGCGGTGGTGTCGAGTTTGAGCGTCCACAACACATTATTTTCTTTATTTAAGTTCTCGCTTTCATGTAACAAATGAAACCGAAACTTAAAATTAATAACATTGTTGGTGACTGAATACGAAAAGTGTTTAAAATTGGCAAAGGGATCTTCAAGACTTGTGTTACTAAAATTAAAAAACGAAGAAATGCTTTCTTTCTGTTGTGATGGCGAAATATAAATTAGGTAATTGAAGTCATCAATGAAGTATTGGTTTTTGTACGTAACAAAACGTTCATTCTTCTCAAGTACTTGGCCATGTTTAAGCTGATAAAGCGCATCACTCAATGCGGCCAGGTTTTCTGCAAAGAAGAGGTGGTTACTCCAATAACTCGCATACCTTAACGTGGCGTGAAATAAAGGAGAAAATAGCTTTAAGCCACTGCTTTTAGGTGATTTTAAACGAAATAGGGCGCTCGAATCGATTAACCAAGTGGAATCACTCATTAATTTTAAATGTTCCAGACTCTTTAAACTATCCATGACAGCCAAACTAATAAGCGATTGCTTATTTCCCAATAACTCAAACTGCAACAAATGATTATCGGCATTTGCGTAAAAATCATGTTCTAAATTAAACAAAGCAAGGGTATTTATTTGTTGCCAATAGTCATTAAGTGCCTGACTTTTTCTCGCGTGAATTTGTTGTTGAAGTTTTACAAAATCGTTAAAGCCATAGGCTTTAAAACTTACGGTATTTAATGGCAATTGGCTAATAACATCGTCGGGCGATTGGGCATTTTGATTTAACAAAGCGCTTAGAACCTCGGCGCTATCAACGCTCATATAACCATTTACCTTTAATTGCGAAGGCTGAAAATCAACCGACCCTACCGATGTTCCTTTTTTGCAAACCGCCGTGAGGTTTAAGAATTGGTTGAGTGAGGATAAACCATAAGCTTCTTCATTCACATAGATAGACAAGAGATCGCCTTCATTTAAAGTATTTTTAAAAGATTGGTAGGATTTATTTTTTTCAAATTTGGCGGTGGCTTGATTTTGTGCTTTTTCTAGCAGCGAAGAACTGTTGGAAAGTAAGGCCACCCCGGCGTTTAGAGAGTAGTACCAGCTCTTATTTTTGTCTATTTCAAATTGGTAGTTTAAATCATTTAGTTTTTTCGACGACAGTACTTTGGCTAAGGCTTCCGTCATCTCGTTCTGTTCGCCCAGTTGTTTTAAATTAAAGCTAATTAACCAATCCTTGTTTCCACCATACAGAGCAAAGTGAACCAGATTCGATTCAAGTTGTGCTTTTAAAAGTTCATGCGATGCAAACAAAGAGTCAAAGTGAATCAGGGTAGCGCATAGTTTATTGACATCGCCGAATAATTTCAGCTTATCGGCAATTAAGCTTTGAGCGTTTATTTTTTTATTTAATTCAAAAAACCGAGAGGTGTTCAGATATACCACACAGCTGTCGGGCAACAGTGAAATGGCTTCTACTTTTGGTTTTTTACTGTTTTTTAATTGGTAGTAAGCCCAAATGCCCGTGGCCATAAAGGCGGCCATAAACAGCCAGAATAATATAGTCTTGATTTTTGACAACAACTAAAAGTAAAGAATATCCCAAAGCCAAAAGCCTTTCACTTTTTATTTTATTAAAAAGCCGTTGTTGAAGGTTCTTAAAGCTCCAATGCGAGTTGGGCAGGTAATAATTGATAACTCAGGCGATGAAGCGGACACACCCCAAATTCGCGAATAGCCTGTCGGTGCAGTTTGGTGGGATAACCCATGTTGCGTTCCCAGGCATAAACCGGATATGTTTTGGCGGCTTCCAGCATAAAATCATCACGGTAGGTTTTGGCTAAAATACTGGCGGCAGCAATGCTTAAGTATTTGCCATCACCTTTAATAATACACTCGTGTGGAATGGCCCCATAGGCCTTAAAACGATTACCATCAATAAGTAAACGTTCGGGCCTTAGTGTTAACTGATCAAGCGCCCGATGCATGGCTAAAAATGAAGCATTTAGAATATTTATGTCGTCTATCTCCTTATGACTCACCACACCAACAGCCCAAGCCAGCGCTTTGGCTTCAATTTCAGGCCTTAATTCATAACGGTCTTTGTCACTTAATTTTTTACTGTCGTTAAGCCATTTGTTGCGATAATTTTTAGGCAATATAACGGCTGCGGCATGCACCGGACCGGCCAAGCAACCCCGGCCGGCCTCGTCACAACCCGCTTCCACACCTGTTTTTTTAAAATACGACTTCAGCATGACCTTACTTACATTTATACTTTTAGTCAAAATAATTGACAAATAGTTGTACTATTAGAACATATTTCCACCCCATTTAAAATCGGTAAAACCTCCGGCCGGCGCCTGACGACCGATTAAAAAATGACGTTTGAAACCTAATTCCAGGGCGCGACGACCTAATGTGGCTTTATCAGTTAAGATCGGGGTTTCTTTGACTTCTACCGCTGTTTTTTCATTCAATATAAAATCAATCTCCTGCCCGTTCTTTTTCTGATAATAATTTAAACGATACAGTTTATGTAGCTGCACCGCCACAGTATTTTCAAACACTTGTCCGCTCGATACCTGCTCACCGCCCAACACGTTTAATAAGCCTGTATCAGCAAAATAAATCTTGGGCTGCTGCGATATTTCCTTATCGATGTTTTTAGTATAGGGTTTTACCAAATGAATAAAATAGGTGTTCTCAAACAAATAAATATAATCGCTTATTTTCCGTCGGTCTATACCTGCCACACTGCTGAGTTTACTAAAATCCAGTTTCGATCCAACACGCGCTGCCAGCAACTTAACTAGGGCAAACAAATCTTTACTGAGCGAATAATCGGACAGTAATTTAACGTCCATATCAATGTATGAATTCACAATGTCCCAAAGTAATTCGGTTTTGTCCTTAACACTTTTTTGAAGCACCACTTCCGGAAAGCCACCAAACTTAATATACTCGGCATACAGTAGCTTTGTTTTGTTGTACCAGGCTGTCTGATAATCAATCTGACTGTATTTAGCCATCGACGGAATTTCTATTTTTTTAAATTGAAGAAATTCATCAAAGGAAAGCGGGAACATTTCGTAAATGAGTTTTCTTCCGGCTAAACTCTCAGTAAATTGATTTTTTAAATAATAGGAACTCGATCCGGTAACAATAAATTTTACCTGATAGGTATCGTAAACATACTTAATAAAACTTGGCAGGTTTTTTACCAGTTGAATCTCATCCAAACCAATAACGGCGGGCTTTTTAAAGTTAATCCCATACAACTCAAGTTCAGCAATAATACTGTCGTAACTGGGGGTATTAAACAAACTTTGTAATTCAATTTTTTCGCAATCAAGGTAAATTTTATTGCTGTGTTTTACCTTGCTTAATAGGTAACGAAGGGCCGTGCTTTTTCCAACACGGCGCATCCCCAGAATGACAGTCACCTGCTTCTTTTTCAGATGGGCTTCGAGCTCGGTATAAATTCGTCTAAGAATCATACCTTAAAAATAATCAAATACAACTAATTGTCAAAATTTATGCCAATTAGTTGAACTTTTAGTCAGGTTAAACTACTTTAATTCGGCTAAACAGGCTTGAATGGCTGCAAAGTTTGGTAATTCAGAAGCAACTTCCAGTACTTCGGCATACTGCAATACCCCGGCTTTGTCGATCACAAAAGCCGAACGTTTGCTCACCCCAATCATGCCAAATCCAAAGGTTTCGTACAAACTGCCATAAGCCGTAGAAACTACTTTATTAAAATCACTCAGCAAATCGAAATTTAAATTCTGTTCGGCTTTAAATTTTCCCAAACTAAATAACGAATCCACCGAAATACCATATACCACCGCATTTAACTGATTGTAAACCGCGTAATTGTCTCTGATGTTGCATAACTCGGCCGTGCAAGTGCCGGTAAAGGCCAGAGGGAAAAACAATAAAACCACATTCTTTCCAGCGTTATCGGAAAGACTCACTTCTTTTTTTTCGGTAGTAAATAACTTAAAATCGGGTGCTTTTTGCTTTAGTACAAGACTCATAATAATATTTGTTAAGGTTTAAATTTTAAACAAAAATACCCTGAATTGGTTTAAAACTAATAGTTATTTTTGCACACTTAATAAAAACTTAAAAACAAAAAGATATGTCAAGCTTAGTAGGAAAACAAGCGCCATCATTCAAAGCAGGAGCAGTGAGTAATGGTGGAGAAATGATCGAAAATTTCTCATTAGATCAGTATTTAGGAAAAAAACATGTGGTGTTTTTCTTTTACCCGAAAGATTTCACTTTTGTATGTCCAACCGAATTACACGCCTTTCAGGAAAAATTAAAAGACTTCGAAAGCCGCAATTGCGCCGTAGTGGCCTGTAGCACCGATACTGAAGAATCACACTGGGGCTGGTTACAAATGGATAAAAAAGCCGGCGGCATCAAAGGCATTACTTATCCCATCGTAGCCGATACCACAAAAACAATTGCCCTTAACTACGGCACCTTGTTTGGTGATTACGATGTGAACGAAGAAGGCGACCTGATCGCAACCGGACCCATGATCGCATTCAGAGGTTTATTTTTAATTGATAAAAAAGGAATTGTTCGTCACCAATTAATTAACGATTTACCTTTAGGTCGTAATGTTGAGGAAACCTTACGTATGGTGGATGCTTTACAGTTTTTTGAAGAAAACGGTGAGGTTTGTCCAGCTAACTGGACCAAAGGCAGCGAAGGTTTAAAAGATACCCATGCCGGTGTGGCTGATTATTTAAGCAAACATTAAAATCATTGGATCGTAAAATTAAAAGCCGGCTAACCCCCGGCTTTTTTTGCTTTATATCCTTCCTTTAAAAGGAGTACCAGAATTTTTTCACGCTGATCGCCTTGGATCAAAATCTCTCTGTCTTTCACGCTACCACCAACTCCGCACTTCTGTTTTAGCAATTTCCCCAGTATTTCTATGTCGCCTGTTTTGCCACTAAAGCCAGTAACCCGACTCAACAATTTTCCACCCCCTAAACGATCGAGATATACTTTTAATTGCTCCTGATTTGGTTTTAAAGGTTCATGCTGCGTTTCGTTCTCTTCCTCAAACTTAAAATTTGGATTGGTCGAATACACCACATTGACGCGGTTCTTTTCTTTTTTGCTCATCGTTTATAGTGAATAAGAGTGAAGGGAATGCCAATGAATAAAATAAAAATGCAAATCAATAAACCCTTGTTATGCAAAGCGCCTGTTTCCGAAACAACTGCATTTTCCGCATTAAGTTGTTCTGCTTCTGCAAAGTTAACTTCTGCCTGCATTGCTCTTAAACTGTCCTTGCAGCTTTCAGATTTTTGCAACCACAAATAAGCCTTTTCGAAATTTTTAGTGCCGACATAATACTTGGCGTATAATTCGTAGGCACTTAGTTGCGCCTCAAAATATTCAAACTGCCTTGCAATAAAATAGGCCGTATCCAATTCTGTAATGGCTTTCGAAAAATCTTTCATATCCATGTATACAGAAGCCAGATTCAGATAACTGTCGGCCTCTTCCAGCCTATTATCCATAATCCTTCTCAACTTTAAAGCGTCTTCGTTACAGGCAATGGCCTTTTCAAATTGTCCGGCTTCTTGATAAATCACCGCCAGATTATTTAAACAAAGCGTCTTGCGCTCGTAATCATTTTTTGCATCCGCCACTTGGTAAGCCATTAAATAATTTTCTGCAGCTTCATCGTTTTGTTCTAAATTTTGTTTTAATACGCCTAAATTAATGAGGCAATCGGCTTCACGGATCTCATCGTGTAATTGCTTATATAAAGTGAGAGCCTTCAAATACGAATTTTCTGCTTTTTGATAAAGTGATAAATCTGAATACACATTTCCTAAATTTGTTTCACTTAAAGCAATGCCTAAAAAATCGTGATGGGCTAGTCTAATGGCAAGTGCCTTTTGATGGTAGTTTAAGGCTTTAGTGAGTTGGCCTTTTTTATAAGTTAAAAGTCCTAATAAGTTAAAGGCCTTTGCTTCGTGCAGTTCTGAACCCGATCGTTTTGCGGCTTGTTCACAAAGTTGTGCGTATTCAAAGGCTTTTAATGGATCGTTGTTGCGTAAAACAAAACCACGCTGATAAAGCAGATTCACTTGTTGGGTATCATTGTCAAGTGCAAGTATTGATTGCAGCAAACTGTCAGAACCCTGACCTTTTGCCATAATGGAAACAAATAATAAAAAACTCAGCAAACGCATCTTCTATTTTCATCAAATGTATAATTTTAAGCCATAATTTTAAAAGAATGATTAAATATTCCTTCTATCAAAAAAATCCGGCCTCGCATTATATTTATATCGACATGCTGGTTGATGCAATTTCATCTCCAAGTATTCAACTACAACTTCCTGCCTGGCGTCCCGGCCGTTACGAATTGGGTAATTTTGCCAAAAATGTAAAACGGGTGGATGTTTTTAATGAAAAAAACGAGCCCTTAACGTATACAAAACTTTCGAAAGATCTTTGGGAAGTGGACACAAAAAACGCTACTTCTATAAAAATAACATATAGTTACTATGCCGCTGAACTGAATGCAGGCGCCTGTTTTGCCGATACGACGCAGCTTTATGTTAATCCGGTGCATTGCTGCATGTATGTTGTGGGAAGAACCAATGAAACACATCAGGTTGAATTAAAAATTCCCGATACCTATAAAATTGCCTGTTCACTTTCAAAACAAGGAAACACCTTAACGGCCATAAATTTTGATGAACTCGTTGATTCACCTTTTATAGCTTCAGCCGACATTAAATCCGATTATTATGAAGTTAATGGCATAAAATTCCACCTGCATTTTAATGGGGAATGCCAACCGGATTTCGAAAAAATTAAAAAAGATTTTACAGCCTTCACTAAAAAACAAATTGAATTCTGGAATGATTTTCCCTATGATGAGTACCACTTTTTGTTCCAGGTACTCACTTTCAAATTTTACCATGGTGTTGAACATAAAAAAAATACGGTGATAGCCATTGGTCCGGGTTATGCCCTGAATAGTGGTGCTACTTATGAAGATGTGCTCGGGGTAAGTTGCCACGAATTATTCCATAGCTGGAATATCAAAACCATTCGCCCCGTTGAAATGTTACCTTACGATTATACCAAAGAAAACTACTCCCGCTCAGGTTATGTTTACGAAGGGTTTACCACCTACTATGGCGATAAATTATTATTGAGTAGCGGTGTGTTTAGCATGCAACAATATTTCAACACCTTACAGGAACGTTTAACCAAACACTTTCACAATTTCGGACGATATAATTTAAGTGTAGCCCATAGCAGTTGGGAAACTTGGCTGGATGGTTATGTGCCGGGCGCGCCTTATCGCAAGACTAACATATACGACGAAGGGAATTTAATTGCGTTGATGCTTGATGTAAAAATTTTAAAAGCCACACAAAACAAAAAGTGTTTACGCGATTTATGTGTGCTCTTATACGAACGCTTCGGTAAAACAGGTAAGGGTTATGCCGAACAAGACATCATTGGTTTGGCCAATGAAGTGTCGGGAATAGATTTAAGTGATTTTTTCACGCAATATGTTTATACCCCAAGTGATTTTGAAATTCCTTTACAAGAGGCATTTGATTATCTGGGCTTTGATTTTATTAAGCAGGATAGTGCCCAACATACCGATCATCATTATGGATTTAAGGTTATAGAAAACGGTCCTTTTAGTAAAGTCAGTCTGGTTGCACCCTATTCACCTGCGTGGAAGGCAGGACTTTTTGCAGGTGATGAAATTATGGCGGTAAATGCCATCATGTTAAAAGCTAATTTAAATTACTGGCTTCACTATTTTAATACTGCAGAGGAAATAGTTTTAACCGTTAATTCGGGTGAACTCGTAAAGAGTATTTCATTGACAAAAGATAAAAAGGGTAATACTTATTTTTTTACGCCGGTGTTAAAATTGAAACCCCAGCCAGAGGCCACGCAAAATAAGGCATTGGAGGCTTGGAAGCTTTATTAAAAGTGTTAAAAGCGAAAATTGTTAAAAACTTTGTGTTGACTTTTGGGGCAATTGAACTTACTTTCAATAGATATTAACCCCCTAAAATTTAAACAATGGAAGAAAACAACGCGAAGCAAGACTTTGTTTTTGATATCCTTCATCAGGAGAAGTATTCAAGAGGAGAGTTGTTGTTAAGGTCTTTTTTTGGTCAGTTATACATTGGCATCCCACATTTTTTCCTGATTTTTTTTATTAGCATTGCTGCAGCCTTTTTGGGTTTTATTGCCTGGTGGGCCGTATTATTTACCGCGCAGTATCCCCGTTCTTTTTTTGATTTCCAGGTCAATCTTCTGCGATGGAGCACAAGGGTACAGGCCCGATTGTTGCATTTATCCGATGGCTATCCGCCTTTCGGCATGAATGCTACCGACGATCACATTGTTTTGCATGTGGCCTATCCTGAGTCCTTAAGTCGTGGATTAGTTCTTTTACGTTTATTTTTTCAGTTCATTTATGTTTTAATACCACATGGTTTTTGTTTATTTTTCAGAGCCATAGGCATGTTGTTTGTGATATTTATTGCTTGGTGGGCGGTGTTGTTTACCGGCGAATATCCTAAAGGCATGCATGCTTATGTTGTAGGAACCTTACGTTGGAGCATGCGCGTTGGAAATTACCTCTCTTTATTAACCGATAAATACCCACCATTTTCGGGTAAGGCCTAATGCTAAAAATAAATTATAAATCTTAAAAAATCATCATGGAAGAAAACACAAACACAACTAACAATTCAGCAAATTCGTCGGCAGGTAAAGGCTTAGGTATTGCTGGCCTGGTATTAGGCATTGTAGCCGCCATCATTGCATTTATTCCCTGCTTGGGAACCTTTGCACTTATTCCGGGCATTATCGGTATTGTTTTAAGTGCCATAAGTATGATGCAAGCAAATAAAGCAGGGGTAAGCAAAGGCATGGCAACAGCCGGGCTTATCTGTTCTATTGTAGGCTGCTGTTTGGCAGGGTACCAATTTTATGTATTAAAAACTGCCGGTGAAAAAATGAAAGAGGGTCTGGAAGAAATAAATAAATCCGGAGCATTGGATTCATTGAACAAGGCCATGGAGCAATTAAATAACATTATCGACACATCTAAATCACAGTAATGAAGAGGCGTAAAACACCTGCTTATGTTACAATTAGTTTGGTGTTTTTTAGTTTAATAGGAATAGGCCTAGCTTATTCCTATTTTTTTTATCCTAATTCTCACCCCATTGATTGTATAGTAAAAACCTATACGGGTAAAAACTGCGCCACCTGTGGCTTTTCACGATCTTTCTCTTACTACACGCATTTTCAATTTGAACAAGGGAAACAATTTAATCCTTTGTCGTGGCCTGTTTTTTTATTTTTTAGTTTGCAGTTCTTAGTGAGAGCTCTTGTAAGCATTTATTTTTTTACCACTCGTCGGGCCATTTCAACCGGTCTTATTAAAATCGATATCATAATTAGCATTTCCCTTTTTTTATTAGCATTTTTACCTATCCTATTTAAATTTTAAAACTAATGGAAACAATACTCGATAATCAATATAACGATGGAATGGGCGATCAACCGGCTCGCCCCGAATTTTTAAAAATACTCTGTATTTTGTCTTTCGTTGCCAGTGGTTTAATGATTCTCATTTATGGCATAGGCTCCATGTGTCTTGGAATTTCAGAACAAATGATTGGTAATGCGTGGGAAAAGGTTACAGAAAGCAACCCCCAATTCGCCAACATGGACGCCATGGAATTTTTTCATGCCGTGGGGATGTTATGTGTGTATGGCTTAATTGCTAATGTTTTTTCATTGGTAGGAGTTATCATGATGTGGCGTCTAGAGAAAATCGGGTTTTTTATTTATGTGATAGCCGAACTCAGCACCAACTTTTTAAGCCTGGACATTAAAGGATCCGAAGGCACCAGTTCTATGGGTGGCATGATCTTCTCAACAGTGATTGACTTGGTATTTATTGTGATGTATTTTCTGAATCTCAAACACATGAATAAAAAGAATAACAACACCTTTATTCAATCGGGAAGCTAACCGGTTTATCTAAACTATCTTTATGGCAGAATCGAAATACCCCAAGGGTTTGTTTTTTTTAGTGTTCACTGAATTTTGGGAGCGCTTTGGTTATTATCTCATGATCGGGATTTTTTTCCTTTACATGACAGCCGATGGAAAAGACGGAGGCATGGGCTGGGAACGGTCAACTTCCTCCGACATCTACGGAACCTTTATCGCTCTTGCTTACCTAACGCCATTCATGGGCGGTTTGCTGGCTGATTTAAAATTAGGGTATCGCTTTTCGATCACCCTGGGTGGAATTTTAATGGGCATTGGTTATTGTATGTTGGCCATTCCCGAAAAATGGGCTTTTTTTACAGCCTTAGGGGTGATGGTTGTTGGCAATGGATTTTTTAAACCAAACATCGCTACTTTATTAGGAAACCTATATAATGACCCGCGATACAGAGCCAACAAAGATACCGGTTACAATATTTTTTACATGGGTATTAATGTCGGCGCTTTCATTTGCAACTTCATTGCCGCTATCATGCGAAATAAAATTGGCTGGCATGGTGCATTTATAACAGCAGGTTTAGGGATGTTTTTTGGCGTGTTTACTTTTTGGATGGGCATGAAGCACTACAAACATGTCGACGTGCGCAAAGAACCTAGGCCTGAAGATAAACCCCTACTCATACAATTTGTGAAGGTGCTTATTGCAGGCATTATTTTTGCGGTGGCAGGCTGGACGCTCCCCGAGCTCATTTGGGGTAAGGGCGACGGACTCTACACCATAATGGGAAGTAAAAGTACCGATGCCTTTTTTATGTTTTGTGTGCCGGTTATTTATTTTTATTCTTCTATTTACAAAAAAGCAAACGCCGAAGAACGTAAACCTTTGGGGACCATGTTCACCATTTTTATTATTGTCATATTGTTCTGGGCCATCTTTAAACAGAATGGTACCGCCCTCACAACCTATGCCGAATATTATACCGATCGCAGTAGTCCGCAAAGCATTACCGCCATTACCAGCGAATTAGGCTTTTCGGAAGAATTGGCAGCAAAAAATAAGGAGGTCAATCAAGTTGATGAACAATTTCGCACCATAAAAGATGAGAACGGCAAACCAAAAAAAGTGATGGATTACCCGGCCTATTTTAAAAACTTAGAGGCTGAAAAAATCCCCCCTGCCGACAAATCGCTTAATTTGGTTAATACCGAAATTTTTCAATCGGTAAATCCGTTTTTTGTGGTCGTCATAACCCCTTTGCTCATTTTCCTTTTTGGCTTTTTGCGTAAAAAAGGAAAAGAACCAACCACCGCAACAAAAATAGCTTATGGATTATTAATTAGCGGACTCTCCACCTTGGTAATGGTATTGGCAGTATACGCAACACATAATGGCATGGAGAAAGCCAGTGCCTGGTGGTTAATTTCCAGTTACGGCGTTATAACGGTTGGCGAATTGTTGCTTAGTCCCATGGGTTTATCCATGGTGTCGAAGCTAGCACCCCTTCGTTTAACAGCTTTAATGATGGGTGGTTGGCAACTGGCTACCTCAATGGGAAACAAATTAAGTGGGGTATTGGCAAAAAACTGGGATAAGTTTGATAACAAAGCTAATTACTTTTGGTTGAATTTTATTTTACTCATAATAGCCTTTGTGATTATGATGCTTTTATTAAAACGCTTAAATAAAGTGTTTAACGAAAGCGCGCATTAAGGAGTAAATAAGCTGCCTTGTTCTAATACAATTGACCAACCACTACTATGTTAATCACAAGGAGCAATACACTCAATATGGTTGAAATAACAGCATAGGGCGACAAGGTGGCCAGCACAACAGCTATTAAGTAATACAATAAAATCAAAACCAACGTGCTACCAAATCCTATGAGTATTGCCTCAATAGGACCTTTTTTAGAATGCATATTGTTTTTGATTAAGCTCACACTTTTAACAAGTTTGTTTTCCTTAAAAATTTGATTGGATTTAAAAGCGGTGTGCGTTTGAACATTAGAAACCGACTTTGTTTTTACAAAATTAGAATTGAGATTGTCTGAAACGGCATCCTCATGACGACCGATTGGCGCCTCAACCACGACCGTTTCTAGAGTATGTGATTCTGGCCTAAGCGCTATGTTATTATTCGATTTCTGAACAACAACAACAAACTGATCTTTTGTTTTCGTTTTTGTTAGACCCGAAAAATAATAACCCTTCGTGTATCTTCTTTTTTGCAAATTATAATTACTGGCACATGCACTCAATACAAGGATACCTGCAAGCAGGAGAATCACATACACGCCACTTGAATGAATGTTTGTTTTTAAAACACAGCAAAACCGATCTTTGTTAATCATAGGCTACCTACTAAAATTATAATTACGACCAATCCGTGAGTATAGGTGGATGGTAAATCTTAATTAAAGATAGGAAATTAGTTTAAATAAAAAAATTGATTAGGCCCATTCCCAGGCGGTACGGTACATGCCGTTTTTTTCACAGTATTCTAAAAACAACTGATAAAAATGGCTCGAACCTATGGTGGCGCTATCGCCCAGCACCACCAGCTTTTTACGGGCCCGGGTAATGGCTACATTCATCCTTCGCAAATCATTTAAAAAACCTATTTCGTGTTTATCATTACTCCTTACTAAACTGATATAAATGACATCACGCTCTTCGCCCTGAAAGCCATCAATGGTTTTTACACTGAGCGATTCAAGTTTGTTTTTATTTAATTCAAGGTGACTCAAGTTTTCTTTTAACCATTCGCGTTGTTCTTTATAAGGAGAAATGATACCAATGCTCAAGGGCGGCAATTCATCATGCGGGGCATAATCTTCCAGCAATTGTTGTAAATGCTTAAACAGTAATTTCCCTTCTTCCGGATTAAAATGACTGAGTGTTTCGGGATTCTGGATCTCATCAAAACTACATCCCGCGGTATCAATAAACTCGATGCTTTTACTTAAATACGAATCGTCATTCACCAATACCTGTGTGCTTACCGTTTCATCGGCAATGAGTTCATGGTTATAAAAAAAGGCATTGCTAAAGCCCATAATAGCTGAATGCATTCGGTATTGGCGATTAAGAAGAACAACCGCTTCTTTTAACGCGATGCATTTATCTAAAATGGTACGGTCGAGTCCGGCTTTTTTAGCTTCTAAACTTTTTACTACCGGAGGTAATTGAAAATGATCGCCGCATAAAATTAAGCGCTTGCATTTGAGTAATGGAATCCACACCATGGGTTCTAAGGCCTGTGAGGCTTCATCAAAAAACAAAGTATTAAAACGTTTGCGTTGTAAGCCACGGTGTGTGCTGGTTACGGGGGTGCAACAAATAACTTGAGAGGTCTTAAATAATTCATCAACTATAAAATCTTCGAGTAATCGCGCTTCCTTAATGCAATTTTTTGCTTCGGTATAATAAGCGGTACGTTGCTGTGCTTCCTCTTTTCCAAACACCCGTTTGTATTTCCCGGCCATACGAAAATATTCTTCGGCATTACGACGCAGGTTTTTAATGTCTTTGTAATAGGGCGAACTGCTGATCTTCCCGTCCATACTGCTGCTCAGTAATTCCTCAGCCATACGGGCAGGGTGACCCATGCGCAACACATCGATACCGAGTTCAACTAATTTTTCGGTGAGCAGATCTACGGCCGAATTTGTAGGAGCGCAAACCAACACTTGATTTTCTTCCTGCAAGGTTAATCGGATGGCTTGCACCAAACTCGTTGTTTTACCAGTGCCGGGAGGTCCATGCACCACGCCAATATCACGCACGCTTAACACGTGTCGCACAGCACGGTTTTGTGACAAATTTAATTGAGGAATGATTACATCTTCTTTTATTTTTTCAAATGAAATAGGAAGGCCCCCTTCAATCATCTCGCGTAATTCAGCCACCCGGTTATTTTTAGCACCAATCACTTCATCCAGTGCTTTTTGCATTTCGGTATAACTGTTATCGTCGAACTGTATATTCAAACCCAGCTTACCATCGTAACACCAGTCGGGCAGCTCATCGGCATGAATAATCAATTTGAGAGCGTTTTTTGAAACTGATTTGATGGTGCCGGTAATCTCAAAATTTTCATTGTTCTGATTACTAAACAAACTCACATTTTTGCCTGAACTGAACTGATGTGGCTTATCAATCTGCGAGGTACGTTCAATTTCAAGATGTAACAAATCACCCGAGCCAAGTTCCTCACTGTTTATTTTAACCGGATACCACGTAACACCGTTTTTTTTACGCTGCTCCAAATTAACCCGCAAAAATAATTCTTGATACAAACGATAATCTTCGTCGCGCTCAATTTTAAGCAGTTGTTTAACGTGTTTTAGTCGTTCTACGGCATTTTGTTTTGGCATTATGCGCTTGATTTTGATTGGCGTTCGTTGCGCAATTCGCGGCTGGTTTTGCTTCTGCCATCATGGCTCCAGCCCGGAGGTCCAAATACATATAAGAGTTTAGCTTTTATAGGGGCTTTCTTTTTAAACAAATCATTATAAATATTTTTCCATTCGTGAAATACCATATTAATGGGATCATATGATTTTAAATTATTGGTGAGTCCATATATGGCTTCCTCTTCTTCTTTTTGAAAAGTGCCAAACATACGATCCCAGATGATTAAAGCCATGCCCATATTTTTATCCAGGTACTTGATGTTGCTGGCATGATGCACCCTGTGATGTGAAGGCGTTGAAAGAAACCATTCCAAAAAGCCCAGTTTGCCAATGTATTGAGTATGAATCAGGATACCATAAATTTGAGTGACGGCATACATAAACATGATATCAAGCGGATCAAACCCAACCAATACCAATGGAATAAAATAAAAGAACCGATACAGGGGTTGAAATACCGATGAACGGAATCCAACCGTAAGGTTAAATTCTTGTGATGAATGATGCGTAATGTGAACAGCCCAGAACAAACGACAAAAGTGATCAACGCGATGCAACCAATAAAACATAAAGTCTTGTGATAACAATAAAACCACCCAATAAGCAATGGGATGACCTACCTTATCAATGCCAACAAATTTAAATTGATAAAAATACCATAGCACAGCCAAACAAACCCCTCTCACCAAAACATCGAGTATAAAATTTAAAGCTGATAAATACACATTAGATAACAAACCCTTGGCGGAATAATATTTTTTATGATGTAAATAAGAAAATAAAATTTCCAGTCCAATCACAAGGCTGTATACGGGAATGGTTAACTTAATAAGAAAGGCTTCTCTGAATTCGTTCATGATTTACAAAGTTAAAACTTCCTTTGAAATGTTGGGGTTTTGTATTGATTTTTGTTGGCCTGAAATTTAGAATCATTCAAAAAAGCTTTGGTCATTTACTTCCAACCCATGCGTTTTTTTAGTTCAGTAATATGAGCCAGATGATGCTTGCAATGCCAGGCATAAGAGCCGAGGGCTTCGGCCAGACTAACCACTTTTCCTTTTTCAGGATGAAAATACCCGCATTGCCATTCCTCTTCTTTAATGGCAATTAAAAGCACCACCCAGCGCTCGTGCACGCCTCTTAAAGTAAGGGTGGCAGCATGTATGGGCATGTGTTTACCGTCGGCCAAATTAGCCCATAGTGCTTCTTTATAGGGCGTAATAACCGGTGTGCTTTCAGTAAGTGCTAATTTAAAACGGATTAAAGCATTCATGTGACTGTCGGCACAATGATTTACTACTTGTCTGATGGTCCAGCCATCGGGACGATAAGGCGTGTCGAGTTGTTCTTCACTGAGATGCTCAACCTCCAGCATTAAATTTCTTGGAAAATGTTCAATGGTAGAAATGGCCTCTACTCTGATTTCCCGGCTAAAGTTAGCAGGGGTAGTATACCTGCCAATAGGATATTTTAAATGTTCCATGATTTAATTAAAGCGCTTTAATTAGTATTTATGGGCGATCGACTTGTTCGATTCCGTTTTCTTTTAAAGTAAAAAATTGCGGTTTTATTAAGCGTCGTTTCGCAATATAATCTTTATAAGAGGTTACATTGTTTTTTCTGCCGCTAATCACCGCATCAAAATTTTCGTGTAAGCCACATAATAATTCACTTCCTTCACGCACGGCAAAAGCCCCGCCCGGAGAGGCCGTGAGATAATCCACCAATTTATGTTTGACACAATACTGAGTAAACAACGGGTTGGCTTTTTGATCCACCAAAATTCGTAAGCCACATACTTCAGCAATAGGGAGATCCAATACATCATCAAACACATAGGCCACCTCTTCGGGTTTAATGCCTTCTTTTTGACACAAAAAATTTAAGGCTTCCAACTTATGTGCGACTTTAAAAAACGAATAATTAAAACCTTCGCGTTCGCAAAAGAAAAATGCCGTGGCGTTTTTTTCTCCGCTTAGGATAGCAGTAATGGGATGCTTTCCGTTTTTTAAATAGTACGAGTAACGTAACAAATTTGTCCCCATACTGTCCACTTCCGAAAAGTTGGAACTGCCATTGGCATCTTTTTGTCCGTTGTTAAATACCCCATCCCAGTCAAACACAAAGGCCTTGATGTTTTTTAATTTGGCCTGCATCTCAACTGAATGCGTGATAAACCTGCCACCCAATACCGAATATAAATTCTCTATTTCTGTCATAAAAAAAGCCCTTAAAAGGGCTTAAATATTTTAGTTTATGATTTTAAATCCTGAATATCGAGCATGCCAATTGGTTTGCCGTTATCAGTCACCACAATGGTATCTACTGCTGTTTTTTTGAATAATACATTGGCCTCATTCAACAACACGCCTGCGTCAATGGTAATAGGTTCGCGGTACTCAAGATCACTTAATTTTTTGTTTAACACATCGCGACCTTTATCCATGAGTAATTTACGCAACGAACCATCGGTGAATACACCTTTAATGCTACCATCTTTTTTCACTACGGTAATAGCGCCAAAATTAAATTCAGTCATTTTAATAATGGCATCGGTAAGATTAGTGTCTTCAGAAACTACCGGATTAACACCGTTAATAGCTTCTTTCACACGCACCATCATTAAACGGGTATCGGCAATAAACTGGTCGGTACCCAAAGTGGTGAAATTATTTTCGGTTAATTGTTTTAATACTTTTAATGGAACAGTAATGGTATGAACACCAATGTTGATGGCATTGCGGACGTGTTCGGCATGACGCACCGACGAGAACATGATTTTTGTGTCGTATCCGTAAATTTCTACAGCATCAACACATTGTTCAACAAGTGCTAAAGCATCATGACCCTGATCTTGTAAACGACCAACCAGTGGACAAACATAAGTAGCTCCTGCTTGCATGGCCATATACGCTTGTTGTAAGGTATAAACCAAATGAACGTTAACTAAGTAACCTTTGTCTCTTAGCATTTTACAGGCTCTAACACCTTCTAATGAAACCGGAATTTTGAATACCGTTTTGGTAGGATCTAAACCTAAAGCCAATTGGCGTTCTGCTTCGGCAAGAACTTCTTCGGCACTGTTACCTAATGCTTCAATTTGAAGTACCGGAACCATTTTACTCAGTTTAACAATGGTGCCATCAATATCGTCAATCCCTTCCTTTTGCATAAAAGTGGGGGTAGTTGTTAAACCGTTTAAAAAACCAAGTTTAAAACCTTCTTCAATTTCCTTTAAGTTGGCTGAATCTAAATATAATTCCATAATTGCTTTTAAATTAAAGTGTAAAGAAACTAAAAAAATCTGAATTTGACCTAGTTATTCTAAAGAAGAAACCCCCGTTTCCTGACAAAGAAACGAGGGCTTCAACAAAGGTACCTTTTATACAAAGGCGCTTACATACAACTATTTAGACACCGTTAATTTTTGATTTACGGTTCCGTGTTGAGAACTTACTTTAATAAAATATACTCCCGAAGCCCAATTCTCAGTGTTTAGCACAAGGCTGTTAACACCAGCCTCCATGCTTTTAGCTGGAGAATCAAATACAAGTTCGCCAACATTATTCATCACCGAAACCGATACGTTTTCGTTTTGAATAAGGTTAATGGTTAGGTTAGTTAAACCTGAACTCGGATTCGGGAATACCGATACAGAACCCATTTCCATGCCAACACCCGAAATACCTGAACAGGCATTAACCGACACCGTTAAAGCAGAAGAATTATGGCAGGAATTAATTTCGGTACTCACCGCTGTATAACTTGTTGTGGCATTTGGCGTCACTACAATACTCGAACCTGTTTGATTATTGCTCCAGCTATATGTTGCAGCCCCGCTTGCAGTTATGGTAAGGGCGTCGCCTTTGCAAATAACAGTTTTTGGAGCATTAATGCTAATGCTTTGTGTGGTACACAGTGGTTGACTCAAATTCACATTATCGATATACATGTTATTACCAAAGGCACTGGTAGCTGTAAACTTAACAATCACATTCGAATTTTGGTAGCCGGTTAAGGTCACCACTTCTTTTCTCCATTGAGAGGCGCTGGTTGGCACAAAAGCAGCTGTAACGGCCGCAGCAGTTGACAAAGCACTGCCTGCTTTAGAATACACATTGGTCCAGCTGGCGCCACAATCGGTACTTACCGACACATCCAATTGGTCATTTTCGGTTTGGTATTGTGCATACGCTACATCAAACGATAAAGTTGGGGCTGAGGTAGCGGTAAAGCCAATCGGAGGTAAAATCAGGTCGTCGGCATCGCCAATAACACTGTTACTGTAAAAATCGTATTTAGCAGCACCGGTACCCGAGGTTAAACTAATACCGTTAGCGGTTGCATTTCTGCTCCATGAAGCACCTGCATTTGCATTGTTGATACCCCAGGCAGTTGGAGGGAAGGTTGCTGTAGCAAAAGGTTGCACAACTGGACTGCCAACAGGATAGCTCGAGGCTAAATAAAAGCTAGTGTTGGCTGAATTATTTAAACCATTCACATCACCGCCACTTACCGAAACAATGTTGTAAGAAAACAAATGCCCACCCGGAAGGGTTGGAGTTATTGGATTTAAGTTAACTGTTGAACTGGCACCAACAGCAAGGCTTCCCGACCAAGTGTAATTTGGCGCGGCAATTCCATCGACATAAGGTGTTAGGGTTAAGGCTGTAATAGCGTTATTCCCATTATTACTAAATGAAACTTCCGGAGTAAAAGAAGTTCCGCAACTAAATGCGGTGACTTTAGCATATATGGCTTTCGCATCATTTGGTAAACTTTGCGGATTAGACCTTACAGCTTGAGCAACTTTTCTATTTCCATCATCTTGAATAAAACCTACAAAAGCAATTTGAGCTTTGTCTCTGGCATAGGCAGGAATAGGGCAGTTTAAAGTAAATGTTTGAACTTGACCAATGGTCCAGGTGCCGGCCATAGCTACACCGGTTTGAATGCTTGGGAAAGAGGCAATTGCAGCATCTTCAAAATCTTTTTCACCATTGGTGCCGGGTTGGGTTGCAAAGTGTATGGCTTTTTCAACCATCACGGTGCGGAACACTAAGGGTCCGTTTGCACTGAAAGAGGCGGTAGCCAAAATACTCACTGTTAAGTTAACCGAGCTGAACGTAGCATCCCAGGCGCGTGCCATGGTAACTGAAAAAGCAGAGGTATACGATTGAGCGGCTGCAATTACTGCATTAGTTACATAAGCAGGATGATCGGAAGCTGCGCCAAACAACCATTGGTGTTGTCCATCGAACAAACCGGTTGGGGCTGCGTTAATACCGCTGGTAACAGCGGTGGTGGAGGTCCACTGACTAGGATAGCCGTAACCGGTGCCAGTAGCTTTATAACGCCAGTCAATTTCTATTTTGTTTGTCTGGTATAACGACCAGGTGTTTGAAGGCGCACTTGGAATAGGCACCTGCCATTTAATGGCCACCACCAAAGCGGTGTTAGTGGGATTGGCTAAAATTAAATTTAAACCTGGATTGGTGGACGCGCAAGGCGGACAGGTTTCTCCGGTAAATTCTTCAAATAAGGATAAACGCGGGGTTTGCGCAAAAACGCTCATTCCGGCTAACATCAATCCTGCAAGTAACTGTTTTTTCATAAGTGTTTTTTTATGTGAATCTTTAAATCAAATGTACTCTTCTCAATTTAATCGGCAAATAGTTTTTTGTTAATTCGAAACTGATCTTTGTCTGATTTTAATCTTCTAAACTAATTTAGACAAAAAAAGGCCCATAATCCTGAGTTATGGGCCTAACAATGGATAGTTAATAATAATTATTGCACAATTATTTTCTTAATAATGTTTCCGTTTTCTGATTTTAGAGAAGCGAAATAAATACCTGAATTTAGGTTTTCAAAATTTAATTCAATTTTATTTTTGCCTTCATTTAGAGAAATTTCTTTTTCATAAACCACTGCACCAAGTGCATTATACACCAGCAAGGTTGTTTCAAAAGCATGAATAGAACTTACTTTTAATACCGCGTTATCCTTTACGGGATTTGGAAAAATCTCAAACGAACTTAATGAAAGGTTTGATTCAGGTATGGCGGTAATAGTCTTGGAGCCATTGTATACGATGGTAAATTGAACGGTATCACTGCTTAAAATTGTGTTAAACAAGGTGTATTTTACAATGCTCAAACCAACAAAACCACCTTCGTCTAAATCGGCATCTAACATCATGTTCGGGCCCGCTAATTGGGAGGCACTTTTACCCGGAATCAAGGTGTCAGCATCCGGTGAAATGCTCGGACTCGACATAAAACATTGTCCACCAAAACAAAAATGCGCGATAGCTGAATCTGCAGTGCCAGTTTTGTTAAGTAGAATGTCGTAACGACGCACCTTATAGGCATTTTTAGTTGCGCCATTATTTTTAAAATCAACAGTTAAATCGGTGATGCTAAAGGTTCTGGTGGTCATAAAAACCGTTGCATTAGGCGCAATGCTTAATGAAGTATTTTTGTTTGTCAGCGAAAGACTCGATTGGGCGTTGGCCTTTAAAGAGAATGCAGCGATGAGGACGAAGAGGTATTTTTTCATTTTTTTTTGATTAAAGCTCTGCCGCTTTTGGCAGCAGAGCTTTTGTTAAGTTTTATTATTTTGTTAGGTTTAATTTTTTAACGGTAACACCATTGTTGCTTTCAACAAGCACACTGTAAACACCGGTCGAAAATGAACTCATGTCGATGATCGAGTTATTTGTTCCTGCAACCAGATTTAATTGTTTTTCCATAACCACTTGTCCTAATGTATTGATCACTGAAACCTTAGCAGTGCCTGCTTGTGTGGTAGTAATGTTTAGGTTGGTCATACCGTTGCTTGGATTAGGGAACAGGTTGACCGTAGAAGCCGCTGTGGCCACTTTTGCAATACCAACCGGAGCCGATTGTGATAAGTTCACGTTATCAATGTACATGTTGTTACCATTACCATTGGTAGCAACAAATTTACATAACACGTTAGCGGTATTAAATCCTGTTAAATTTAACAGTTCGGTTCTCCATTGTGAAGGATCATTTGGATCAGGCACATAAGCATAAGTTACTGGAAGTGCAGAAGCAGCAAGTGCAGCACCTGAATTACTGTAGATGGTTGACCAAGTCGTACCACAATCGTTAGAAACCATTACTTCCAATTTATCATTACTGGCACCATCTTTTTGTGCGTAAGCCACATCAAATACCATCATCGGAACCGCCGAACCGGCTAAATTCATTGGCGGTAAAAATAATTCATCTTTGTCACCAACATTGGTATTAGTAAAGAAATCGTATTTAGTAGATTGTGAAGAAAGGTTGTAACCACCGGCAACACCGTTTCTCGACCAGGTCGGGCCATTATCCGCATTTACAACGGTCCACCCCACAGGTGGGTATTGGGCTAAAATAAATCCTTCGGCAACCGGCGCGCCAAGATAAGATGTAGCTACCACAAAATTAATTTTAGTGGTGTTTTTAGTTACGTTGTAAACCGGAGAGTTCATTACAACACCACAAGAGAATGAGTGAGCGCCAATTGCTGTTGGTGTAGGCATTGCATTTAAAGTAATGTTAGCCGAACCACCAACCGGAATACTACCGGTCCATAAAGTTGGAGCACCAACTACACCATCAACATAAGGTGTTAAGGTTAAAGAAGTAATAGGATTTAAAGTGCCATCATTTTGAATGGTTACTTGTGGGGCTACAGTAGCTGTACAAGCTACAGGAACTTTAGAAGAAATACCGGCAATAGCATCAGGCGGAAGGGCTTGTTTATCGGCTCTAACAGCTTGCGCAACTTTTTGGTTACCATCATCCTGAATAAAACCAACAAAGGCTACTTCGTCTTTATTTCTGGTATAAGAAGGAATTGGGCAGTTAAGTGTAAAGGTTTGTGTTTGACCGATGGTCCATGTGCCAGCCATAGAAGTGCCATTTTGTAAGGTAGGGAAAGATTTAATAGCCACATCTTCAAAATCTTTTTCACCATTTGTGCCTGGTGCTACTAAAAAGTGAATAGCTCTTTCAACCATCACACAACGGAATTTTAAAGCACCAACGGCAGTAAAATTAGCTGTAGCTTGAATGGCAACTGTTAAAGTAATGGCGCTACAGGTTTGATCCCAAGCACGGTTCATAGTAATTGAAAAAGCAGAGGTATACGATTGCGCAGTAGCAATAATCCCTGAGGATAAACCTGCAGGGTGACCCGAAGCTGCACCAAAAACAGTGGCTTCTTGTCCATCAATTTTGCTGGATGGGGCTGAGTTAATGGCCGGCGTGTATCCGTAACCACCTGATGCAGTCGTTCTCCATCTCCAGTCAATTTCTACTTTATTGGTTTGGTATAAGGACCAAGTATTACTAGGCGCACTAGGAATTGGCACCTGCCATTTTATAGGAACAATTTTGGTGGTGTTGGTTGGTAAGGCTAACAAGGTATTTAAACCGGGATTAGTGGATGCACAAGGCGGGCAAGTTTCACCCGTAAATTCCTCATACAAGGATAAACGAGGCGTTTGGGCAAAGGCAGTGATTCCGAGCATCACTAAACTAAATGATAGTAAGTTTTTTTTCATGGTAGTTTATTTAATTTTTTTACACAGTCAATCAACTGCTTAACAAATATAGTGAACCAAAAGCAAATAGTAAAACTATACTAATGTTAAAAGGTTTTAGATAGAAGCGCTTGGAGGCAGCAAAAGGTCAAAACACAATGACATAAGGCCATTCAGGGGCGTTGGAGACTAATAGGCATGCCAGTTGTTTTATAAGTGGCCATATTTACTTGTTGAACGGTTAAGCTTTTTGAGCAGATTCAGGCTTAAAGGAAATAAAAAAACCCCGCCTGTTGAGGCGGGGTTTAAAAAGAAAACGTATGTTATTTGCTTAAGGTAATTTTTTTAACCTGCGAACCATTGTTTGAATCAATCATAATGGAATAAACACCGTTAGCATTTCCGCTGAGGTCTAACATAATGTTGTTAGAACCTTCAGTTAAATTTACCACTTTGCTGTTAACCACTTGACCAAGTGTATTTAATACAGTAAGCTTAGCGCTTCCCGACTTAACTGCGTTAATAGCAACTGTTGAAATACCATTACTTGGATTAGGAAACACATTAACCGACCATTGTGATGATTTAATGGTGTTGATGCCGGTTGGAGCGGTTTGAGCTAAGTTTACATTATCAAGATATAAACAGTTGCCATTACCATTCGTAGCCACAAATTTAACCAAGACATTAGATGTATTAAATCCGGTTAAACCAATTTGTTCGGTTTTCCATTGTGATGGATCGTTTGGATCTGGCACATATTCATAGGGGACAGGAGGTGCCGTTGCAGGTAAAACCGCTCCGGATGAACTGTAAACAGTTGTCCACGTTGAACCACAATTATTCGAAACCATGACTTCTAATTTATCATTGCTTGTAAGATCACGTTGTGCGTAAGCCAAATCAAAATATAATTGTGGAATGGCAGAACCTGACAAATCAATTGGTGGGATAAATAATTCATCCACATCACCAACTACCGGGTTATTGAAGAAATCGTATTTAGTACATTGTTGTGTTAAATTGTAACCACCTGTAACCGTGTTACGTGTCCAAGATGGACCCGCATCAGGATTAATTACTGCCCATCCTACCGGTGGGTAACTAGCTGCAGTAAATCCTTCTACAACCGGAGCACCTTGATAATTAGCCGCTACAACGTAATTAACTTTTGCAGCATTATTGGTTAAGTCAAAATCAAGACCGTTCATAGCAGTGATGTTGTATGAAAAGGTATGTGATCCTGAAACAGTAGGTGTAGACATGGTTCCTAAAGCAATAGTAGTTGAAGCACCAACGGCTAAATTACCGGTCCAGTTTACCGGTGTACCGGCAGCAGCATCTGTGTATGGAGTAATGGTTAAGGCTGTAATAGCACTTGCACCGTTATTTTTTACAGTTACATTTGGTGAAATTGCTGAGTTACACGTTACGTTTACTAAAGCAGCAATAGCCATCGCATCATTGGTTAAAGGAGCTTTTGAAGCTCTAACTGCTTGTGCAACCTTTTGGTTACCGTCATCTTGAATAAATCCAACCAAAGCAACTTCTGCTTTTGATCTAACATAAGAAGGAAGCGGGCAATTGATGGTGAAGGTTTGTGTTTGACCAATAGTCCATGTACTTGCCATAGATGTACCTGTTTGGATATTTGGGAAAGATTTAATTACCGGGTGGTAAAAATGTTTTTCACCATTAGTTCCTGGTTGAGTAGCAAAGTTCACTTCTTCTTCAATCATGACTAAACGAAAAACTAAGGGACCAACAGCTGTAAAATTAGCCGTTGCTTGGATGTTAACCGTAGCCGTAATAGCAGTACCATTAGCGTTCCAGGCGCGATTCAGAGTAACTGAAAATGCTGAGGTATAAGATTGAGCTGTGGCAATAACGCCATTGTTTAAATAATTTGGATGTCCTCCTGCAGCACCAAAAACTGTAGCTTCTTGTCCATCAATTTTACTGGATGGGGCAGAACTGATAGCAGGACTGTACCCATAATTACCCGAGCCTGATTTCCATCTCCAATCAATTTCGGTTTTGTTGGTTTGGTATAATGACCAAGTGAGGGTTGGTGCACTAGGAATAGGCACTTGCCATTTAATAGCCACCATTAAGGGCGTATTGGTAGAGGCTGATAATTTGGCGTCAAGGCCAGGATTCGTTGAAGCACAAGGAGGACAGGTTTCCCCGGTAAATTCTTCATACAATGATAAACGAGGTGTTTGGGCAATAGCCGAAACCCCAAGTACCATTAAACATAATGATAGTAAATTTTTTTTCATGGTTGTGTTTTTGTTATAGGTAGTTATTATATATAACAAATATAGGAATGCAAATAGAATAAGCATTCGGTATAATGTTAAAATTTAAGGCCTTTCTTATGAATGGTAAAATATTTAATGGGAGTGGTTAGGCTTTTATCCGTAATTTTGCCGGCTCATGTTACTAAAAAAGTCCGTTGAAGGGATTTTCGATTCAAAATTACAGTTACTAAATCTTGCACAAAACCACTGGTTTCAAGGTTTAAACGGATCCTCCTTGTCTTTTCTCATCCAATCGGTGTTTTTACAAAACAAAAAAAACATCCTAATAGTTGCATCTGACAAGGAAAAGGCGGCGTATTTGTTAAATGATTTGGATGCTTTACTCGAAGGTCATAAAGTGTTGTTTTTCCCTGAAAGCTATAAACAACCTTACCAGATTGAAAAAACCACCAATGCCAATATTCAAGAGCGTGCTGAGGTTTTAAACCTGCTTTCAAAGGAAAGTTTTAAAGGTCTGGTAGTAACTTACCCGCAGGCACTTAGCGAAAAGGTAACGCTTAAAAAACAACTCCATCAAAACACCCTACTAATAAAAAAGGGTGAAAAACTTTCCATCGATTTTATTTCGGAGTTTCTGATCTCCTTTAATTTCGAACACGTTGATTTTGTGTTTGAACCCGGGCAATTCAGTATCCGCGGCGGGATCATCGATATCTATTCTTTTGCCAATGAATTTCCTTACCGTATCGAATTGTTTGGCGATGATGTGGAAGCCATTAAAACCTTTGATCCGGCCAGCCAGCTCTCAACGGCTAATTTTGATTTTGTTACCGTTATCCCCAATATCAATTCTTCTTTGTTTACCGAAGATCGGGCCATGCTGCTCAATTATTTTGAAGGTTCGGATACCATATTGTTTTTTGAAGACCTGCAATTTGCTTTCGATATTTTCGATAAAAAATTACAAAGCGCCCAAAAGGCTTTTGATAATTATCCCGGAGAAATAAAACAACTACATCCCGAAAAATTATTTTCCGATGCCGAAGAATTAAAAACGGCTATTAAATTTTACTGCTGCATCGAATACGGCAATAGCGCCATATTGACTTCCAATAAAATTAGTTTTAATCAAAAGCCCCAACCGAGTTTTCACAAAAACTTCGATTTACTTATTACGAACCTCAAAGAAAATAAAAGCAAAGGGTATCACAATTATTTTTTAACCGATAATACCAAACAGGCAGCCCGACTCATCAGTATTTTCAACGATTTGCTGGTAAAAGAACACCGCACTTTTGAATCACTCATCGATTATTTGCCTATCAACATTCACGAGGGTTTTATTGATGAGGATCTTAAAATTGCTGTATACACCGATCACCAAATCTTTGAACGTTACCACCGTTTTAAACTCAAAGAATTAAAATACAAAAGCGCCGAAGCCTTTACCATTAAGGAATTGCTCACGCTTAATCCCGGTGATTATGTCACACACATCGATCATGGGATTGGTCGTTTTGCCGGTTTACATAAATTAAACATTAATGGTAAAGAACAAGAATCGGTAAAATTATTGTTTAAAGACAACGATGCTTTGTATGTGAGTATTCACAGTTTACACCGCATCAGCAAATTCAGCGGTAAAGAAGGTCAGGTGCCACGCATCGATAAACTGGGCAGTACCACCTGGCAAACGCTTAAAAATAAAACCAAACGCAATGTAAAAGAATTGGCTTACGATTTAATTAAATTGTATGCTGAGCGTAAATCAAAACCCGGACATTCCTTTCCAAAAGATAATTATCTGCAACACGAACTGGAAGCTTCTTTTATTTATGAAGACACCCCCGATCAGGTGAAGGTAACCAAGGACGTGAAGCGGGATATGGAGAAGGCCAATCCCATGGACCGCCTGGTTTGTGGCGATGTGGGTTTCGGAAAAACAGAAATTGCTATTCGCGCGGCTTTTAAAGCCGTTTGTGACAGCAAGCAGGTAGCGGTATTGGTACCAACTACCATTTTAGCGTATCAACATTATAAAACATTTAAAGACAGGTTGGCCGATCTGCCTTGTAACGTTGATTATGTGAACCGTTTCCGTTCGGCCAAAGATCAAAAAGAGATTCTGGCTAAATTAGAAGAAGGCAAAATTGACATCATCATCGGCACACACAAACTGGTTTCAAAAAGCGTGAAGTTTAAAGACATTGGTTTGCTCATTATTGATGAGGAACAAAAATTTGGGGTTGGCATTAAAGACAAATTAAAAACGTTTAAAAGCACGGTTGATACGCTCACCCTCACAGCCACGCCAATTCCGCGAACTTTACAATTTAGTTTAATGGGCGCGCGTGATTTATCGGTTATTTCAACGCCGCCTCCAAACAGGTATCCGGTGCAAACCGAGCTACATACCTTTAGTGAAGAATTAATTCGCGATGCGGTGAGTTATGAATTGAATCGTGGTGGACAGGTATTTTTTGTACACAATAAAGTTCAAAACATTGCCGAAATCGCCGGCATCATTCAACGTTTGGTGCCCGATGCTCGCATTGCTATTGGTCACGGACAAATGCCCGGCGAAAAACTGGAAGATGTGATGTTGGGTTTTATGGAAGGGGATTACGATGTACTGGTTGCCACCACCATTATTGAGAGCGGACTAGATATCAGCAATGCCAATACCATTCTTATTAACGATGCGCAAAATTTCGGACTAAGTGATTTGCATCAAATGCGTGGACGTGTGGGTAGAAGTAATAAAAAAGCCTTTTGTTATTTATTGGCCCCATCACAAATTATGCTTACCAGCGAGGCGCGTAAACGTTTAAAGGCCATTGTTGATTTTTCTGATCTGGGTTCGGGTTTTCAAATTGCCATGCGCGATTTGGATATTCGCGGCGCCGGAAATTTATTAGGCGGCGAACAAAGCGGCTTTATAAATGATATGGGTTTTGATACCTATATGAAAATTTTAAACGAAGCCATTGAAGAATTAAAAGAAGAAGACTGGTACAAAGATATTGTGGATGAAAGTGAAGTTACCGATAAGTCTATTTTCTCGCGCCAGTTTGTAAAAGATACCGTTGTAGATACCGATCTGCAATTGTTGATACCTGATACCTATGTGAGTTCTTTAACCGAGCGTTTGTTATTGTACCGTGAACTGGATAACATTACCAAAGAAGAAGATTTGAAACGCTTTGAAGGTAGCTTACGTGATCGATTCGGGCCATTGCCTTCGGAAGCCATTGAGTTAATTAACGTGGTGCGCTTGCGCTGGAAGGCCATGAAATTAGGTTTTGAAAAACTCACCCTGAAGAATAAAAAAATGCTGGCTTACTTTTTAAACAAACAACAAAGTGAGTATTTTTCGAGTCCGATGTTTCAGGCCAGTTTAATGTATGCTCAAAAGTACCCGAATCTTTGTACCTTGAAAGAACAAAACAATAAGTTATATTTAACCATTGAAGATGTGGATTCGGTAAAACGTTCATCAGATGTGTTGAGCCAGATTGAAGACCTGATACAATTTCCGGAAGTAGCTCCCAATGAAAACTAGATCAAGATCCATAGTGATACTCACCATTTTGTTCGGATACATTCTGCTTCAATTTTTATGGTGGGAAGTGTTGCTGGTAAAACAAAACGGCAGCATTATTAACGAAAAACAAAAACTCACTGAACTCAGTTCCACCAACGCCGCGCAGTTACAGCTCGATATTGAATCTTTGCATCATAAAAAAACCATGCAAACCATTATGATTGTGAGTGAAGGCACGGTTTTTTTATTGTTGTTACTGTTTGGTATTTATAAAGTGAAACAATCCATCGATAAGGAAAATGAATTAAATAATCAGCAAAAGAATTTTTTCCTAAGCATCACCCACGAATTAAAAACCCCCATTGCCGCTACCAAGCTGCAATTACAGACCCTTCAGAAACAAAAACTCAATGAGGCGAAACAACAGGAATTAATTTCGAATGCCTTACTCGAAACCGAACGTTTAAATACACTCATCGACAATGTGCTTTTTGTTAGCCGTTTAGAGACCGATGAATTTATTTTTAAGAAAGAAAAAATGAACCTGAGTGAAACAACTCGTGCTTTGGTTAATCGGTATTATAAAATCAACATTGAAAAAGGTGAACTGCGTTTATCTCTGGAAGACCTTCTGTATGCGGAAATAGATCATCATGCTTTTCCTTCTATTGTCACAAATTTGATCGACAATGCCATAAAATATTCCGGACAAAAAAAAGACATAGAGCTTTGCCTCTTTAAAGAAAAGGAACAAGTGGTGTTACGGGTAAAAGATCAGGGTTGTGGTATTTCGGAGGCAGACAAGGAAAAAGTATTTAATAAATTTTTCAGAGCCGGTAATGAAGAAACCCGTCGCTCTAAGGGCACAGGTTTGGGTTTGTACATCGTTAATTACATTGTAAAAAAACACCAAGCTAAACTCTCCTTAAAAAACAATCAGCCACAGGGCAGTATTTTTGAAATTCGTTTTGATGCGGCTTAATACTATCATAGGGGTATGCTTTTTTATTTGGACTGTATCCTGCACGCAGTCGACTAAGAAGAAGGAAGTGATTTTTGCTGAATCAAACAGTCCAAGTAACATTCAATACGCCAAACGTTTTTCTATTGCTAAACAAGGACCATTTACTTTGGTTTATTTATTTGGTAATCGTGCCAATACCGATACTACGGCAGCTTTTGTGTTGTATCACGATTCAAGCGGACTGGTTCAGTTTCCACGAAAAATCCAACGCATAAAAATTCCCTGTAAAAAAGTAGCAGCATTAAGTAGTATTTATGCGAACATGCTTTCTGAATTGGGAGCTCTTAATGCTTTGGCGGCGATTGATAATTTTGATTATGTGAACAATGCGGCCATTGCTGCTAAATACCATCAGGGCAAATTAAAAGAACTCGCAAAAATGCCGCAAATAGATTTAGAGCAGAGTATTGTTTTAAATCCTGACATCATTTTTACTTTTGGTATGGGCGAAGGCGAAAAAGATTTGGATAAAAAACTTGTTCAGACGAACATATCGGTGGCCATTATAGTGGATCACTTGGAACAAAGTCCACTGGCCCGTGCCGAGTGGATCAAATTTTTTGCAGCCTTTGTGGATAAGGAAAGCCGGGCCGACTCGCTATTTTCGGACTTGAAAAAAAATTATCTCGAATTAAAAGAGTTGGCTTCAAAAACTAAAAATGCCCCCACGGTTTTTAGTGAAATCAAGTACAGCGATTCCTGGTATGTGCCGGGAGGTAAAAGTTATATGGCGCAATTATTAAAAGATGCCGGCGCCGATTATTTATGGAAAGACGATCTTCAGTTTGGTAGTTTACCCTTAAGTTTTGAGCAGGTTTACAGCAAAGCCAAAAATGCCGATTTCTGGATCAACCCTTCGAGTATTAAAACCAAAAAAGAGTTGTTAAGCTTTGAAAGTCGTTATGCGCAGTTTAAGGCTTTTAAAACAGGGAACATTTACAACAATAACAAAGTATGCAATAACAAGGGTTACAGCACCTACTGGGAAAGCGGGATTTTGCATCCAAATAGAATTTTAAGCGACCTAATTCATATCTTTCATCCCGAATTAAAAACAACTAGTAAAAGCGACCTGAATTATTACCAGCAAATAAATTAATTGAATTCAAAAACCGCCATAAAATTTTCAGTCCTGTTACTGCTCTTTGTGCTTTCATGCGCCCTAAGTTTATTATTTGGTGGAAGCGAAACCATGCATTTAAGTGACATAACAAGTCAGGATTTTATTTTCTGGCAAATTCGTTTTCCTAAAACCATTACCGCCATTATAGCCGGTTCGGCTTTGGCAGCGGCCGGATTAATTTTACAGATCATTTTCCGGAATCCTTTAGCCGGTCCTTATGTATTAGGCATCAGTTCGGGCGCATCACTTATGGTGGCTCTCAGCATCCTAGCAGGCAATAGTTTTCATGTGTTCTCCGATTTTTTTATCGGCAAAAGTTTTATTGTGGTCTCGGCAATAAGCGGTAGTTTTTTGGTCACTCTGCTCATTTTACTCATTTCTAAAAAAGTAAATAGCAACGTGATATTACTGCTTATCGGATTAATGTTCTCGCAGATTTGTGGAGCCATACAAACCGCCTTGGAATATTTTTCTGACCCTAATAGCTTAAAAAGTTTTGTGATTTGGGGCATGGGTTCCTTGGCGAATACCACCAACAAAGACCTGTTATTGTTTGTTCCGCTCGCAGTGCTTTGTCTGGCTTCTTTACTTTTTTTTATCAAACCCATCAACGCTTTATTGCTGGGACAAAACTATGCGCAAAATATTGGGATTAATTTTAAACAAAGTCGGTTTTATCTCATTTTGATTTCTTCGGTGCTCACCGGTTTAACCACTGCCTTTTGCGGACCAATAGCCTTTGTTGGCATTGCTGTTCCTATTTTATCGCGTATGATTTTTAAAACTTCCAAACAACAAATTCATTTGCTTTCTACAGTTTTATTGGGAAGTACGATTTTATTGTTTGCCGATGCTTTGTGTAATTCTTTGTTATTACAAGTGTCTTTGCCCATTAATATGATCACGACCTTTATTGGAGCGCCATTAGTAATTTATTTAATGTTTAAAAATAAACACTGGTAAATGAAGGGGGAAGCCATGATATCAATTAAAAATGCCAGACTGGGTTATAAAAAATCAGGTGCAGAGATAAGCGTTTTAAAAAACATTGGACTTGATTTTTATGCCGGGGATGTGATAGGGATTGTTGGTTTAAATGGGGTTGGAAAATCGACATTACTTAAAACCCTTTGTGGTTTATTGCCCCCATTGGACGGTGAGGTGCGCATTGAAGGAGAATTGATGACGCAAATCGCTTTAAGTGAACTGGCAAAAAAAGTCGCCATAGTGCTCACCGAAAAAATAGGCGGCTTTAATTTAACCACATTCGACGTGGTGGCTGCCGGACAAATGCCCTATACCAATTCATTTAATCGTTTAGAAAAAAAACATAAAGAGATCATTAAGGCAGCTATTGAAGTATGTGGCTTAAAAGAACACCAGTTTAAGTTAATAAATGAACTCAGCGACGGGCTTTTTCAAAAGACCATCATTGCTAAAGCATTGGCCCAACAAACCCCTATCTTATTGCTCGACGAGCCTTCGGCATTTTTAGATTATGCTTCTAAACACGACCTTTTTTTATTATTGAAAAAGCTTGCTATAAAAGAGAACAAGTGTGTGTTAGTAAGCTCGCACGATCTGGATTTGCTTTTAAAATACTGCAGCAAACTGCTGGTAATAGAAGAAAAATTGGCGCATTTGATTTCTGTTGATGAGGCTAAAACCGATGCGGCATTTTTACGAATAGGCGGCGGATTTATCTGAGATAAAAATCTTAAAATTCTCTAAATCCCACTATTCCAAACTTACCAACAATCATAAAAATTTTAATTTTGTAAGCAATTAAAATATATTTTTGTCGCCGTTATGACATTAGTAGTAAAAAACTCGCAGTTACCAAAAGCCGGGAAAGGCTTATTCACAAAAAAACCAATTAAAAAATCAGATAAAATTATTGAGTATCTGGGTGAAATTATCGATTGGAAAGAATATGAAAAACGTGTTCTGGAAGATAAGGATGGCTATTTATTTTTTATCAATAAAAAAATCTGTATCGACGCCTTTTCAACACCCGAACACATGGCCCGTTATGCCAATGATGCGGCAGGTTTGAGTCGTGTAAAGGGATTAAAAAATAACGCATCTTATAAAGTATTTAATAAAAGCCGTTGTTACATTATTGCCGAACGCGATATAGAAAAGGGCGAAGAAATATTTGTGAATTACACTAAAGAATATTGGGATTGTATTCGTTATAACATCAAAAACAATTTATACAAAACAAAGAAGTAATTCTTTTTAGTAGTAAGATTTTTTTGATCTTTATGGGAGTGTTTTTGAAGCCTTCGGGATTTTAGATCATGGGTAAATTTTTGATAGTTGGTTTGGGTAACATTGGCGCCGAATACGCCGACACCCGTCATAACATTGGCTTTAAAATAGCCGACCAATTAGTGCGTGACCTCAATGGCAGTTTTACCTCGGGGCGTTATGCCGATGTGGCCGAATGTAAATTCAAAGGCAAACAATTGGTGGTGATAAAACCAAACACTTTCATGAATTTAAGTGGAAAGGCTGTAAACTATTGGTTGCAGGCCGAGAAGATTGATCGAGAAAACATGCTAGTGCTTGTAGATGAATTGGCCTTACCTTTTGGAAAAATCCGCATTGGTCCGAAAGGGAGCGATGGAGGACATAACGGCTTAAAAAGCATTCAAGAAACGTTAATCACAAACAGTTACCCACGTTTACGATTTGGGATCAGCAATGAATTTAATAAGGGCTCACAGGTAAACTACGTGTTGGGCGAATGGAACGAAGAGGAATTAAAAACACTCCCCGAACGCATTAAAATAGCCGCTGATGGCGTGAAATCCTTTGCTTTTATAGGACTACAGCGCTGCATGAACGAGTTTAACAACCGTTAGCGCCGGAAAATTAGTACAGGAATCGGTTCTTTTTTTAACCTCGCTTTTAGATTACCTTAGCAAGATGCAATACAAAGCCATAATCGGACAAACGGAAGCAAAGGCTCGTCTCATAAAGATGGTGAATGAGAATCGCGTGCCTCATGCTTTGATGTTCAGTGGACGCGAAGGTTGTGGTAATTTACCTGCTGCTTTGGCATTTGCCCAGCATTTGTATTGCACCGCCAAAACTGTTGATGGGCCTTGCGGAGAATGTAATTCCTGTAGAAAAGTTTCTAAATTAATTCATCCCGATTTGCATTTGGTATTTCCCATTGCAAAAAGCAAGGAAGTTAAAAGCAGTAACGATTTATTAATTGAATTCAGAGAGGCCTTTTTACAAAAGCCATATTTAACTTTAAATGATTGGTTTAAAGAGATTACGGCCGACAACAAACAACCCATCATTCCGGTTGAAGAAGCCAATGATATTTTACGTAAATTAAGTTACACCAGTTTTGAAGGTTCTTACAAAATCATGATTATTTGGCAGCCCGAGAAAATGAATGCGGAGTCGGCCAATAAATTATTAAAGATTCTTGAAGAGCCGCCGGAACAAACTATTTTTATTTTAGTTTGTGATCATCCCGATCAGTTATTAGCTACTATTTTATCGCGGGTTCAACAAATACCTTTTTACGATTGCAGTGCTCCGGAAATAGAAGAAGCTTTGATTGATTTGTTTCAAGTGAATAAAGACATTGCGCAACAAACTGCTATTATGGCCAATGGCAATTTTGCGGAGGCTCTGTTATTACTAACGCATAACGAGGATTCGGTTTCTTTTCTCAATAATTTTCAAACCTTCATGCGTTTGGCCTTAAAATTTGATTGCAATAAGGCCTTGGCCTGGATAGATGAAAATGCAACCAGTGGCAGGGAAAAACAAAAACAATTTCTTCAGTATGCCCTTGAGGTTTTTCGTGACTGTTTAATGTTTAATTATGGTGATAAAAGTTTGATTCGTTTGAGTGGCAGTGAACGCGCTTTTTTAGAAAAGTTTGCACCCTTTGTAAATCAAAAAAACTACGAGCGTTTGGTTGAGGAATTCAACAATAATTATTATTACATTGAGCGTAACGCTAACCCTAAAATACTGTTCATGGATTTGATTCTAAAGACCAACGAGTTGATCAACATGAAGTAAATTAAACCTAAGTCATAAAAAAAGAGCTGCAGTTTGGGCTGCAACTCTATTTGTATAAGTATCAGAAAACCCCGATTACTTATTGATCATTATTTTTCGGGTAAACGTTCTATCGCCAATACTTATGTTTACGAAATAAACACCATTTGGAAGCTCCGTTAACTGAAGGTCTTTCACAAATAATCCATTAGCGCTTTCACCTTTTGTTTCATAAACTGCTTTACCAAGTAAGTCGCAAACGCTTAACTTAATTGCACCGGCATTTAAACCGGTCATGTTAATTTTAAATTCACCCTTATTAGGATTAGGAAATACCGAGAAGTTGGCATTATTCGCACTTGTATTTTTAATACCGGTGAGTAATTCATCTTCGCTGATCACATTTACTTGCACCATTGTACCACTTCCTTCTGTTCCACGGTAGATAGAATAAGACGAACATGAGGTTGCCACAGCGCCGCAGTTAACGGTTACCGTTAAACAAATGGTATAAGTTCCGGCAGAGCTATAACTGTGACTGGTAAATAAGGTGTTGCTGTTTGAGGCATCACCCCAAGACCAACTTGCATTGGCAATGTTAGCGGTTGCGGCAGGAATAGCATACCAAAGTTGAGGTGTTAAGCTTGGCACTAAAGTAAAATTAGCATTAGCCACACACGTATTAGAGGTAACCGTAATAACTTGTGAGATGGTATCTGAACAGGCTGGGACTAAAGAAGCATTGCTGACTGTTAACGTTACTGTGTAAGTGCCATTTGGATAAGTGTGTGTTGGATTAACACCAAACCCATTAGGTGTGGTGCCAAATTGCCAGATATAATAAGTGCTTGGAACTGTACCGGTGGTGGTGCTATAGAAATTAACCAGTCCGTTAGCGCCAAGTGAATAGGTGAAGCCGGCATTTAAGATGCAATATGAACTTACAACCACTACAGCTGTTTTGGTGCCTGAACAAGAAATAGTGCCATTGTTGTTAGCGACCATGCTAACAGTATAGGTTCCGTTGGCAGAATAGGTATGCGCCGTTGAAGCTGTGTTAGAATTTGAATTATCACCAAAATTATAGGTGTAGGTTGTACTGCCTGTGGTGCCGGTACTTGTATTATTAAAATTAACTAAACCGTTTGATCCTTGAGAATAGGTGAAATTTGTGTTGAGGTTGCAGGTAGCCGAAGTCACCGTGATGACCTGAGAAATAGAATCCTTGCAAGTGGGATTAATAGAACTACTTGAAACTACCAGCATAGCGGTATACGTGCCATTTACATAAGCATGGCTGCTTGGATTTCCGTTGGCACTTGTATTGTCTCCAAAACGCCATTTGTAAAACGTAGAGCCATTAGTGCCTGTTGATGTACTTGTAAAATTCACCAACCCATTTGCGCCTAATACAAAAGTATAGTTTGCAAGTAAGTTACAGTAGCTATTCACCACCACAACTGCTGTTTTGGTGCTTACGCAAGAAGACGTAAAATTATTATTGGCAACCAAGCTAACCGTATAAGAACCATTTGCCGAAAAGGTATGGGGAGCCGCTGCCGATGTACCAGTAGTATTATCACCGTAGTTCCAAGCGTAAGTAACACCACTAACCGTTCCTGTTGATGAATTTGTAAAATTAACCAAACCATTTGCCCCTTGCGATGCACTGAAGTTAGCGTTGATGTTACAGGTTGGTGTGCTGGCATTACTAATTGTAATGGAATAAGTCACCTGATTTGAACAAGTCGGAGCCGTACTAATTACAAATAAGGTTACTATATACGTGCCATTGGCCGTATAATTAGTTGAGGTCGTAACCATATTAATGCCATTTACATTGACACCGTTACCAAATCCCCAATAGTAATTAGTTGTTACCGAACTCACGCCGGTGGAGGTGCTGGTAAATGTTACGTTGCCATTCGCATTAAGACTGTAAATAAAGTTAGGCGAACATTGTGCTTGACTTTGTTGGGCAAAGAACATCAGTCCGAGTACCGTTAACAATTTAAAATAAGTAGAAATTTTTTTCATGGTTGTTAAATAAGTTGCGCTTACTCTTTTTTGGGATTTTCAGCAAGTTCCCATCCTATTAGTACCATACCAAAGTCGGATTACTTTGGTTGGGTTGTTTCAAAAAAATGAGGCTATTTTGACACAATTATTTTTTGAATATACGTTTTACCTGGAGTGATAATTTTTACAAAATAGACGCCGTTGCCCACATGATTCAAATTTAACTCTTTTAAAATACTACCATCGTTCTCTTCAATGTCATTATACAAAAGTTCCCCCATTAAATTAATTACCACAATTTGGTTTTTACCACTTAGTAAACCACTGGCTTGGATATTAAAACTGCCGGCATTTGGATTAGGATAAATTAAAATACCGGCATCCTGTAAAAGTTCAGAGCGCAAGCCAACAGGTTGTAATGTGGGTTTAACGACATTAATATTGATGAATCCTGAACCTTCTGTGCCATTTGGCTTATATACAAAATAAGAGCTGCAGGCACTGGTGGCAGAACCACAAGAAACGGTAACACTTAAACATACCGAATATGTAGCGGAAGCCGAATATTGATGTGAGGCATAAAGTAAATTACTTGAGGCTCCATCGCCCCAGTTCCAAGTAGCGGCAATGACATTATACGGATAAGCCGGCGTAGCTGACCAATATTGGGGTGTAAATGTAGGCGCCAATGAAAAGTTGGCATTAGCAGTACAAGCCAAACTGGTAATGTTTACATATTGCGCACTGGTATCGGTGCAACTCAACTGCGAAATTTGTAAGGTTACCAAATGTGCACCGCCATTTAAGTAGGTGTGAAAAGGATTGGCGCCGGTGCCAGTATATCCATCTCCAAAATTCCACAGGTAAGCGGTTAAACTTGAGGTTCCTGTTGAATTACTGCTAAAACCCACACCGCCCAAAGTTCCCGCTGTGTGTGTAAAAGAGGCAGAGAGGCTGCAGGGTGGATACGAACTTATAACAAGACTAATTGTTTTAGTGGAAATACAAACCGGCGTTGAATTATTATTTACCGTAAGGGTAACTATGTAAGTGCCGTTGGCAGCGTATACATGCGTTGGATTAGCAAGCGCAGCATTGGTGGCATCACCGAAATTCCAGCTATAGCTTGTGGTTGAGCTGGTACCAACAGAAGTGTTCACAAAGTTGGCCAAACCATTAGCGCCGAGGGAGTATGAAAAATTAGCATTGAGATTGCAAGAGTAGGAATTCACCACAACGGTTTGCACCAATGACGAATCGTTGCAACTAGGGCTAACATTATTTTTTACGTACAAGATTACTGAATAGCTTCCGTTAGCACTATAGGTATGCGCCGAGTTGGCACCAACACCTATGCTTGCGTCGCCATATGTCCAAGAATAAGTAGCGCTTGATAATGTGCCGCTTGAAGTACTTGTGAAATTAACCAAGCCATTATTACTTTGTGAATAGGTAAAATTACTTACTAAATTGCAGCTATTTGTTGGTATACTCACTGTTGAACTAATAAAGGTGCAACAAAAAGTACCACCGGAGCTTGACCCAACAGTAAGGGTATAAGTGCCACAAACCCCTGAAATAGACGGACCGGTGAATCCCCCTGGCAACCAGGTATAGCTTGGTGCGCCACATAAGCCGCTGACATTCGTAACCTGAGCACTGCCATTACAAGAAGGAATAGGAGCGGAACTTGGCGTATAACTAATCGTTACCGAACAATTGTTTGATGCAGAAAGAACCGTAATGGTTTGTGTGCTAGTGCTGCTACACCCGGTAAGACTATTTGTAATGGTTAAACTCACCACATAATTATTATTTATTGAATAGGTTTTACTTGTTGACGTTAGCGTTATGCCACTACTGGGTGTGCCCGCGCCGAAACTCCACGAATAGTTGGTTGCTCCAATGCTTGGTGTCGCAGAAGTACTCGCAAAGTTCACTACTCCACCTGCAGTTACCGTGTAATTGAAGCCGGCATTGCAGGTAGGTGTTAAGATGGTAGTTACGTTTAGAGTGTTTGTAGCGCTTGCTGTACCACAGCCCGGACTATTATTATTCATTGCCAGAGTTACTAGGTAATTACCATTGCTGGTGTAGGTGGTTAATGGTGATAGACCGTTACTTGTAATGTTATTACCAAACGACCAGGTATAAGTAGTACCCGTAACGGTTCCAGTAGATAAATTGGTGAATTGTACCGCGCCATTTGCTAATACAGAAAAAGTAAAGTTGGGTACGGGGTTAGGTTGTAGATTAACACAGATGGAGGCAGAACCTGCACAGCCAAAGGTGTTGGTAGTTGCCACCGAATAACAGGTGTTAACTGTTGGGGTCACAACAAAGTTGGGCCCGGTGCTTAAATTATTCCAGGTGTAAGTTAAAGCGCCTATGGCAGTTAAGGTGGTGGTAGATCCAAAACAAATGGAATTATTACCACTAATGCTAACTGGAGGGGAACAATAAATAGTTACGATGCTTGAAATACTTGAAATAAGTGTGGCTCCATTATAGGCGTAACAATAAATGGTGTAAGTGCCGCAGCAGGGATAGTAAATACTGGTCACTGATCCATTCGTGGCGAGTACAGACAAACTAACTGCACACATGGTTGGCGATTGTACAATCCAGGTATAGGAGGTGGCTCCCGCCGCTGAATTGGTTACGGCTGCTATGGCTGTGTTGCTGCCTGCGCTGTAGCATTGATTGGCCGGACTAACCGAAAAGGAAAAGGACTGCGCCTTTATGCCGAAAAAATTAAACGTTAAGACGAGCAATAATGCTAATCTTAAAATGTTTCGTATGGGATAAATAACTAGTTTCATGTTTGATGATTAATTTTTTTTTGATTTAATTTCTTCCAAATAGTTGCCTTTTACTCATTTAAATTTTTATTTATAGGGGGGATGTCTTAATAGGCCACACAAATAGTTGCTTCTGCATTGTCAAGTTGAAGGGTTGTAACACCATTTGAAACAGTACACTTAAATTTTACATGTAATTTTTTAGTGGTCTGATTATATTCGTTATTAGAATAATCTTCAACCGAAAGTAAATCAAAATACGTGTTGCTGCTTTGAACGGCTTTGTCGGAGCTATATACAGAACCATTGGCATCAACCCAGGTAACTTTAATTGCCGACAAAGATAAATTGCTTGAGGTTAACGAGGTGATGCGATAATTACCTGCACAGGACGACATATCATTTTCAGTTACAACGTTGTAATTAGAAACAATGGTATTGTTGTTGTAGCTATCAGTTACTCGCAAGGAAACCGGATAACTTCCCCTGTATGCATATACATGTGTTGGATTGTCTAATGTTGAAGTACTGCCATCACCAAAACTCCAGAAATAATTTAAATTGCCTCTGTTACCGGTGGTACTTTGTCCGAATGAAAAACTGGTTGAGGAAACACTGTTTAAATTGATGAGTGTTCTAAATCCATTATTACTGCCGATGTTCTGTCTGTTGCAAGCGCCGGCTTCACAACCGTTAATCCCTTTTACATTTAAACATACAGGGTAGTTGCCTGCTTTAGTATAGATATGAGTGGGGTTGCGGCTGGTATCCGGCGCTGAGCCATCACCAAAATCCCATAAATAAGAGGCTGCATTTTTATTATACGATGATTGAAATTTGGCAATATAACAAAATGGCACTTGTGAGGCGATGTAATTATATTTTCCGCTACGTAAACTCGAATCAATTAACACGGGGGCGTTCAGTGCTGATGATTTAAAATCATTTATCTGAACTTGTAAACTATTAGCGCAATTCGTGCAATTGTTTTGTTTAAGCGATCCGATAAAATTATATACCCGGTTCGAATCCTGTTTGTAACTCGAAAACATATAATAGCCGTTTTTACCGGCTTCTAAAACAACAGGCACATTATTGACCAGTAGTGTACTGTTAAACACCGGGTCGTTTGCATAAACCACCGGCTCAGCGTATTTCTTTTTGTTGCAGGCCATAAGCAGCCCCAGCAAAAACAGTATAGTAAAAAATTTTATTTTTTTCATTTTCATTTTCATTTTTTCTTCGGTTTACTTATTCTTCAAATTGTAAACCAGCGTTAACTTAAATCCTTTACTTCTTTCAAAGCCATTCAATCCAAAAAATTTATTTTCTTTAATATCTGTCAATCCAAAAAAGCCTTCTGTATTCAGAGATAAATTTTTGTAAATCATTCTTCTATAATAAACACTTAATTGGGTGTCGAATGTTTTAAAGCCTTGCGAGTAACCACGGGTCTTACCAACATTGTAATTGCGTGGGTAATTAAGTCCTTGCTCGTAACTTTCAATTTTTGCATCCACGGTGAGCAGGTAGGCAATGTTACAACCCATGCCAATAGTGTTTTTAGCAGTAACATGGTAGTTAAATTTTATTGGAACAATGAGGTAATGTAAACGCTGAGGTGTTATTACCGTAACCCGACTTTCTTCACCCATTCCGAAACTTGTTATTTTACTGGTTACCGAACTATAACTCAACTTTCCAATTGAAGAATACTGGGCGCCAATTAAAATTGAAATTTTTGGGCGGAGATAAGTATAATAACTTAATCCCACTAGTGGATTAAAACCTTTGGCATCACTACCATTTGGATTTTTCCATCCAAATAAATAACTTGTTCCAACTTCAAGGGTGAGTAAAGGAAAACGGCTTTTTTGTGGGAAATTGGCATCGTCAATACTGTTTAATGTAGAGGCGGTATCGGGTTGTTCCGATTTTACTGACGAAGCAAGGCTTGCACTCTGAGAAGCGGGGAGAAGCGTTTCGCTTGTTATTTCGGGCGTGTGATTAGCAGGCGGAGGCGAAACTGCCACCTCAGTTTCGTTTACATTACTAACGGGGCCTGTGTTCGGTAAATGGTTCGTTTGCATTTCCGAATTATTTGAAGCTGGTTTATTTTCTGTTTTATGATTTGTAGGCTCTAATTTTTCTATCTTAATCGGTTCTTCAGAAACAGCTTTCGTGATCGTTTCTTCACTAATTGGGACAGTTGTTTTTGCAATGTACGTGTTGTCCACTAAAGCCGCATTTGTTGGAAGAACAGATTCAACGGTATTAACATCATTACTCACTTTTGTTGTTTCAACTTTAAGCGGCTCAACGACATGATTAATTATGTTTTTTTGAGTTGTGGGATTCGTTTGATTGACTTGAAAAACAGTTACTTTACTGGACCTGTTGGAGGCGATTGATTTTTGAACGGGTGGATTTTTTATTTTAGAACTAGGCTGATGGGTTTTAACATGCTGAGGCAATTCAGAATCTGAAGCAATAGTCACCATGGTTTCAGGAGTAAGCGGTTTAACGGCACGCTGTTCCTTTTGTGGCATCGTTGAAGTGGTATCGGCCAATGAATTAGCCGGACTCAAAAAATAAAATCCTAACACAGCCGATAGCAATAAGAACAAGGTGGTTATGGCATAAGGAAAAAATCCTTTGCGCTTGCCGGAAGTGTCGTCGATCAATTTTCTGGCATTTTCCCAATTGTTTTCATCAAAGGCAAAGTCTTTCGACTCGAGCAGATCATTCAATTGGTTTTTAAATCTTTCTTCGCTAGTCATTTACTAAGAGTTTAACGGGTGATTCAATTTGTTTAAGCATTTCTTTTAATTTTTCGCGTGCGGCATTTAAATGCCACTTCGAGGTTCCTTCCGAAATGGAAAGCATCTCGGCTATTTCTTTGTGTTTGTAACCGTCAATAAAATATAAGTTAAACACCTGCTGACTGGCGGGTGGTAATTTGGCAATGAATTCGTAAATCTGATCAGCGTTTATTTTTGTAATGGCTTGATTAATTTCGGCATACTTATCTGTTTCATGGTAATTTTCCACGTACTGAATGTTGCCGTAATGAATTTTTTCTTTTTTGTATTCGTTTATTAGGGTATTTATCATCACTTTTCTAATCCAGGGCTTAAAGGGTTTGTCGGAATTATATTTGTTTAGGTTAATTAGTATTTTTAAAAACCCCACATTCATAACCTCTTTGGCACGGTCGGGTTTTCGGGTATAACGAATACAGATACTCATCAAATAGCTGTACGTGGCTTTGTAAAGGGCATATTCAGCCTTACGGTCACCCGTAATACATGCTTTTATCAGTGTTGGCTGAATATCCATTAATTTGTTTAGGCCTTACTAACCATTACAAGCCAAAGGGCCGAATGGTTGGGTGAATAAAAAAACAGGGAAAAGGCTTCAAAGCCGCCTCCTCACTCAAAAGTAGCTAAAAACCATGAAAAATGGCTTCTGTTTGCAACAGAATGATGTAATTACGCCTCATTTTAAGTAAAAATCAGACCAGATATAATAGGAGTCAGCCTTTCAGACTTCTTTAAGGATAAATTTACGTAATAAATTCATGGCTGCATTCGCTGTCATAACAATGTTACGGTGACGGTTATCGCCAAATTGGAATTTTACAGCCAGAACTTTTTCTTTGCTCGCCACAGCAATCCAAACGGTGCCTACTGGTTTTTCAGCAGTTCCACCGGATGGTCCGGCAATACCCGAAATAGAAATGGCATAGTCGCTGTTGAATTTTTTCAGTACATGGGACGCCAGTTGCTCAACTACCTGCTTACTTACCGAACCAACGGTTTCAAACAAGGCCTCATCTACTTCCAGCAAAGTTTGTTTGGATTTATTGGTATACGGCACAACGGCCCCTTTAAAAATTTCGGAAGCCCCCGGAATGGCGGTGAATAATGATGAAATATAGCCGCCGGTACAACTTTCCGCCAAGGCTAAAGTTTGTTTTTGTTCACGCAAAAGTTCACTGACGATTTTTTCAAGACTAGGTGGTTCCTCGCCATAGGTTTCGTACCCAAAAATAAATTTTTCAATAAGTGGTTTTACCTTTTCAATTTCAGCATCAATGTTGTGCTTTAATTCGGCAGCATCTTCGCCATAGGACGATAAGCGCAAACGTACAAAACCCGGTTGAGGCAAATAGGCTAGTTTAATGTTTTTATGAATCAGTGCGTCTTCCCAGGTTTCCACCAACTCGGCAATGCCACTTTCGCCAATGCCTTGCGTTAAAATGGTTTTATGATAAATATGCGGTAATTTATTTTCTGAAATAATTTTCGGCAGAATGCTTTCGCTCATCATAGCCATCATTTCGTAAGGCACTCCAGGCATGCTAATAAAAACAACCCCGTTTTTTTTCATCCACATGCCGGGAGCAGTGCCATTGTTGTTTGGTATAACCTCACAACCCTTGGGCACCAAAGCTTGTTTTTTATTCATCTCGGTTAAAACACGACCACGTTTGGTAAAATACGAATCAATGGTAGTTAAAACAGCTTCATCTAAAACTAATTCCGCATTAAAATAATCGGCAAATATATTTTTGGTAATGTCGTCCTTAGTCGGACCTAAACCGCCTGTAATAAAAACAAAATCGGCACGCCTTGCCGCATCATTAAAAGCATTTACAATCACCTCCTTTTCATCACCTACACTAGCCATGTGAGCAACTTTTATTCCGGCTAAATTTAATTGTTGGGCAATCCAAACACTGTTTGTATTTGTAATTTGCCCTATTAGTATTTCATCTCCTATGGTTAATATTTCTGCCTTCATAAATTAAATGCTATAGTGCTTTATGTCTAAAACCTTTGTACAAATTTAACGGAATATTATGAATGCACTCGGATTATTAAGTCAGGAAAGTAAAGCGAAAGCATATATTTTGGCTCAAATAACCAGCCATTTCCTTTATAAAAAAAATTCTTAGCCGATCATTGATCCTTCTTTTATTTGGCATTTCGGCCCAAACAACTAAAACCGAAATTAAACATGGCCGATTTAACAAAAAATTCATAGAAGGAAAAACACCGTTAGTAAAACTAAATTAAGGAATGAAGTCGTGGTAAAAGGTTTAAAAGATTCACTGAGTCTTGGCACGAGCAACTCATCGTCTTTAGCCAGTTAGCTTGACGGTTTTTTTATTACCCCCAAAAAATCTTTATTCCATGGCCCCAGGAAGCCACCGACATGCGCGATAAACTCATGAAAATTGGGTTAAGCAAAAAAGTGGAAGAGTTTGAAATGAGCCTGAATCGTGCAGCGGAGGAAGCTGCTTTAAAAGCCGCGCCAGTGTTTATAGATGCGATTACAAATAGGAGCCTGCAAGTTGGTTTCGAGATTTTAAATGGCGCCGATACTGCGGCGACTAATTTTCTAAGAAAAAACACCTACAGTGCATTATATGAAAAGTTTTTGCCCATTGTAAAAACAGCTGTAGAAAAAGTAAAAGTAACTTCTTACTGGAGCCCCTTGACTTCTGCTTACAATAAATTTCCGGGCGTAACCAAACAGAATCCGAATCTAGATGAATACGTAAGCAATAAAGCCATTAATGGTTTAATGCTGCTGATTGCGGATGAAGAAACAAAAATTAGAAAAGACCCTGCGGCAAGAACCTCCGATTTGCTTAAAAAAGTTTTCGGGTTAAAGTAAATGAAATTATTTGCTCTCGTTTTCTTTTACCAGTTTAATAAAATCGGAAGTTGTTAAGGTATTGTGTTGTACTAATAACAAACCATAATTATCTAAGGCCTGCACCTCGCAGGCTTTTTTTGTGTCGAATTGTTTGGCAATGGCAAAAACTGCTGACACAAAAACAAAACGCTCGTATACCTTGTTGTTGTTAGCTTCACGCACCCAGTAACGCCTTTCAGAATTGGTTTCTTGTGTTGTCGGAAAATCGGGATAAACAGCCTGTGATCCGTAATTCACATAGGTATTTAACCAAAATCCGTTTGAAATTAAAAAACGATCCACGTGATTTTTTTCAGCAATTTCCTTATAAGTTTTTAAGGTGCCTAAAATGGTTTTTAAGGGAACCAAATGCACACCAACCCAATGTCTTTCTTCGCTATGATAAGCAATGTCTTTATTAAATCGATAAAATTTTAGTCCGCTGAATAGAAATACAAGCGTAATCAACAAAACCATCATACGACTTGAATTAAAATTAATTAAACTGCTGAATAGCCCTATTACTAAAGGGATTCCCAGGTACATGCGGCTGTAGGAATAAAATGGCCAGGGCGATCCCTCACGCACTTTTCCCGAAAAAAATGAAACCAAAACAACCAGATAAAAAATAAGAAAGGCATAAAAAGCCGCGCGGTTATTTTTATAAAGTAATATCGGAATAAGTAAAAGAATGAGAATCAAGATCACACTCCTCCCTTCCATAAAAAAACTAATGTGTTCAAAGGCTTCATCCAAATGCGATATATTGATTTGGAAATAATTTAATCCAAAACTGTAATTTAAGCCGTAAACCACATAATCAGGATGAAGAAGGTAAAACCGATCGAAAATAAAATACAAAGGAATGAAACTGAGTAAGGATAAACCTGAAATGATATAGTACTTTTTGTGGCGGTAATTAATAAAAAACAAATAGGCTAGTAATGGCGCGGCAACAATAAAGGAATTGGGATTAATAAAATAGCCCATACAGGCCATTAAACTGTTTAACGTCACAAATTTTAGGTTTCGGGGATTGATGAAACTCAGCACAAAAAAACTTGTAAAAAACAAACCGCTAATAAATCCCCGAGGTAAGGCATTTATAATGTCGTAAGCTACCGGCATGCACAGCAACACGCTTAATACCACAAGAGCCTGTTCTTTTTTATGTTTCGCATATAAGTAAATAGCCGTAAACAAAAATGGAAATAAAAACAAAACATGTGTGGCAATGGGTAAAGCATAATAAACAGGCACCTTGCACCATAACAATGGCACTGCAAAGAGCGGTTCTAAAAAACTGTTGTAGTCCTGTCCGTAAAATCGAGGTTCATAAAAAAAACCCTTTGCATAATCAGTTGCGCCTGCCCACATAAAGGGCTGATCCGAATCGATGCAATTAATATTGACACTAAAAAAAAGTAGAATGCGGGTTAAAAGTATGAGCGCTAAAAACACGAAAAACAAAAAGGAAAAAATTTTTGTTTTACTTAATAACGCTATGGCTTTAAACATCTCCATGGCAAATGCAATTAAGCCCATTTTTCGAGACTGGCGCCCGGTTTAAAAAAACGTTCAATGCTTTTTTTGGTTTCATCCAAAATAACTAATTCGGGAGCATGATGTGGTTTTCTGCGTGCATCAATAATCATGGGCCCTCTACAACCCCAATGTTTATTTTCAATAAATTCATCTACACCATATATATCATGCGATGGATTACTTCTGGTATACGTAATCCAAACATAATCATTCATGCGCTGCGGGCGATTTTCAAATACAAAATGGTCGTAAATGATAATTTGCACAATGCCTTCCAGTTCCTGTTTATTAGCCGAGAGCCAGTCGGCCAGTTCTTTGATCTCTGCTCTGGCGGCTTGATGACTTGTGAATGGTTTTAATTGTAACCCAATTACTCCGGGTATGAGTAATTTAACTTCGGTAACGAGCGAACAGTTAGATAAGCAAAGCGGTAACTCTTCCGTTAAGGTTCTTAATTTATCGCCATAGGCAGCAAGCACCAATTTCGAACCTTCATTTATCTCGTCTCCGCTATAATCAAGGGTGTCGATACTTGTTTTGGTATAAAAATGAAGGTCGCGACTTAAATCAATACGTTCAAAAACGAATTTAAAAAAGGCAGCCACTTCTTCACAAAGCAATTCATGTTTATCATCGCCGCCAATAAATAAGTATTTCGCCAAACTTAATTGTCCGGTGCCTAAAATGCGATTGGCCTGAGTTAATAATTCGGCGGGACGTTTATTTTTTAAATAGGGCGTATAGCGTTCGCTACCAACAGCCAGTAACAAAGGGTGCACGCCGGCAGCATCTACCGCATGAACTTCCTTAACTCCCGGAATTTCATTGGGAATAGCACTTCCGCTAATTTTATGAATGAGTGCACCAAACGAAGTGTCCTCTTGCGGTGGCCGGCCCACCACTGTAAATGGCCAAATAGCATTTTCTTTGGCATAAACCTTATGCACACGCATTAATGGAAAGGGATGCGTTAAACTATAATAACCCAAATGATCACCAAATGGACCTTCGGGTTTGTTTTCATTGGGATAAATTTCACCGGTGATCACAAAATCGGCATCGAGGGATATACAGAATCCGTCTTTATAGGCATATCTGAAACGTCTACCACCTAAGGCTCCGGCAAAAGTAAGTTCACTAATGCCTTCGGGCAAAGGCATAACAGCTGCTAAGGTGTGTGAGGGCGGTCCGCCTACAAATATGCTCACCTTTAAAGGAATATTTTTTTTATTGGTTTTGTTCTGATGAATGCCAATGCCGCGGTGGATTTGATAATGTAGACCAATTTCTTTATCGCTTTGGTAATCATTTCCATTTAACTGAATGCGGTACATGCCTAAATTAGAAGCCATCACGCCCGGTTTTTCACAGTCTTCCGAATACACTTGGGGCAAGGTAATAAAGGCACCACCATCGTTTGGCCAGTGTTTTATTTGCGGCAGGTCGCTAATTTGAATTTCATTAAATCCGGCCGAGGCAAAGGAACCTTTTTTAGGTAAGGCTTTTAAGGCGGCAAAACCGGTAGATAAGTAGTGAAAAGGGCGTTTGAGAGCGGCTAAAGGATTATTTCGTAACTGCACCAATTGCTGCATATTGGCTAACTGAAATCGAAACATAAATTTGCTCCGTTCCAAAGAACCAAACAAGTTACTCACCGCTTGGTATTTGCAACCTTTAAGGTTCTCAAATAAAAGTGCCGGACCTTCCTTATCATACATCTTTAATTGTATGGCAGCCATTTCTAATTCAGGATCAATTTCTTCTTTGACACGAACTAATAATCCATTTTTTTCGAGATCATTTATACAATCCTGTAAACTGCGGTAGGCCATATGATTTTAGTATTAACTACTCTTACAACAGTAGCATCGATCTAATGTTTTAATGTTAAAGAAGTCTGGTTTCAAATCTAATAAATTAAGCCTTTATCTTGTATGCCATTTTTAATTAGTTTTGTGAAGGTATTAACTATTTTTCCGGAAAGGTTTTTTAATCGCTTTCCTAAAAAGGGTATTAAATTAATAGGTTCGAACTATGCAAATAACAGAGGCACAAAAATTAATCGACGATTGGATTAAAAAATATGGCGTTCGGTATTTTAACGAACTCACCAATACCGCCATGTTAATGGAGGAAGTGGGTGAGGTAGCGCGCATTATGGCCAGACGTTATGGCGAACAAAGCGAAAAGGAGAGTGATAAGAGCAAAGATTTGGCCGATGAAATGGCCGATGTGCTTTTTGTTTTAATGTGTATGGCCAATCAAACCGGTATTGATCTGGACGCTGCCTTAACAAAAAATCTCGAAAAAAAAACCAAACGCGATTCGCAGCGACACCACAACAATGATAAATTAAAGTGAAAAGTGTCATGATTCAGAAATGTCTCATGCAATTTTAACAACGACTATTTTTTGAAAAACTAAATCAGAATTAGCTGGTTGAATTCATAAGGCGAAAATGGTTATTGGTAGATTGAAGTACTTGAAATTTCAAAATAAACAGTAAAAGGAAAATGACAAAAGGCCTCTGAGCGCAAGGGATGCGGCGGGTTTAGCTCTTTTGCAGCGTTTTTTACGCTGCAAAAAGCCGAGCGATCAGCGAGCCCAAAGCAGCCCGCCCGGGCGCCCAAATAAATTAGAGTTTAATTTGCAGAACTAATAAAACACATTGGCATTGCTGAATACATTCCAATATAATTTAGCAGGCCTTATTTTCTGATTTTCTTTATATAGGTACTGCTCACCCTTATCGTCAATCATGGGAATGTGGCAATTTTTAGATTTTTTACCGGGAATTAATTGCAGATCGTGTATAAATTTATTCTGAACGGCATTTCTGATTTGCTCGGCATCCACCCCCACATTGGCTTGCAGTATTTGTGCGTAACCCACTTGATACATAAACTGAGCGCTTAATAAGCCATGCGAGCTTTTAGCAAAAACACCCGCCGTTGTATCCATGTAACAGGATGACGGCACTTGTTTCGCATCAATAAGTGTTTTGTTACCCATTTGCCCGGTCCACAAAGTGCAATTGATGCCCGCTTGAAAAATAGCCTGATAACGGTATTGAATGAGAAATGCTCCCGTGCGAAACCTGTCCAACATTGGCCTTGCGAGAATGTCGTTTTCACTGACGAGGGTAATGTTTTGGTATTCAAATGCAATAATGCCGGTTTGCTGCGTGGTTTTGTTTTTATTAAAATAAGCATTGTAAGAATAAGCAATAGACGAACTTTTATTGGTTTGATTAGAAACGGAACTTAAAAATGGATTAAAATCTAAGTGTTCTTTTCCTAATGGTAGCACGAGTCCTTGTGATAAAACCAATTCGGGTTTGATGAATTTTGGTCCCAGATTTTTAAAGCTGTAATACAAACGAACACCCGAGTTGGCTTGTAAGCCATAGTTTACATAAAATAAATTAAAATTAATGCCGGCACGCTCGAAATGGCTGCCAAATGCAAGATTCAGTGAGATGTTAAAGCCAAGATGTTCGTCGGAATAAAGGAAAGACTGCCCTTTTAAAGCCGGTTTGGAAAGAAACAAAAAGCAAACACAACTAATGTATATTTTCCTGAAGCAAACCAATTATTTTCTGATTGAGCAGTTGTGGACTTAAGTTTAAACCATTCACCGTGATTTGAGCCTGCGTATAATATTTCCCCCTTTCCGATAGAATCTCTTCAATATTTTTAAGCAGTTCTTCTTCGCTCAGGTTTTTTAAAAGTGGGCGTGTGGTTTTAGATTTACGAATCCGCTCGGCTAAAACCACTGGTGTGAGTTGAATATAGATTAACAAACCTTTTTCTTTTATTTTTTCAAGGTTAGAATGGAAACAAACAGTCCCACCACCTAAGGAGATAACTGAGGCTTTATTTAACCGTAAAATTTCATCCAAACAATCACTTTCAATGGTTCTGAAACCAGCCTCTCCTTTTTGTTCGAAGATAGTGGGGATATCAGCTTTTTCTTTTTTCTCAATGTAGGCGTCCAGATCAATAAAATTTACTTTGAGCATGGCGGCTAATTTTTGTCCGGCTGTTGATTTGCCGCTGCCCATAAAACCGGTTAAAAAAATGTGTTGCGAAATTGTCAATGTGTGATGGAATAAATGGAAATGAATGTAGACGCTTTAATTAAGCGAATTTATTTTGAAATTAATATTGAACAAGGAATTTTGTTCAAGGTCTCTGAATGTACAATTGCAATCATCTACCTTTAATGCAATTTCAATTAAGCCGGAGCCCACAGGAACAGAATCATCCATATGCAACATGGTTCTTGATTTTAAAGACATTAATTCGTCTTTACTTTTTGTTTTTAAAAAGTGTAGTTGCTGAATAATTGATTTTTTTTGTGCCGGGTTCACCACGGCTATGGTGTCTACTTGATACTGTTCGTCTTTTTTTGAAACGGCTAAAAGTGATTTAAACTGAACCTTGTCGTCTTCAGGATAAAAATTGTTTTTGATGATGTTTTCAACGCAATTATTAAGCGCGTCGTGCACTCGTGCAATCGTAAGAGGTGATTCATCATTGCTTTCCAGTTTGCTTCGTGTAATTTGAAGCACCTGCGAGAGCACGCTGTTATCAATAAAACCATAATAGCTAAAAATAACATTGTTGCTGTGCAAATCTTCAATGAGTGATTTCATGCTATAGAGGTTTAATGCGTTTGATAGACTAAGTTAACTATTTTTTGGCTAGGGCAAATTCTTTGGCAAAATAAGTGAGTATGACCGATGCGCCGGCGCGTTTTAAGCTCAAAAGAATTTCATCCCTAATCTTATCTCCATCTATCCATCCTTTGGCAGCAGCAGCTTTCACCATGGCGTATTCACCACTCACATTATAAGCTGCAATGGGTAAATTATAGTTGTCATTTAATAGTTTAATAATGTCCATATAACTCAGGGCCGGTTTCACCATTAAAAAATCGGCGCCTTCCGTAAAATCCAGCTCAGCTTCTATCAAGGCTTCTTTGCTGTTAGCCGGATCCATCTGATAAGTTTTTTTATCACCAAATTTCGGCGTACTATCTAAGGCATCGCGAAATGGGCCGTAAAATGCAGAGGCATATTTTGCCGTGTAGCTCATTATCGAAACATGGCTGAATCCTTTTTCATCTAAGGCGCGTCTGATATAACCAACTCTGCCATCCATCATATCGCTCGGCCCAATGATGTCGGCGCCACTCTCAGCCTGAGCTATGGCCATTTTCGCCAGAATTTCGAGGGTTTCATCGTTTAAAATTTCCCCGTTTTTTACCAATCCATCGTGACCATCACTGCTATATGGATCCATGGCCACATCGGTCATTAAAATAGCTTCAGGAAATTTTTTTTTAATTTCTTTTAGGGTAGAAAGATAGAGTCCTTTTTTATTGTGAGATTCAGTTGCTTTTTTATCTTTTAAACTGTCTTCTAAATTTGGAAACAAATCAAAAGTAGTAATGCCAAGTTTCAAACATTCTTCAATCTCTTTGAGTAAGAGGTCGGGACTTCTTCTAAAAATACCCGGCATCGATTTCACTTCTGTTTTTTTGTTTTTCCCATCAATCATAAATAGGGGAAAAACAAGATCATTTACGGTAACCGAATTCTCCTGTATTAAATTGCGAATAGCGGCGTTTTTTCGATTACGGCGCGGGCGCTGTGTTAAATGAATCATAATAGAATTTGAGCCCCAAAGTTAAGGCATATTTTTAAAAAGTAGGAATAAAAAGGCTATTGTTTTTTTGAATTTAAGACGGCAAAGGCATTGCTGCGCTCATTCATTTCGAGCATAGCGGCAAGAATGAGTTGTGAATAGTTTTGTGAAGCCGATTTAAACCTGGCTGTTTGCGTTCGCCATAGGGTTAAAATGAGATTGATGTCGCCATCGCATGGGTTGCAGGTAAATACAGCCTTTTGCACATTATAAGCTCCGGCATGGTAGATATGCATCACCAAAAGTTTATACCACAGTTCGTCGGCATTAACATGACTTATTTTAAGCGAATCGAGAATTCGGTTGGCTCTTGGAACACAAATATTTTTAATAAGGCTACTGGCGGCATAGGCCGAACGCTCAAAATCAGCTCTTTCATCAAGGTGTTTGTTAACTTTTAAACCATACATCTTAGCAACGTCTTTCATCAATTGAAATGCCCCATAGGCACCAACATTCGACTTTTGTAGTTTGTTTGGACTCTCAATAAGCAGTATGGCCTGGGCATACCATGGGTCGACATTATTTTGCACAAAACAATGAATGCCTTTTTCGAAATTTTGCGAAGTACGATCAAAATCGTAAAAGAATTTTTTTCCGGTGGTAAATAAAATACGGTTGCTTGAATCGAGGTTACGTGAACAACGAATGCTATCGCGGTAATTTTTTTTTGAAGAATCACTTTTTGCATTCCAATCACGAATACTTATTTTTTGAATAAAACCTCGTGTTTCGGCCATACTGATAATGGCCGTATCCTGATGCAGGTTCATAATTGTGCGCCAAAATTTAATTTGTGGCAATGTGTCTAATCCAAGATCATAAATGGAAGGATCAAAAATATAATTTTCGTTAAAGTGGGTAATGGGGTTTATTACCCCAATCACATTTTTACATAAACTTTTGGAAGGTGCCATAAAAACGGGCACATTGGCAGAATTACGTTTGGCAAGCGTATCGTCAGAACCGGCTCTTAAAGGACGTGTAAAAGTGGTTAAGGTTAATAATGAAAGAAACAACAGGTAACGCATATGAATGGTAATAAATCTAAGTTAAAACTTAAAAGTAAGAAATCCAAAAGGCCAGAATCCTTAATAACAGTCGATTTCTTAATACCCTGCTGTTAGTAAAGACTAATAGACAAGGGTTTGCGCCAAAAATCAACCGTAACTATATTAAAACGAAGCAGATGCAATATTTAACACCTAAAGGTGATAAAGAAGTCTAAACCACTAATAAACCAGTTTAGTTTAGTTTTTTGCCCAAGGCCATGACTTCTTTACCTATACCGGTAAAGGAAACAATATTAAGAGGAAATTCAAGAAACACATGTAAGAAACTCAGAAAAAATAAAACCTGTAAGCCTAAATTATAATTGTAGGCATACAAGAAAACGGCCACTAACCATACGCTTAAGGTAATAATGAGAGTAGCTTTGGGCACTTGATGCCATTTAATGACCGATGTTTTTGAGAACCAGTTAAGGTAATGGTAGGTATAGGCAAAGGCGATAAGGCGCATAATTACAAAACCGGCATTGGTGGTGAAAACCTGACTGGTTTCGGTAAACTGATCGAGGTTAAAAAAATTAATTAATTGAAAATTTAGTTCAGTAAACGCTGAATAGCTTTTTTGAGAATAATCACTCACGGTATAAAATAAATTTTGGGGTTGCAGCACCAAAAGGCTAATAGCACATGTGATTAAAACTAAAATCGAAATAAATCCCGGCCATGATTTTTCTTTCAGCACGCCATAAAGCATAAAGGCCCCTGTAAAAATAAATACATGAATAATAGTGGGTAAGAAGATGGCAACCCAGGTAAAATAAACGGACAAATTATTTAAAAAACTAATAACAAAAAAGGATAATGCCAAAAAGGTAATGCGATACAACCAGTCCTTAATAAAAACAAAAACTAAGCTGGCCAGTAAACTATAAAGTATCACATCGGCCATTAAATTATAATTTTTGCTCGGATTAAAATTCCAACAAAAGAGTAGGGAACAAGCCCCGATTAGAAAAATAAAATCGTATTTGCCTTTTGTGAAATAATTTTTTTTGTGCAGCCAGCCAATCTCAGTTACATAATGCAAAGGCCCTAATACACCGTAAGAAAATAAAAACAATTCAAAAGGTATGAAAAAGGCTACAATGCAGGACAGGATGATTAAACCCGAATTGAGGTGATGGATGGCTGCTGACGTCATTTTTTCTTTGGTTTTGGGGCAGGCGGGGCCAGGTACTCCTGCATGTAATCATTAAATTTTTTCGTTTGGTAACTATTACTACCTATAAAAGTAAGAATTGGTTTTAAACGTTCGGGCGATTGGTAAAAATTTAACACTTCAAGGGTGTTTAATTGCTCGTCGAGGATACATAATGAGGGTAGGGTAAAACGATTGGCCGATAATTTTAAAGCCAAGCCGTGCATGGGGAAATTACTAACTGGTGTCGTAAAATATTTTTCGTTTTTAAAAACTATCGTGTCGCTTGATGTTGCACTAAAATTTACCAGATAAAAGTTTTTATTAATGTAATTGGCCACACTAGTATCAATAAAGGAAGTAGCGGTCATCACCTTGCCGGTATTACAAAATTCGGTCCCAATATTTACCAGAACTTTTTTAGGCTTTTTCTTTTGAAGTTTCTCAACTTCTTGAATGGTATAGGTTTTAACTTTTATCTTAGCAAAACTGGTATCGTAAAAGCAATTCGTAAAATGTTTGTTAAACTCATCAAAAACCACAGTTTGCCAAGCATTTTCAACCATAAAAATTAAAATCGGTTCCATTTTTTTGTCCTCCATAAAACCTTGCGTAAGTAAATTGTACTCAAAATTATTGGTCACAAACAGGGTAGACGGATAACTTAATTTTTCGCCTAAAAATTTTATAGCCAATTCGTGGGCTGTTTTAGGTTCTTTTGATAGGGGTTTATAAATCTTCCCGTTGTACTCAATGGTGTCTTTGGTTTCGGCATTAAACTTAACCGGGTAAAAGTTGGCATTAATATAAGCAGCCAAACCTTCATTCGAATAAGTGGTTTTCATCATGTGTTTACACCAACCACACCAATCGGTGTATATATCAATTAGGAAGGGTTTTTTTAGTTCTTTGTTTTTTTCTTGAGCTTCTTTTAGGCTAAGCCACTTCACTAAACCGTTAGATTCATTTTGACTAGTGGCAGTATTTAATTGCGCAAATAAGATTAAAAGGGTAAGTAATTTTGTTTTCATTGAATTAGTGGTAAGTTTTTTTTATAAATTTAAAAACTTATTGGCATGATAAAAAAATTAGTTTTTTTACTATTAACACTATTTAAATTTTATTTGCCTGCTCAATTATTGGGCTCCTATGGCTTTAGTGCCGTTACCCCATCCAGCGGCACCATCGATCCCACTGCGCCACCACAGGCAATTGGTGTAACTTTTGGTTCTTTTACTGCGGTTGGTACATCTTCCAATCCTACTGCTAGCACACGCTTTTCATTCTCTGATTGGCCTTTGGGCGCCATAGATGGCAATGACACACTGAGTTCTATGACAGGTAGTATGGATACAGGCACCTATTACCAGGTTGATCTTATTCCCGTGTTTGGTTATTCACTTAATTTAAGCGCCATTAATTTTATCATGCGCCGTTCTGCTACCGGCATCCGCAACTTCGCAGTAAGAAGCAGTGTGGACGCTTTTAGTTCAAATTTACCCGCCTCTGTATTATCCAACACTAAAATTTCGGTCATAGCACTAAATATCTTTTTATGGAATTATGATGCCGCTCCAAATAGCAGCGATCAAAAAGGAAGTGCCATCACTTTGGCTGGACCATCCTTTAGCACTGTTACCAATGTGCTGAGTTTTCGTTTTTACGCTTGGAATGCAGAACAAAAATCGGGCACCTATAGTATCGACTCGGTAGTAGTTATTGGAAAAGCCTTTAATGAGCCTGATAATCTTAACACAACGGCCATCGCAGAAGAAGATAAGGCTACTGACACGAACCTACTTATTTATCCAAATCCAATATCTGAATCAGTTTTATTTCTTGAATCCAACCAAAGCTTACAGCAAATCGAGTTATTTACGAAAGAGGGTCGTTTGGTAAAAACACAGTTGTTTAATCCCCCCGAAAAGAAGTATAATTGGCGTTTAGAGGGCCTTGAAAAGGATGCTTATCTGCTTAGGATTCGTTATTTAAATGGTTTCGAGCATTCGAGACGGATTAGTTTGAAATAAGTTTAGGCAGCCGAATGCGAAGATACTAAAAGTGTTTTTTCAACGTTAGTAAAAGGGGTTTAGTAACACATGTAAAGCAATTTGAAGATAAGTATCCTAATAGTTATGATGCTTATGGGTTTTTCATCCTGTGTTTCTCTGCATACTCCCCCGGCTCATTTCACGCCAACATTAACCAAAAAAAATCAGCTTGAAGGCGAGGCTGGTTTTGGTTTGGTGGCATCCAACGTAAATTTGGCTTACTCGCCGCTTAAGCATTTATCTGTCATGGCAAATGTGCAGGCCCTTACTTTCAAAAAAAACAATTCGGGTCATTATCAAAAATGCGCAGAGTTTGCGGTGGGTTATTACGGCACTAAAAAACGGCTCATTTATGGTTTCAATGCCGGATACGGTTTAGGAACCCAGCATCTGAATTTTAATTTTTTTACCGATACAACAAGTTATTCATTACAAACCAGTGGAAAATATCAAAAACTTACCTTGCAGTCTTTTATTGCACTCACCGATAATCCGGATGCCCCCGGCTGGTTTTTAGGTTTATCTTTAAAGGAAAGCCTGTATATGGATAATTACGCCTCACTCACCAATTATGGCAAGGAACGCATCAATGTTCGGAATGTAGATGAAACCAATACCTCTTTTGAGCCTTGTATTTTTACCAAACATTTTTTTTCAAAACGATTTTGTTTAACCACACAGGTTGGGATGAATATTAGTTATGATGAAAGTATGTTTTGGCCCACCCAATATGTGTTCCTTCGTATTGGTGCCGGAATCCGTTTGTACTAAAAAAGGCGTGTTTAATCGATGACGCGTTTATTGATGCGGTAGCCTTTTCCTTTTTGTGATTGAATGATACGCTTTCCGAAAAACTGACGGATATTATAAATGTGTACGTCGATGGTACGCTTGTTGGCCACGGCTTCGTCATTCCAAATGAGTGAAGCAATTTCGGTTTTGGTGAAAAATTTTTCGGAGCTGTTATAGAGCAATTCAAATAATTTAAACTCTTTTCTTGGCAGTTGATAGGAAGTGCCGTTTTTAAATATAAGATAGCGATCATTATCTATGATCACCTCTTTTTTCTGATTGGCGCTAATTTTTATTTTGCGACGCAGCAAATTTCGTAAAAACAATTCTAACACAGCAACTTTATTGTGAAAATTAATAAAAGAATCTACCCCTGAATTAAAGGCCAATTCTTGTACAAAGTCATCTTGCTTATCGCTGTATATGAGTATAAAAGGATCTGACTTTAGCTCACGTTGTTTAATTTCTTTTAAAATAGCCAAGCCATCATTAGGCTGAAGATCGAGGTTGAGTAAAATTACATCACACTGATGCGAATCAATATGATTAAAAAAATCTTGTTCCTGACTAAAGATACTGATATTAGGAAAACTCTGTTTTAGGGACTCAACAGTCTTAAAGATCCGATTAACCGAATTATCAACAAATACCAAATAGGATAAATTTACACTCATCTTAAAAGGTAAAGTTTAGCTTTTAAGTTTAAGCCTAAGACAAGTGAATGTTAATTAAACATTAAATGATATGGCCTTAAGCGGCCTTGTTCTTCACAAAAAATTTTGTGGCAGAAATATTAAGAATGGCGAAAATCTTTTCAGTTTCAATAAGAAGGGTTTTGGTATTGGCAGCTTGTTCAAATTTTAATTCCTTAAAAAAAACATCCATTTTATGCAGCCATGGTTTAAGCATTTTTAAATTCTTTTTGTTAAGAATGGACTTTAATTTAGGGTTCGAGTTAATCTCTTCCTGAAAGTCATGCACAATTACCTTCATTTTTTTATCCTTTGCGGAATAATCCGGATCGGAGGTTCTTAGTAAATAAAGGATAATGTCCACGTTTAGATGGTAACTTTTAAGCAAGGCTTCTAAAACGAAACCGGCTTCTTTGCAGGATTTAATTCTGTTTAGAGCATAAGTAATCTTCTTCTCTGTCATATGTTAAAAGCAAAAACGCCTGCTAAATTAGCAGGCGTTTTTCAGGAAACCAAGAGTAGATTACTTATTGACAATTAATTTAACAGTTTCTTTACCGTTAGATGTATTTAATGTTACAAAGTAAATTCCGTTGTTTAACTCAGAGGTGTTGATGGTGAATTTGTTTTCACCGTTAACTAGACTGTGGTTTTGAACCGGAGTAGCCACTAAATGACCGGTAATGTCATAAACCGACACAGTAATAACACCTTCGTTTTGGGTGTTAAGGCTTAATGTAGCCATTTCATTACTTGGGTTTGGATATAAACTTACAGAACCTAATTGGCTGTTAACTTTGTTTATTCCAACATTAGTACAGGTAGTAGTAGTAATGGCGTTCATTACAGTAGTATTACCATTAGCAGTTGAAACAGTTAAATAAACCGAGAAAGTACCAACAGTAGAAATAGTGAATGAAGGCGTTACTGCAGTACTGCTTGAAATACTAACACCAGGAGAAACACTCCATGATAAAGAGCAATAATCTGGTGAAACAGTAGAAGAAGCAATAAACTGAGCAGGATTTGCTATTACTGTACCATCACCGATACAAACTGAAGCAGGGATGCTGGCTTGCACAGTTGTGGCAACAGTATTGGTTGCAGGTACTACTACAACATCAGTAAAACTAGCACCGGATAATGCTAAAGAACCAGGAGCTGGACGGTAATCAGGTGTTAAGAAATTATAAGGGCTAACCAAAATAGTGTTTGAAGCAGTTCCACCAATAAATGGTAAAGTGTCATTAGCACCGGCTTTTACCCAAGCATTAATAGTACCATTAAAGGCAGTAACAGCAGTTTGGCTTTCGGTAGCACGTTGACCATAATTAGCAACAATGTTGTTTTTAAATAACAACGTATTAGTGCTTGTTCCGGCAGCATTTACTTCAGACAGGTTACCGTCAATATAAATTCCACGTGTTTTATGATCCATCAAAATAGAGTTAATGATTCTTAAAGAAGAATTTCTACGAATACGAGCGCCACGACGAAAGCCTGGATGACAAGTTGCAGTAACAACGCCTCTTAATGGACCGATATCGGTAATGTTTGAGAAAATTGCAGTAGTAATAGGACTAGTTGTTGTGCCATTCGGATCATTATCCGATTCAAAACCTTCTGATGTAGATGCACCTGAAGCTAAGGCATAGGTAGGGTCGGCCAGGTCGGCATCACGCACTCCTAAACAAAACTGAACACTTCCGCTAAAACCGTTATCAGTATCAAAATCATCATCCACACCACGGTAAGCTACTAAATGTTTACAATTAACTGTTCCACCAAACCACTCAAATGAATCGTCATTGGTAAATGAACATTGTACAAAATCGATAGTTGTTCCACGGCCTACTGCGCCCATGGTTAAACCATTAATTTCTTTATTTGGCGCGTAAATATATCCACCAAATTCAATCCTTACATATTTTAAGGTACCTGAATTGTCATTGTCATTTGGTGTAGTACCACCACCGTATTGAGTAAGTGGAGAAGGCGTGATTCCTTCAATATTGTTAATACCGCTAGGATTATTATTGTTGGCTAATCCCATTAAAATAACACCACCCCAATCTCCTGGGTTTCTGCTATTAGCTCCTGCTGGTTGATCAGATGTAAAAACAATCGGAGATGTTGCAGTACCGATTGCAATTAGTTTCGAGCCGGTTGTAATGAATAAACCGGAACCTCCAATCACACTAGATCCTCTGATTACAACACCAGGTTGAATCGTTAAAATTGAATTACCGGTTACATAAATAGGACCTTGTAATAGGTAAGTTGTACCTGTTGAAAATGTTGTGTTAGTGGTGATATTAGCATTAATGGTAGCCGTTGGTGCAGGATAAACTGCATTTTTTGGATTCCATTCTGTCCATGAATCTGTCCACATTGGAGTTGGAGCCGGGGCAAATGCACCACGGTAGCATGTTTTAGTTAGAAAGGGCGTTTGAGCAAAAGCACTTCCAATTGTAATGGCACTTAAAGCTGTGAATAAAATTTTCTTCATGATTATTGTTTTATATTTTTTGTTTTATGCCACAAATGTCGGGGACCAACATGTGTTTGGCGTTAAACAAAAATTAAATAACAATGAAGTCTATGTTAACGAAAGGTTAAATATCACAATAAAAGGGTGTGAAAGGACCACAATTGCGGCTAAATGTAAATTTTAGAACTTATAGGTTAATTGAAGAGCAAAGGTACTTCCCCATCTTACCGTACGAATAATGTCGTCTTTACTTTTATTGAAACGGGTATCACTATCCTTATTATTATATAAGTATTGTAATTGTGTTTTTGCTAAAATATCTCTGGCTGTAATTCTTACTTCTAATTTCTTTTTCAAAAAACTCTTCGAAGCTTGTAGATCAAGTGCAGTTCGTCCATTTTCCCAAATGTCTAATTGTGTCCCGTAATTACCTACCACCAACATACGCTGACCAACTCTATTAGCCATGGCACTTAAACTGTATCCTTTTTCATTATCAACATACGAAAGTCCAGCATTAAAAAGATATGGCGACTGACCTTGTAAAACTCTAGTATTTGGAGCGTCTTCCGGTTTAATTTGTTTTGAAATATCTACTATTGACTTAATATATGCATAATTGGTAAACAGTGTTAAGTTGTCCAAAAATTTGCCAAAGGTGCTCGAATCGTTTTTGTGAAAAGCGCCCACTATTATTCGATATTCAAGTTCTAAACCGTAACACTTTGCTTTTGGAACATTGGCATAAGAAATTTCGTTGGCATTGGTACGAGCAATTTGTTCAATAGGATTGATAAAATCTTTATAAAATCCAGAAACTGAAAATAACTGACCTTTACCAGGAAATATTTCATAACGTAGATCATAGTTTGTTATTTTGGCCCTTTTTAAGGTATCATTACCGGTGGTGAAAAACAGAGTGTTAAAATCATAAAATCCAAAGGGTGCAATCTCCCTGAACTCTGGGCGATTTAATGTTTGCGAATAACTTAACCGAATATTTTGTTTTTCTGTTAATGAAAAAACCAAATTGGCGGATGGAAGAACGTCCACCACCGTTGTATCTTTGGTGATTATTTTTTTACTGATGAGATATGAATCATCCGGGTAAATTAATTTTTGGTTGTAAGATTCTAATCTCGCACCAACAATTGCTCTGAGCCATTGTTTGTATTTGAGATCTGCCATTAAATAAGCGGCTTTTAAATTTGATGAAGCTTTATAAGAATCTTGTGGGTGTGTTCCTTCAGTAAGTTTGAAACCTCCTTTTCCATTAGCCATGGTGCCCATATTCTGATTAGCAAAAATGTGTGCTTGATCAAGATAAAGCAAACTATCTGAAAAGCGGGTAGACCCATAATTATATTCCGTATAACCAAACTGTCTGGCCTCAAAAACACGAGCCCTAGCCTGAATTTGACCACCCGTTTTAAGCTCCATGTTAAAATTCTTTGACACTTTAAAAGGACGTGATAGGTCTAATTTAAAACTCTTAATATTTTCATTTAAACTTGACCAAAATAAAAACCCACCATAGTCATTTCCAACGCTACTAGGCGAAATGATAGCTTTGTAAGTTGTGTCTGCAGGATTTGGATTGGCAGGATCGGAAAATGTTTGGGATTTACCATAAGTGTTTCTTCTTAAATTAGGAACATCACGTTTTACATTGCTGTATGCCCCGACCCAAAAAATTTTGATTTTAGATTTAGGAAGCAAATGATCTCCTATTAACTGGGATGAAGCAATTTTGTTGCCAGTAAACCAGTATACATAAGACTTCGAAAGGTTCTTATTATCTTCGGTAAGGTTTGATATTCCTTCACGGATGGTGGTGCGGTCGTCGGAATTAATGCTGTAAAGGTTTTTTGAACTGATAGAATTATTTGAGTTAAGCTTGCAGGTTAGGTTTAACATGGCTCCTGCTAAAATTTGAGAGGAGTAGGTTTTATCGTTAAATATAGCATCCAGCTGCGAAGGGCGATTCGGGTCGTTATTGTCAGAATAGGAATTTCTTAGGGATGTGAAGTATGAATTATTCTTATTGTAAGTTATTGAAGCAAGTAATCCAAAAAAATCGCGCTCTTTACGTTTAAAATTGTAACCGGTTGATGCCTGAAAAGTTAGGTTCGGACCGAATTTTTTGTCGTTAATACCCCAATCCATTGAGGGAAGAGATTTAGCCAGATCGGCTTGTTTAGGCCTGTCACCATTTGGAAAATCTTCAATGTTTGGTAGTTGAGAGGGCATTTTTCTACTGCCATTGTCAATTCCTAACCAGTCCGTTTTCCCCCCTTTGTAAGAAAGATTTTGTTTCCCTGTTGTTATGGTATTATAACCACTCGAAAGTGATACAGATAAAAAATTTGTTTCAGGAATACTTTTTGTGCTAATATCAATGATCCCGCCTGCAAATTCACCTGGCATGTCAGGACGTGCAGTTTTAGTAATTACCAGATTATCGAGCATGTTGCTCGGAAAAATATCAAAAGCAAAGGCTTTTCTATCACTTTCAGAACTTGGCAATGGCGCACCATTTAAATAGGCAGCATTGTACCGCTCATTCAAACCTCTAACAATTGCAAATTTATTATCTTGAATACTAGCCCCACTAACACGTTTTAAAACATCACTGGTATTTCTGTCAGGTGTACGTTTAATAGTTTCGGCGCTGATACCATCGCTAACACTGGCCGAATTTTTTTGTTGCAATGTCAGGGCTGTATTATTTTCCTTGTTTAAAGTCACAACTACTTCTACCTCCTGAAGGTCAGAAGATGAGGATGGATCGAGCATAACATGAACATTAGTGGCATCATTTGCAACCACTACCACCTCGGCAATTTTTTTAGTCGTATAAGATACATAACTAATCACCAAGCTTACTTTACCTACAGGAACGTGATTAATGGAAAAATTTCCATCAAAATCGGCAGAGGCGCCATGGTGGGTGCCCTCAATTAAAATGGTGGCTCCGGGCAGGGTTTCACCGGTTTTTGAATCGTTTACGGTGCCCGAAATTCTACCGGTTTGACTGATTGAAAGTGAGGCGTAAAAAAAGAATGAAAGAAGTACAATTAATTTTTGCATGCGTTATATTTTATGATGCAAAACAAACAATCTAAAATTATTGTTACTTAAAGTTCATGTTACCAAAACTTTAACTTAATTGTCATTTTGATGAAATAACTTAATAATAAGTTAACTTTCAAAGCCTGCTTAATTTGTTAATTTTGTCATATAAATTTTACACATGAGTAATTCTGCTTTTAAAATATTGTTAGTTGACGATGAACCGGATATAGTTGAGTTTTTGGGATACAACTTAAAAAAAGAAGGTTACGAAATCTTAACGGCCAGTAATGGCAAGGATGCCATTGAAATTGCGAAAAAAGAATTACCCCATTTAATTGTACTAGATGTGATGATGCCGGATATGGATGGCATTGAAACTTGTCGCGAGATCAGAGAGCAAAAAGGCTTACAAGATGTATTAATTGCATTTTTAACAGCCCGAAGCGAAGATTACACACAAATTGCCGGTTTTGAAGTAGGAGCCGACGATTACATCACTAAACCCATTAAACCGCGCGTGTTTATTAGTCGCGTAAAGGCACTCCTACGACGTTTACAGGCCGCTGCAGTCACCGAATCAAAAGTTGAATTTGGCGATGTACGCATTGACAAGGAAAAACACTCGGTATTTAAAAACGAAGTGGAAATTGCCTTACCTAAAAAAGAATTCAAATTATTTGCCTTATTGAGCTCTAAGCCGGGAAAAGTTTTTACCCGCGAGTACATACTTGATCAAGTTTGGGGTGATGAAGTGGTAGTGGGCGATAGAACCATTGATGTACATATTCGTAAACTCCGCGAAAAAATTGGCGATGAGTATTTTAAAACTGTAAAAGGGGTAGGTTATAAATTCGAGTTCTGAGAAAACCCATTTCAAATGTGAAATTTAAATTGTGGTTTTTTGAAAATACAAGTTTAAATCCATTCTTTATTTAGGAATAGTTTCCGTCTCATTAGTTTCAACAGTAACCTCATTTATTTGAAAATGAGGCGGCGAATTTTAAAAAAAATAGTTTAATCTTTATCCTACCTTTGAGAATTATCAAATTCTCCTCTATGGGTATTAAAAGCATTGCGAAATTTCTAAAATTAAAACAACTAAGTGCAAAGTTTAACTTTAACACGTCATTAACCTTAAACGGCAAACGATTTATTATTCCCGTAATCAGAAACATGGGAATGTTGAACCTTTCAGTGAAAGAAGATTGGTTTTCAGATTTGCTTAAATCATTAAAACTTCCCAAAGACACCTCTTTTATAGATATTGGGGTAAATGTTGGCCAAACCCTTTTAACTTTCAGGAGTCATTATGATAATCCTTATTGGGGTTTTGAACCTAACCCGAGTTGTGTGTTTTACCTGAATACGCTTATTAAAAGTAACAAACTGAAAAACACGCATATTATGCCCGTTGGACTTTCTTCCGACAGCATGTTGGCAAAGTTTTATATTAAAAACGATGCAGATTCGGCCGGAACAATTGTGAAGGAGCTGAGACCCGATTATTATGAAGAGAAAGAAGTGAATTATGTCCCTTTGTTTGCATTTGATAGCTTAAACTTGGAGGATATGACAACTATCTCTTTAATAAAAATTGATGTAGAAGGCGCGGAATTGGAAGTATTATCTGGTTTAATCCAAACCATTGAAAAACAAAAACCTGCCATTATTTGTGAAATACTCGATTGTCATTCTGAAAAAAGCATGTCGTTGATGCAATTGCGCGCAGACAAATTAGTAACGCTTATACAATCTGCAGATTATGTCATTTATCGAATCTTACATTCAGGCGAAAAAACAACATTCGAAAAAATAAGTGAGGTAAAACTTAAGGTGTGGACAAACGAAAGTTTTGACCTGAATGATTATTTATTTCTTCCAAATGACAGGCTGCCAGTTATCTAATCAACAAGAACCCTTCTAAAGGCTAATTAAAAAAACCTGCAATTGCGGGTTTTATTTTGCGTGCCCGCGGGGAGACTCGAACTCCCAAGGTAATTACACCAACGGCTTCTGAGACCGCAACGTTTGCCAATTTCGCCACGCGGGCTTAGGACAAAGATAACACGTTTTTTTTTAAGAAAAAACGCAGATATAAAAAAACCGCTAAAATAACGGGGTGTTAAAAGTACTGAAACAGGAAGCCGACATATGGGAAATGGTTAATCTGATTTTAGCTATCGGTCTTTTGTTTCTTAATGTTTTATAGTTTCTAGGTCGAATTTAAGTATTCTAAAAAACAACAGGCTGTTGTAAGGTTATGTTGTTTTTTCAATTGAAGGAATAATTAATTTTGTCTCTTTAGGCAAATAAACGTTCTCGGCATGAGTAATCGCTTGACGAAAACAGGGAGAACCTTAACTATTTGTTTACTTTAAACTATATACCACAAAACTTTTCCAATCGTAAAATAACTGTGCGACGTAGCCAGGAGTTTTAGTTTTAAAAAGTTTATCTCCACCAATTGCCCGAAAAGCTAATCCATTATCAAAGACTTTGACGATGTCTTCATTCAGATCAAATGTTGTATTACCCCGCACGCCAAATTCAGAAAGATTAATACTGCCAACCCTTAGTTTATCTGAATAAGCAGTGGAAAAAAATCCCACGTTTTCAAAAATCGATTTTTTCTTATCAAAAACGAAATGCGTATATGGTTCTAATAAGGACCTCGACGTGGAATCTGTAATGATTTTCTTTTCCAATATCTCACCGGTGCTCGCATCTCTTTTTATCTTCATTTGAATAATACCATGTTGACATTCAAACAAGTATTCTATTTTTCCGGCAGTAACCGAAAACCTCCCATTTAGAAAGCCATTAGAGTCTAGATCCCCTTCATATTTTTTTTCATATTGGAAGTCAGCAAAATAAAATTTACCAAGCATAACGCCATTTTTAAATCTACAACGAACTTCTTCAATTGTTTGATTACTCTTATTTGTATGTTTTGTTGTCCATGTCCCATGGGGCAAACCCTCTTTATAGTTTACTTTTGTTACTGTTGTGTTTTCATACTCTTTTAGTGTGCCAATAACTGTTGAATTCCATTCGCCTGTTTTTAATCCGTTTTTATAGTTCCCATTAATTTTCATTTTAAAAGCATCATATGCACTATATTGAAGATCAGATTTATTTTTCATAGCACAACTGTATGTAAATGCACCCTCTCTTAATATCTCATAATCCTTACCTTCTTTTGTGAAATAAACTGCATTACCGATAGCGAATTGGTAGGGGGCACCAAACGCATAGAGACCCTCTACTCTTTTTAAAGTACTTTTTGTGTTAACAGCATTTGTTGTTTGAGCAATTGCCCCTACAGCAATTGCCAAGTAAAAATATAATATTAAATGTTTCATAACCTAAATATATTGCTTTTTAATAGTCTGTCGGTGCGCATTTTGGAATTTCCACGCCCCCTTAAAACCCACTTTTATTAGTATTGTCTAATGTTAAGGCAATACGGAAACATAAGACCACATGGATAGGCATATATAAAATACCCTTTGTCATTCCCGCCTGTGTTTTTTTAGGTTTTTTTTTATTCGTGTTCTAACGCTTTTAAAATAGAATTCCAATCCGGGAACCCTGCGCTTGCATTGCAGAACTGGCAGGAAAAATAAAGTTTCCTTTTTCCTTTTAATTCTTAATAAGACAACGTTTACTCCTTAATAAATTTTACCGTGTAATTGCTTTTTTCTCCCACTAGTATTAAATGGTAAAAACCTTTTTCTAAATCTTTAATATTTATATGTGTAACATTTTCTTCGCGCTCCATAACTTTTCTTCCTAACACATCAGTAATCATCACTTTAGTTATGGTTTGATTATTTTCATTTTTGAAATTTAAAAGGTCATTTGCTGGGTTAGGATAAATTGAAAATAGATTTGTATTGTTTAAAACTTCTTTAACATCTGTTGTATTAAAGCAACTTACTGCTGTGGGAGTGTTTTTAAAAATGTTTGTTCCATCCCCTAATTCCCCGGCAGTATTAGTACCCCAAGCCCATAATGTGCCATCCATTTTTCTTGCCAAAGTGAAGGCACGTGCAGAAATATCTTGCCAATTAGTAGCAGTGCCAATTTGAGTTGGAATGAGTTTGTTAACAGTTGTTCCATCTCCCAGTTGCCCGGCATTATTAATGCCCCAAGCCCATAATGTACCATCATTTCTAATTGCCCATGAGTTACCGTATCCAATAGAAATCGCTTTCCAGTTGTTAGCAGTGCCAATTTGAGTTGGAATGAGTTTATTGACAGTTGTTCCATCCCCTAATTCCCCGACAGTATTAGTACCCCAAGCCCATAACGTACCATCCATTTTTCTTGCTAAAGTGTGTTGAACGTTTACAGAAACTGCTTGCCAATTAGTAGCAGTGCCAATTTGAGTTGGAATGACTTTGTCAAGAGTTGTTCCATCTCCCAGTTGCCCACCACTATTATTGCCCCAAGCCCATAATGTACCATCCTTTTTAATTGCTAAAGAAGCGTCTCCTATTAGCGTTGCGGAAATATATTTCCAATTAGTATCGCTACCAATTTGAATTGGACTACTACTGCTGTTGAAGTTTCCAGTACCGAATTTCCCCGAACTATTATCTCCCCAAGCCCATAAAGTGCCATTCTTTTTAATTGCAAAACAAGCGGACATTCCGGCAGATACAGTTTGCCAATCAGAACTAGTACCAATTTGATTAGGGATGTTTTTGTCAAAAGTTGTCCCATCCCCTAATTCCCCCGAAATATTTAAACCCCAAGCCCATAATGTACCATCTGTTTTAATGGCATAAGAACTGCGAATTCCTGCAGAAATAGATTGCCAATTTTTGTATGTACCAACTTGAGTTGGAGTATTTTTATTAATACTTGTTCCAGAACCTAAACTCCCCGTAGTATTATCACCCCAAGCCCATAAAGTGCTATCCTTTTTAATTGCTAAAGAATGATCGGCACCGCCAGTAATTGTTTGCCAACATTGTGCGTTTAATTGCGCAATAACCAATAGAAATAAAAGTGTAATTAGTTTTTTCATAAATTTTTTTTAATTCATCAATATTAACTTAAATTATCTCAAACAATAAGTCATTACGGATTGGATTCCATTAGTTTTGAACAACAGCTACGCTCAGCCTAAACTTCTCGTCCCTTCTAAAGAACATAAAAAAACCCGCTTTTTCAGCGGGTTATTTTTGTGTGGATGAAGGGACTTGCTTCGACGGGCTCAGCATGAACTTCTCTTCCCTTCCTAAGGAAATAAAAAAACCCACTAAAAATAGCGGGTTTTTGAAAGTGCGGATGAAGGGACTCGAACCCCCACGCCTTGCGGCGCCAGATCCTAAGTCTGGTGCGGCTGCCATTACGCCACATCCGCAAATTTAGGAGGACAAATATACGTTTTTTTTATAAGCAGCCAAAAAAGAAGTGCTGGGAATGCGAAATAAGAATAGAAATTTTGCCGAGGAAAGCCCAAACTGGGTTTAGTTGATTAATAATGCCAACCTAAACCGGGCATTCTAGTATTTATGTCCGGTTCAATAAAGCTCGAGCTATGCGATTCTCAATTACCTTCTGTCTGTAATTAAAAATTATTTGGGAATTCCAGAATAATTGACTAAAATCGTACTTTTTAAAAAAGGATGAACTATAATATTTAAAACTTAACGATTTGGTAACATTTCTGCTTAGGTAGTTTGGTAGCTTTGAAAAGCAACAAGAAATAAATAAATTTTAAACAATAATCAACCAGGCTTGTTATTAAGCCAATTGATATTTTCAAAAGCAACATAGAACATCAATATAATAGAAATCAAACAAGTATCAAGCATTAAAATAAATAAAACAACAAAACCAATGAAAAGAACTCCGATCAAAAGCAAAGGAAAAATGCGTTATGATATAACGACGCTCTTGTCCCAAAAAAGCAGAACGATGAATGGTATTAATAAGTCATTCATCATTTCGTTAATGACAATTTTATCCATTAAACTAGTTGCGCAGGTTCCACCCTGTACTGTTTTTTTTAACTCAACACCAAGTTCAAGCATCTGTGTCGGAAATACAGCAACTATAAACGCCCTTGCCGGTGGAGCAAATTTAGGAAATGGTTCAAGCGGAAGTTTAACCATATCAAGCACTGTTTATACCGACGGAACACTTTCGGCAGTGTCGGGTGTTATTGGTGTATTAGGAAGCAATTCAATTACGGTTAACAGCGCAACTGGCTTTAATGTTGGGGATGAAGTGTTAATCATCACCATGCAGGATGCGGCAACTACGAATAATAGAGCAGGGATATATGAATTTAAAACGATCAGCTCAATTGCTACAAATAATTTAATCTTTTCACAGGCTTTAGCAAATACGTTTACGGCTTCAGTTAATAGTAAACACCAAGTAATTAAGGTTCAAAACTACACGAATATTACTGTTAGTAATGGCGGCACGCTTACTTGTTCACCATGGAACGGAACCGTTGGCGGGGTGCTTTGTTTTAGGGCAAACGGAACGGTTTTAATTAATAGTGGCGGCTCAATTAATGCAAACGGAAAAGGTTACCGTGGCGTTGCTCAAAGATCGATTATTTGCCAAAACACGGATGGCGGGCAAGGAGAAGGGATTTATGGAACAGGATTAGCAAGTGGATCTTGCGGTGGCTCTGCTGGTAATAATTCTGGCGCTTGGTTAGCTGCAAATGGCAATGGTGGCGGTGGCGGCACAGGAACCGGAGACTCGGGCGGGGGCGGGGGCGGCGGATATGCCAATGCAGGAACAACTGGTCAAAACGGAGGGCATATGCCCGGAACCGGTGGAAATGCAATAGGAAACGCCAGTTTAAGCGTATTAATTATGGGCGGAGCCGGTGGCGAAGGTGGTGGAGATGAAGATGGAGGAGCTCCAGGAGCCGGTGGCAGAGGCGGCGGAATCGTATACTTTACAGCAAATACCTTTAGTTTAGTAGGAACAGTTTCATCCAATGGAAATAATGGTAATAACTCGATAGGCTATGGCGGTTGCGGTATGGCAGGCGGTGGCGGCGGTGCCGGTGGTTCCTTACAATTAGGATTGATTAATTTTTTTGGTTTAGGTTCAAACATCACAGTTAATAAGGGTATCGGTGGCGCTAATAATGGTTGCGGTGGCTACGGTGGTGATGGTAGTATTGGACGAATTCGTGTCGATTTAACAGGAACTGTTCCTGTAACAACCCCTACTGCTTATCAGGGCAGTGGAATCATTACATCTGGTGTTTCTTATACTTGGAGCACCGGGTCAACTTCTTCTAGCATTACTGTGAGTCCTTCTGTTACTACAATTTATAATGTTACTGTATCGGCTTTACCAAGTTGTTCTGCAGCAACAAACTCGTTAAGTCTTTTAGTGGTACAATTACCAACGGTTACAGCTAACTCAGGGAGTTTATGTACCGGACAATCTTTTACGTTAAATGGTAGTGGTGCTCAAACTTATTTATGGTCAGGAGATGGATTAAATTTTAATCCACCAACTGGTGGAGCAATCACCTATGAGAATGGCTACCGCATTCATACTTTTACAAGCACAGGTGTTTTTGTGGCACCAAGTAACCTAACCGTAAGCGCACTCGTTGTAGCCGGCGGCGGTGGCGGTGGAATGGACATGGGCGGCGGCGGCGGCGGCGGCGGCGTTGTTTTTTCATCGAGTTTATCGGTAAGTAGTGCATCATACAATGTGGTTATTGGTGCAGGTGGAAATGGCGCACCAGCAGCGGGCACATTTGGCCAACCCGGAGGTCATCAATATACAATTCCAGCTACAGCTGGTGGAAATTCAACATTCAATGGTTTATCCGCTATAGGTGGAGGTAGAGCAGGAAGTTCTTATTGGGGTTATACACCTGGAGGTCCAGGTGGAAATGGCGGTAGTGGCGGCGGTCCTTCAGCTTATGGTTCAACCAATGGACAAGGTGCCGGTTTAGGCACTACGGGTCAAGGTAATGCCGCTGGTAATGCCGCAGGTGGCAATAATAACTCAGGTGGTGGTGGCGGAGCTGGCTCGGCTGGCTCTGGCGGTACAAGTTTACCGCATGGAGGTGCAGGTATTCAATATCCAGCTATTAGCCCCTATTATTTTGGCGGCGGCGGCGGTGGCTCTGGCTATACTATGAATGGTGGAAACGGCGGTATTGGCGGCGGCGGTGGCGGTGCTGTTGGCGTTACAACCGGTGGTGTTGGTATAAACAACGGCATGCCTGGTGGCGGCGGTGTTATTAATGCGCAAACCAATATGCCTGGAGGCAATGGCGGTGCAAATACCGGCGGCGGCGGCGGCGGCGGATCGCATTACAACTCAAATAATAAAGGTGGTAATGGCGGCTCAGGTATTGTTATTATAAAATATCTTTACGTCAATAATACGGTAGCAATCACCCCAACAGCCAGTACAATTTATACATTAGTAGGCACCAGTTCAGTTGGATGTGTTTCTACACCCGTTACAACAACTATTTCAGTTGGACCCTACCCTAATTTAGCAACAAATAGCGGAAGTATTTGTGCAGGACAATCATTTACAATTTCTCCTTCAGGAGGCTATACTTATACCATTCAAGGTGGAAGCGCGATTGTATCACCAACAAGCAATACCACTTATTCTATAACAGGAACGAGTTCTTTGGGTTGTACGTCACCTTCTGTATTAACATCTTCTGTAACGATAGTGGTTTCACCGGCACTTAGCATTACATCAGCTACCACGGCATTATGTGCAGGCGGCTCGGTTAACTTAACAGCAGGTGGAGCAAGTACCTATACCTGGAGCACCGCTTCAAATGCAAATAACATCACGGTATCCCCTACCGCAAACACCACATACAGTTTAACAGGCACTAATTTACTGGGTTGTTCAGGTAACACGGCTACCTTAGCGGTAACAGTGAATACTTTACCACTAGTTGCGATAACAGGAAGCAACGCACTGTGTGCAGGCGGCTCGGTTAACTTAACGGCAGGTGGCGCAAACACGTATACCTGGAGCACAGCTTCAAACGCAAGTAATATTACGGTATCCCCTACAGCAAACACCACCTACAGTTTAACCGGAACAACTGCAGCGGGATGTACCGGCAACACGGCCACTCTCGCAGTAACGGTTAACACCGTGCCGCTTGTTGCGATAACCGGAACGAATGCATTGTGTGCAGGAGCTTCCG
>CANKBS010000005.1 GCA_947480015.1 Sphingobacteriaceae bacterium
CGTTGAGAACCAGGCGTATGAGGTTGCATTACCCACACCCGTTAAGGTACAGGAGTTACCCGAACACAACGACGCTGTGCTGGCAACAGCCGTTACCAATGGTAAAGGATGAATGGAAACCGAAATTGCTGCTGAACTTGTACCGCAGGCATTGCTACTCGTAACAGTGTATCCCGAAGTAACGGTAGGGGAAAAAACACTTCCGTTGGTTATCCCACCTGACCACGTGTAGCTAGGGGCGCCACTGGCTATTAATATTAAGGTGCTATTCGGACAAATGCCTGCATTGGCAGAAGCCGTATTTGCAATGGTAAGCACAGGTGTTGAAGAATACACAACTATGCTACGCTGATCAGAAGCAGTACAAGCTAATGAGCTGGTGGCTGAAACGGAATAGGTAGTCGTCACCGTTGGTGAAACAACGATCACCGAACTGGTAGTGTTACCGGTACTCCAATTATAATTACTAATACCGTTTGTACTTAAAGTTACTGAAGTGCCTGCACAAATAGCGCCGTTAGTATTTGTGCCAATACTGGTCATAAATATATTACATAAGGATGTTATAATAACACGACCTGAGCCTGTTTGATATCCCATGGAATTAACTTGAGAAGCACCTGAATTAAATGAACCGCCGCCGCCGCCGCCGCAACGTAAGGCAGTAGATAAACAATAACCAACTTGCTGACCACCGGCACCACCTGAGTAACCGCCACCGCCACCACCACCTACCGTACAGTTAGTGCCGCTGCCGCCACCACCAAAACCACCAACCGGATAAGCCGTAGATGAAACACCTCCGCCTAATCCACCGTTAGTAAAGGATAAACCACCTATACCGGATGGAGACCCCGGCGCCGTTGCGCCATTTCCCGAATAACCGCCGCCACCGCCGCCGTTGTTAACACTGGTCATACAGGTAGCACCACCGCTACCAGCGGTTCCGCCGGCACTAACTGCCGGGTTATCTTGTGTTCCTGAAGTTAAGGTCGTTCCGTTAACGGCATTGTTATCACTCGAAGCACCACCGCCACCACCAGCAGCAAGAATAATGGTACCATTATACGTTACAAATGAACCGCCACCGCCGCCTGCTGTACCGCAGCCATTAGCACCTAACTGCCCTACTAAAATTCGAATAACACCACCGGCGGTTAAATTAAACTGTCCAATCATACGGGCACCTAATCCGCCATATTTCGCATAATTGTTAGTGTTGCCTCCCGATGCACCACTGGCATCAATAGAATATAATCCTGAAGATGGCACGGTCCATGATTGGATGCCGCTCCCAACTAAGGTAACCGAGCCATTTAAATTGGTGGCTAAATAAGCTGCATTAATTTGTGCCTGAGTCGGACCAATAGAGCCTGAGGCTGCACAAGGAGTAAAGGTGTAGGTTTGCTGCCCAAATTGACTAAATGGAATACATAAAGCCAACCATACAATTAGGCTGCTAAAGATTTTTACAAGCGCAGCCGACCATTGAACTGAAATAATTTGGTAATTTTTTTTCATAGTTTATGTGTTTTTACGAGTAGAACATTATGTCTAATTTACAAATAAAATGAACACCTTGTTTTACAATTTTAGCAATTATCAATAGTTCTGTGTCAATAATTTCATAAAAAAAAAGGGCAAAGAACGCTCCATGCCCCCCTTAGTTTAGTAAAAGAGCCTATTTATTTACCGATATTTTTTGATGAATGCTCATGCTGTCTTTTTCGCCATTAATAAAGTAGATGCCTTTTGAAAGATTTGTGATATCCATTTTAAAATTGTTTTTATCATTTAAATAAATATCGCGAACGAGTTGACCAATTTCATTAACCATTACTAAATGCCATTCCGAATCAGCCGAAATAGTGAATTCGCCATTATTAGGATTTGGATAAACGGATATGCCCGATACAACTCCGGCATTTTGTAATTCAATTCCCGTGCAAGCGTTTACTTTCATGCTAATGCTCGCTGCGCTTTCACAGCCATTGGCGTCAGTTCCGGTTACCGAATAAACAATGGTGGAGGCAGCAGTTGGATTTAATAAAAGGGTATTACTTGTACTGGCAGTATTCCACAAATAATTAGATGCGCCATTTGCCGTAAGGGTGTTTTTTTCTCCTTTACACATGGTGGTGCGTGTGGCAGCAATGCTAACACTTGGATTTGGATTTACCGTTACCGCAATACTTTGCGTGCTTAAACAATTCATCCCTAAGGTTGGCGAAGTGCCACTAACTAAATAAACCGTTGACGTAGCAGGACTAACCGAAATGTTATTACCACTAGCACCTGTATTCCACGTATACGTGTTGGCACCACTTGCAATGTAGTTGAGCGAAGTTCCCTGACAACAAACACTTGGTCCGCTAATGCCTATGGTTTTTGTAAACACACTTATACTTACTGATTTAATGGTAGTACAACCGCCATTGGTAAATGTTCCAACAACAGTATATACGGTGCTAACAATTGGACTAACCACAATTACCTGGGTAGTTGGCCCCGAGTTCCAAGAATACGTATTGGCTCCGCTAGCACTTAAGCTAACAGTACCGCCAACACACGCTACCGTTGACGTAGCTGAAATATTGAGGGTAGGGCTAGGCGTCGTTAATATGGCCTGATTGGCAGAAGAAACACAACCCAAACTATTTGAGCCACTTACTGAATATAATGTTGGCCCACTTGGATTTGCGGTAATAGTAGAACCGTTAGCAACTATCGGCGACCAGGTGTAAGTTAAAGCGCCGCTTGCCGTTAAGGTTACAGGATAGCCTTCGCAAACCAATGATGCACTTGAAACTATGGCAAGTGTTGGAATTGGATTTACAGCCAAAACTACGGTAGCCGAACCGGCACATGTGCCATCAGATGCCGCAACAGAAAAGATGGTGGTGGTGGTTGGACTTACTATAACATTTCCTCCGGAAAGATTTAAAGGTGTCCAAGTATAAGTCGTGGCCGGTCCCGCTGCCGTTAATGTGGCCGTGCTTCCCACGCAAATAAGCGTTGGACTACTTAACACCGTAACCGGCAATGGCGAAACCGTTATGGTAGTTACCGCATTACTGGTGCCGCATCCATTCTGTCCGATAACGGTATAGGTGGTTGTACCGGTAGGAAAAAAACTTTGTCCGTTAATCACACCATTACTCCAAGTATAGGTGAGTGCGCCTGAAGCGGTTAAGGTGGCGGTTTTACCCAAACAGGTTTGATTGGTACTGCTACTAATAGAAAGAACCGGAACACCTGCATTGACGGTTACCGAAATTAATGCCACAGCATTACAACCGGTTGTACTGGTTTGAGAAACAGAATACGTGGTATTACTTACAGGCGATACCACAATTAAAGATGCTGTTGACCCTGTATTCCACGAATAGGTGCCCGTTGCATTGGTTGTTAAAGTAATGCTGTTACCACTACACATCGAACTTGGTCCTGTAATACTCACTGTGCCACCTCCTAAAGTATAAGTAGGTGTGATAGCAAGCGTATTCGTGATATAATAGAGAAAGTCGCCATAACCATAATGGTAACCCGTTAAGGTACTGTTTGGAAAGGTGTTTTGTGTGCCACCATTCGAATACTGCATTTCAAAATAAGTTAAATGCTGACCAATTTGGCTGCTCGATCCAAAATAATAACCGTCGGTAGCTATGCCATATACTTGCAGCACGTATTGAGTGGTTGGACTTAACCAAAGCGGACTCGAAATTGGTCCATAGGTATAGGTTGCAGAAGGTCCTGATACCGTGGTTTGAGAAAGGATAGCCTGTGTGCTATAATTAAAAAGTGTCACATAACGGGTGGTACCGCTGGGTTCATTTTTTCCAAAATGCGTCACCAATAAATTTTGTGTCGGTTGAAATCGGAAACCACGCTGACAAATCAACATACCGCCGGATGCACCACCAAATACCGAGTCAGTAGAAGAATTAGGTCCCCTGAAAGTTCCCGGAATGGTTGAGGTTGCAATAGCTCCCGGGTTACCGAAAAACATATAAATAACGGTGTTAGTGTTCGCCGCAATCAATGGTATTTTAACCCAGATCGCAGTAGTAGCGGTATTGATGCCGCCTTCTATCCAGTAATTAAAAAAGGCATTGCTGGTACAAGCCCCTGCAAAACGAATATCACTGCCGGTGGCCGTCATTTTACCGGCCGAAATTAAACTTGCCGTATTTACCGTAATTTTTAATTGGTAATCTACCGCTGCTTGCGCATTTGGATTTTGAACCGTAATGGGTTGATTATACAACCAGCCTGCCGGCTGCGCAACCACAGTGAAGCCAATAACAATGGCTAATAATGTAAATAGTTTTTTCATAGTGATAGTGTTTTTTTAGAGGACCACTAGTAAAAATACTAAAATCAAAACCCTATTAAAAATTTTTTCTGTTAAATTCCAAATCTGAGTCATTTAACAGCTCTGATTTAATACAATTTAAATAAAGATTCCCCTGTGTACGGGTTCTAAAAGCCGCCATACGAATCGCCATGCTTTAATATACCCACTTGCGGGTATTTATAAAACCTTAATGAATATGAATAGTTGTGCTGTCAAAATTTAAAAATCCATCCGTTTTACGGCGGCGAGGAATAACCCAAAAAACCAGAACAATGAAAGGCCGGCACACTAAGTCGGCCTTTGTTGCTTAAGTTATTACTGATTTTTATCATGCGCCAATAACATCTGTCGTCACATGGCTAACCAGCGTATTTAAGCGACTCACTCAACCAAAAAGCAGTTTTGCTAAGTCGGTATTTTTGTATTAATTTAATACTTAGTTTAGCGGAAAGAAATCTTATGCAAAAATATCGCGCAGTAATTATCGACGACGAAGAAGACAGCAGGAGCAATACACGCAGCATGATTCAAAATTATTGCGCGGAATTAGAGGTTGTTGGCGAGGCCGACAATGGTCCTGAAGGAAAACTCAAAATTCAGGAATTAAAACCCCATGTGGTTTTTCTCGATATTAACATGCCCGGCATGAATGGTTTTCAAATGTTGGAAGGCATTTATAACCGCGATTTTTGTGTGGTATTTCTAACCGCCTACAGCGAACATGGCATTACAGCCGTTAAAGCAGGCGCTACCGATTACCTCTTAAAACCTCTTATGTTAAGCGAACTGCAAAGTGCTGTGCGTAAAGTGGTGCAACACTACGAAAGTAAAGAGGCTGCCGGTGCCGGTGCTGCAAAACAGGAAGAAAATAAAAATCTTGTTTTGATTAATCACAGCAAAGGCTTTACCTTGGTTGATTTTAAAGATATTGTTTGGCTTGAAGCCAGTGATAATTATACCAATTTATATCTAAACGGTCAGAAAAAAATAGTTGCCAGTAAAACTCTAAAGGAATTTGAATCCATTCTTCCGCCTTCTGAGTTTTTCCGTGTGCACCGGTCGGCACTTATTAATATTGCGTTTGTGAAAGAATACAGTAACCACGAAGGTGGCGAGGTTATTTTAAGCGACGGCACCCACGTACAAGTGAGTAAGGCCCGAACTCAGGAATTCTCCGAGTACATCAAGTCACGCTCAGTTTCACCTAAATAAGCGTTATTTAAATTAAAACATGAAGCCCGTTTAACGGGCTTTTTGTATTTTTATAAACTGGACGCTCACTTAACCATGTAAAAAATCGAACTCATCATAACTTACCAAAAGCCCCTTGCGTTTTATTAAACCATATGTGATTTGTTTGTTTGCCTTTCTGCAACTTGTAGTTGCATCGCAAACACCTTCTTTTAACTTCCAAAAACTGGGCAGTGAAGAGGGTTTAAATAATGCTAATATTTTTAATATCGAACAACACCAAAATGGACTCATGTATTTTGCTACCCAAAATGGGGTGTATTATTACGATGGTTATAACTTTAATAAACTCGAAATCGATAGTTTAAAAAGTAACGCACTCATTTCGGTGTTTATAAAAAATAGTAACGAACTTCTTCTTTCTATCCGCGATCAGGGCATTGCGGTGTACAATATTAAAAAGAAAACATTTGCCTTACATCCTCAATTAAAATTTAACGATAACAACGCCGATAACATCATCCTCACCGAAAACTATGCCTACCTGCTTACTTCCGAAATAAAGCTGGTCATGGTAGATCTTAAAAGTGGTGCGGTACGTTATGATGCGCTTAAAACAAAAGATAAACTTAATCCTAATTTGGCCTTTTGTATGTACAAAACAAAAGCCGGTAAAATTTTAATCGGCCGTAGCGATGGTTTATATGATCTCACAAACGGAAGACATGAAAAAATTAATGCCCTCGGAAATTACAGTGTGCACTCCATTGCTGAGGATAAGTTAGGTAGATTAATTATAGGAAGTGCGAGTAAAATATTTATCCTCAACAACAACCGCATCGAAACCGAAATTACGCCCACCTACAAAACTAAAAGCAATACCTTTCAAATAGATGGTGGAAGAAAAATAGATAAGATTATTGTCGACGATTATGGTCGTATTTGGTTCACCTCTAATCCAGGTGAAAATCTTTACTTATACATGAAAAACAATGTTTACGATGTGTTTGATGCCCTCGATATTCCAACAACACTCATCAATAGTTTGTATAAAGACTCTGAACAAAATATTTGGATTGGAACCAATAACGATGGCGTTTATTACATTCAAAATCCTTTTTTCACTTCGGTTAATTTTTCTTTCGGAAATAAAAATCTCAACATTAATGAGGTGCATTTAAAAGGAAATTTATTGGTAGCCGCTACTACCAACGGTTTGTTCGGTTTAAACCTTACCAATTACGAAACCAAAACCCTTTCACATCCCGACGAATTTATGGAGCCCATAACCGGTATCACTTACGAAGATGGTACCATTTATTATACCAAACGCAGTCAGTTAGATATGTCACCGGCCATGTTTTTCGACTCTCAAAATTCCTACAAATTTAAACCGGTTATTGCCAAACAGTTTTATCCCATTAACGAAAATCAAAGCATAGTGGCCGACTGGGATTTGAATATTTTACTCTGTAATAAAGACGGCACTAAAACAACCGATACCTTAATTTCTTTTAGCGATTACCGCATCTCGGTAAACGCTCTGCTAAAACAAGACGACCTCTTGTATATTGCCACCAGTAACGGTTTATACGTATTCGACTTTAAAACGCATAAATACAAAAATTTGGTACGCAACGAATTAAATTATAACATTAACGACATTGCCATTATTAATCACAAATTGTATGCGGCTCACGAAGCGGGTATTACAGATGTGTATGAAAATAAACTTATTCAGGAAATCGGAGAATTTAGATTAAATACGGTAAAAAAAATTAAACATTTTTCCGATCAAATTTGGTTGGCTACGTTGGATGGCGTTTTTATTTGCGACGAAAAGTTTAATCCACTAAAAACGATTAACAAATCAAATGGCCTTTTATCCAATTCAGTTAACGATATCACCTTTAATGATCAATCCGTTAGTATTGCCACAGCACGCGGTGTGGCTACAACCGAATTCAAAAACATTATTCGTTACAGTTCTAAATTAAAACCCGTAACCATTAATCACATTAGCTGGAATGGTGAAAATTTTGAGTCCGATAAAAATTTATTCGTATTTAATGCCGAACAGGAAAATATTTCAATCAATTTTTATTCACCTCTCTTTAATAAACCTAATAAACAATTTTTTAAATGGCGTATGGACGGTGCTGAGTGGAAGATTTTTAACACCTTGTATTTTGATATTAATCTCACCGGCGGATCACACCAAATAGAAATTTGTGCTTCGGCCGATAATATTCTGTGGAGCGAAGCAACTAAGGTGCAAATCATCAAAGAAGAAAAATTAACCGAACGCCAATCCATTTATTGGCTTATTACTATTGGCGGACTGTCGTTCATTAGTCTGGTTTCATTTGTTTGGATTCGTCGCGTAAAAATAAAAGGAAAAAAACGTCTGCAGGAAGAACAGCAGGTTAATCTATTAAAACATCAGGCCATGAACTCACTTTTGAGCCCACATTTTATTTTTAATTCCTTAACCTCCATCCAAAATTATATTAACACCAATAACGGTTTACGCGCTTCCGAATACTTGGCTAAATTTTCGCGACTCATTCGTATGATTATTGAAAAAGCAGCTCAAAGTGACATCTCTTTGCACGATGAATTATCGCGGCTTACCTATTACCTCGAACTGGAGAAAGAGCGTTTCAAAAATAAATTTGATTATACCATTGATATCGACGAGAGTATTAATACCCACGAAATTCATATTCCCAACATGATCATTCAACCTTATGTTGAGAATTGTATCATCCATGGTATTTTGCCAAAACAAGAACATGGTCATTTGTTGATCTCTTTTAAACGGGTGGCGAATAAAAAATTACTCATTGTCATTGAAGACAATGGCATAGGATTAATCAAAGCAAAGGAACATGCAAAAACCGGACATAAATCTTTAGGCACGAACACTATTAACAGCATTCTAGAGATCAATTCGAAATTAAGCGGCAAAAGTCAAAAAGTTACAATGACTGATAAATCAACACTTGAGCCGGCCGAATCGGGTACGATTATTACATTAGAATTAGAATTATAAAATTAAAAGAGTCTACACATATTTATTAATCAGCCTTAGCACCTTTTTAAATGCTCAGAAAATGAATCTGCTCATGGATACCCTTGGCGTTTGCCAGGGCGATTCGGGCTACGTCGAAATTAAACATCAGTTTGAAAATAATGTGTCAATCACCTGGACCACGCCCGAAGGAATTATAACCAATACCAAAAAAGTAAGAGCCAATAAAGAAGGAAAGTATTTTGTAAAGGTAAGCGCACCACAGTTTTATAGTATGATGGACAGTACTGTTGTGCGTATCGATGCCCGTGCAAAGTTACTACTGCGTGATACTTCGCTATGTAAGGGAAAAACCCTTGCCCTGGACGCTAGAAATAGTGGGATGCATTATTTCTGGAATACGTTTGAAACCACGCAAAAAATCACGATTACAAATCCCGGTCGTTATTGGGTTGTTATTAGTAATGGCAGTTGTATCAGCATAGACACCGTATACGTCAAACAAATTCAAGGCAATGGCGTGCAAGTGCCAAATGAGGCTATCTTTTGTTTAAATGACGAGATTAAAGTGATAAGCATTAAAATAGCACCCGGAACAAAAGTCTTGTGGAGCACAGGCGCAACATCGGCAAGCACCTATGCTTTTAAAGAAGGTAATTACTGGGTAAGAACCGAAACAAAGAATTGCGGAGTGCAGTTAGACACCATTAAAGTAAAATTAAAAGTGTGCGAATGCGAAATGATGGTTCCGAATAGCTTTACACCCAATGAAGATAACCGCAATGATTTTTTTTTCCCGGTAATGCAATGCGAGTATAGCTATTATACCATTACCATTACCGACCGTTGGACCAATACGGTATTTTCTTCAAACAATATAAATGCTAAGTGGGATGGACGTTTTAAAGGTAATTTATGTCCTGAAGATATTTATGTTTACAAAATTGAAAGTATTGAAAAGGGCAGTGAAAAAAGATTGGTGCGTAACGGGCATATTTCCTTATTCCGCTAATGCTTATAGATTTAAATTATTAACTTCCTTAGGATGGCAACATTCCGAAACTCCAGTTTTTCTTAAGTCGTTTTTTTTACCTTTGTAAAAGCACTTAAGTATTATCGGCCAAATGAAAATAACCTTTCTTATTTGTTTTATATCTGGTTGGGGATCTTATTTGTTTTCCCAAGAGAGACTAGGTATTAGCAATAGTAATTACTCACCCACCAACAGCATTTACCTCAATCCATCCTCAACGGTTGATTCACGAACTTACATGCAAATTAACATGGCTGGCTTAAATGCCTACGTTAAAACAAATATGGGCTACATACCGAGCTTTTCTTTGCGTAATCTGGCTACTGTGGCTGAACCTATTCAAAAAGAAACCGTAAGAAAACAATTTTTACATGCCGGTGGAAGCGTGGAAGGTTTAAGTTTTACTATAAGCAAAAGAGATTATGGCGCCGGTTTTTTTATCCGCGCACGCTCGGTTATTGATACACGCCGTGTGCCATTTGAATTATCTACCATGATGTTACGGGGTTCTTTTTTTAATTCTTCTTCCAACGTTGATATTGTAGGACGGGATTTTAGCAATGCCAAATTTAGCACAATGACCTGGGTAGAATATGGGCTTAATTTTGGAAAAATGATTAAACGCTCGCGCAATACACTCATTACCTTAGCTGGAAATTTAAAATATAACATCGGCATCAACATGGCTTATGCCGATTTAATCCGGTTTAAAAGCTATAATTATGGTGGTGCCAGTTTAGGTGTAGATGAGTTAAAAGCCGTTTATAAACAAACCGATTTTCTTTGGAAAGCAGGAAGGGGTTTTGGCTTGGATATTGGTTTTACTTATAAAAAGATGCTGGATTATATTGAGTCATATTATGCCAATTCAACACGGTCTAATTGTAAATATGTGGATTACCGTTATAAAATTGGATTAGCAATGCGCGATGCGGGTTATATTCGGTTTACAAAAGGTAATCCTACCATTATAAAAGCCGAAGGCTCGGGATTTATGAATCCAAATACTCAGGACACCACTTTTGCCTCTGCCTTACAGGTTAGTTTTAATAGCACAACTCAAAACCCAAATGCCATCTGGTCGAGTTTGCCCACCGCGCTTACCGGGCAATTTGATTACAATGTCGATAATTATCTCTACTTAAATGTAAGTGTGATTAAAAATTTGGTGCCAAATCGCTTAACTGGGGTACAAAGTCAGGATCTTATTTCCTTTTGCCCACGTTACGAATTCATGCAGTTTGAAGCAGCGCTTCCACTTACTTTTCAGCGTTTCGTGTATCCACAAATAGGTTTGGCACTCAGATACCGCAGTTTTGTAATTGGAGTCGATAATATAATACCGGTAATTGTAAAAGTTAACACCAATGGCCTTGGAGTTTACTGCAGTTTAGCCATATCGCTTTTTCGCAATCCGGCTTGTGAAACACCCGATAAGCGAGTTGATGATTGCCAACAGTTCAAAAGTGGAAAGAATAAAATTACGCGCAAAAAACGAAAATAATAAATTTCGGATTGATTTTATTTTTTTGTGGATCGTTTAAGGAGTATTGCCGAAATAAATGCACCGCCAACACCAATAAATAACAATGGAATGAGTTTTCCGGTTGTGGCTTTAAAAGCCGATAAGGAACTCAGTTGTTCTTGAATGATACCCGGAAAATTTTCAACTTTTATTTTATCGGGATATTTTTTCTGTTGCGTTTTTAAAATCTCTAAATACTCGTTACCTTGATAATACTGAGTAGCAATGTCTTTAAACTTCCAATTAAATTCGATGTAGTTATATACACTTAAAATAATAACACTAATGCCCAATACCGTCATGGCCATGCGCATAGCGTCTTTACCCGATATAATACCGCCCAGGTCTTTTTCTCTCACCAAATAAATGGCAAGAAAGAAAAAAGGAAGCGTAAATAAAACCGTTACAATATTGGAATAGTAAAAACCGAATTTAGTAAGTGTATAACCGCCTAAGAGAATAACTAATTTAAAAATGATGGCCAACACCGAATAGAGTAAACCTATACTTACTGCACGTTTATTCATGCTTAGCCGTTCATACTAATTAAAAATTCTTCATTCGATTGGCTGCGTCTTAAACGATCGAGTAAAAACTCCATCGCTTCTTGCGGATTCATATCACCCAAGTGTTTACGCAATACCCATAAGCGGGTAAGGGTTTCTTTATCCACCAATAAATCATCTCTACGGGTTGATGAAGCCAATAAATCAATAGCCGGGTAAATACGACGGTTAGATAACTTACGATCCAACTGTAATTCCATATTACCGGTACCTTTAAATTCTTCAAAAATTACCTCGTCCATTTTAGAACCGGTTTCAGTTAAAGCTGTTGCAATAATAGTTAATGAACCACCATTTTCTACCTTTCTGGCAGCACCAAAAAAACGTTTTGGTTTGTGTAACGCATTAGCATCCACACCACCGGTTAATACCTTACCACTGGCAGGCGATACCGTATTATAGGCACGGGCTAAACGCGTAATACTATCTAATAAAATAACCACATCATGTCCGCACTCAACCATACGTTTTGCTTTTTCCAAAACGATGTTGGCAATTTTCACGTGTTTTTCTGCAGGTTCGTCAAAAGTACTTGAAATAACTTCCGCTTTCACGCTGCGGGCCATATCCGTAACCTCTTCGGGACGTTCATCGATTAATAAAATAATCAAATAAATTTCAGGATGGTTATAAGCTATGGCGTTTGCAATGTCTTTCAATAAAACGGTTTTACCGGTCTTTGGTTGCGCCACAATTAATCCACGTTGCCCTTTACCGATGGGAGCAAAAAGATCCATAACACGGGTACTCAAGTTTTCTTGAGGATGACCGGTTAATTTTATTTTTTCGTAAGGGAATAAAGGCGTTAAGTAATCGAAAATTACACGGTCGCGCACATAACCCGGGTCGCGACCATTAATTTGATCAACTTTAATTAATGGGAAATATTTTTCACCTTCTTTCGGTGGACGCACACCACCTTTAACCACATCACCCGGTTTTAAGCCAAATAATTTAATTTGTGATTGCGATACATAAACGTCATCCGGTGAATTTAAATAATCGTAATCGGAGCTTCTTAAAAAACCATAACCATCAGGCATGATTTCCAAAACACCGGTTACAAAAACGATGTTGTCAAAATTATAATATACTTTTTCTGGTTTTTTAGCCGGCTCTGCTTCCACTTCTTCTTTAGGCATGCCCTGCACGGCTACCGATTCGGTTTGACTTTCTTCTTCCGCAACATCCATCGAACCGTCTTCTGTTTTTTCTTCTGCATTTTCAGAAACTTCAACGGGGATAATCACAGGCATAACAACCTCTTCTTCCTCCTGAGCAACAGGAGCAACAGTTTCTTGAACCACATCTTCACGAATTGGATCCAGTTTCACTTTACGTGGACGTTTTTCTTTTCCGGCTTTTTCTTCTTTCATTTCTTTATTTTCCTGATTGGTTTTTTTTGGAAATTTGCCTACAACTGTTTTTGAAAACGAGGCATTTTCACTTTGTGCATCTACAATTTTTAAAATGAGTTCGCCTTTGGCTAAACCTCTGCTGTCAACCGAAAATGCCTTTGCAATTTCTTTTAATTCGGATAGGGACCTACCACTTAAATCAATAACTTCAAACATAGGGAGCAATAATGATAATCAGATTTGGCTGTTTTTATTTTTTGAATGATTCTCAGTCGCAAGAAAACGCAACCGTAATAATACAAGGCAATATTAATCAAAAATGTTTGAAACAAAAAATAAATCCAAAAATAATTTTAACCAAAAAAAATGAAATAACAAGCCTTATTTTGAGGATTCCGAATACTGGAAACCAAACGATTCGTCCTGGTACTAAATTAAATGAACGCGCATAAAATGCCGCCCATTAAAGCCAAACACAAAATCCAGTAACCGCCATTGATAACAATGTACTTAAAGCCTTTGCGCTCGAATAATGCATTAATGCCAATAATGGGGGTGGCCAACATAATACCCGCTATGGCGCCATGAAATGCGCCATGTTTAAAGCTGCGGTAACTGGTACCGTATAATTCCATAAATCGTTTTAAAAACGTCATCGATTCGGAGTTCGGATCTTTCGAATCGGGCTGATGAGACAAGAGGGAATAGGTGTGAATTTGATGAATGACCAACATTTGCATAATGGCAGCAATGCAAAAAGCAAAAATAGCGGTTACGCCAAATATCAGGAGCATGTTAGCACCTTTCATTTTCTCTTCGGTCACACCGGCAGCTTCCATCCAGCTTTTACCCAATACTTTGGGGTTATACCAAATAAAACCTAACACCAGGGGCACTAAAGAGGCCAAAAGGATGATCCAAAAATTTATTTGCATGATGCATGTTTTTAGTTTACCAAATATAGCATTTTTTCTTTACTATCAAAATCTGCCTACAATTTAATCACACAAAAAAAGGCCCGGAAAATTTCCGAGCCTTTTTAAACTTAATCAAGAACTACTGCTCTAAAAATTTATTAAAGTCGTCGGTAGTGCCACTAAACGTAAACACTTCGCTCACCTGGTAATAATTGGCTTTATCCACACAATAATCGTAGGCGTATTTTGCATAAGTTAATTTGTCTTCATCCATGCTAAATAATTTGGTAATTTCTTTCACTTGATTAACCGATAAACAGGCGTTTTTGGTAGCCACTTTTGCAGTGCTCATTTTTGTGTCTGAAAAAGGTTTCGCGTTAATTGATTCTTTCATTTTATCAAAATTAGCCGAACTCATGGCTACTACGCAACCTACTTTAACCGGTTGATTGTTGTTTTGCACATGATGTGATTCACGGTTAGTTTGATTGTTGTTTTGGTTGTCATTATCACTCACCGAAGAATTGTAAGTGCTGCTTGAACTGCTCGACACTGTCGTAGAGGTAGTGGTATTCATGGTAGCGCCTGTATTTGGCGCCATTCCGTTCATATTCATATTAATGCCAACCCCACCCATGTTCATATTCACCGATACATTATCGTTATTGGCTGCACTACCTGTATTTATATTAGTTGTGGTGCTTGTAATGGTGGTGCTTTGTGTTCCACCAAGGTTGGTTCCAGCCGAATTGTTCACCGACTTGGACTTGTTCACCGTGTTAGCATTTGCGTCATTGCCCGAACTGTTCTCTACACTGTGATAGGCTACCGTTGGAACAGCGCCACTGGAAGTACCGTCAATTGGCGTTTGCCCGAAATAACGGAGCTTTAATTGTTTTTTCATGTCACGTTTAATACGAGCGGTATGTTCTAAGCCACCTTCCAATACCATGGTTTGTTTTAACTGAGGCAGGGCCTTATCGGCAAACTCCACACGTAAACTTACATTAGGCGATAAGCCGGTAATCTTAACATTGGTTTCGGGTTTATCATTCTGCCTCACCCCATTAATATAGGCGTAAAAACCATCACCATCTTCCGAAAAAATAATGAGGTTGGCTTTGTTTTGTGCCAGACCAAAAAGACTCAACAGAAGTAGACTTGTAAAAAGTAAAAAATGTTTTTTCATAAATTGATTTTTTTAAAATGGTATTTCCAAGCACTGTGCCAGAAATGCGTGTTGAAAGTTAACAGATGTTAATGATATAAACCAGAACTAGACAAATTTTTCCCCTCTTTTAACCTTTACGTCGTTAACAAAGTTGCGGATTTGTTGCTCATCCTGTTTTTTACAAATCATTAAAACCCCGTCACTTTCAACCACAATATAGTCTTCAAGACCTTGTAGAACAACCAATTTATCTTTCGGTACATGCACGATGCAATTGTTGCAATCGTAAGTGAGTACATTTTTGCCCACCAAAGCATTTTTATGTTCGTCTTTCTGAATGTGGGTATATAAACTTCCCCATGTGCCCAGATCGCTCCAGCCAAAGATACTGGCTCTTACATAGGAGTTCTCTGCTTTCTCCATCACACTGTAATCGATAGAAATATTCTTGCACGTGGTGTAGGCGCGATTTATAAATTCGGCTTCTTGATCGGTGTTATAAAATTCCCAGCCTTCTTTAAACACATTGGCTAATTCAGGATCGTGGGTCTCAAGCGCTTTAATAATACTCGTGGTACTCCATACAAAAATCCCGGAGTTCCATAAAAAATCGCCACTCTCCACAAAAAAGTTGGCCATTTCACGATCGGGTTTTTCGGTAAATGTTTTAACTTTATTAATGCGTTTGTCTTGTTCACGCACATCGCTTTTGATAAACTGCACGTAACCATATCCGGTATCGGGCCTAGTGGGCTTAATTCCTAAAGTTATCAAACAATCTTCTAGCTCTGCTTTTTGAAAACACGAACGAATGGCTTTTACAAAGGTTTCTTCCTTTTTTACCAGGTGATCACTTGGCGCTACAATGGTAATCGCTTGTGGATCGCGTTTGTGAATCTTATAAGAAGCATATGCCACGCAAGGGGCCGTGTTTTTACGGGCCGGCTCGCAAAGAATATTGTCTTTTAAAATATTGGGTAATTGTTCAGCGACAAGTTTTTGGTAAGCCGATGAGGTCACCACATAAATATTATCATTGCGGCAAACCTTCAACATGCGATGATAGGTTTGCTGCAGAAGGGTTTCGCCGGTTCCCATCACGTCTAAAAATTGTTTAGGGTGCTGCGTGGTACTCATTGGCCAGAATCGAGAACCCACTCCTCCTGCCATTATTATCGCGTAATGATGTTTCATAAAACCTCACAAAAATAGAAAATAATGGGATGAAATGCTCTAAAAAAAACTTATCAACTATATTTTAGATAAAATGCGTATATTTGCCGTCTGAATCAAAAATTATCTCGCCCTTTGTCGGCACGAAGCATTAAAGCGAGGTATTTTGGCTTTAATGTATAATTTAAAATTTTAAAAATGACTTTCCAAGAATTGGGTCTCAACAGCGACCTTGTAAAAGCTGTTACCGATTTGGGCTTCGAGAATCCAACGCCCATTCAAGAACAAACCATTGCCTTATTAGCAAAAGAAAAAACCGACTTGGTTGCCCTCGCGCAAACCGGCACCGGTAAAACAGCAGCCTTCGGTCTGCCTATGCTTAACAGCATCGATTGTAACGACAAAAGCGTACAGGCCCTTATTTTAGCGCCAACCCGCGAATTGTGTGTGCAAATTACCAACGACATTAAAAATTACGGTAAGTATTTAAAAGGTTTTGGCGTGACTGCTATTTATGGTGGCGCCCGCATCGACGGACAAATAAAAGACATTAAACGCGGTGTACAGGTTGTTGCAGCCACACCGGGTCGTTTAATTGATATGATCGAACGTCGTGTGATTAATTTAAACACCGTTAAAATTGTGGTCTTAGATGAAGCCGATGAAATGCTTAACATGGGTTTTAAAGATGATCTCGATATCATTTTAAAAGAAACGCCGGGTGAAAAAAACACCTGGTTGTTCTCGGCTACCATGCCTAAAGAGGTTGAGCGTATTGCCAGAAATTACATGAACAAACCGGCTGAATTAAGCACGGGTAAAAAAAATGAAGGCGCCGATAATTTAGAACATATTTATTATGTGGTTAGTCCACGTGATCGTTATTCAGCACTGAAACGTATTGCCGATTTTTATCCTGAAATTTTCGGAATCGTATTCTGTCGTACCAAAGCCGAAACACAAGAAGTAGCCGATTATTTAATTAAAGACGGTTATAGTGCAGATGCCTTACACGGCGATTTATCACAATCGCAACGTGATTTTGTAATGAAACGTTTCCGTAGCAAAACCTTACAAATGCTGGTAGCTACCGATGTGGCAGCTCGTGGTTTGGATGTGAACAATGTTACACACGTTATTAATTACAACTTACCTGAGGATGTTGAAAATTACACCCACCGTACCGGAAGAACAGCCCGTGCCGGTAAATCAGGTATCGCCATTGCTATTATTACGCCTAAAGACAGTGGTAAAATAAAAGACATTGAACGTATCATTAAAAAGAAATTTGAAAAGAAAGATGTACCGAATGGTTTAGATGTTTGTGAAAAACAACTCTTTAATCTTGTTACCAAATTACATAATGTAGAAGTGAAGGATGCAGAAATTGAAAGTTTCTTACCGGCTATCTACGAAGAATTAAAAGATCTTTCGAAAGAAGAATTAATTAAACGTTTTATTTCGGAAGAGTTTAACCGTTTTCATGAGTATTACGACAATGCTCCCGATCTTAACATTGTAAAAGGTGCAGTAGACGGTGCTTTTGGTAATAGCCGCACCACTCGTTTCTTTGTAAACATGGGCGCATTAGACGGATTTAATATCAACAGTTTAAAAGACTTTTTAGCCGATGCCGCCAAATTACAGCAACGTATGGTGTTTAATGTGGATGTAAAAAGCAGCTTCTCGTTTTTTGAAACAGAAAGTAAATTAGTAGATACCTTTTTAGCCTTAAACTCGCAGGATCTTGAATTTAATAACCGCAAAATTGCTTTGGAAGTTAGTAATCGTAAGATGAAAGAAGGCGGAAGAAGTGGTGATGGCGAACGTCGCAGTGGCGGCGGCGGCGGTGGCGGTGGCTACCGTGGTGGCGAAAGACGCGAAGGCGGTGGTGGTTTCAGAGGCGGTGAGAAACGCGAAGGCGGCTTTAAACGCCCTAGAAGTACCGGCGCTTCCGAAAAAACAGGTGGTTTCACCCGCGAAAAATCGTTTAGCAGAGGTGGTGAAAAACCGGGCTCTGATAAAAAGAAAACCTTTGGTAAAAGCAGATTCTAAACCGTTAGGCTTATACCATCGCAAAGGCTAAGCCTTACGAATGAATAAAGCCAACTATGATTTACATACGAACCCTCCTTATTTAGGAGGGTTTTTTTATATTTGTACCACAAAAAATTAAGCCATAGTTATTATGCCAAGTATTTCAAATAAAGCCGGTGCCATGCCCTCTTCACCCATTCGTAAACTGGTGCCTTTTGCCGAAGCAGCAAAAAAAAGAGGACTCAAAATCTTCCATTTAAATATTGGCCAACCCGATATTGAAACCCCGGCTTCATTTTTAGATGCGATAAAAAATTCAAACATAAAAATTGTGGAATACAGTCACAGCGCCGGTAACGAAAGCTACCGCAAAAAACTGTGTAATTATTATAACGAATACAACATCCACATCGATGCCTCGGAAGTGATCATTACCAATGGTGGTAGTGAAGCCATTAGCATTGCTATGATGACCTGTTTTAATCCGGGTGATGAAATTATTATTCCTGAACCTTTTTACGCCAATTACAATGGCTTTAGTCGTTCGGCCGATGTGGTGGTTAAGCCGGTACGCAGTTATATCGAATCGGGTTTCGCGCTTCCATCTATTGAAGATTTTGAAAAAGCCATTACGCCAAAAACAAAAGGTATCATGATTTGTAACCCGGGTAATCCTACAGGTTACTTATATACCAAAGCTGAGTTAGAAGCGCTGCGTGACTTGGTTAAAAAACATGACCTCTTTTTATTAAGTGATGAGGTATACCGCGAGTTTTGTTACGATGGCAAAGAATACATCAGTGTGATGCACTTAAGTGGCATCGAAAATAATGTCATCCTACTGGATTCCATTTCTAAACGTTACTCTGCTTGTGGAGCGCGTATTGGCGCACTCATCAGCAAGAACAAAGATATTATGGCTGCTGCTTTAAAATTTGCTCAGGCACGTTTAAGTCCGCCAACATACGGACAAATTGGTGCCGAGGCAGCGCTCGATACGCCTAAATCGTATTTTGAAGGCGTCAATAAAGAATATGTGGCACGCCGTGATTTTGTGATAGAAGCCTTAAATAAAATGGATGGTGTGTTTTGTCCGAAACCGAGCGGAGCTTTTTATTGTATTGCTAAACTTCCTATTGATAACGCCGATAAATTTTGTCAGTGGTTACTCGAAGATTTTAACTACAACTCACAAACAGTAATGCTGGCTCCTGCAACAGGATTTTATTCTACACCCGGTGCCGGATATAATGAAGTGCGCATTGCCTATGTCTTAAATATTGAAGATCTTAAAAATGCTATGATCTGCTTGGAAGAAGCCCTGCGTGTGTATCCCGGTAAAACTGCCTGATAAATTATTTTTTGATTTGATCGTGACTTACTGCTTAGCGACTTAACGTCACGTGCCCCTGCATTTCTTTTGCCTCGCCATTATTTCCTGAAACACTGAGTTTCCAGAGGTAGATGTCATTTGTACAGGCCACACCTTTTTGTGTGCCGTCCCAACCTAAGCTGGGGTCACTGCTTTCAAAAATCTTTTCACCCCAACGATCGAATAACATCAAGCTATAAAATTTGATGCCTCGGGTTACCGGAATAAATACGTCATTCATGCCATCTGCATTTGGAGTAAAAATGTTAGGCACAAAAATGGTGAAGTCATAATTCACCTTAATCACTTTTACAATGGTATCGGAACAACCCCAAACGTTTTTAACTACCAATGCTAAAGGATATAAACCGGCATCTTCAAAGTAATAAAACGTTTTTGAATTGCTGGAATGAGTGCCGCCGTTCTCAATAAATGACCATTCAAAACTACTTATTTTATCACCTTTTGACGTGGCACTAAAAGTAACAGCATCCGAATTCTCAACAGGGATAGCAGGTGAGTAAGTATAATCAGCCACCGGAACGGGATAGGCTTTCACTGTCATGCTTACTGTATTTGCACAGGATGTTAGCGTGTTCGTTAGAAAGCCTTTAATGGTATAGGTGCCGGGACTAATAAAATTGGCGCTAAACGTAGTGGTGTCGTAGCGTTTCCCTTGTAATTCCCAAACTGATTTTATTTGAGCGGCGGCATTGCTGTAAAAATTAAAATCCGATCGAAAAGGCACACAAGCTTCGGGCTTGGAAATATCTAAACCGCCTACCGGTAATGGATCAATCAACAACACGGTGGTGGCTTGCCCTCTACACCCTTTTGCATCCACACCAAATAAGGTATAGGTGCCGGTGTAAGCATTGTTGCTTGCTACAAAAGTTACGGTTTGTCCTGAAAAGGTAACATTGTTCGGCCCTACCCAATCATAATAGCTGGCACCAAATCCTTGCAATTGAATCTTTTTATTCGCACATACCGGTGTTTGAGGCTGAACACTTAATGATGGGCTTGGTAAAGATAAGGTACTTATGGAAACTTTGATACTACTTGAACAGGTGTTGCTGGCAAAACCAATAGCAGTGTAAGTTAATGGAACCAGATTGGTAACATTGTTAATGATGGCATTGGCCGATTGCGAATAAAAATTACCCGGACCATACCATTGATAGGTATTGGCACCATTTACCGTTAAGGTGGCAGTGTCAAATAAACAAACCGTAGTACTCTGCGCGGTTAATGCAGGATTCGGCAATATCACAACCGTTGTGGTTGCAGATGCTTGACAAGAGTGAATGTCGGTGGTTGTTACCGTATAAATGCCGGCATGATATAAATTTACCGAATCGATGGGTGGTGTGTTTTGTGAAAATTTTAAATAAGCACTTGGACCAACCCAAACAAAAGAAACACCATTACTTGCGGCACTTAAACTCAGTTGCTTGTTTTGACAAGCTGGTCCGTTATTAGTGGCGCTAATGGTTGGCAAGGAGTAAACCACTAATGCGGTGGTTCCACTCGTTACACAGGGCCCCTTTGTAATGGTGAGTGTATACACACCACTAGCTGCCATGCCTACATTGCCAAGTGTTGGACTTTGCACCGTGGTGTTAAATAAATTCGGGCCAAGCCAGGCATAGCTTGTTCCGCCACTACCTGATAGATGTAAAACATCACCCACACAACGTTGACTGTCGCCTGAAATTAAAACACTTGGCATGGCCGTAACCGATACATTAACCATTGCCGAGTTTGTGCAACCTACGGCGGAAGTCACTTTAATGGTGTAATTTCCTGAATTGGCAAGGGATGCCGAAGCGATGCTTGGGCTTTGCAAAAGCGAACTAAAAGCCGGACCGGTCCAAATAAAAGTGCCGCCCGGAGTGGATAAGGCATTAAGCGTGATGGCTTGTAATGCACACACACTGCTCCCTGTTGCTGTTAGTGGCGGTGATGGATTAATCACAACACTTGTGCTTACGCTTGTAGTACAGCCATTTGCAGCGGTTAGAACGAGTCCATAATTACCCGAATTTACAGATGAACTTGGATTTATGTTTGGATTTTGAACCGAAGAGGTAAATCCACCCGGCCCTGACCATAAATACGATTGCCCAGCACTGGCGTTTAACACCAGCGATTGACCGGAACACAACGGTGTATTGGCACTTAGGGTAACACTTGGCACCGTGTTTAAAATGATGGAGGCCGTTGCTGCAGATGTACAGCCGGCGGCAGATCCAATCGCCGAATAGGAGGTGCTCACTAGCGGATTATCATTTAAAGTGCTTCCGGTAGATAGGTTGTTCCACGTATATGACGCGGCGCCACTCACACTCAGCGTGCCAAAAGCAAGTGGACAAATGGAGACGCTTGTTAATGTTAATACTGGCCGATTAACGAATTGAACACTAACGGTTTTAGTACTGCCGCAATTGTTGGCGTCTTTGGTCGTAAGTGAATAAATATAATTGCCTCCACTTAGTTGTGAAACCGTTTGGCTGCTGGTCGTTTGTCCGCCTACCCACGTATACGTATAAGCCGGCGTGCCACCCGAGGCCGTTGCCGTTAACACCACGCTGGTGCCCACACAGGCACTTGGTGAGGCCGCACCCACGGTTACAGTTAGCGCAGGTGGTTGCGTAATTTGAAAAGTTTGTCTGAAGGTGCAATTGGTTAAGGCGTCGGTAACCAATACAGTATATGATCCGGCGCTGAGAGCGATGGCCATGGAACCCGTTTGCAAGCTGGCCACACCGGTCCACGAATAAGTTTGATTGCCTGATCCTCCGGCTAAATTTACGACAGTTGCGGTTCCGGTATTCGCACCAAAGCAACTGAAGCTAAATGTTTGAGCCACTGTGCCCGTCATCGGAAAAGGCGGTGCGAAATTGGTTGTGGAGGTAAAAGCACAGTTAATGCCATTATCCAAAACGGTAATGGAATAGGTGCCCGGTGTTAATCCTGTGGCTACTGAATTGGTTTGTGCGGAAGGATTCCACGTATAGGTATATGGGCCAATACCGCCGGTGGCCGTTACGGTTGCAGAACCTAGACTGGCGCAGCTAACAGAGGACGTAGACAACGATAAGGTTGGACCAATGATACTCACGGGTTGCCGCAAGGTGTCAGAGCCACCACCACAACTGTAATACATAATGAGTTGCACGGTATGTGTGCCGGTAGTTGTGTAAAGATGTGTTGGATTAGTAACCGTTGTTGTATTGGCTGCTCCCGAACCCGGATCTCCAAAGTTCCAAGCCAAGTTAGTAATGGAGTAGCCTGCGGCCGGACAATACAGTGTTGGATTTGGTGAAGCCGTGAAGGAGGCCGTTTGACAGCCTGTGGTATTGTTGTAAATGTAGGTAAAGGGTGGCGGCGTCATGTGCTGATTCAGAAAGCCGGAAACAAAATTCACCATACTCACATTGGAGGTTTTGGGCCCGACGGTTTGCCCTACATTCGTGTAATTACAGCCTGTTCCGGCAACATTGGGATTGTTAATGACCCCTACAGAAGCTTGACCATTTCGGGCTACATAAATCTTGCCATTAATAGCCAATTGCATCCCATATACCGGAGCTGCCGAAATGGCTACCTGCGAAGCCACAATTGCCGTAGCGGTGCCGGCACATAAATTCCATTGATAAATGATGCCTCCCGTGCTGGAATAAAATTTTGATCCGTCGCCCGAAAACTCAACGCCATAGGCCGATTCGAGCCCCACCGGTAAACTAACCGAATTTGAAACAACACCGGTTGTGTTATTAAAGTCAAACAATTCACAAGGCGATCCAATGTTAAACATGGCAGCCCCAAGTTTTTTTCCGTTTTGTGAAATCTTCATCCAGCCCTGCAATCCTGAGCTGCCGGTATAAGAACTCCCAACGGTTGATAGTACCGGAACCGCACTTAACCCGGTAGATGATAAAAGATAAGCACGAAACACACTCGAATTTAAATCATGAGTCACAATCCAAAAATCGGTACCATTACAATGTTTAGTTCCTGTTAGTTTTTCGGTGCATTGCGATAATGGCGCCAGTGTGTTATTTTTTACCGTTACCGAACCGTTACCGGCCGATAAACTAATGTTCACAATCGAATAATTTAATCCACCCGAACCTGCACCCTGAGTAATCACATAATATAAAATGGCACTTCCTGGTTGCTTAATAATGAGGGCCGCTTGTCCCGATGCCGAATTACCAAATAAGCCCGAACCATTGGCCATTACGGCATGCGTTTGATCCCAAATGGTTGCCCCATCGGTATAAAGCAATAAATTTCCGGCAGCATCAGCAGCCGATGCGCATCCTTCTACGGCTGTCATCGTGCCATTGGTAAGCACAGTAGGCGGACTGGTCATAAAGTCCAAGCCGGCCTGTGCACCAAAATACCATTTTGAATAGTCGTTCTGTGCGTAATGTTTCCCTAATAAAGAGAGGAACAAAAGAGAATATAAGATCCGTTTTTTCAAAAAAATTTAAGGCGGTGTTTTGCTTAGCACTGCAACTCCCTAAAATAGAAATAAATACCGGTAAATCCAAACCTATTTTACGAAGTTCTGATAACGAGACAAAACTTTTTTTAACCTTGTTCTAAATTTTTTAATTCAGACATTCAGACTGTGAAAAACTACTTGGCTAAACAAATTTACAGCACCCTATTTTATCCGCTTTTTTTTGTGGTTTTTATTTGGATAATTTTTCTTAGTCAGCATTTTGGCAATTATAATTTCACCCACTTTGGTGTGTTACCAAGAGATGCAAAAGGCTTAGGCGGAATTATCACTTCGGTTTTTATTCATGGTAATTTCTCACACATCGTCTCCAACACCATTCCACTTTTGGTTTTAGGAATGTTGCTTTTTTATTTTTATAAAAAAATCGCCAAAGCCGCTTTTCTCTGGATCTGGGTGGTAAGTGGACTTTGGCTCTGGATCGGTGGTAGAAATAACATCACGGAGCCCACCTATCACATTGGTGCCAGTACTTTGGTTTATGGATTAGCCGGTTTTTTATTTTTCAGCGGGGTTTTTCGCAAACACCTGCGGCTCATGGTTGTTTCGATGCTCGTGGTGTTTTTATACGGCGGCATTGTATGGGGCATCTTTCCCATAAAAGAAGAAATGAGTTGGGAAGGACATTTATTTGGTTTAATTGCAGGGATCTTGGTGGCTTTTAATTACAGAAAGGAAGGTCCGAAACGCCGCGTGTACCAATGGGAAGAGGAGGACGGGGAAACGGAAGACTTCAATGAAATAAGCTCTGAAGAAAATGCTAGCCAAGGCGATGAACCGCCACAAATTCACATCAATTACATCATCACCAAAAAAGATGAGAACAAACCTTAGTTTTTTAGTTCTTCTAATTTTTTAAATGTTTTAGCTAATTGAGCTATCACATCGCTGATCAATAAACTCTCCATGCTTTTTTTGCGGATACACAAATCAGCTGCATAACCATGCACAAAGGTGCCAATGAGTGATGCCTGTGCTTCGGTATACCCTCTACTGAGCAAGCCTAGAATAATGCCGGTGAGCGCATCGCCACTGCCGCCTTTTGCTAATCCGGCATTGCCACTCGAATTAAAAAACACATGTCCGTCGGGCATTGCTATGGCCGTGTGTGCATCCTTTAAAATCACAATACAATTGTATTTCATGGAGAAGTGTTTTAAAAGTTTGATGCGTTCAAAATCATCAGTAGCTTTTTCGCTGAGTCGCTCAAATTCTTTACTATGTGGCGTGAGAATGCTATTAGCCGGTAAAAAATTTAACCAAGTTTTGTTTTCAGAAAGGATGTTTAGGGCATCGGCATCAATCACTAATGGACCAGCGTAGTAATGCAGAATTTTTTTCAATACCTGTTGCGTGTCCTCATGTAAGCCAATACCCGGACCAATACCAAGCGCAGAATATTTTTCAGGTTTTTCAATTTCAGAAATGTGATCGGCATTGGGGTCAAGATCCGACATGGCTTCCGGTAACTGATGCAATAACGCAGTGATGGCTTCGGAAGTAGAATGCAAGGTGAATAAGCCGGCACCGCTTCTTAAACAAGCTTTTGAGGAAATAATCGCTGCACCGCTTTTACCTTTTGATCCCGCAAGTAATAAGGCATGACCATACGTGCCTTTGTGCGAAAATTTATTTCTTTTTTTTAGTAAGCCGGAAATATCAGAACGGGTGATGTAAAAGTAAGGACTACTTTGTTCGGCAATGCCTTTTTCATGCAGACCAATATCGAGGATCTCAAATTCGGGTACAAAACTTTTATTTTCGGCAAACAAAAATGCGAGTTTCGGAAATTGAAAACTCAGGGTTAAACTCGAACAAATGATAAATTTATTTTCGGTTGAACTTTTATCGGCATACAAACCACTAGGGATATCAATACTAATAATTTTTCTAAAATGCGAATTAGTAAATTTAATAGCCTCCCCCAAAAGGCCCTCTACCGGCTTATTCAAACCCGTCCCCAGTAAAGCATCAATGGCAACGGCAGTCCACTCGGGTTGGATGGCAATAAGTTCTTCTTCTTTAAAACAATCAATGACCTGTGAAGGAAATCTTTCTTTAAAGGCAGTGTAATTAATGAGCGCATCCGCTGAAAAATTTTCGGTATAATGTATGCTGCAGACTTTAATCGTATAACCTTGTTCAGATAAAAGTCGTGCCATGGCAAAACCATCACCGCCATTATTACCCATCCCACAAAAAATGTAAATGGGTTCTTCAAATTTAATAAGCTTTATTAAACGTTTTACACAAACACGCGCTGCTCGCTCCATCAAATAAATGGAGCTGATGGGCTCTTCAGCAATGGTATAAGCATCAATAGCACGAATCTGTTCAGAGGAAAATATTTTCATAACACGAAGCTTTCTTATGTTTAATTACAGTTGTCACAGTCTTTACCGGTCTTCTTTTTTTTCTTTCTAAAAAAAAACTTGTAAATTAAAAAGGCAAGGGCCGTTATTAAGAGAACATATACCACTACCTGTTGAATCATATTAATATTTTAGAATCGGTAAAATAATACTGGAAGCTTTTTGTGCATCGTGAAAAATGGTGATCTCAGAAGAAATAAAATCCTTATCCTCACATTTATAAATGTCAACGTACTGCTGCGGATTACGATCAAACAAAGGGAACCAGGTACTCTGAATTTGGATCATTAGTTTGTGCCCTTGTTTAAAGGTATGGGCCACATCGGGCAATACACATGTTACCGTATCATTTTGATTGGTGTCAAATGGCTGAGGTTTATCAAAACCATGGCGGTATTTTCCACGCATAATTTCAGCACGCACCAGCATCTGATAACCGGCCATTTCAGCTTCATTTTTTACGCCCTTACAACAATAAGAAGTATCGTATTGAAAATTATCGGGAAACACATCAATCACCTTTACTACAAAATCGGCGTCACTGGTACTTAAGTTCACAATTAAATTAGCAATCACCGGTCCCGCTAAAACCATTTCGGTTTGTAAAACTTCTGTTTCAAAAACCAATACATCACTTCTGCGCGCGGCAAAACGCTGATCATCGTCCATATACTCGCGGGTGCGTCGTGAATAAACGTTTTCGGCATAAGGCACCGGTTTGTTCGGATTGGAAATGTAGTTGGATTGTGAAAAGGATTTGCTTGGTTTATCAAAGGATAATTTTTGATTTTCCTGTAAATAAATGCTTCGGTTGTTGACCATGTTTGGTGGCCAGCTTCCAAAACTTCGCCAATTATTTTCACCGGTAAAAAATACAGATGCCTCGGCAAGCGCATCTGCAGAGCCTTTTCCTCTTAAATAGTACTCGAAAAAAGGAATTTCTAAATTCGTTTGATAATACTGTGAGGTTTTAGAACCAAAGCGCACATTGCCTAAATAGCCGCCCTCACTGCGCAACCAGCCACCATGATACCATGGACCCATCACCAGTTTGTTAGTCGTACTGGGTGATTGGGCTTCAATGGCCTTGTATAAATTCCAAGCACCCCAACAATCCTCCGCATCAAAAGTGCCACCAACCACTAACATGGCGGGTTTCACATGTTTAGCGGCACGGCGCGCATCGCGACTCTGCCACCAGGCGTCGTAATTAGGGTGTTCACATAAATCGTTCCAAAATTTAATACTGTCGCCCAAAAGTTTTTTGAAATTTTTAAGCGCCCCCTGTTTTAAATAAAAACTGTAAAGATCCTTTTCCGGAAAAACGAATCCCTTGTCCGATTCGGTAGTTGGCTTTGGACGAGGCTTGCCGAAGCCTGAATAAAAATTAAAGGCATCACCCAAAGCAAAGGCGCCATTGTGATGAAAATCGTCACCAATAAACCAATCGGTAACCGGTGCTTGCGGACTCACCGCTTTTAATGCCGGATGATTACTGAGCGCAGCCATGGTGGCATAGAAGCCCGGATAGGAAATGCCAAACACACCCACGTTGCCGTTAGTGTTGGGAAGGTTTTTTACCAGCCAGTCAATAGCATCGTAAGAGTCAGAAGCTTCATCAATATCTTTTTTGGTTTTTTTGTTTTCTATAAATGGACGCACATCCACAAATTCCCCTTCACTCATGTATTTACCACGCACATCTTGAAACACCAGAATGTAATTTGCTTTAATATAATTGGCCCAGTGTGTGGTATACAAATTGGCTGAGAATTTATTTTTTCCATAGGGCGCAACCGAGTAGGGGGTGCGCAGCATTAAAATGGGATGTTTTTCTGATTTATCATTTGGACTATAAATTGCCGTAAAGAGTTTTACGCCATCGCGCATGCTAATCATAACTTCCTTTTTGCTGTAATTTTTGGCAAGCCAGGCGGTGTCAATACTTTGAGCCTTAAGGCTGATTGAAAAAATAAATAGTACACTAAAAATTTTATGAAACATACATGCCGGTTTTTATCGATGAGCCAAGTAAAAGTAAGGGTTTTTTGATTAACAATTAGTAGTTAAAAACATTGGAAGCAATGAAGCCGATCGCAAGGGCATTCCCTCTATATTTAAAGGATAATGAGCGCAGAAAAGAAAAATAAGTTTAGAGGAGCCGCCACAACCGAAAATGTCGTTGAGGTAGAAGAAAATCCCATTCACCGCAACGACGTGGTGGATTACGAGCAAAAACCTGCGGAAAAGAAAAACAAAACTAAGAACGCCCAAAAGGTCTCGGAGTCAAAGCCCGAGCCAAAGGCAGAAACCAGTGCTTCAAATAAAGATAAGCCCGGATTTGTGCAACGCTGGCAACAGTTTTTGATTTTTTATAAGGACGAACGCACACAAAAAATATTCGGACTTATTCTCATTTTATTGTCGGCTTATTTATCCATAGCCTTTATTTCTTATTTCAGCACCTGGGATTTGGATCAGGATAAGGTATTAGGAAATCGTGCCGATTTGTTTTTGCCCGAAACCAAAGTGAATAACTGGCTGGGGAAAATTGGCGCCCTTGTTTCGCATTTCTTTATGTACAAATCATTCGGTGCCGCTTCCTTTATTTTGGTGCCGGTGCTATTTATGTTTGGTTTACAAAAATTAATTCAACGTGAGTTTATTCGTGTAGGCGCCTTTAATGCTAAATGGCTTTTCTTAATGGTATGGTCATCCATGGTTTTGTCCTCTGTATTTTCAGAACGTTTATTTTTTATGGGCGGTGGTTTTGGCTATTTTGTGAATGATTTACTCAGCAATTATCTTGGTAGCATGGGACTCATAGCCCTGCTGGCCTTTTCGGTACTTACCTTTTTGGTGCTTAGTATTAATCTTTCGTTTCAATTACCCGCAAAACCTGTGCTACAGGCCGATGAAAGTATAGAAGCCGAGCTGACGACAAATGAGGAAGAAGAACAAGCACAAAAAGAATTTAATGCCTCTTTTAATCGTCCACGCGAACCAAAACTTACAGCCGAGGAAGAAGCTGAGCTTTTAAATTTTGAGTTGATCAGTAAAAACAAAGAAGAGGAAGTGGGTCCTGAAAGCAAAGAAGACATTGGTATGGAGGTGATTAACACCAATGAAGAAATACCAAATCCTTTTAAAGAGGAAACAGCCATTGATCTTTCCATAGTAAACGACACGCCGGAACCATCCTCCCCCAAAGCAGAACCCGAATTAGAAATAGCGCCCATCTCCCAAGAACCTGAGGTGATAGAAGATGAGAACAAAGCGGCAAAATTAGTGGAACAGTTTGGCGAATACGACCCAACCCTCGATCTGGGTTCATATCAATTTCCAAGTTTTGAATTGCTGAATGATTATGGTAATATACACAGCAAGGTTAATCAGGAAGAACTCATTGCCAACAAAAATAAAATTTTAAGTACGCTTAAAAATTACGGCATCGAAATCGACAAAATCATGGCTACGGTTGGACCAACCGTAACCTTGTACGAAATTGTGCCGGCTGCCGGTGTGCGCATTTCCAAAATTAAAAATCTGGAAGATGATATTGCCTTAAGTTTGGCAGCCCTTGGTATTCGTATCATTGCGCCTATTCCGGGTAAAGGCACCATAGGTATTGAAGTGCCAAATCAAACACCCGAAATGGTGCCCATGAAAAACATTCTGGCATCCGAAAAATTTAATAATTCACAATTCGAATTACCGATTGCTTTAGGTAAAACCATCAGCAACGAAATTTTTATCGCCGATCTGGCCAAGATGCCTCACTTGCTGATGGCTGGTGCTACGGGTCAGGGTAAGTCAGTAGGATTAAACGCTGTACTGGTTTCCTTGTTGTATAAAAAACACCCTTCGCAGGTAAAATTTGTGTTGGTTGATCCCAAAAAAGTAGAACTTACTTTATTCAATAAAATTGAACGGCACTTTTTAGCCAAGCTGCCAAACTCCGACGAGGCTATCATTACCGATAACACCAAGGTGATACACACACTTAATTCACTGTGTATTGAAATGGATAACCGCTATGCCTTGCTGCAGGACGCACAGGTGCGTAACATTAAAGAATACAATACCAAATTTGTAAACCGTAAATTAAATCCAAACGACGGACATAAGTTTTTGCCTTACATTGTTTTAGTGGTGGATGAGTTTGCCGATTTGATTATGACGGCCGGGAAAGAAGTGGAAACCCCCATTGCCCGTTTAGCGCAATTGGCAAGGGCCATTGGCATTCACTTAATCATTGCCACCCAACGTCCATCGGTAAATATCATTACAGGTACCATTAAAGCGAATTTCCCGGCACGTATAGCCTTTAGGGTAAGTAGCAAAATAGATAGCCGTACCATTTTAGATTCGGGTGGAGCCGATCAGTTAATTGGTCGCGGTGATATGTTATTAAGCACCGGAAACGACCTTATTCGTATACAGTGTGCTTTTGTAGATACACCGGAGGTTGAAAAAATTACCGAGTTTATTGGGAATCAAAGGGCTTATCCAAGTGCGTTCTTATTGCCGGAATATGTGGGTGAAGAAGGGGACTTAGGAAAAGTAGAGGTGGATTTAAGTGAACGTGATAAAATGTTTGACGATGCCGCTAAATTAGTGGTGCAGTTTCAACAGGGTTCCGCTTCCTTTTTGCAGCGTAAATTAAAACTTGGTTATAACCGTGCCGGCCGTATCGTCGATCAGTTAGAAGCAGCCGGATTTATTGGTCCCTTTGAAGGCTCCAAGGCCCGCGAAGTGCTTATTAAGGACATGGCTCAGATGGATGAAATCATTCAGAAGTTAAAAGGCCGCTAATCATCTTTTTTATTTTTTCTGGCATCGTTTTGACCTAAAATCAGGACAAGTCCCAAAATATGATAAATCTCAAAGCTTTTCGCTGTTTGTTAAACCTTTCTTATCTTTGGCGGTCTATAATTGGACCAATATTTGTTTGATTAAAACTATGAAAAAATTCTTTTTATTGCTTTTTATTGCCCTAACCGTTACTATCAGCGCACAGGATCAGGATCCGAAGGCCAAGGCCATATTGGATGAGCTAAGCAAAATTACCAAAGCGTATAAAACAATTTCGGCCGATGTGGTGTATACCATGTTTAATAAGGATAAGAAAGCCCTTGATAAACCTCAAACCTGGAAGATTATGGTGAAAGGTCAAAAGTTTAAACTTGAAATTCCCGGTACGCTGATTGTTTGTGATGGTAAAACTTTGTGGAATTATAATAAAGACGCCAAGGAAGTGACCATTAAGAATTTTGACCCCGCCAGCGAAGAACAAAATCCGAGTACCATCTTTACCATTTACGAAACGGGTTATAAATACAAATACGATAAGGAAGTAACGGTTGGTGGCGTACTTTGTCACGGCATTGATCTTTTCCCGGCAGTTAAACCGGAAAAGAAAAAATTTCATACCGTAAAAATATTCGTGAATAAAACTAAAAAACAAATAGTTCAGATTAAGATGATGATGAAAGATGGCGGCACTTCGGTGTATGACATCAAAGTGATGAAGCCAAACGTAGAGATGCCGGATAATAGCTTTGTGTTCGATCTCAAAGGCTTTAAGGCCGATCAAATCAGCGACGAGCGCGATTAATCTTTATTTAGCGGAAGTTTATACTAACGTGTATCGTTTGCAAGCCGGCGTTCGTGCCGGGCTGCCTTTATGATAAATTTACGGAATGAACGGAGGCGAAAGGTGTACGCCCAAATAAAAAGATTGTGTTTGATTGGTTTAGACCGTGATCTTGGTGGAATTATCTACTAATAACAAATCGTTTATTAATGGCTTCGGCATTTTTCGATTTTACTTGCAAAGAATAAACCCCCTGCTGAAAGTCATCTGTTTTTATTTTCACTGCTCCATCCTTAAATGATATTTCTTCTTCACGAATAAGTTGACCTAGGCTATTGTAAATACTCAGAGAATTAAAATCTTTGAATAATTCAGAATTTGTTATTTTCAACTCCAAAAAATCCTGAGCCGGAATCGGGTACACTTTTAATTCTTCGCTAAGTAATTTTAGTTTTTCAAGACCAACCAGATTCATATGAACTACAACCGTATCCCATTTTGTACTACTGCAATCTAACTCTTGGCGAACAACATAAGTCGTTGTGATTGTTGGCTTCACCCATAACCCCGAAATCGTATCAATCGAGGTTGTCATATTTGGAAGCTTATACCAAATACATCCTTTGTCAACTGCGAAATCACTTTCACGGCCTATGTATGCGCTATCACCAATTATGATTGATTTATCAAGTCCGGCGTAGGCAGGTAAATTGACTTCTATGCAACTCACTGCATCAATGCAAGCATCTGTAAAGACTGTAGGTAAATATGTTGGGTTAATGAGTGAAGTTGCAACTGAGCCGTTGGATTTAAAATTTCCAACTAAAGCATATTTTTCTAATCCACTAGCAACGAAAGTACCTGTAATGGGTACCCAATTTAAAGTATCACTTATAATATTGTTATTTGCGTTTTGAATTTGAGGACTAATATAGCTAAGTGGTAACGTACATTTAGAAATCGTATCAAGTAGGCTACTTCCAAAATAAATTCCAAACCCATCCATACCGTAAGTACTTGTATTTGCAATGTTTACATAAAATTTTACGCAATATACCTTACCTGCTAATAGTTCCTTCTTTAATCTGTTTTTTAAATATGCCCTCTGGCTATTAGCCGTCATGTCAAAGAATGTCCCTAAAACATAAGCATTACCGTTTTTCGGGTATTGAAATGTGTTAGTGTTTATTGGAACATTTGCAAGATTTACACAAGTACTGCAATAACTTCCAGCGTATTTATTTGAATCAATATTACTCCAAAACTTCGCTATGGAAGAGTAATTAGGCTGATGGCAATAATAGGTGGCTTCAAAACTTCCATTATTTATATAATTCCCGATCTGTTGTGATTCCATTTTAAGGCAAACAATCATTAAAAAAGATAAGCCGATTCTTCTCATTACAATTGGGAAAATAGAGTTTAATCTTATCTACCTTGCTATAACCAGCTTTTTAGTAAGTGCTTGATGGGTAGTGTTTCGTATAGTTATAAAATAAATACCACTTTGTAAACTAACTGTATTTATTTTTACTGTTTTTTCATTAAAATCAATTTCCTCTTCACTTATCACTTGACCAAGATTATTACTAATAGTAATTGAGTTAAACTCTTTAAACAATTCAATATTTGAGATTTTTAATTCTAAAAAATCCTGTGCCGGGATCGGGTAAATTTTTAACTCTTCAGTAAGAAATTTTTGTTTCTCGAGCCCAACGAGGTTCATGTGAACTACCACAGTGTCCCACTTTGTACTACTACAATCCAATTCCTGTCGAACAACATAAGTTGTTGTAACCGTTGGCTTCACCCATAATCCAGAAATCGTATCAATAGGGGTGGTCATGTTTGGAAGTTTATACCAAATACAACCTTTGTCAACTGCAAAATCATTTTCTCTACCTATGTAAATACTATCACCTGGTGTTATCGATTTATCAGGACCGGCGTAAGCAGGTAAATTGACTTCTATACAGGAAACATCATCATATAATATTTCGTTAGCAATTGTAGGCAAATTAGTTGGGTTAATTAATACTGTATCGGTAGCATTGTCGCTTTTAAAATTACCGAGAACCATATATTTTTCCGTACCATCGGCTGTAAACGTACCAGTAAAAGCCACCCAATTTAAAGTATCTGTTAAAAAGTTAGTTGGAGGATTCTGAATTTGAGGGGTTAAATAGGTTATTGCTTTATCGCAAATTTTTATAGTATCAAGGTTAGTACCGCCAAAATAGATACCAAAACTATTTATCCCGTGTGTTGATTGATTTGTAATGCTATAGTAAAGTTTCACACAATATACTTTCCCGGAAATTAAATTTTGTTTTAATTCATTTCTTGGATAACCTCTCACGCTCGCAGAACCCATTATAGCAAGTAAACTACTCAACATATAATTATTTCCGGAATGAGGCCATTGATAGCAAAAACTACTTTGAGGGACAGTTATTGATGGTGGAAGTGAAGTCATTATTCTACCATAGTATTTTGTTGAATCAATTGCATCCCAGTATTTTGCTCTAAGTGGGGGGCTATAACTTTGACAATTTAAACATGCTTCAAAACTACCGTTTTTAACGAAATTTCCGATTTGCTGAGATTCAACTTTAAAGCAAACAAGTATTAAAAAATATATTACAATTGTTCTCATTTTAATAGGGCAAAATTCGGTTAAATCTTATCTACCTTGCTATAACCAGCTTTTTAGAGACCTTATCATTGCTAGAATTATACAAAGTGACGAAATAAATACCATTAATTAAATTTAAATCTAAATTAGCAATAAATCCGTTTGATTTGATATTCTGAGTTAAAACAGTTCTTCCACTAACATCTTTTATGGTAATTTTGGATACTTCAAAACCACTATTACTTGTAATTGTAATTTGATTGGTGGCAGGATTTGGGAAAATTTCTACATCCAATAATTCTTGATTTGATGCCTTATTCGACTTAATATTTGAATCGATATTTGCTAATCTGCTGCCAGTTTCATCACAAACATCGGTGTAGTTACCTAATCCCGGATAGAGAGCATTATACAATGCCCTTGCTTGATAAATACACTCTCCATTGTCCCCCGGGCATAAATGAGCAAGTGTAAAAAGAGAAGCACTATCTGATGAACTTAAACTTTTAGAGTTATTTAAATAACTTATATATAAACTGTAAAATGACTTGTAATTTATTTCAATGGTATTTGTTTGGCTCACTGAGGAAAGTAGGCTTGACGCTGAGGAAATATTTCCGTTAGAAATATCTGATTCAATATTATAGAAGGTTTCTATACTGGTCCCAAGTATGCTGTAATAAAAATCATGTAATTCTGTAATGTTTTCTCTTATACTGTCATTATCACTATTATGTAAGAATCTAAACATGGAATTTGCAGCACTATAGTATGAGTCGCTACTAGGAAAGTCATTTAATTTCGGACCCCTTATATTTTTTGGATAACCAGTCCAACCGCCTCCTGTGCCATCATAACTCCCACAAATATAAGATCCGGTAGTTATTGTGAGATTACCACTGACACCATATCCGAATGCGCTAAATGCTGCCCCAATGTTTGGTGGCGAGTATCCGGTTTTAACATAGAGTTTGGAGGAAGCCGCATTGCTAAATGTTTCGGTATATACACCATAATTTACTCCGCCCCATGCGGAGCCTAACCATTTATTATCACTTGGATTCCCCGTGCTACCCTGATCATTGATAATTGCTATATTAGTAAGAACCATGCCTTCTTTGTGGTTTTCCATTGTATTGCCACGCCAAAAGGTTCCAGGATTAGTGTTTTCAAACACGAAACCTCTATGAGCATCCTTTAAAGTATTACATCTAACTGTTGGTGCTGTATTGAAACCGGCACGAAGCAAATTTACCCTTGTATTTGTAAATGTAGTTTGTGTCGGCAAAACTAATAGTGTATTCGATACAGCTGACGTTGAATAACTATATGCCATCGCTATTGCCCTTTGATTATTAAAAAGTATATTTTCATCAATTAATTTAATGGAATTTGAAGCAATACTATTTTTAGAGGTTTTAATACCATAAAAAGAAACTCCATTGAAGGCTCTATCAATTGTATTTTGCCCAACATAAATACCAGTGCCACCAAAAAAATTCCATGTAGGGCCACCTTGTGAAAATATTTCTACGGCTTTATTCATATAAGTAAGACCAATTGAAGTAGTAGGCGTAAGGTTTGCTCCAAAATAACAACTCGTGATAATGATATCACCTGCAAGTACACCTGTAGTTGCCGAACTACCATTTACAGAATAGAATCCCGGTTCAATTGTAATATTAACTGGGTTATTTATGTTGCTGAATTCCACATTTTGAAGGTTGTATTGGGCAAAGCGATTCGTTTTTGCTCTGAAACCCATATAGCCCGCATAAGAAGGCGAGTTTATAGGATTACTTGTGGATTGGGTGCTTCTAACTGTTGCAAAATATTGATTGATACTAAATGTATTTATGGCGTTAACTCCAACAAGGCAATCATAAAATCTATTTGCCGGCCCTGAACCATTGGGGTGTAAAGAGAGTATATTATTAAATGGTGGTGCAAACGGTCCTGGAACCGGAGGATCAATAACTTCACTATAGATTGCACTACCCTCAACTAAATTAGGATTAACAGTTGACGATCTTGAATTTTGAAAAACATTATTGTAACTGTAAACATTGCTATTGATCGAATAAATAAAGTTGGTATGACTATCAAAAACATTAAAATTAGCCGCTGTAACGCCATTTCCAATTGTAATTCCCTTAAACTGTGCTCCATTATAATTTGAGCTTGTGTAGGTTGTTACGCCAACGTTTGTGACTAGTATTGCAATTGAAGAGGTTTGACCAGCGTACGGAGTTTTAAGAGTTGTAACAGTAAATCCGTTTTGACCTAAGTATGGAGGATTTAGTCCCGCAGGGGTGAAAAAGGCAAATCTTAAATCAGCACCGACAGTTGAGAGATTTGACGTTGAACCTGTTTTTGGCCAAAGTGTTGGGCCAAATGGAAGTGCTCTACATGTAAAAACGCAATTTTCAAAATTAAATGGTGGTGTAAAAGGTGAAAGAGTGTAGTTTGTGATTTTAACATCTATGAAGTTTTTATTGAACGTAGTTCCATTCAAATTCAATATGCCTGTAACTGAACTAGTAAACTGATTACTTGCATCAACAGCGATTTTTGCATCCTCAATTAAATTATGAGGATCTGATGCAAATGAACCTCCGTCTTTAACAACTATACCCTGCCACATTGTATTTGAACACGCGTATAAATGCGAGTTTTGTATATAGAGATGACCTCCATTTTCAATTATTAATTTTGCATCGGGCGAAAATAAAAACTCACCCATCAGTGTTGAAAAGTAAGTCGAAGGTATTGTAATGTCTCCATTGCAAACATATGATCCTGTGTATGAATTTGAAGAAAGAATTGAACCAAGACTAGGTAAGTTAGTATTCGTACAACATGTTGATGAGACACGAATAGCTAAGGTTTGGGATGTAAAACATCCGCCCACATTTGCAGTAACCGTATAGGTTGAATTAACTGAAGGGCTGACCGTTTGAACCGGTCCATATAAGGTGCCCGGTTCCCAAACATAAGTTGCAAAAGAAGTAGAAGTGGTTGAGGCATGAAGTGAACCCCCAATATTAGTGTTGGTGCAATAAGGAGTGCTATTCACCAAAATACCAAATGTGGGTGAAATCGCAACATTTTGATAAAGTGTAACAGAACAATTACTATTATTTGTGTATGTAAACGCAATTGGATAAATACCACTAGAAAGACTGGTATGTGCTGCATTAAAATGATATTGTGTTACAGAACCACTTGTTACGGATGTCACAAATGAGCCAGAAAATACACCTGGAATGGTAGCATATTGAGCTAGATTTGTAAATGTAGGGTTTGAATTGCCACAATTCGTTGCACCTGGTATATTAAAAACAGGAGCTGGACTTGGGTAGGGTATAATTGAAATATCGTCAATAAAGCAATAATATAATTCATTTCCAATTGCTCCAGGATTAATAGAAAAGGTCTGAATTGGATTAACTCCAACTAATAGAGCCGTTGCATTCATACTATTTGTAGGGGCAAAAACAAATGTGCTAGTATGTTGAGCCCATTGAGCACTCAAAGGCACAACTACTTCTGATATAACAGTAAATCCAGCTGGATAGATTTGTGTTATTGGAGCGAATGCGAAAATAGAATTTGTAGCTAATGTCAAAACCACTGGTCCGTTTATTGACTGCATTTGAGGATATGGCGGATTTGTTGCCCAAAATGACACTTGATATGTTTGACCTGGTATTAATGGAGTGCTAAGATTGTTTTTTGCTATCTGTGCTTGCGCATTAGTGCCACCACAACCTAGAATAGCATTATTGAGAAATGGCGCACGACTATCAACAGGGGGAACAGAGCTATGTGTCTGAACACCTAGATTGCAAGGAGGATTGGCAGAAGTGCACGGTCTCCTGTAAACTTCAGGTGCTCCACCATTATTACCAGCCGCATCCCAGCAACTTAATGCTGCATTATTAATTGTTGAACCCAATTGACCGCACCCTGCTCCGGTAGTATTTGTACTTTCCATATCTCCATTCTGCACTATTTCGCAAGAGTTGGGCGGATTGCAATTGCCAGGTAAAAAGTAAACATAAATGAATGTTGGATTGCCTGTTTGAGTCGAACTTTTTGGTAAATACTTAATTAAGACTAATCCTGAAAATCCCGGTGCTGTTACAACAACTAAACTAGATCCCACGATAGAAGCTGTTGCGTTATTGTAGATCACTTCGATGCAGGAGATTTGAGTTGTTACAGTGGCGTCGTTAGCAGTTATACTTGTGGATATAGGTATATTTATTCCATTCGTAAAACTTGATTGCGCCGTAAACGTATAAACGCCATTTACAATACCATCATTTTGACCCCACACATTTAAGCCCGAACATGCTCCTCCCGAATAATTATGATAGTTATTTGAACCATCAATTACAGCTCCAGAAGCACTGCAAGAAAATGTTGATTTAACGGCATATCCTAAGTCACACAATACTAATCGTTCTTCTGGTTTTAAAAAACGTTTAACATAACAACTTCCTGAACTTGATCCTAGGCCATCACCCATTACATAATATAAATCATTGAAAGAATTTGCAGGATTGGCCGTTGTTGAACAAGTGTTACCATAGCCTAAAGGAGTTGTACAATAATCCTCAAAATGGCTTAAACTACTACCACTTGAATAACAGCCCGGTGTGTATACAGTAACAGTCACCGCGGAGCTTGAATATTTGATTGCTGTATTACAATTGGAAACCCCTAATGGTGTAGTTGACGTGCAGTTTGGAGAAAGAATTGAAGTAGAGCCTTGAAAGGTTAACGATGAAGTCGGGCAACCAGTACTTGGCCCTGCTAATAAAGGAGACCCGGTTGAGTTTTTTAAGAATTGATCATAACTTGAAAAATAATTATTATTAGGTCCAAATTTTGAAAAACCGTTTGCATCAATTAGGGAACCAAATCCTAAGGCATGAGTTACTTCATGCAGCATTATTGTATAAAAATCAAACGCAACTGGATTTATTGTACTACTATTAATAGAATAATCCCAGAAAGTTGCCGGATTAGCATTTACTAAACCATGATAAAAATTGTTAGCACCCCCAAAAATCGTAATTGGTAGATTTGAATAGGCATCGTTACCTGAAATTAATGTTTTTTGAATTTGGTTTTGTACAATACCTTGATTAGGATTTGATGGACTAGAAGGAAAAATGAAAAAAGCACCGGCGGTGCCTAGGGTGTTTGGTGCATTGGTAGGAGTATCTGAGCAATACATATTAATTCGCACAGAATTATTGGATAACGGTGAAGAAATAAAATTTGAAATATCGGTGAATAATTGACATAATATTACTCTTTTATTATATGCCGCTGTTGATGTGCCATCGAAACAACTTCCTCCTGCAAAATATAAATTAAAATATCCAGCATTGAAACACGTATAGGTTGGAACGGAATTTTGGCTTGCATCACTTACTGGAGGAATTGGGGAATTTAATCTAAGGTTAGCTAAAGGATATCTTTTGCCATATTGGTCGTAGACAGTATCTAGTATTCCGTTCGGAGTTGTTCTCTGAAAATTAGTCAAGCTGGATTGAGAACTAATTTTCACGAAAGAACAAAGTAAAATCACTTGAAATAAAATTAAAATCGATTTTTTCATTGGGGTTATTTTAAATTGTTAAACGACTAGAGTACTTATTGCACTTAAATAAGATCAACCCTAAAACAAATACAAAATGAAAATTGAACAAAACAAAAATTAATCTTCGGAAAGAATTTTGATCGGGAATTAATGAAGGTTTTTTCTTGAATGCTTTTAATTTTTTTTTTGGGTTCGGCTCAAATGTATAGTACAATTATGTTAATTGAACAATTTCTTGTGTTAAAACCTTTTGCTGTGTGTGCTATTTCAAGATTGAGTGATGAATCTACTCAGTAAGATCGAAGAATAGCGCGGTTTTATTCGGCTATTTGGATACAATCTAAGTTTAATGATGCTGATCTTTTCCACCCATTTTTTTATTGATGTACATGCGAATGAATAAACTCACAATGGACAGGATCATTAAAAATAATCCCAAATTCGGGTAACCGCCGGCCCATTCGAAAATACCCGACACGAAAAGAAATCCTACCGCTAAATAACCTACCCAAGCTTTACCCATGTTAATTGTTTTAGTAAAGGTAAATATTATATGACAATTTGGGAAGATTACTGATTACTGATTGCAGATTGAGGCTAAGGCTAAGGCTAAGGTTGAGGATTGTAGATTACAGATTCAAGAACCAAGAATCAAGAGCCACAAAACCCTATTAAAAACTAAGCACTAAAAACTAACAACTTGGGAAGATTGCAGATTAAAGATTGAGGCTAAGGCTAAGGTTGAGGATTGTAGATTACAGATTACAGATTCAAGAACCAAGAACCAAGAATCAAGAAACCCTATTAAAAACTAAGCACTAAAAACTAACAACTTGGGAAGATTGCAGATTACAGAAACCCTATTAAAAACTAAGCACTAAAAACTAACAACTTGGGAAGATTGCAGATTACAGGTTGAGGCTAAGGCTAAGGTTGAGGATTGTAGATTACAGATTCAAGAACCAAGAAACCCTATTAAAAACTAAGCACTAAAAACTAACAACTAAAAAAAAACCTCCCTGAATGTCAGAGAGGTTTTTTTTGATTAGAATTTTATGTCTTATTTCTTTTTGTCGAAATCTACAACGATTGGTGTAGAGATACATAATGAAGAGTAAGTCCCAATAACACGACCAATTAATAAAGCGAAGATAAATCCGCGGATACTTTCTCCACCAAAGATGAAGATAACAACCAACACGAAGAATACGGTTAAGGAAGTTAAAATGGTACGACTTAAGGTACTGTTTAAAGCGTAATTAATTAATTTGTTACGTTCTTCACCATACACATCACCTTTACCGCTATCACGTAAACGCTCACGAATCCTGTCAAACACAACCACCGTCTCAGTCATTGTGTAACCCATTACGGTTAAAATCGCGGCGATGAAATCCTGACCAATTTCTAATGGTAATAAACCATCACAAATGGTGTAACAAGATAATACAACCAACACGTCATGGAATAAAGCCACAACCGAACCTAAACCATATTGCCATTTTCTGAATCGTACAACAATGTATAAGAACATCATTAAACACGAGAATAAAATAGCACCATAAGCTCCGTAAACGATATCGGTTGCAATGGTTGGTCCAACTTTTTGTTGTTGTAAGATATTATCAGCGGTAGCACCGTATGGCGCTAAACCTTTTAATAATTGCTCTTCCACTTCTTTATCGGCATTCGGATCGTTATCCGACACGCGGTAAGTAGTGGTGATCTTAGCTTGATTAGCACCACCAATGGTTTTAACATCTAAGGCAGCACCCGGGAATACAACAGCCAATGATTTTTTAATGTCATCGGTATTGATGTCTTTTTCAAAACGTACTTGGTAAGTACGACCACCTTTAAAATCAACACCTAAATTTAAACCACCATTTTTGAAATAAAAGACAACACCTAAAATAATGACCAAAGTAGACAAGCCATAATAAATTTTACGTTTTCCTACAAAGTCAATATGAATGTTTTTGAAAGCGTTACGGGTAGTTTTCGTGTCAAATGGAATTTCCATTTTACGTTCTAACATCCACTCAAATACCACACGGGTAATTAAAATAGCTGAGAATAAAGAGGTACAGATACCGATAAATAAAGTCGTTGCAAAACCTTGAACCGGTCCTGAACCAAATACATAAAGGATAACAGCGAGAATGGCTAAGGTCATGTTGGAGTCAATGATCGACGACATGGCATGTTTGAAACCTTCTTTAATGGACTGTGAGGTTGATTTACCTAAGGCTAATTCTTCACGCACACGTTCAAAGATCAAAATGTTCGCATCCACCGCTAAACCAATGGTTAACACAATACCGGCAATACCCGGTAAGGTTAACACCGCACCCAGCGAGGTGAGAATTCCCATAATAAAGAACATGTTAGCTACGAGGGCCACATTGGCAACTAAACCTGCTTTGTTATAATACAAGGCCATGAATACCAAAATAACACCTAAAGCAATAACGAAACTCATTAAGCCCGAATCAATCGCTTCCTGACCCAAAGATGGACCAACAATACTTTCTTCTACAATGTGAGCAGGCGCAGGTAATTTACCGGCACTTAAAATAGCGGCAAGGGCATCAGCTTCAGCATCGGTAAAGTTTCCGGTAATTTGTGATTGACCACCTGAAATCTCCGAGTTAACACGTGGCGCAGAATAAACCATGTTATCCATCACAACAGCCACACATTTTCCTTTATTAGCACCGGTAATGGTTTTCCATTTTTGGGCGGCTTCATTGTTCATGGTCATGCTAATTAAAGGCACACCACCTTGACGTTGATCGTAATCTTTACGCGCATCGGTGATAATATCACCACTTAAAGCGGCTTTACCTTTGCTATCGGTTTGTTTAATAGCGAATAATTCGAAGAAGCTTCCAACTACTTTACCGTTCTCGTCTTTTTGCTCCACCTCTTTTGAACCCCACATGAATTTTAATTTCGACGGGAAGGCATTTTTTGATCTAGCAATACGTAAGTAGTTATTTACTTTTGCAGTATCTGCTTTAGAAGTGGCAATCCCTAAAGAAGCACCTTCAGCATAAGCTTTCGGATTTCCTTTTTCGTCTAAGGTAACACGACCTTTTAAAGGTACTAAAGGAAGTACATTTTGATAGAAAGCATATAAAGGCGCTCTTTTTTGGAAACCTTTAACGGCAGTATCTTGTGCATTTACCGAAGCAGTTTTTACAGCGGTGGTATCTTTTTTAAGTGAATCGGCTTTGGCAACCGCTAAAGCAGCTGTTCCGGCAGGCACGGCCAATGAATCAGTTGCCAGTGTATCTTTTTTAGTGTTATATAAGTAGTTAGAGATAATGGTATTTGCTTTTTCTAACATTGGAGCAATTTCCCCATTTTCGTAAGTTTCCCAGAACTCAAGATTAGCAGTACCTTGCAAGAGTTCACGCACACGCGCTTTATCTTTAACACCCGGTAATTCAACTAAAATACGTCCTGTAGCTTCTAATTTTTGAATGTTTGGTTGTGATACCCCAAAACGGTCAATACGTGAACGGAAGGTTTTTTCAGCATTCCCAATGGCTTCATCCACACGGGCTTTAATAAATTTCATCACTTCTTCATTCGTCGAATTGTAAGTGATTTTTTTATTGTTCTCAATGGTTTGAAACAATGGGGCTAAACGACCATTCGGAGCTACCTTTTTATAAGTTTTTTCGAATAAGGTAATAAAGTCATCGTTATTATTAACACCTAAGTTTTTTTGCGTTTCAGCTAAAGCAGTGTTAAACGGCACATCGGTACTGTTATTGGAAAGATTTTTAATAATGTCCATGACCGATACTTCTAAGGTAACGTTCATACCACCACGTAAATCCAAACCGAGGTTAATCTCATTCTTTTTACACTCTTCATAAGTGTATTCAGCAATGAGAATGTTGTACACGCTTTGTTTTTTCATGGAATCCAAATAATGATCCACATTGCGGGTCTTCACCGAATCGAGGTAACTCAATTCTTTTGAGGAATTTCCTTTTGCAAATTCTTTTGCAGCCATTTTTTGTTTAGCCGAGTTTGCAATATTGTCGGCATAGTCAACCGCATCACCTTCTACACTACGGGTAACCCACGTAAATGATAAATAAAAAATACAGGCCAGTGCCAGGAGGATGGCGAATATTTTAATAGCACCTTTGTTTTGCATAATAGTAAATTTCTACTTTGAATTTTTTAAATTAAGGGTGCAAATATATCATTTTGCCCCATATTTCCCAAATATGATTAAAAAATTGACACACAAGCACTTAATCTCTAATCCCCAAGTTTACGCATAAAATCTGTTCAAAAAACCAATTCAAACAAATTACATTTTTTTTGCCGCCAAATACACGAAAAGAAGCCTGTTAAGAAATCAAAATTAAAGCGAGCCCGCTCCTGAATTTTTGTTACCTTTATTGGCTAAATTTTTATTTAATATGTTTGATTTTCTTAAAAAACTGTTTGGGACTAAAAGTGAGAAGGATATTAAAAACCTTGAATCTAAAGTTGATGAGATAAATTCTATTTATAGTTCATTAAATTCCGTTTCTAACGATGAGCTGCGTGCTAAGTCAACAGCCATTAAAGCCAAACTCAAAGACTCCGTTAAAACCCAAAGCGATAAAATTGCTGACATTAAAACCCGCATCGAAAATGAGCCCGATATGGATGTAAATTCCAAAGAGGACCTCTACAAGGAAATTGATGATATTGAAAAAGAAATTACCGAAGCGCTGGAAGTTAGTCTGGGTACTGTTTTAACCGAAGCCTTCGCTATCTTAAAGGAAACCGCCCGTCGTTTTAAAGACAATACTGAATTAGAAGTTGTAGTAAGCGATTACGATAAAGAACTGGCCAAAGATCATAAGAACGTGGAGATCCGTGGTGATAAGGCCATTTACAAAAACACGTGGTTAGCAGCGGGAACCGAAATTACCTGGGACATGGTGCATTACGATGTGCAGCTCATTGGCGGCATGGTTTTACACGAAGGAAAAATTTCGGAGATGGCTACCGGTGAGGGTAAAACCTTGGTGTCAACATTGCCTATCTTTTTAAATGCTATGGCCGGCCGCGGTGTACACGTAGTAACGGTAAATAATTATTTAGCCAAACGTGATAGCGAATGGAATGCCCCTTTATTTCAATTTCACGGTTTAAGTGTGGATTGTATTGATAAACACGAACCAAATACCGACCAACGTCGCAAAGCCTACAACAGCGACATTACTTATGGCACCAACAACGAATTTGGTTTTGACTACCTACGTGATAACATGGCCCGCGGCATTGATGAACTGGTGCAACGCAAACACAATTTCGCCATTGTGGATGAGGTCGATTCCGTATTGATTGATGATGCACGTACGCCATTGATCATATCAGGACCAACGCCTCAGGGCGATAAACACGAATTCATGGAATACAAACCACGCATCGAAAAGCTGGTGAATATTCAAAAACAATATATTCAAACCTGTATTACCGAAGCCAAAAAATTAGTGGCCGAAAATAATGAAAAGGAAGCAGGGATCCCATTATTACGCGCTTACCGAGGTTTACCTAAAAACGGCGCACTCATTAAATTTTTAAGTGAAACCGGTGTTAGAGCGTTAATGCAAAAAACCGAAAATCATTACATGCAGGATCAAAATAAAGAGATGCACAAAATTGATGTGGAACTTTATTTTACCATTGATGAAAAAAACAATCATGTGGAATTATCCGAAAAAGGAATTGATTTCCTGACCGGTAGCTCTGACGACCCTAAGTTCTTCGTAATTCCGAATGTGGGTGATGAAATTGCTGAGATTGAAAAATCAACTTCAGACGCCAAAGAAAAAATTTCGGCCAAAGAAATTGTGATGCGTGAGTTCAGCATTAAAAGCGAACGTATTCACACCGTAAATCAATTATTAAAAGCCTATACGGTTTTTGAAAAAGATACCGAATATGTGATTGAAGGCGGACAAGTTAAAATTGTGGATGAGCAAACCGGCCGTATTATGGAAGGCCGTCGTTACAGCGATGGTTTACACCAAGCCATTGAAGCCAAGGAAAATGTAAAAATTGAAGCGGCTACTCAAACCTATGCAACGGTTACTCTGCAAAATTATTTCCGTATGTATCACAAGCTGGCCGGTATGACCGGAACAGCAACGACCGAAGCTCAGGAGTTTTGGAGCATCTACAAATTGGATGTGGTGGAAATTCCAACCAACCGTCCTATGACGCGTAAGGATGAACAGGATTTGGTTTACAAAACCAAACGCGAAAAATATAACGCGGTTATTGAAGAGGTCGTTAAACTGGTAGCCCTTGGTCGTCCGGTTTTAATTGGTACTACCACCGTTGAGATCTCCGAATTACTAAGCCGTATGTTAAAGTTACGGGGCATTAAACACAATGTATTAAATGCGAAGTTACACGCTAAAGAAGCAGAAATTGTTGCTGAAGCGGGCAAGGCGGGAACCGTTACCATTGCAACTAACATGGCTGGTCGTGGTACCGATATTAAACTCGGTACAGGAGTAAAAGAAGCCGGTGGTTTAGCAATCATTGGTACCGAACGTCACGAGAGTCGTCGTGTTGACAGACAGTTACGTGGTCGTGCCGGTCGTCAGGGTGACCCTGGTTCTTCTCAGTTCTTTGCATCTTTGGAAGATAACTTAATGCGTTTATTCGGAAGCGAGCGTATTGCTTCTTTAATGGATCGTATGGGATTAAAAGAAGGGGAAGTGATCCAACACAGCATGATTACCAAGAGTATTGAACGTGCGCAGAAAAAAGTGGAGGAAAATAACTTCGGGATCCGTAAACGTTTGATCGAGTATGATGATGTCATGAATGCCCAACGTGAGGTAATTTACAAACGTCGTCGTAACGCTTTATATGGCGAACGTTTAAGTATTGATATTGCCAACATGATTTATGAAGTGGCCGGCAGTATTGTAGAAGAATACCAACCACTGAAAGATTTCTCAGGCTTTAATTTAGAGTGCATTAAAAACTTTGGTATTGAAAGTCCATTTAGCGATCAACAATTTAATAATGGAAAAGAGGACGATCTGATCCAGCAATTGTTTGATGCAGCACAAGCGCATTATATCGAGAAGGCGCATATCATTGCTGAACAAGCTTTCCCGGTAGTGCGTGATGTTTATAAAAACCCGAACAATACCTTTGAAAACATTGTAACGCCGTTTTCGGATGGTATTCGTGGTGTTCAGGTAATGGCCAATTTAAAAAAGGCTTATGATACCAAAGGACGGGAACTGGTTTTAGGTTTTGAAAAAGCGGTGGTCTTAACCATGATCGACGATTCGTGGAAAGAACATTTACGCGAATTGGATGATTTGAAACAAGCGGTACAAAATGCATCCCTCGAACAAAAAGATCCTTTGGTGATTTACAAATTAGAATCGTTTAATCTCTTTAAAGAGATGATCATAAAAGCCAATAAAGAAGTGATCTCCTTTTTAATGATGGGTGGTTTGCCTGAAGAAGAGAACAAAGCCCCTCAGGCACGATTCACTCAGCAACAAGCACCTGCCAAAAAAGAGAAACTGGTAGAAAGTCGCGATGAGCATGTGGTGGAAGAACAAAACGCTCAGCAAAAACCAAAAGCACAACCTATTCGTGTAGAAGCTAAGATCGGAAGAAATGATCCTTGTCCTTGTGGCTCCGGCAAAAAATACAAGAACTGCCACGGAGTGGGAGTTGCTTAATAATTAAAACATAAAATAAAAAGCGTCGGAATTATCCGGCGCTTTTTTTGTTTATACTGCTTTGGAGTGGGAGTAGCAATGTTTGATTTCAATCGGTCAGAAATTTTGTACATCTAAAAATTGTGAATTCTTTCAAAGCATTTTAAGTTTTTGGGCGCCTCCCCATGAAGCAGAAAGGCTTTGGGTAATTTTGGATAGCCTTTCGCTTCATGGGGCCCTGCTAACACACAATCTGGCTCAAAAGGCTACGAGCCTTTTGCCCTGCTATACCCGCTTGCCATAAAGAGGAGCGGGTTTTTGCTGCGGGGTCTTTGCCCTAAGGGTCAAAGCTCACGCACCAGCCGGCTCAAAAGTTTACAAAACTTTTGCCCTGCCCAAACCGCTCTATTCAGGTCTTCACGGGGATGTCGCTTCGGTCAGTGGCGCGAAATTCGGTATTTAAATTTGAAAGGATCATTCAGTAGAATTTTAATTTCAAATACGGTTTTTCTGTTTGATCTCTGATATTTATTAATCAGTATTAGGCAACCTCCAGAATAAAATGGGCGTCGATATGCAATTTACTGTGTAATTTTTTGGCCAGGGCCAAATTAATTTTACGTTTACCGGCCAAGAGTTCTGAAATTCGGGCTTCACTTATGTCCAGTACTTTAGCCAATTGTTTTTGTTTTAAATTCATTTCAAACATTTTGTAACGAATCATTTCGGTAAGTGTACTTGGCGCTTTTATGGGCATTAATGGAATGGCATCCTCGTATTTTTCTGCGAGTAAAGAAAGTTTTTTTAGTGTTGCAATTTCTTTTGCAGGCAATTTTTCAAAACCGCCTTGTTTGGTAGTTTTTTGAAGTAATTTTTCAATGCGTTTCATCACTTCCTCATACTCTTTTCGGTTATTGATCTTTTCCGTTTTCATTTCATTTTTTTTTCTAAATTTCCTTACAATTTATCTGCTCGTAATCCTGATGTGTACCTACAAACCTTATAAAGACCGTCCTGATGTCAAAAAATATCATGACCACTAATCTGTATTTATTTCCTTTAATATTAAAGACAAATCTGTCATTCCCAACGTAATCAACCGTGTTAAACGATTTTTTAATGTCGTTTAAATTAGTCCAATTTGCCTTTTTGGCTAATTCATACCAACGGTTTAGCCCGTCAATTGAATCGGCATGCTCAGTACCGAAATCAACCAAAATTGTTTTAGAAATAATGACCATATTGGGATTAATCAAAAATAGTAATAAAATTACAAATTTGGAAATTAAATTACCAAATTTAGGAAAGCTTTACCAGCACAAAATACTTCAAATTCTGTTTTTAAATTTATTCGTCTCTTTTTCTTAAATTCGTTTAGTTTTAACCCATAAAATTCGCTATGAATAAATCGGCATGGATTATTTTGTTGTTGTGTTTCGTAAATGCAACGAAAGCGAAGTCGCATTCAAGTATGTCTAAAGACTCCTTAGCGGTGCAACATGAATTAAAAAACAAGCTGGGTATTGAATTGCTTGGCAACCCGCTCATGCTTTATTATGAGCGGCAGGTGTATTCGCACAATAAATACAGTTTGCATGTAACGGCTGGTTTAAATGTTGCCACCTTGAGCATGTTTGGAGCACCGGGACTATCCTTAGGGACTACCCATCATTTTAAATTAAAGAAATCGTTTTATTTTTTTGTCATCCATCGCTTTGAATTCCTGACTTTCTCCTTTCCAAATTATGCTTTTACGAGTGAAAAAATAAGTCAAGGTTTGAGTTTTAATCTTGTAGGGACTAATTTGGGCACGGGTATTTTAATCAAAAAAAAGCATTGGGAATTTGCACCACTTTACCCTTCACTTATTGGATCTTTGAGTGCTTACCATGATGGGGAGGATGAACAATGGATTTTATATCCTTCATTAGCTTTAAACACACGCATCGCTTTTAGGTTTTAAACTTGCCATAAGATCTGTTTTTAGACCTAATTAAACTGCAATTCGCAGACATCCATACCGGAAATTTTAATTAAATTTGTTTTTCTTTTACAAAACATGACAAAAATTAAATTTGGTACCGACGGTTGGAGAGCAATTATAGCGCTTGATTTTACAGTAGATAATGTGGCGCGAGTTACGGAAGCCACAGCAAAATGGTTATTAAAACAACACAAATCACCAAGCATCGTACTCGGACACGATTGCCGTTTTGCAGGTGAACTGTTTGCCGAAACCACTGCCAAAGTTTTTATTGCCAATGGCGTTAAAGTTTTTTTAGCGAAAGATTTCATCTCTACACCCATGATCTCCCTGGGCGCCGTGAAATTAAAAACCGATCTGGGGATCATCATCACAGCCTCCCATAATCCACCATCTTACAATGGTTATAAAATAAAAGGCTCTTACGGTGGCCCACTCGGACCAGAACATGTGCAGGAGATTGAAAATGTGATTCCTGAAATGGCGAACCCTAACTGGAAAACAGTTGATCTGGAAGCTGCCAGAAAAAGCGGTATGCTTGAAACGGCGGCTCTTGAAGACATGTACATTAAACATGTGGAAGAAAATTTTGATCTGGCGGCAATTAAAAATTCGGGATTAAATTTGGCTTATGATGCCATGTACGGTGCCGGTCAGCGTGTGATGCAACGTTTGTTCCCAAACATTGATAAATTGCATTGTGATGATAATCCGGGTTTTCACGGACAAGCGCCTGAACCCATTCACAAGAATTTAATCGAGTTCAGTAATTTTATTAAAAATAAAGGCACCATCTCCTGCGGTTTAGCTACCGATGGCGATGCCGACCGTATTGGACTTTACGACGACAAAGGAAATTTTGTGGATTCACATCATATTATTTTGTTGCTGATTCATTACCTGGTAAAATATAAAAAACAAACAGGTAAAGTGGCAGTGGCATTCAGCACCACGGTAAAAATTAAAAACATGTGCGAGCATTATGGTCTGCCTTTGGATGTTGTGAAGATCGGCTTTAAATACATTTGCAGCATTATGGTGGCCGAAGATGTGTTGGTTGGGGGAGAAGAGAGCGGAGGCATTGCTATTAAAGGACATATCCCGGAGCGTGACGGCATCTGGATGGGATTAACCATTTGGGAATTTATGGCCAAAACCGGTAAATCATTACACGAATTAATTGAAGAAGTATATGCCATTACCGGCACCTTCTGTTTTGAACGTAACGATTTGCACATTAACGATACCATTAAAAATAAAGTTTTAGAAAACTGCAAAGGCGGGGCTTATAAATCATTTGGTAAATTTAAAGTAAGTCGTGTGGATGATCTGGACGGTTACAAATTCTTTTTTGATGAGAATACCTGGATGATGATTCGCGCCAGTGGCACCGAGCCGGTATTACGTGTTTACGCTGAAGCAGCCACCAAAGAAATAGCCAACGAAATTTTGGCCGAGACCAAGAAAGTATTGTTGAGTTAAGAAATAAGATTTAATTTTTTTAAAACCCTCTTCAGTTTTGTTGAGGGTTTTTTGTTTAGTGGACAATGATCAGTTTTTTCGTGTCGAGACTTTTACCTTGGTAAATAATGCTTACAAAGTAAATGCCTGGTAGGTAATCAGAAATACTCAAATTTGAATTTGTTTCTTCCTCTATTAACTGATGATAAAGTTCTCTCCCATAAACATCCTGAATTTTTACTACATATGTTTTATCGCCGGGCAGGTCAATTTTTATTTTCACCGATTCGTTGGAGGGATTTGGAGAAATGCTAAGGCTGTTTTTTAGCGACTCTTTCACTAGTCCAACTGGTTGCGTGCAATTGTAAACATAAGCCGTGTATTTGAAACAAGTATTATATAAAGGGTTAATGTAAGTGCTTACCGATCCGGTTTTTTGACAAAGCAAAGTTGGGATACATGGAGGTCTCCAGTCGTCGGTGCCCCACATTATACCATAACTTACACCTACTTGCAGTGGACCAAAATACGATCCAATTCCTTCAATCCAAAATTCACCCTGTGAATAGACATTTTTCCTAAGAAACAATCTTTTTCTGTATTGATTATTTATTAAGAGGCTATCCTTCATGGTTACTTGCAAAGTGTATGGCCCATTGGAGGAGGAATAAGGGATAACAGAATAAACACTTACCCAATCATTCAGATTTAAATTAAAATCATACAACAATTTCTCAATGGTATCGCCGGGAGCAATTCCATAGATCTTTTTCTGAGCTTTGTTTTGCCGAATTAAACCCTTAAAATATAATGTGCCGGGAGAAAGATTTGAATCAGCTGTGACATAGTACTTTTTGTAAGTAAATGTGTTTATGAGTGAATCGCCTTTAATCAGAAATTTTTTAACCCCAACAGACCATACACAATTACTGTCAGGAAAGGGAACGTAAGATTGAGCAACTAGTTGATTGAAACTAAGGACTGAGATAATTATGCCAAAAAATAGCTTGAATCGTTTCATGGGCTTTTGATTTATTTGGGTAAATTAAAAATTGGTTTGATAGCGCTCATCGCTAAACAATATTAAAGTTAGGAAATATATTCGATACTTTTTATGAGCAAGAATAGTTTCAAATACATTATTGTACCACTATATCATCCAAATAAATATCTGAATTAAAAGCCGTAGAACCCATGTGTTTAAAGGCTATAAAAAAGGTACCGCTATAGTTATTTAAAAGCGCCATGCTGTTTAATGTAATCGTACCCGATGCTTTCATGCCAAAAGGACCTGTATACTGAGAGCCGGTACCATCGGCGTAATTGGCAGAAGAAATGGGGGTCCAGTTGGCACTACTAAAATTACTGCCGTTAAAGTTAGTACTCACATAAGCCATCAGGGCATTGGGGTGACCGGCATCCCAAAAAGCAAAGCCGCTTTTAAAACTCAGTGTTAAGGTGTTTTTATAATTAATTGGTGGAGAAATGAGCCACATGCTGTTGTTCAAATTTCCTGAATTATAAGCCGAGGCCTTTAAAGCCTTGTAGGTAGAGGAAACCAAATGTCCTTTCCATTTCACTGAACCTATCTCATTAAAATTGATCCAGGCATTGGGTGTAAAATCAGATGAACTTGTTACCGCATCAAAGGATTCACTGATTGAATTTACAGCGGCTGCTAAAACAAAGGTATTCGTTACCACAACCGTTGGTGTTGGACCGGTACACAATTTTCCATCCATTTGTAATTCGTTATAATTGCGAATGGTTAATTGCATGTCGTTCGCATACTGAGAAACCAAAGCGATCACTTTTCCATTGCCAGCCGGACAAAACTTAGCCGCGAAATTAGAGCGCCCACTTGTGCGAACCGTTATTTTCTGATAAGAGCAGGTGCTGAGGGTGCGATTTAAAGCCGCTTTACCAATGGCATCAGCAAAAGTTTTACCGCGACTCACACTATCGAACTCCACATTGTTAAGTTCGACCAATTGTGATTGAAGGCTTGAGGGATCTAAGGGATTGTTGGCGTATTTTAAAATATCGCTGATCGTTGTAACTTTTGGCGTGACCGCATTACCGGAAGATAATTTCACCATGCTTTTTTCAAGGTCCACCGAATCGAGGTAAACCATGCTGTTAGCGGAAATAAGATATATGCCGTTTAAGTTAATTCGGATTTTATCGCCCACAAATAAACCACCGGGGTTAAGCAGATTGATCTGTAAAGCAGCACCGGCCTCATCCCGCACATACACCTGTTTGTATAAATTGCCTGAACTTTCGTCGCCTGTTACGGTGCAATACAAATTAGTATCACCCAGTCCGAATTTATAAGCGAAGGTGCTTGCCGCTATTTTTTGTTTTAATTGGCTGATGCTGATTTGCGCGCCATCATTCAGGGTTTTGTAAGGTGGATTATCAAAAGTCTTTTTACAAAAACTAAACAGCAGTATTATAACACTGTAGCTTAAAAAGAAAATTAATTTTTGTTTCATAATTTTTATTTTTAAAAATTAAAATTTGCGGCGATCAAAAAACTGAATCCTTGCTGGTAATAATATTTAGTGGGAAATTTATTGATATCACTGGCGTCCCAGCGTAATTGTTCAAAGCCCGAGACAAGAATGTTCTTGTTGTTTAAAAGATTATTAATGCTCAGATTGAGATTAAGCGGGTATTTCTTTTTTAAGCGGAATGATTTCCCTGCCACGGCATTCACCAAATAATAAGCCGGTAATTTTTCCTGAGCCACAATTTTGGCAGAAAGTTCTGTTTCATTGCTCTGAAATTTTCCTGCGGCTTCCTCGGTTCTTCTGTCAGGATTCGCTTCCACATAAATCTGATCAAAGTAATTCAGGTTAAGGCCAACAAACCACTGGTTCTTGTTATTATAGCGATAACCAATCCCCGTCACAACTTGCGGCGAACCACCCACCCTATAATTTTTTAAATAGGCCACTCGGTCCTGATAAATGGGCGCATTGTTATTGTCCTGCCAGGCATCTAAGCTTGGGCGGTTAGTGTACACACTGCGGTTGATTCCAAGTGCATATTGAAGCACGTGAGAGGTTTGAATAATTTTTTCCAGACCAAATTCCAGTCCTGAATGATTTTGGTTGAGGTCTTTTAAAATGAGATTCACATTGGTATTATACACATCGTGCCAATAGGTATGCACCTGCAGCTGATGGTTGATCTGCGTATTATAAAAAGTGAAGCGTAATTTTAATTCAGGATACTTGACTAGATAATTCAGGTCACCTGAAATGACTTCTTCATTTTTGATGTAGGAAACCAAATCGTTTCGTACGCGTGGAGAAATAAACAGATTATTGGTTTCGGGAGCCCGTGTTAAGTAGGAAGCATTCAGTGTAAAAAACTGTCGCCCTGAAATTTTATGAGTGAGACCGCTTTTAAAAGCATAATTAAAAAAATTAATCTTCTCGCTGTTACCCTTACTGTTATTAGGAAATTTACCATTGGCCACAAAACCTTCCCGCCATACTTTAACATCAGAAAAAGAACAGGCAAAAAAGCAATCGAATTTTCTGGCATTGTACTCAGCTTGTGACCAGAGCTCAGCGCGCTTAATGTGAATGGCATAATCGTAAGCAAATTTATCGCCTTGTTTCACTTTTTTATTGGGATTATCGAGATCGTTTTGTTGAATGGACTCTTCCACGCCCAAACCTTCGGCAAACTGATCCACATCCAGCCAAAAGCTTGCCCCCAACAGATCTTCCACTTCTTTAAATTTTCTGTTGACATAGTGATTGGCATTTAAACCGGCACTTAAAAACCATTTGTTCAAGCGTTTATTGATGACCGTGGTAAAACCCAGATTCTGTAAATTTTCAACACGCCGCTCAACAATATATCTGGCGCGGGTTTCAGAGTTGTTAATGCCTTGACCCAATAAATGCGGATCGGTATACAAATTGGCCTGATTCATGGCAATGAGCCGGTCCCAGTTTATTTGCCGGGTAGTGATGTCACTGCTCCAGTTTTCTTTCAGCGCATCGCCGGCAGCGGTATCAGCCAGAGCATAATAATAAGAAGGCAGGTAGCGGTAATAGTCAGGACGCGGATTTGGCGCATCGTTAAACATAATACCGCTTTGGGAAGTCCTTCCAAAATTATACGAGAGCGAAGAAGTGATCAGTAAATTTTTATCGGATTGATAACGCTGAGATAACAAAAGCATGGGTCTTTGTGTGTTGCTCACATTGGCATTGCGCACTTTACCATTTTGATAACCCCAGGCCGAATTGTAATAGTGCGAAGAAGCGAGTTCATAGGTTTCTTTGGTAGCGGCGTTGGTTCGTCCTTGTTCTATTGGCGCCGTAAAGGCCGTGAAGCTGATCGTGTTTTTATGATTGATGCGTCGGTCAATAGCCAGATATAATGCTTTGGCATTAAAGTAAGTTCCGGGTACATACACTTCATTGCCCCAGCGTGCAGAAAACGAAAAGCTGTAAGCCCAGCCATTGCGCTGCATGCCGCTTGAATGCGTGAACATCACACGGTTTCTAAAACTGCGGTTGCTAAGGGCATAAGAAAAACGATTGCCTTTTTTGAAAGAGGAGGCTTTTGAATCGATATTGGTGTAACCACCCACGCCTGAAAAAGCATAACGGTTCGCGTAAATGCCAAATCGGTTTTCGGTATAACGGGTCACGTCGTTAAGGCCGCCCCAATTGCTCCAGGAACTGTAACCGCTTTCTAAATTATTTACATTAATGCCATTAATAAGCACTTGTTGGTTTTCGGCTGTGTAGCCTCGCAAACGATAGCGGGCCGCACCAAATTGCATACCGGCAAATTGGGTGAATACATCGCGTGAGGATTGTAATAAAGATGAAACATCTTGTTGGTTTAAACCCGATTCGGCATCATCGCCACTCATGCTGAATAGAGGCAGGTTGCTTGTGTTGCCGCTCGTATCGACCAAATCAAGGAGAGCACTGTCTTTCTGCGCGACAGAAAAATGACAGAGCAGAATAAAGCCTAAACCTGAGATTATTTTGCGCATGATTTGGGTACCCAATAAATAAAAATAATTATTATTTCAAATTCCAAAATCGCCTGTGAAATTTATCTTTTTTGCGGCAAGGAAATCTGCTGAAATAATTTTTTATGTTTGGAAAAAAATCACCCAAATGCGAACAGCTTTTATTCTGCTTTTTGTTTTTATAAGTACCCGGTATTTTTCTCAGCAATTAGAAAAAGGCAAAACTTATTATATGGCGGCCATTGGGTTTTGGAATGTAGAGAACTTATATGACACCTTAAATGATAAATGGAAAAACGATGAGGACTTTACCCCCGAAGGTTTGAATGCATGGACCGGTCCTCGTTACCGAACCAAGATCGATCATCTGTCGGAGGTAATTGCACAAATGGGAACTGATGTGAATCCGGAGGGTTTGGCCATTTTAGGTTTGTGTGAAATAGAAAATAAAGAGGTGGTTCAGGATCTTATTAATGCCCCGCGTTTAAAAAAACGGAATTATCAGTTTGTGCATATTGAAGGTCCTGATTCAAGAGGCGTCGATCCTTCCTTCATTTATAATCCCCGCTACTTTAGTGTAAGAAAGGCAGTGGCATATCGCGTAAAATTAATTACCGATTCTACTCATAAAACGCGCGATATTTTGGTGGTAAGTGGTTTGTTTGACGGAGAACCCTTGACTGTGCTGGTGAATCACTGGCCCTCGCGCAGGGGTGGGGAGATGCTGAGTCGGGCTAACAGAAATGTGGCTGCGAAAATTGCTAGAAGGATAGCAGATAGTGTTACTACCGCTGATCCAAAAGCAAAGGTTTTAATAATGGGCGATTTAAATGATGACCCAATAAACGAAAGTGTAAAAAAAAACATTGGGACTTATGCGGATTTAAAATTAGCCACGAAGGACTCTTATTTTAATCCCATGGAAAAACCCTATAAGGAGGGCATTGGCACTTTGGCCTGGCAGGACAGTTGGAATTTGTTTGATCAGATAATGTTGAGTTATAACTGGATCCCCGGTAATTACAGCAGCTGGCAGTATTACACCGTGCGCATTTTTAATAAGCCTTTTTTAAAAAGTGATCATGGTAATTTTAAGGGATATCCTTTTCGCACCTATAGCTCGGGGGCCTATACAGGAGGCTACAGCGACCATTTCCCATCGCTGATCATCGTTGCGAAAGAAAAAAAATAAAAAAATTACTCGTAATAAGAAACCGATTTACGCTGACCCAATCCAATGAGAAAAAGATTGAGAAGAGTGACTGCAATTAAGACGATTAAAAAAGTCTGCAGCGTGTTTTCAGAACTGTGACTCACAATAAAACGTGAATACACAAAAGGAATGGCGGTGATATTTAAAATATTGATGAGTAGACCCAGATTGACTTTGTGTTTAGCAGGATGACGCAGGTGCTGGCGGGAGAGAATAAAAGCCAGAATTAAAGAAGCGCCGATACAACTCACAATTTCTAAACAGCAAAAGGAGTTTTGTGGCCACCAGTAATTGATAAGGGTGGGAAAAATAAAATTGAAGAACAGGTATAGCGGTAAAATAACTATCGATCCATGTACTTTCAAAATGCGGGTTTTTGTTGACGAAAACTAAGATATAAAATAAAGGCATTGCTTTAACATCAAAATTTAAACCCCTTTTCATTGCCTTTTGCCTCCAAAAGTCCTATTGACGAGCACTATTTTGTTTCCTAAAATATAAATCATAAAAAAAGCCCCTTACTTGCGTAAAGGGCCTTTAACTCTATATTAAGAGAGAGATAATTAAGCTAAACGAACGTTAACTGCGTTTAAACCTTTTTTACCTTCTTGAATTTCAAAAACTACGTTATCATTCTCACGAATGTCTTCTTGTAATCCTGTTGCGTGTACAAAGATATCTTGTCCACCTTCTTCTTTAATAAATCCAAAGCCTTTTGCTTCGTTAAAAAATTTTACTACTCCGTTTTTCATTTTGTTTTGTTTTTTTGTCTCCATTCAGAGACGGTTATTTATTTGTTTTTATTAGTTGTTCGTGTCTATTACATTTTACACAGGCAAAGTGCCTTAGTTAAATGGATGAGTTGACACCACCTCAATGTTTTTCTTTATTAATTTATTAATGTCTTTTAAGTAAGGCATTTCATCTCTCGTGCAAAACGACATAGCAACTCCCGAAGCACCGGCTCTACCTGTTCTTCCTATACGGTGAACATAAGTTTCTGCTTGTTCCGGGATCTCGTAATTGATCACGTGTGATAATTTATCCACATCAATTCCTCTTGAAGCAATATCTGTGGCTACTAATATACGAATAGTTCTGTTCTTAAAGCCTTTTAATGCTCTTTCTCTTGCACCTTGTGATTTATTTCCGTGAATAGCGGCTGCCGAAATGCCTAAAATGGCTAAATCTTTCACTACTTTATCGGCACCGTGTTTGGTGCGGGTAAATACCAGGGCATGATCAATTTTATTGTTTACCAGTACAAATTTTAATAAACCGCGTTTATCTTCTTTTTTTACATAATATACCGATTGTTCAACCAGTGATGCAGTAGAGGATACAGGTGTAACCGCTACGTGAACCGGGTTGTTCAAAATGGTATTTGCCAGTTTCATAATGGCGGGTGCTGCGGTAGCCGAGAAGAATAAAGTTTGGCGTTTGGCAGGCACTTTGGTAAGTATTTTTTTGATGTCGTTAATAAAGCCCATGTCTAACATACGATCAGCTTCATCCAACACTAAAAATTCGATGTTGTTTAATTTAATATAACCCTGATTCATCAAATCCAGTAAACGACCCGGTGTTGCTACCAGTACGTCTACTCCTCTGCGGAGGTTGTTGACTTGGTTTACCTGCGATACACCACCAAAAATGGTGCAATGCGAAATACCAAGGTTTTTACCGTAAGCTAAAAAGTTCTCGCTGATTTGAGAAGCTAATTCGCGGGTGGGGGCAAGTATAAGAGCTTTAATGGTTTTTGGACCGTTTGCTTGTTTTCTTGCATCCAGTAACTGTAGCATTGGCAAGGCAAATGCAGCGGTTTTACCGGTACCGGTTTGCGCGCAACCGAAAATATCTTTTCCTTCTAAAATGTGAGGGATTGCTTGTTCCTGAATAGGGGTTGGTTCTGTGTACCCTTTTTTGTCAAGTGCCAGGACTAGTGGCTTAATTAGTCTTAAGTTTGAAAATGTCATTAATTGTTTAATTCGTTTATAAATTTTTACACATGGTTCTCACCACAAGTTTTTAATCTAAGAAAAGTGTAAAATTTATCGAATTGCAATTGAGGCGTGTTACAAACTGAGAGATATACAATCTTCTAAAGAAGAAGCACAAATATACACAACTTATGAACAATAACCTAATTTAATTGGGAAAGAATATTACTTGAGGCCGGAAATAAGGCTACTTTAGAGGATTTTATCAATTTTATCATACTGACAGCTAGCCTCTTAATAAAATTTTAGGTGCTTTTCTCGCAAATCTTTATTGGGACGCTTTTAATCCTATATTTGTCGCCAAAAAAACATGAAAACCTTTTTTTCTCTTCTACTGTTTACTCTTTGTATGGGTAATTTAAGGTCGCAGGACCTTTATACGCGAACACAATCCGAAACATTGGGATTACCCTCTTTTATTACTAAAAGAACCAATGCCACCACCATTACTTATTATAAGAAGAACAAACTCAAAATAGAAATCAGCACCATGGATTCTAAACAGACTAATTTGTTAACGGAACAAGGGGCCAGCATCTTGAATCAAATTGGTCCGGATAAAAATTGCGGGCAATTTACGCGTGAAGAAATGAATGCAGATAGTTTGGAAATAGACGCCGTTGTAACGGATGTGAAAATTGAAAAAACGGAAGAAACGAAAACGATTTTAGGATACACCTGCAAGAAAATAATTATCCGCTATAAGATCTCACAAGTAACTACGTATGCTAGTGAAATGCGCCTGTGGTGCACCGATGAAGTCAAACTACCAAGCGGCGCAAAACTACCTGAGCTTAATAAAAGAAATGCACTTACGGTGGCCATTATGAATTTAAACAGTTTTCCATTAGAAACAGAAACCCTGATGGAATTAAATAACGTAAGTACGGTTTCAAAAGTGGTGGAACTAAGTACCAAAGAAATTGATGAAGAGGTTTTTACTATGAACCCAAAGGATTGTAAGAAACCATTAAATTTAAAGGATTACAAAGCCATGCTCTTAAAACGTCAGCATCAGGCGCAAATGATGAGTCGCTAATTATTTTAAAAACGCTCTCTCTTTTCGTTTAAAAAAGAAAGAGCGTTTACTTATTTTTTAGCCTCTTTCTTTTTCAAGATACGATTGCACCACATCAATGGCATTATCTATCACATCGCTTAAGGCCGTTATAAAAGTGCCTGGCTTAGCCAGTGATAAAGCATGTTTGAGAGCTTCCACTTCTTTTGGGATGTACTCGTAAGATTGTTTCGGATTTTTTTCCTTGATGCCTTCAACCAGTAATTTTACAATATCATCAGCTTCACGGCCACGTAAAAATTTATCCTGGCGAATGATGATGTGATCAAACATCTCCGACGAAATTCTACCCATGTCGCGGATGTCTTCATCGCGGCGATCACCGGTGCCGGTTATGATGCCAATCTTATACGGCGAGTCAATGCCTGATAAAAATTCTTTAATACCCCTGAATCCATCGGCGTTGTGAGCAAAATCAATCAACACTTTATATTCTTTGAAATCAAAAATATTCATACGTCCCGGTGTTTGAGCCGCCGAAGGAATAAAGGTTTCTAAATTCATTTTGATGTCTTCGATTGGAAACCCATACACATAAGAGGCCAGGGTTGCCGCCAGTACATTGGCAATCATAAAACTTACTTTACCGCCAAAGGTGAGTGGTATGTTGGATACTTTATCCACTCTGAATTTCCATTCGCCTTTTTTAATGGTAATAAAACCGTTTTCGTAAATAGCGGCTATGCCACCTTTACGGCAGTGTGCTTTAATGACAGGGTTATTTTCATTCAGACTAAAATAAGCCACGTTGCAATCGGCATTCTTACCCAGTATCACACAATAATCGTTATCGGCATTTAATACCGCATAACCATCGCGTTTAATACTTTTCACTACCACGCCTTTTACATTGGCCATGTCGCGCAGGGTATTAATATCCGATAATCCCATGTGATCTTCCTGAATGTTGGTAACCACACCCACATCACACATGCCAAATCCTAAACCCGAGCGCAAAATTCCGCCACGAGCGGTTTCCAGCACGGCAAATTCTACTGTAGGATCTTTTAAAATAAATTCGGCACTCACGGGTCCCGTTGTGTCGCCTTTAGTAAGCATGGAGTTTTGTACATAAATTCCATCAGAGGTGGTAAAGCCAACCCGGTAACCATTATTTTTTACAATGTGTGCTATTAAACGCGTGGTGGTAGTTTTACCATTGGTGCCTGTAATGGCAATGATGGGAATGCGACAATTTTTTCCCGGAGGATAAAGCATGTCGATAACCGGAGCCGCCACATTACGGGGCAAGCCATTGGCAGGCGCTAAATGCATGCGGAAACCCGGAGCGGCATTCACTTCTAAAACAACGCCACCACTGGTTTCTAAAGGTTCGCTTAAATTATTGGCCATGATGTCGATGCCGCAAATATCCAAACCTATGACCCGTGAAATACGTTCACAGATAAAAATATTGGTTGGATGCATGGTGTCGGTTACATCGGTGGAAGTGCCGCCGGTACTGAGATTAGCCGTACCTTTTAAGTAACACTGCTCACCTTTTTTTAATACCGTATCTAAACTATAATTTACTTTGGCCAGTTGTTCTTCGGTTTCGCGATCGATGGTAATTTCAGTCAACACATTTTCGTGTCCGTAACCCCTACGCGGATCTTTATTTTCGAGATCGATTAATTGTCGAATGGTAGATGCACCATCGCCAATAACATGAGCGGGCTCACGCAGGGCAGCAGCTATAAAGCGGTGATTAATCACCAACACTCTGAAATCGTATCCGGTAATAAATTTTTCGACAATAATTTTACGTGAATATTTTTTGGCGTGATGAAAAGCAGCCATGGCTTCTTCTTCGGTTTTTACATTAATGGAAGCACCCTTACCATGATTACCATCCAAAGGTTTAAACACCAAAGGAAATTTAATGGAAGCAATGGCTTGTTTCACCTCTTCTTCATACATGATGCATAGGCCTTTGGCAACGGGAATGGCCGCATCCTGTAACATGCGTTTGGTTTCATCTTTATTACTGGCCAAATCAACGGCTATACTCGACGTACGGTTGGTCATGGTAGCTCTGAAGCGCACCTGATTTTTTCCGTAACCCAATTGCACCAACGATTCGCTGTTTAAGCGGATATAAGGAATATTACGGGCTACCGCTTCATCCACAATGGATCCGGTACTTGGTCCGAAACGGTCATGTTCACGCATTTTGCGCATGGTGCGGATATCTTCTGTAAGATCATAAGGTTTTGAATCAACCAGTGCCTGGGCAATATTTACCGAGGCTTTAGCGGCATACACCCCCACATTGCCTTCCATATAAGAAAACACAACATTGTAAACGCCTTTGGTACCGGTGCCGCGGGTGCGGCCGTAGCCCACTTCCATACCGGCAAGGGTTTGTAGTTCAAGCGCAATGTGTTCAATTACATGTCCCATCCAGGTGCCTTCTTCCACACGTTCAAAAAAACCACCTTCGTGATCTTTTGAGCAGCGGTGACTAGCCATAGTGGGGAAGAGGCCTTCCAAGCGACCTAGAAATCCCGGAATTTTATTGGTGGGTAATTCCTCCAGTTCCTGAAGATCTAATTTCATTACTATGAGTTTCTTGCGGTAATTAGACCAGTAATTGGGCCCTCTCAGGGTTTTTATCTCTACTATTTGCATGGCGAAGGGGATTTGAATTTGGTTGAATTTAGGATTTGTTTTTAATTTAAACAAGGTTCTGTTTAAAATAACGTAATAAGTGAAGGCAGATAAGCACGCTCATCTCGATAATTAAGGTAGTTTTGTCCGGACATATTAAAAACAATGATGGCACCTAAAGGGAAGTTAATAATAATAGGCGGATCGGTTGATAAAGGAAGTTATACAAAAGCGCCTGAAAATTTACCTCCGGATCTACGATTTTTTGAAAAAGGCATTTTGCGTCGTATCAGTGATGAGTCGGCTAAAGGCAAGTTATCGCGCGTTGAAATTATCACAACCGCCAGCAGCATTCCGAAAGAAGTGGGTGAAGAATACATTGAAGCTTTTAAACAATTAGGTATTTTAAATGTGGGCGTTTTAGATGCCCGTACCCGCGAAGAAGCCAATTCGGCCGAACATTTGGAACGTTTAAAAAACGCCGATATCGTGATGTTTACCGGTGGTGATCAATTACGCCTCACTTCAATTTTTGGCGGAACCGCCTTTCACCATTTGTTGCTCGATCGTTATGAGAACGACCACTTTGTAATTTCGGGAACATCTGCCGGTGCGGCAGCCAGCTCCAATAACATGATCTACCAAGGAAGTAGCTCGGAAGCTTTACTGAAAGGTGAAGTAAAAATTACCGGTGGCTTGGGTTTTATAAATAATGTGATCGTTGATACACACTTTGTGCAACGCGGACGAATAGGACGTTTGTTATATGCCTGCGCCTCAAATCCCATCAATTTGGGTATTGGTCTGGGTGAAGATACCGGCTTATTAATTACCGAGGGACACATGATGGAAGCCATAGGATCGGGATTTGTGATTTTAGTAGATGGTACCAACATGCGTGATACCAATATTACCGATGTAAAAATGGGTGAGCCCGTTTCCATCGAAAATTTAGCGGTGCATGTGTTGGCCTTTGGCGATCATTTTGATCTGAAGACCAAAAAAATGACCTTACATCCCATTGTGAATTCGAGTGCGGATTAATTAGCCTTGAAAATTCTGAAGAACTCATGCTGCTTACTTTCCGGCGATTAACTAATAACTTTGCGACGTTTGTAATGTAATAGAAGTCTTCAGGATAAACTGGAAGCTATAATATATTTAGACAGACCCAAGACTAATGTATTATCAAATTGCGATTGTTAAAAAATGTTAACTCTCTTGCATATTTAACAAAAATAATTTTGTAATAGGGGGGGGGGGGTATTGTATGTTTGACCCATCATTCTTAATCCCACTCCCATGAAAAATTCAAAAGCAATCTTATTTGCTTTGCTGACCATTATGGTATTACAAAGCAAAGCCCAATGGTACGGCCAATTAAGCTATACCCACGATTCAACCATTTTATGCGCTGCAAGACGAACGACGGTAAATGCCGGTTATGTTATGGCCGGTTATAGGGGTGTGAGACAAGCTGGAAATTTTTCACCTGATTTCGTAGTAGATAAAACAGATCCGTATGGCGCATTTCCCGGCCCGACAGATTTTTCTGGCGAATACCAAATCATTCAAAATGGCTGCAGTGTCTCTGGCCCTGTAAATAATAGTTATGGTGTTGATATACTTGAAACAAATAATGTTGCTTACAATGAGGCCTATGCAATTGCGGCCGCATTTAAGAACGGAGTTTTTTTTGCGACACTTGATCCACAAGGGAATTTTTCCAGATCTTTTTTTTGGGACTTTCCAGTTATCCCAGACCCAATGTTCTTCAAACGACCCGCTATTCGCGAATCAAAAATTCCGGGTTATTATTATATCTGTGGGGCTTATCGTTACGACTCGGCTTATGTGATGAAAGTGAATGCAAATACAAGTCCAATTACTCCGGTTTGGAGTAATTTTTATTCCTCTCACGATATGCAGCCACGCGATCTTATAGAATCGCCCTACACTGGTGATGAGCTCATCGTTGTTGGTCGTGCTACTGCCTCGCCTACCTCAACAACTGCTGAAGATGCATTTTTCTTACGATTAAGTGCCTATAATGGCTCAGTTTTAAGTTACAGTGTTTATAATAAACAATTCGACAGTGATGAAGGTTTTGCCTGTATTGAAACGGCCACCTGCACCTTTGGTGGCAGCAATGGATATGTATTAGGCGGCTGGTGCAATTTTGCTACGCATACTTATACGAACCCATGTACCTTAACTTACGAGCATAATCGCAGTTTCAGCCAGTGGATGTGTAAACTCGATCAAACAGGAACGGTAATGTGGTCTTCATTAATTGAACCCTATGCTGCTTCCAGTTACACTGCATATGGACCATGGCCGGGTTGTGCGCAAGCAACCGGTTCTTTTGCCGGTGCACCCGGCGCTGAAATAAGCAGGGTTTATGAACGGTACAATAACAATACAAACGCCTTTGAATATTACGGCACAGCCGAACAGTATTTAGCACCTTCGCCAACTGCGCCCGGTTACGCAAATATCGAAAATCTCGCGGTTTTTAAATTGGATGAAAGTGGCTCAACGGGAACACTCAGCCCAAATGAATTTCATTACCTAACGGCCAGAGTACCCCATTTTATTTCAAGTCATGCTCAGATAACGGGGATAGAGACCAATGGGTCGAGTGGTGATGACGGTATACAAGTTTTCGGTACACGAAGTAGCGCTGGGAACAGAGAACATTATTTTGTAAAAGCTTATTTTAATGGTATGTCGGGTTGCAAGGATACTACGATTAACATTGATAATATTTATCCGGGCCCCGATAGTGTCGCTGCGCCGGGGGTTACAGTGAATACATTTAATTATATTTGCCAAAATGCGATTTCATTAAATGTTAATATTCTCACTGCAACAACCAGTGTAGCTTGTTATGCGAGTTCATTAAGTAATGGCAGTAATGCAAGGAATTCAATGACAACAAATGTGATTAACTACAATAATGAAAATAACATTATACTTTATCCAAATCCAACAAATAATAAGCTTGTAATTGACAAAAAGGGCTTAGGTAGTAATAAACCAATATATGCGACACTCACTGATAATTTGGGCCGAAAAATTAAAACATTTTATTGGGCAAATGCCGGTGAAAATGAAATAGAACTTAAGGCCTTGGATCTTAATAGTGGAATTTATTTTTTAAATGTTTTAACAGAAGATGGAACTGTGCATTTCAAAATTATTTATAACGCAGAATAAAATTATACTATTTATTTCCTTAACTTAGGTAAAAGAGATCATGGATAAAAGAAAAATATTTTTCCTTATAATACTTAATATAGCCTTACTTGTTCATGCTCAAAAAGAAAACAGCGTTTGGCATTTTGGCTGCGATGCCGGCCTTGATTTTAATACAAATCCGCCTATCGTTTTAACAGGCACCATGTGTACTTTAAATGGTTGCTCCAGTATTGCTGATGCCAATGGTAATTTGCTTTTTTACACCGATGGTGTTAAAATCTGGAATCAAAGCCACCAATTAATGGCCAATGGCACTGGTTTATATGGCAATAGTAGTATATTTCCTGCTTTAATAGTCAAGCGGCCTAATTCAAGCAACCTTTATTACGTGTTTACAATGCATGCATTTGGTGGCGGTTTAACAAATGGAAAAGGTTTTTGTTATTCAATTGTAGATATGAGTATGGCTGCCGGTATGGGTTCGGTTACAGTTAAGAATTCCCTCATCTGGATGCCTCCAACGCAAACTACTTCCAATCAATTGACCGGAACTAAACATTGTAACGGCACTGATTATTGGATTGTTACTCATGGCATTTTAAGTACTGATTTCAGGTCATATCTTTTAACCGCAACTGGTGTAAACACTACCGGCGTGGTTACTTTACAAGGAGACACAAATCACGGTGGAGGTAGTGCTATTAAAATTTCGCCCAACGGCAAAAAAATTGCGGTGGTCATAAATAATGGGGGAACAACAGGTGCTATTGCCGTACATGATTTTGACAATAGTACAGGGGTGGTTTCATCGAATTCGATGGCATTAACGGGATTAAGTGTTACACCTTATGGTCTGGAATTTTCGCCGGATGGTACCAAGTTATATGGTACAAGTCAATCGGCTAATCCATTGCAGAGTGCAAATATTTATCAATGGGATCTCTGTGCTGGAAATACTAATGCTGTCAACGCTTCAATGCAAATATTGACGGGGCCAACAGGCACTTTAAATGGTGTTCCAAATATGGGCCAGGTTCAACTTGCTTCAAATGGTAAGATTTATGCGGCACGATTTGGACAGAATAGTTTAGCCGTAATCAATTCGCCAAATAATGCGGGTGTTAGTGCAAATCCTGTTATTCCTGGCCAATTTCTCTACCCAAATGGCTCTCAAGCTGGCTTGCCAAATCAAATCACCAGCCGTTTAAGAAATATAGGTAGTGTTTATACCACAACCTTAAAATGTCAACAGGTGCAATTTTCTGCGCCAAGTCATGCACAACCTGGTGGCTGCGCAGCGACCAATTATCCTTTATTATCTTCTGTTTGGAATTTTGGTGATCCGCTTTCGGGTAATTCAAATACGTCTACTGTTTTAAATCCGGGACATGTGTATACAGATACTGGCTCTTACATAGCCAAGCTTATTTTAAATTATGCTTGTGTTTCCGACACATTTAAACAAGTGGTACATGTAAGTATTCCTAATCCTAATTTCAGTGTTTCAGGCCATACCGTTATTTGCAAAGGCGAGTCGGTAACATTCAGTGCCAGCGCCGCAAACAGCTATAGCTATAGTTGGAGTGGAAGTGCTTCGGGCCCAAGTATCAACGTAAACCCAATTGTAAATTCAGCCTATTTGGTTACAGCAACTAACTCACTTAATTGTACAGCAACTAAAACGGTCCAGTTAACCGTAAATAAATGTCTAGGTATTAAAGATGAAGTGCTTGATGATGTAGCCATTTATCCCAATCCAACCACATCTAATTTATTTATCGAAACACTCAAACCTTTAAGTGTTCAAGTATACAACCAGTTAGGACAAATCATAATAGAGCAGAACATTATTGAAACAAAAACAGAGCTTGATCTGAGCAATTTATCAAAAGGTCTTTATTTTATTAAAGTAACCGACAGCAACAGAAGCTTTATAAAACGAATCGTAAAGTTAGATTGATTTTTTTTAACTGACAGTAAATTAGTTTGCAATATATTTTTCAAAGTTTCATGATTAAAAATTCGAATGAAATTGTCGAAGCAAAATCAGGACCATAAATTGCCTATTAATTAACTTTCATTCTGTGTTTCTAAATTCATTTTCAAATTTGTTGTTGATATAGTAAGCTTTTTTAAGAATACAATATTAGACCCTAAAAATACCATAGAAGTAAATAGTGTTTGTAATAATGTATGAACTCAAATTTATTTCACTATTTATAGGCATTTCAGGCCATAATGATAATTACACGGTTTGACACCCTATCCCTAGCGCTCATTGAATTTTAAACCCTTTGTTAATCTGTTTATTTTAGTTTTTATAAAATTAAAATCTAAATCATATTTTGATTAAAGAATCATTTTCCTGCAAATTAAAACTCTTTTTTTACAACTCTTTATTCATCTAGCTGAGGTTCGATTAATTAATTTCTGTAAATTCCAATAATGGCATTTTCGCCCTGGCTGATCGAAGCCCGGTACATGCCTTCTGAGTTAAAGGGTAATTCAATGTGACCATTTTTATCAATAGCAATTAATCCGCCTTCGCCTCCAATTTTCACCAATTTATCCATCACTACCAGGTCGCAGGCTTGTTTTAAACTCAGACCTTTGTATTCCATTAAACAAGAAATGTCATAAGCCACCACTGAGCGGATAAAAAATTCACCATGTCCGGTGCAGGATATAGCACAAGTAGTATTATTAGCATAGGTACCGGCTCCAATAATGGGTGTATCGCCCACGCGTCCGTTTTTTTTGTTGGTCATGCCCCCGGTGCTGGTGCCTGCAGCCAGATTGCCTGCTGTATCCAAAGCAACGGCTCCCACCGTGCCGAATTTTTTATCTTCGGGCAAGGTGTGATCCATGATTATGGTATCGCTTTTAAGAGCCTGTTGCAGCTGGTCGTATCGCATTTGTACAAAAAAGTAATCATCGGGCATAAGGGCAATATTCTGACTTTTGGCAAAAGCAAGGGCTCCGGCTCCGGTCATAAACACATGTTCCGATTTTTCCATAATGCTGCGGGCCAGTGAAATGGGATTTTTTATGTTGGAAACACCGGCAACGGCTCCGGCACTTAAGTCTTTGCCGTTCATTAAAGAGGCATCCAATTCATTTTTGCCTTCATGGGTAAATACGGCCCCTTTTCCGGCATTGAACAAAGGGTTATCTTCGAGGCTGCGAATGGCTTGTTCAACAGCATCCAGACTGGCACCACCATTTTTAAGGATGGTTTCACCGGCCAATAAGGCTTCTTTTAAAGCGCTGGTATAAGCAAGTTCTTTTTCGGGACTCATGGCCGACCGTACAATGGTTCCGGCGCCTCCGTGTATGGCAATGGCGTATTTTTTCATTTGGCTTAAAGATATCAAAAAGATTGGCAGAACTCACTAAAACTAAGCAATAGCCTCATAAAAACACCACCTAAATTAAAGCAGCAGCTCCTATTTAAACCATTTTTAGGTGGGGGGTGCGAACAAAATAATTTTACGGATATCATAAAATTTTTCTATATTTGACCTTCTGAATTCGGGATGTTAAATACTAATAAACTTGTTATACTTTTTCTTTGCACGCTGTGGTCACCATTTATTACAATGGCACAAAAAGGATACCGCATTGAATATGGGGTATCAACCGGCGTTTCAAATTATTTAGGTGAAATAGGTGGTCGTGAAAAAACCGGCAGGCCTTTTGTATCGGATCTTAAACTGGCAAAAACCCGTTGGAATGAAACTGTTTTCTTTAAGTATAAGTTTCATGAAATGTTTGCTGCCAAATTATCTTTAAATTATTCGCGCATTGAAGGTGACGATAAATTGTCTACTAATCCTGGTCGTCGTTACAGAAACTTGAGTTTTAGGAATGATATTTATGATATTGAGTCGACTTTACAATGGTTGATTTTTGATTCTAAAAAACCGGTAGGTTTATACGCGCGTAGCAATGTGTATTTAGCAGCTTATTTATTCGCAGGAATCGGCGCTTTTCATCATAATCCAAAAACACTTTATCAAGGGTCGTGGGTTGATTTGCAGCCAATTAAAACCGAAGGTGTAACGTATTCGCGTTGGGGTATGTGTGTGCCGGTTGGCATTGGATTTTATGCTACCATTAACAAACGACTACGTACACACCGTTTCGGTTTTGAGATTAATTGGCGTTATACCAATACCGATTATTTGGATGATATCTCCACGACGTTTAAAAATCCGGCCGAATTGCCAAGTGCAACCGCCGTGGCCTTATCTAATCGTAATGTGGAAGTAACCAAACAACCGGAAGGATTTGCAGGTAATTATGGATGGAAAGGTGCTGATTTGAATGGTGATCCAATTAACCAGGCGCCACGTGGTAATCCTAACAACAACGATTCTTATATATCATTTAATGTTTCTTACAGTACTGTTATTAAAACACGTTATCACAGAAGCAAAGGACGTAAAGTCCGTTCCGTATATTTTTAAACAACATGAAGCCTAAGACATAAAAAAAGCCGGATCTTAAAGAGCCGGCTTTTTGTTTTTAAATAAGTTGATTTATGCTTCCAGCTTTGCTTCTACCGTAATGGTGGCATTATATAATTTTGAAATCGGGCAGTTTTCTTTGGCGTGCGCCACAAGTTCGTTAAATTTTTCGATACTAATGCCCGGCACTTTGGCTACCACAGTTAAGTGTGATTCGGTGATTTGACCGGCTGCCGCATCCAAATTAATATCGCAACGGGTATCGATATTGGTGGGAGGAAAACCTGCGCCGCTTAAATTAAAACTCAACTTCATGCTAAAACAACCGGCGTGCGCTGCTGCTACTAATTCTTCGGGATTAGTACCGATGCCACTCTCAAAGCGTGAGCTAAAGGAGTACTGTGCGTTGTTTAATACGGTACTTTGTGTAGAAAGAGTTCCTTTTCCTTCTTTACCGGTTCCTTGCCAATTGGCATTTGCAAATCTTTTCATAAGCGTGTTTTAAGGTTTAATAGTTGATGGTCTAATTGATAATGACATTCCGATTTTTGAATGTTGAGGGCAAAGGTAAGGAATAATTGAGATTTTAACTGTTAACCGTCATTGTTCAAAATTATTCTCTTAAAGGCGCAATTTTAACAAGGCAACATACAATTCATGCCTATCTTTAATCTATCAATCCATTAAATTACGTTGTATGGAAGATCTAAAAAACCCCAATCGGGTAAAGCAAGAAATTGCAAGACGCGTAGAAGAAAAAATTCAAAGAGAGGAAAATTTTTTGAAGAACTACGACCGCGTATTAAATCACTATATTTTAAATGAATGTCGAAAACCGGGCGATGCCTCTCATGAACACAGGGCGCATCGCATGATTGGCGACGAACTGATTGAGTTGCGACTGGATACTCTTAATGGAGAAGCCGATGGTATTAAAGTGTTTTTCGAAAAACAAAAAGTGCCCATGTATATTTGGTTTAGTCCGAACGTAACCGCCGAAAAAATTGTATTTAAAATTGTATGTCATGGCCGAACAGCCATTGAACAGTATTTGCTGGAAGAAATTACAGAAGGTTTTTTACTGGGCATGATTACCGTTAAATACATGAGTCAGTTTAATTACGCTTAGCTAATCTCTTATTCTGAAGCAGCCTGAAGCTGTGCTAAATCGCCGTCATCTAATTTTAAATTAGCAGATAACACCAGTTCTTTTAACTGATCACGGCTGGTTGCACTAACTATAGGCGCTGTAATGGCTTGTTGGGCCATTAGCCAAGTAAGGGCTACAGTTGCGGCTTTGCTTTTATGTTTTGCTGCCAAATCATCCAAGGCATCTAAGATTTTAAAGCCTTTCGTGTTGAGGTAGCGATTGGCCCCAGAACCCCGAATACTTTTGTTGCTATCTTTTTCGCTGCGGTATTTTCCGCTTAAAAAACCGGAGGCTAAAGAATAATAAGGAATAACTCCTAATTTGTTGTGCAGGCAAACCGATTCAAGTTCACCTTCAAATAAAGCCCGTTCGCATAAATTGTAGTGCGGTTGCAAGCATTCGTAGCGGGGCAAATTAAATTTTTTACTGGCATCCAACGCATCCTGTAAACGCTTTGTCGTAAAATTAGAAGCCCCAATAAAACGTACTTTTCCTTCTTTAATCAGTTGTTGGTATGCATCAAGGGTCTCTTCCACCGGTGTTTTTTCATCGTCCTTATGACTCTGGTAAAGATCGATGTAATCTGTTTGCAAACGGGTTAAGGAATCTTCAACCGCTTTTAAAATGTATTTTTTAGTCAGACCGATTTTCCCACCACCCATATCCATGCCTACTTTGGTGGCAATTACCAATTGGTTGCGATTGCCGCGTTTTTTCATCCATTTGCCAAGAATAGTTTCCGATTCGCCACCTTGGCCTGTGGCCCAGCGACAATAAACATCCGCGGTATCGATAAAATTAAAATCGGCCGAAACAAAGGCATCCAGCAGTTCATGCGATTTCTTTTCGTCAATGGTCCAGCCCAATACATTGCCACCAAAGGCGAGGGGACTAACCAAAAGATTTGATTGGCCTAGTTGTCTTTTTTGCATGCGATAAATGTAGGGCGATTTGATGGAATAAAAAATGGTGGGGATAGTAAGGGATCATAAATTCGCTTCAGAAATATGTCGTCTAAAGAAGAGACGCTGATTCCACGATTTTTTTTAAACTAAGGAGTGACGTTAAGTTTGAGTTTCGTTAAATAAAGATCTGCGAAATTTTTTGCCGAAGGCATGTGCTATATTTTTTTCTTTCTGTGGAATCTGTGGAATCTGTGCAATCTGCGTCAAAAGTGGGTAAAGGAGATTTCGTTGAAGCAGGCGCTGAAGGAGAGACGCTGATTTCACCTATTTGGCGGAACTATATGCATCAAAGGATGTCTGCGGCATAATTACGCTGATCTGTGCGTCTAAAGTTGGCCGCTGATTCCACGGATTTTTTTAAACTTAGAAGTGACGTTAAATCTGAGTTTCACTAAACACAGATCCGCGAAATAAGAACCCGGAATTGTTAATACTACAATTTGTAGCAAAGCTTCACTATTAAATGTAGTAGTTTTGTTGTAAGAAAAAACCAATCACATGAAAACACTCAGCAAAATAGAAAGTTATTTTAAAATGATAGAAGGCATTCGTTACGATAACCCAAACGGTGGGGCTTATGCTTATGTGCAATATCTGGCTTATTCGAGGGAATTGCTGAGACTATTAAAAGCATTTAAAAAAATGGATCGTCACATTGAAAAACTGGAGGGGGTGAATTGGTTATTTAATGAATATCTGGCTGTAAAATTTTCGCCGCGTCAGAAATCGATTTTCGAGACTAAGCTCAGTGAAGTAAAAGAAACCTTTGATGCCATTCGTTATACGATTGCTCAATTGGAAAGAGAGTATCCGGTATCAGGCGTGTTGATTCACAAGGCTGCGGCCTAGTTCTACTAATCGGCGTGCAAGGAACCCAATACAGATTCTAAATTAGAATTTTTTTGATTGGGTGGTTTATGAATTTGTAAAATCATAATTTATCATATCATGGAAGCTCAATTGGGTTTATTTGAGGAGGAAGTCATTCCTCTGGTTAAGAAAAAGGTGATCGAGTACTTTTTGGTGATCAAGCCTGACCGGCATTTAATGGATTTAATTACAAACAGTAAGCAGTCTGCAGGTTGCATTGTGCCTTTATCGCGGGAGAATCGCTGGTTACCGCCGCATCTTTCATTAATCCGAATGCATGTGCGCCTGGATAGTGATGAGGCCATGATTCATTTGGTTTCTGAGGCTTTAAAAGAGGTTACTAGATTCAAAATTACACTTAGGGGTTTACAGGTTTATAATCATGCCCGGGAGCTCAGTTCACTGGTGCTTGGTGTAGGCAATCCCGGACAAGTAGAGGCCTTGTATACTTCTTTAGCTCAGAAATTTAAGTTAAAACCAACCGCTTATGTTCCGCATATACCAATTTTAAAAACGCTGAATAAAAAGGATCTGGCAGCTTTATATAATTTTATGCCGCAGTTTGATCACCGAGGTTCGTTTTTATGTGATAAAGTTTTGTTGCTGAAAAAGTCCGGCGAGGAAGGGTCGCGTTACAGACTATTACATGAGGTGGCATTAAAGTAATTGTAATTTTAAATGTTGTCAGATGGCTTACTGACTGTGGTCGATATAATTAAACGACCACACAACCTGTTTCCACTTAGTGACTTTTATTTTTTTCTTCTATCCAGAGCGCCATATAACGTGTACTTTGCAAGGTATGGTGCATAAGCATGGCGCCGGTAAAATTAGCAGTACGATGGGCTTGAAGATTCGATTGAATAAGGGTTATAAGATCGATGAGTTCTTTTTCATGAACGGTATTTGTAAAATTATCTTGAAGAATTCTAAATCCGTTTTTTTGTGCTTGCTGCCAGTCTGCTTGAGATTGATATAAATGGACTGCGGCCTCTGCAAATGCCTGACTTGTGTTTTTAACAGCACCACCCCACGGAAGATCGTTTTGCATGGCTTCAGCACCTATGGCAGTTGTTATGCTTGGAGTACCGGCCAGCATGGCATCCACCAATTTGCCTTTAATACCTGCACCAAAGCGTAGTGGGGCTAAACAGAGTCGCGCTTGTTGCATGACGGTTTGCACTGTTTCAGCACGGCCTTTAATTATAAATCCTTCTTTAGCATTAGTTAATTCAAAAACCTTTTGACTAGGGTATGCTCCGTAATTGTGCAATTCGGCTTTGGGTAATTGTTTACGAATGCGTGGCCAAATATCTGTTTTGAGATACACAAGAGCATCCCAGTTAGGTTCGTGTAAAAAATTACCAATGCTGATAAAATGTTGGCGGGCATCAAAAGGAGCTAAAGCCTTTTTTTGTTCTACGGAAATATCTTCCACTATAAAAGGTAAGTAGTGTAAAATGGAGGCATCCATATTAAGCTGCTCCTTCACTACTTTCATTTCAAAGCTTGAAATAATGAGACTAAGATCGCAGCGATACATACTGGCAAGTTCACGTTTGGCTATGTCGGATTGAAGATCGCCGGGTAATACGTTGCGTTTTTCTTTCAAGGCCGTTTGTCGGGCCGCTCGCAAAAAGTGGAGGTCCTCGGTGTCGAGTATTCTTACGGCATTTGGACAGACAGCTGCGACCCTCCAGCCAAATTGTTCTTCGCTGGTAAAACGATCAAACAGTACCAGCTGCGGTGCGTGTTCTTTCATAAAAACGTCGAAGCTGCTATTATTCAAGGTAATGTTAAACGAAGTAATGCCTAATTTATGAAGATCGTCACTAAATTGGGATGTATTGGCAGTACTGGCAAATGAAACCGTATATCCGGCTTTTAAAAAGACGCTGATCAGGCGCATCATGCGGCTTCCGGCAGCTGACGAAGCAGATTCGGGCCAAACTTTACCAATAATTAAGATTGATTTCATTGTGCTAAAGGTAATTATTTAAAAAGAATGGGAATAAAAGGGATTTTGTTTGTTCAGCATGAATCACCTGTATGTGGCTACACCTCCACTGATAACAAGAGTTTACAATTAAGCAGGGATAAAAACGATGCAAGCCAAATCGATTAAACTCCAAAAATCTTACATATGAAATGCATGAGCCTATTATGAGAAGGGTGGCAGTTAAAATCTAACGAAATTTGTCTCAGATTATTAACCAATAAAAATAAAAATCATGTTACACTTATTTTCAAAATCAAATCAAATTGAAACCGACGAAGACTATCAAGTATCAGAGAACACCATTCTTCTAAAAATATCATTAGGACTTTTAACAGCTATTGTAACTATTTGTCTCTTTGTATTAATCTATCATGTTTAAAAGGGATTAACCATCCCAGTAAGTACACTCAAAAAAATAACCCTTAAAACCGAAACAAATGAAAATCTCCTCAACTAAGTTTAATAAAACAGGTGCAGCAAGCATCACCAGTAATCGTTTAAAATTTCAAGTAATCCTTTTTCTTGGATTTATATTATCAGCTACTTCCATTCAAGCCGGCCATGGTCGCCGTTTAAAATTTGATTCTACTTCATGTTTATTAATAGAAGGGAAAATTTTAAATGCCGATCAAGGCATTGATGAGTCATGTGTGGTTGAATTGATCTTAAATAACTCTACTGTTGATTCGGTTTTATTAAAAAACGGAAAAAGTAATTTCAAATTTGTGTTGAGTAAAAATAAAAATTATGCCATCCGCATTTCAAAAAGAGGTTTTGTGAGTAAACTCCTTAGCATAGACACCCGCATGTTAAACGAAGAAGAAGTGATTTTTAAATTTGAGTTTGCAACCAAATTAGTAAAAGTTGAGTTTGCAAAAAAATTAAATCAGGATGCTTTGGATTGGCCGGTGGCTCTCATAAATTTTGACGGTAAACATCAATGTTTTTCATACGACAGACAATATACCACCCAAATGAAACGAAATTTGTATGCAAGTAATAATTAATAGTTTGGGTGATTCAGCTTCGTGCGAAATAAATGAATCGGTACGCACGTAATTATTCTTTTACAATCTTATACGTTCTTTCGCTCGCTCCACTAGTCAATCGGAGGTAGTAAATACCCGCACTCAAGGCTTCCAAATCAAGTTCTGCATAATCGGATAGCTTTATTGAATTCAGATACTTACGACCCAAAATATCTGTAAGCGTTACAATGAAATTGTTTTCTGATGAACGAAGCGATTGAAGATACAAGTGTTTAGTAACCGGATTGGGATATATTTCAAAGCCGTCGGAAGGAGAGGAGGAAATGTTGTTCAATCCCGTTGTAGTAGTTGTCGTAGTAGTTAATACACTAGCCGTTCCGGCCTTAGCAGCCAATACCTGCATATAATTGAGATTCACAAAATCATTAATGAAATTATGAACCGTGTCAGTTCCGAATGCGAGTTGACCGTAGCTAAAATAACCGCTGATGTATACATTGTCGGAAGCGTCCACACTAATCCCATTAATGGCATCATCGTAAGAGGTGCCTTTGGTATCGGCGGCAATGACGTTTCCATTGGCGTCGCATTTTGTGTAAAACAAATCGGACCGTCCGGGAGCGGTGTTGGTAAAATTACTGAGGCCAAGCAAAATGGAACTCCCTTTAAAAAAACCACCTAAATAGGTATTGCCATTATAACTCATGCTATTTGCCGCGTCATCGCCATCAGAACCAATTGCCTTTGCCCAGAGTAAATTACCGTTGTTGGAATACTTGGCGTAAAAAATATCGTTTGTAAAGCCAAGTGGATCGGCGTTAATTAAAGATGTGGATTCAATAGTTACGTTTGCACCATTAAAAGTACCACCTACCAATACATTTCCGGTATTATCACAAACCACAGCGCTTCCTTTTAAAGAACCCGTGGTGCTGCCCGAAGTTTTTGCCCAGAGGGGATTTCCCAAAAGATCGAGTTTTGCCGTGAACAATTCAGATTGTGCGCCTGTTTTCGTAAGCGTGTCCTGCCCAAAGGGAAGACTAGGACTATCAAAACTGCCGGTAATGATGATTCCTCCCTGACCATCGGCTGCGATGCCCGTGATACGATCATTGCCACTGCCACCAAATGAACGTCCCCAACTAATGACCGAATTGTCATTTATTTTTACCACAAAGGCTTCTTCAGTAGTAGGGTAAGGGTTAACCAAATTACACACATTCATAAGCAGATCATGCGTCAGGTAATAACCGGCAATGTAAACGCCGCCTGAGCCTGTGGTACAAATGCTCAGCGATTTAACATGGGTGTATTCTGCAGCTGTTCTCGCCCATAAAAAGTAACCGGTTTGAGAATATTTCACAACAAAAAAATTACTGACACCTGAATTGTAGCTGATGCCATAATCGTTGGCTAAATTCTGACCGTCAAAATTTCCGGTGAGATAAATGTATTGCTTGTCATCTACCACTATGGCTGTTGGTCGGTCGCTTCCCCAGCCATGCAAATTCTTTATCCATTGGGCCTTACCCATCGGATTAAATTTCACCAGAAAAACGTCTTCATTGTTAAACATACAGTTGTTAACCGGAATGTTGTCAAAATACATTGTCATACATCTGAAATAACCGGCCACATATACATTGCCTGCTTTGTCGCTGGTAACGCAGATGCCTTGCGAAGCGGTGCAGTCGGTTGTTTTACCCCACAACCAATCTTTTGAGGGCGTGGCGGGGTTATTCGTGTTAATTTGCGCTTTAGTGGTGTGCAGTAAAACCAAAAGAAGAATGCTGACAAAAAACGAATTTCTCATATGATGGGATTTAGGTGAATAAACATACGCGAATGAAAGTATAAAAAATACCCGTATGGTGTTTAACTCAGATGTTAAAAATGGGAAAGACTAAAGCTCGGATGGAATTGGGTTTACTGTGGTAAGGAATGAAATAAATGACAAATAAAGCCTTAAAAGTATATGCCAGCTAAAATCAAGTGTTTTTTGGTCGTCACAATTCGACGCGATAAGGCGAAAAATTAGTCGAGGCTTACTACTGATTGACCGGCAAGGTGTTCGGAAGATTGGTTGTTTAAAGAAGTTGATTTTTTAAGAAGTGTATTATAAAACACCAAACTATTTTCAAATCCCGCGCTGTATAATTTATGGATTTTGGTTCCGGGAAAAAGCTGCTGAAGGCGTTTAAGCAATACTGCCACTTCTTTTTTATGAAGTGGGTCCTCGGTCATCTTATTATAAATAAGGCAGGAATGTGTGTTGGAAATACGCTTTAAATTGCTGAGGTATTCGGGAGAAGAAAAAATAGCAGGCACATTGGCTTCAATAAATAAATCGGAAATAATGAGGTCGTATTTGTTTTCGGTAGTTCTGGCAAAGTCAAAAGCATCGGCGTGAATAATTTCTAATGAATGAAATTGATCCATATTAAAATGTTTGCGGGCCAATTCGATTACCACCTCGTCTTTTTCAACGGCAGTAATTGAACCGGTGAATTGATACTTATCGATTAATAGTTTAATGTTTGATCCGGCACCCATTCCTAAAATCAGTACCGATTTAAACTCATACTGACTGATTCTTGTTTTTTGGAAGAGCGCATCAAACAATTTGTGCATCCCACCGAATGAATAATTCACGTTTTCGGCATTGAGCAGTAATTTACCTTTGTAGTGTTGTACTTCTAAATAGGCATTCAGACTTCCTTTTCTTTTTTCGATGGTGATTGGAATGAAGTAACTGAGTAGTTTTTTTAGTTGGTTCATGGCCGGTACTTTTTTTAATTTTTAGAAGAGTACCAGTACTTATGATTTATCCGGCCTTCGTGAATTTACTCATAAATTTAGACTCTGGAAGAATTAAAAAGAATGACCTAGAACATGCAAATAGCGTGATTTATACAGGTAATAATACGTGACATAAGTCACTTATTGGTTTTTTATGACATTTAAACTTAGTTTTACACAATTGCTATAAAAGCGTCTACCATGCAAAGTATTGATTTTCCCTTCGACAACTACAATTTTAAAAGTGATTCCATTCTCACAGATTTACCAAAAGAGGATCTCGCTTTGTTAAGAAAGAACATGGTAACACATACCTATAAAAAAGGAGAAATTTTATTCAGAGAAGGAAGTTTTCCAACCGGTATTTATTTTATTAAAAAAGGTAAAATAAAAAAATATAAAACCGATAAAGAAGGCCGTGAACAAATATTTTATCTCTGCAAGAGCGGAGAGTTTTTAGGCTATCACGCGTTACTTTGCGACGAATTTTATACAGATACGGCAAGCACCTTAGAGGAGTGTGCCATTTCTTTTATTCCAAAAGATGATTTTTTATTATCAGTGGCTTCATCTTCCATTTTATCGAATCGGTTGTTGAAATGTATGAGTCACGAATTTGGGGCTTTGGTGAATATATTAACGATGTTTGCCCAGCGCAGTGTAAGAGAACGATTAGCTTTGTGTTTATTGGTGATTCGTGATAAATTCAAAAAGCCTGACCAGGGAAATAAACCCGTTGAAATAAATCTTACACGTCAAGATTTAGCTAAAATGGTTGGTACGGCTCGAGAAACACTCACCCGCTTACTGGCTGATTTTAAAACCGAAGGCTTGATTGCAAGCGAAGGCAGAAAAATAATACTCAAAAAACCCTTGGTCCTATCAAAAATCGCTAACATCAGTTAGGGAATGGCTTGAAGGATGTAATCAGATTGTATAATTATTAAGTTCACAAGAGGCTAAGTCATTGGACGAGCCTCTTTTTTTACTAGGTTTTAACCTATGCGCGTAAAAGAAGTCATTGGTGAAACAACAGCAATTGATGCTAAGGTTTTTTTACTGGTAAAGAAGCATAGCTGTGTAAATTTATTCAAGCTTGCCCTAAAGTGTTTTCTTCTCTGTGACTTCCACAGCAAAATTTGAGCGTATCGGCAAATGCCCAAAAAGGGTTTTAACCTCAGAACCACCGGTTAATGGAGCGTTTACAACAGGACACTTTTAAAGAACCTTTTACAGTATTCTTACCCGGCAACGTTGCAGCCTTTCTTCAGACATTCTGTCGCATCCTTTTTTTTATCCAATACCTAATGATCTTAATGATACGCAGAGATAATGGCGCCGTGCTTGTAAAACCACGATAAACAGTGGGCCTTAAGGCTTATAAATAAAAGCCCTAAAAATTTCAAATAAAAGTATACGGCACTAAGAAAAAAAAAAGCATAAGTTGAATTAGCTCAACCAAATAGAATTAAAGCTTATAGCTTAAACCTAAAGTAAGATATGAAATGCCATAACCTAATTCGCCAAAGATGGCTACCAGATCATCCATGTGATAAGCGGCTCTGGCTCCAACCATAATATTACTCCAACGGTACTTATAATAATAGTTTCCATAAGCTCCATTATAATAATAGCTGTCGTCAAACTGGGCATTCGACGTTTGAAATCCGAAATACCCACCAACACCTACATAACCGGGTCCGATTTTATTTGAGAGGGCTTGTTCATAAGAAAGGCTAATAGCAGGAGTGGCGTGATAAGACCAGCCAGAGCCTTTGTAGGCTCTATAATAATTAAAGCCTCCAAAGCCAACGCCAAGATTTAGGATCTTTGTAGTGCCGTCAAAACATTTGGAGTCATCGGAGGACACCTTGGTGTTTTTTTGGTTGTTCGTTTTTTTATCCAATTGCGCATGTGCCGTATTTAGCGCTAAAGCTATGGATAGCAGACTAATAAAGAGTTTGTGTGTTTTCATGTTTTGCTTTTTGGTTATTTAATAATGGTTTAACAATACTATGACCGTCAAAGAAGGTTCAACCCCCAAAAGAAAAAAAGAAAAAGGTGTTTAAACCTACGTTTCAACTTAAGAACTAGTAAATCAAAAATACGAAATAAAATCTATTTGTGTAAAAATAGTTAAACAGGTTTTTAACCTCCCTGTGAATTCTATTTCGGATAATTTTGTCCTGATATATTATTTACATAACTTTGATAGCATGACGATTTTTTTAAGACCTTTTATTTCAGTAAGCATGGCCCGCAGTTTCACTTATCTTGTTTGTTTTTTGTTGGTTTTTACCGGGTGTAAAAAAGACAAAAAAAGCGAAAACCCAATTCCGGATTCTCCTGTTGAGAATAGCTTAACAGTGCATCTCTCTTATTTGGTCGATGCTAATCCACTTCATTTCGAGCAAACCGAATATATTTCGGCAGCCAATTATCCGTATTCTGTTTCGAAATTAAATTATTACCTCTCGCAGTTGAGCCTAATTAAATCTGACAGTTCTTTGCTTGTGCTTAAAAATTACCATTATGCCGATGCGGCAATTCCTGAAACCAATACGTTTCAATTAGGTTCTATTCCTGCGGGTCATTATGTGGGATTTACTTGTAACATCGGACTCGATTCCAACCAAAATAAAAGCAATAGTCTGGCAGCCACTAACGACAATATTAACATGCAGTGGCCCGAGCCCATGGGTGGCGGTTATCACTTTTTAAAACTTGAAGGTTATTTTACCGACAGTACGAAAACCTACGGCTATGCCATGCATTTGGGCACTAAGGCCTGTTTAGTAAAAATAAAATTGCTAAAAGCATTGGTGGTTAAGGAAAGTGGAAATACAGATTTAAAATTAAGTATGGATCTTGCCGAGTGGTTTAAAAACCCAAACACCTTTGATTTTGTAAAAGATGGTAATTACATTATGGGGAACGCTATAGCTATGAAAAAAGTTACTGATAACGGTAAAGATGTTTTTAAACTACTGCCATGAAAAAAATAATTTCTAGTCTTATCGTTTTAAGTGTTTTGGCAGCATGCACCAAGCATAGTACCACTCTTGCGAGTTATCAAAACACCGCAACTACCTTAAGCGTCCCTAAAAAATTTCCTACACCAGTCATTCCTTCCGATAACCCGCTTACGGTGGAGGGTATTATATTAGGACGTTATTTGTATTACGATAATATTCTTTCAACGAATGGTAGAAGTTGTTCCTCATGTCACATGCCTGAAAATTCATTTTCATTGCCTATATTCATCACTTCAAAAGGTGAACATGTTTCTGTTCCGGCTCATGTCAATCTGGCTTGGGATCCTGATTATACATGGAATGGATCTGTAACGAAAATGGATATTGTGGGTCTGGCTGACTTTGGTCCGGCGTTTTTTAATACTAACATGTCGGAATTAACTTCAAAATTAAAAGCACATCCAAAATACCCTTCACTTTTTAAGCAGGCTTATGATATAGATGATATTGGAAAATTATCGCCTGATGAACTGCAACTGAAAATAGTGTATGCTATTTCTCAATTTCTGCGAACACTCATATCCTCCGATTCTAAATTTGATAAATGGATGCGGCATGAAACCATGTTTACAGACGAAGAGATGCTAGGCTACGAAATTTTTTTCAGCGAAAAAGGCGATTGTTTTCATTGCCACGATTATCCGCTTATGACCAGTAATACGTTTAATAACACTGGTTTGGATTCCATACACAGCGGGCAGAATCTGGGCCGCTATTTAGTTACAGGAGCTGAGAGTGACAAGGGGAAATTTTCGGCACCTACCTTACGAAACATTGCCTACACTGCACCTTACATGCATGATGGCAGATTTAAAACATTGGAGGAAGTGATAGATTTTTACAATTCGGGCGTGCATTGGACCTCACCAAACATCGATCCCATCATGACCAAATCATTTAAGAAATATGGTTTAAGTTTATCGCCCGTGCAAAAAAGTAATTTGCTGCAGTTTTTAAAAACCTTGAGCGATACCACATTTTTAAATAACAAAGCCTTTAAAAAACCACTTGATTTATAACAAAGCCTAATTTTCTAGGATTCTGTGATGTGAAGTTATTCAAACTAATTATTCGTAAATTTTTTCGAAGCACTTGTGAGTGAATAAAAAAATGCTTTAAATTAGACCATGCGTCAATTTGTGGTACTTTTTATACTCGTCTGTACTCTTTATGCACAACCGGCTTTTGCATGGGGAATCAAGGGGCATCGACTTATTGCGCTCATTGCAAAAAGTCAGTTAAGCGATACTGTGATTGAAAATGTGGATTATTATCTGAAGGGCATGTCTTGGGAAGATGCGGCTTGTTGGATGGAGAAAGCGGAAGCGAATCCGGCTTATGATTACATGAAACCCTGGCATTTTTTTATTTTAAAAGCCGATAACACCTTGGTTCAACCAAAGGATCAAAATCTAATTTTTAAATTGGAATTTTGTATTCGTATGTTGCAATTCAGGCAAATACAAACACTGGCTACCATGCATGAAATTTTAAAAACCGTATTTAACCTTATTGGTGATTTACATCAGCCGTTGCATTGTGGGAGCGCCGATGATAACGCCGGGCAATATGTGAAACTGACCTATATGGGAAAGGAAACCACACTTCATCAACTTTGGGATGAAGCTATTATTGAGGAGAAAAAAATGGACATCTGGCATTGCTCCAAAGTTTTGGTAGGCATGAATCTCTCATCACGCAAACGCTTGGATCTTGAAAAATTTGAAATTGTTAACTGGATGAATGATACCAAAACGGTTTTACCCGAAGTGTATAAATTAAATGCTGGTAAAGCCGATCAGGCATATATCGATCACAGTGCTGCCGTTATTGAGACGCAGCTTGTTAAAGCGGGCTTGCGTTTAGCTGCCATCTTGAATAAGTATTTTCGATAATATAAATCGTCATTAGTAGTTTTTTATTCGTACAGAACCCTCCTCAAAAAAAACTTTAACTTCAATGCAATTTTGAAACTCGTATTAAAGTAAATGCATTATGAATTATCAAGAACTCATTGGCAAACAAGCGCAATTCTTCAACTCCAATCAAACTAAAGATCTAGCCTTTCGGATAAAACATTTAAAGCAGTTAAAGGCCATTATTAAATCACGTGAAGGTCAAATCTATCAGGCTATCTCTGCCGATTTCAAAAAATCGGAATTCGATACCTACACCACCGAATTAATGATCTTGTATGCCGAAATAGATGAAGCTATTAAGCATCTGGTTCACTGGTCGCGTAATAAAAAGTTAGATAGCAACCTCGCCAGTTTTCCGGCAAGTTCCTTTATCCAACCTGAACCACTGGGCGTTTGTTTAATTATAGGCGCATGGAATTACCCTTTTTTATTATCCCTTGGTCCGGTTGTAGCAGCCATAGCTGCCGGTAATACGGTTATTTTAAAGCCCAGTGAAATAGCTGCGAACTGCGCTGATGAATTGGAAAAAATAGTGAACACTAATTTTTTAGCGGATTATTTTATGGTTGTAAAAGGAGGAGTTACTGAAACCACGGCATTGTTATCAGAAAAATTTAACAAGATATTTTTTACCGGTAGTGTGGCCACCGGAAAAATAATTTACGCAGCTGCCGCTAAACACCTAACACCTGTAACACTTGAATTAGGTGGTAAAAGTCCGGCTATTGTAATGGCCGATGCTGATCTTAAGCTTACCGCTAAGCGCTTGGTATGGGCTAAATTTTTAAATGCGGGTCAAACCTGTATTGCACCTGATTATATAGTAGTGGAAGAAAAAGTGAAAAAGGAATTGTTGACTTATATAAAAGAATGGATTCAAGAATTTAAGTATGGTTTTGAAAATAATAACTACGTGCAAATTATTAATGAAAAAAACTTTCATCGCTTGACTTCACTCATAGATACCGGAAACATTTATTTCGGAGGCGAAACGGATCTCGTAAATCGTTATATAGCCCCAACCATACTCAGTGATGTTAACTTTGAAGATAAAGTCATGGAAGATGAACTATTCGGTCCTGTTTTACCGGTCATTTCTTTTACCGATTTAAATGTTCTGATAACGAAATTAAAGTCCTTACCTAAACCTTTAAGTTGTTATGCCTTTACAAAAAGCACCGCAATTAAAAACAAAATCCTCACTGAATTTTCTTTCGGAGGAGGTACCATCAACGATGCCTTATTACATATTTCTAATTTGTCATTACCTTTTGGAGGGGTTGGTAACAGTGGCATTGGATCATATCATGGCGAAGCAGGGTTTAAAACATTTTCCCATTACAAATCCATAGTAAAGAAACCGTTTTGGTTGGATAACGTTTTAAGATATTCGCCCAACACGAAATCAAAACTAAAATGGATTAAACGAATCATAGGGTCCTAGTAAAGTGTGCGTGTTTCAAACAATTGGCTCAACACATAAAATCAGACGTCTATTTCTACAATAATTGAAAAAAAATAACGACTATCATACGCCAGTGTGTTTCTGCCAAGGAGCATTCAGTTGTATTTTTTCAAAGACTGTTAATTAATTTTTATCTTACATAAAAAAGTTATACTTTGTGATGCTCTTTAAGGCCCGGGTTTAAAAAATTGTCTTCTAACTAAACACAATTCGACATTGACCCGGGTTTTTAAAGAGTCAATAAACAGACATTTCGTTAAGGCATTTAAACCCAAAGCCCCTTTATCCTTCCACACAATAAATAAGATTACTAGTCGTTAAAAAATAAAAACTAAACGTGTCTGGTATTTTTGTATTTTAAATCATTAAAATAACCTAATAAACTTCTATGTTGCGATTACCCGTCACTTTCTTTTTAGTTTTACTTGTATGTGGACTAAAGTCGCAGAAACACACCATTTCGGGTTATGTGGGCGATAAAAAAAGTCAGGAAAAATTAATAGGGGCAGTTATTTATGACAGTCGAACGAAATTAGGGACGACTTCCAATGCCTACGGTTTTTTCAGCCTTACCTTACCTTCCGATTCGGTGAAATTAGTAGCCTCCTATATTGGTTTTGCGTCGCAATACAAAGTTTTTTTCTTAGATAAGAATATGGCCATTAATATGGACCTTATTCCTAATAACGAATTAAAGACCATTGAAATTGTGGCTGATGAGGCTGAACGCATTGAAGACCGTTCGCGGATGAGTACCATTAATATTCCCATTGAACAAATTAAAAAAGTACCGGCCTTGTTAGGTGAAGTAGACGTATTAAAAGTTTTACAACTTTTACCTGGTGTAAAATCGGGAGGTGAGGGCACCAGTGGTTTGTATGTGCGTGGGGGTGGACCAGATCAGAATTTAATTTTATTGGATGGGGCTCCCATTTATAATGCCTCCCACTTATTTGGTTTCTTTTCAACCTTTAATGCCGATGCGATTAAAAACGTAGAACTCACCAAAGGCGGATTCCCGGCGCGTTACGGAGGCAGGTTGTCGTCGGTTATTGATATTACCATGAAAGAAGGAAACATGCGTAAATACAATGTGGAAGGTTCTATTGGAATAGTGGCCAGTCGGATTTTAATTGAGGGACCAATTTGGAAAGACAAAACCTCTTTTATTTTTACAGCCCGTCGTACTTATATTGATAAGCTTACCAGGCCCATTGTTAGAGCTGCTACCAGAGGCGAAGGGGATGGAGGCTATTATTTTTATGATTTGAATTTAAAAGTCAATCACAAGATTTCTGATCGCGACCGACTTTTTTTAAGTGCATACAAAGGCGGTGATAATTTTTCCATTGCCACAGGTTCATCACTCACCGGTGGAACCGGCTATTCCTATTATTTAAAATGGGGAAATATTTTGGGCTCAGCTCGCTGGAATCATGTGTTTAACAGCCGTTTGTTTTGCAATACCAATGCTACTTATACGCAATACCGTTTTGGTTTGGGCAATGGCATCACCGATTATGTAAACGACACCAAACAAAACACCGATTATTTTAGTGGGATTAAAGACTGGGCCTTTAAAGTTAATTTTGATTTTATGCCCAATCCCAATCATTATATTAAATACGGTTTAAATTATATTTACCACACCTTTGAACCGGGCGCCGAACATTACAAAACACAGGGTTTTGAACCTAACAGCGATTCTACACGAGGAAATGCTAATATTTATGCACACGAATTAAATTTATATTTTGAAGATGACTGGAAAATAAATTCACGATTAAAAATAAATTACGGTTTACACGCTGCCGGTTTTTTCGTGCAGGATAATTTTTACAAATCGCTACAGCCACGTTTTAGTGGAAGATACTTGCTCCATAACAACTGGAGTTTAAAAGCTTCCTATGCGAGCATGATGCAATGCATCCATCTGCTTTCCAATTCCAATGTGGGTTTGCCAACCGACCTGTGGGTGCCCGCTACAAAACTAATCAGACCACAAACTTCTTATCAAGGTGCGGTTGGTATTGCTAAGAGTTTAAAAAATAATACCTACGAGTTTAGTACCGAAGCTTATTATAAAGTAATGAAGAACATCATTGATTATTTAGATGGTGCCGATTTTATTGGTGGCAGTGCCGACTGGGAAAAGAAAGTCGGGCAGGGTAAAGGTTGGAGTTATGGCGCGGAGTTTTTAATTCAGAAGAAAAAAGGGAAATACACCGGTTGGATAGGTTATACGCTATCATGGACTAACCGACAGATTAATAATGTGAATGACGGAAAAGTGTATCCATATAAATACGATCGCCGCCATGACATTTCGGTGGTGAATATTTATAAAATATCAAATAAGGCTGATATTGCATTAACCTGGGTTTATGGCAGCGGCAATGCCATTAGTTTGCCACTGCAAAGTTATGCCACTGCCCCGGTGCCGGGAATTGACCCACAACTGGCCCAGTATTATGGCAGTAAAAATAATTACCGCATGGCCGCTTATCACCGTATGGACATTAGTATTAACCGCCACAAGAAAAAGAAATGGGGTCGTGTGACCTGGAGTTTTGGTGCCTACAATGTATATAGCAGGCAAAATCCTTATTTTTTATATTTTAAAACGAATAACTTGGGTGTGACACAATTACGACAAGTGAGTTTGTTTCCGTTTATACCTACCGTGTCATATAGTTTTAAATTCGACTTTAAAAACTTTAAAGAAATATTTAAAGATGATGAAGAGTTGGAAGAATTTGAAAATCAACAATAAGAAGATGAAAACAACGTTTTTTTCATATGGCGCTTTATTAGTTTTCATGACTGCTTTATTGAGTTGTGAAAAAGTAATTGAGCCAAAAAGTTTACCACAACAGGATTCACGCCTGGTAGTAAACGCCTTGTTTTATGGGAATTCGACCGTTTATATAAATGTAAGCGCCAGCAAAAGCATTGTGAGTAATAAAGCTGTAAAATATATCGACAATGCTATTTGTGCTTTATACGACAATGGTGTGTTTGTCGAAAATTTGCTGAATTATAAAGGGGGAAATTATACCGGAAAAACACAAATAAAGGAAGAGCATCGTTATGAGCTAACAGTAAGTGCCCCTGGTTATACAACCGTTAGCGCATCAACACAGATTCCTTCGGCCTTTTCATATACAAATCTTACGCGTTATGATACCATTGATTCGGGTTTTAATTTGAGTGATTTTGCAGGTAAAACTAATCTCAATTGCAGCATTAAAATGAGGGGGACAGTGATTGATGATAGTCAAGTTAAAAATCACTATTTAGTACAACCTTTTATAGTTGCCTTTGGCCCATACAATCAGCAATTGCCTATCAGTTTTAAACCATACATCAGTAGCATTGGCTCAACAAACGGAGGTTACAGCCTTGATCTGGATGATACAAAACCCGTAAATGGAAATCAGATTCCTTTTGATGTCGTAATTAATCATTATCAGGAAATTGACACAACGGATTTAAGGTCCTTGAAACTGTATTTATATTTTTATAGTATGAGTGATGAATATTATAAATACAGAACGGCGATCTCTAAACAACAAACTACCGGTGTGAGTTTATTTTCGGAGCCTGTATTGGATTACAGCAATGTTACCAATGGTATGGGAATTATGGCCGGTGCCTCGCAGAGCTTTGTATTCGTGTATGAAAAACGGATCAAAAAGTAGGACGATTAAAAAATGGAAGTGTCTTCAGGAAACTCATCCATCATACGGATGGCGTGTTGATTGCCGTGATTACGAATGTGGCGGTGTAATTTAATGAGTTTATTAAACTGGGCATATAATTGTTCTCTACGGTAAATTAATCCTTCGGGCAGGGCTTCCCCTTTCGACGCAATGAACCTGATTTCTGATATGACCACTAAAAATGCTTTTTGTGTGCTCAGCGACTCATCGCGCATTTCATTCAATCTTTTCTATAGTTCATTGCCATAAATTTAATCAATTATGACAAAGGTTGATAAATTAGTTTGGGTTTAGTGCATGTGATTGGATTATTTAGACCAATGCATAAAGATCTTTAAACCATGGTGTAACGAGTCACCGTTTGAACAGAAAACAGGGATATGTCCAAAGTTTAGCAAAAAACGGACACATGCCTTGTTTTGTCCATTTTAGGACATAACTTTGTTATATGTTCATTTTATGAGAAATATTGGACATGACAACAAATGAAGAAATTCGATAGAAAACTACCCTACAATGATTTGCCGGATCTGCCACCCTCTGATATTATATTCGATAAGGATGTTTTATTTAAATGGGGAATAGCTTCTAGGGCACTAGCTGAGCTGAACAGAAATATTATGCGAATGCCGAATCCAACGATGTTAGTTAACACGATTACTTTGCAAGAGGCTCAAACGTCAACTGCCATTGAAAATATTTTCACCACAGATGATGAGTTGTATAAGGCAGTTTCAGACAATGTAAGAGAAGCCGCTACTGACACCGCGACGAAAGAGGTGTTAAGGTATCGCGAAGCATTATGGAAAGGATATAATACAATTAAGGACAAGCAAAAGCTTGAACAAACGAGCATCATTAAGGTGTTTCAACAAATAAAAAATACACGACAGGGCATTCGTCCTCCTCAGTCACAAGTTGTAATTAAAAGAGGTCAAAGTGAATTCCGGCCGGGTGAAATTATTTATACCCCACCGCGCGGACAGGGAATCATTGAAAATAAAATCAAAAATTTAATCGCGTTTTTAAATGATCATAAAAAATATCCGGTCGATCCACTTTTAAAAATGGTAATTGCTCATTACCAATTTGAAGCCATTCACCCATTTACAGATGGAAATGGTCGCGCAGGCAGAATTTTAAATTTACTTTATCTGGTTCAACAAGACTTATTATCACATCCTGTTTTATTTTTAAGTAAATACATTTTAAATCATAAGGATGACTACTTTGCTAATCTTGCCGGCGTTACCACCCGGAAAGCCTGGAAACCCTGGTTAAATTATATGTTAACAGCAGTTGAAATCACCGCAAAGGAAACGAACCAGACCATTGATGAGATTTTAAGTCAAATGGATGCTACCTATTCGCATGCAAAAAAGAAACTCAAATGGTACAGCTTGGAACTGAATCAACTTTTATTTTCGCAGCCCTATATTAAACCTAAGAAAATTGGACAGCTACTGGAAATAAGAAGCAGAACCACACTTACAAAATACATGCATGAATTAACCGCTCTTGGAATTTTATCCCCTCATCAGGAAGGAAAAGAGGTGTTTTACATTAACAACGATTTAATTCGGATTTTGAAGCCTTAATTTTTATTAAAAACAATTTTGTGAACATTTTCAGGAAGGCTCTGGCATAAATAGGAACTTCGCCGGATGCGTTTTTTCTGTTTTTGTTTATCCAAAATAAGATGGAAAACTGTGATTGGGTGTTGTTGTCATTTGAATTAATTTTGTTAACCGATTAAACAATAAATTTTAATTCAGTTTGTATTTAAATGGTTTCATGAAGCCTACTAGCAGTGGGTTGCAGGCATTCGGTTAACAAACTTAGCCAAAACTCATGTTAACCGAATTGTTGTAATTTTTGATGTATTTAGAAGGTGTTTTTTGTTATCTGCGGGAGGGTCAGAAACGAAAAAAGCCCCTAAATCGTGGGATTTAGGGGCTTTTGTTCTTTTTTGAATTTGTATTTGTGGTACCGTAGGGAGTCGAACCCCAAACCTCCTCATCCGTAGTGAGGTGCTCTATCCAGTTGAGCTACGGAACCTTAAATTCAGGCTGCAAATATACGATTTTTTCCAAATATCAAGCAATTTTCCTAAAAAGTCCTTCAAAATATTTACTTACTTTGTTGCATTAATACCATTATTGATCTTATTCTCCTATGCAAAAACTAATAGAAGCCGCCTGGCAAGACCGAAGCCTGTTACAGGAAAAACACACTGTAAACGCCATTAATGAAGTGATCCAACAACTCGACCTGGGTCAGTTGCGGGTTGCCGAACCATTGCCTGACGGAAGCTGGCAGGTGAACGAATGGGTGAAAAAGGCGGTGATCCTTTATTTCCCCACCCGTAAAATGACCACCTTCGAAGTGGGACCCATGGAGTTTCACGATAAGATGGCCCTTAAAACCAATTATGCCGGTTTGGGTGTGCGTGTGGTGCCCGGTGCTATTGCGCGTTACGGCGCTTACATTGCAAGCGGTGTAATTATGATGCCGGGTTTTGTAAACATTGGTGCTTATGTTGATTCAGGAACCATGGTAGATACCTGGGCAACGGTTGGCAGCTGCGCACAAATTGGCAAAAACGTGCACTTGAGCGGTGGTGTTGGCATTGGCGGGGTATTAGAGCCCGTGCAGGCTGCGCCGGTTATTATTGAAGATGATTGTTTTGTTGGTTCGCGTTGCATTGTTGTGGAAGGTGTGCGTGTTGGAAAAGAAGCGGTGTTGGGAGCAAATGTGGTATTAACACAATCAACCAAAATTATTGATGTGAGTGGTGCAACACCTATCGAGACCAAAGGCTATGTGCCCGAGCGTTCGGTGGTTATTCCGGGTTCGTATACTAAAAAATTTCCGGCAGGTGAATTTCAAGTGCCTTGCGCCCTGATCATCGGGAAACGTAAAGCTAGTACCGATCTTAAGACTTCATTAAATGATGCTTTAAGAGAGCATAATGTAGCGGTGTAGTTTTTTTTGGAAAAAATTAAAGAAGATAAAAACTGCCTATTAATTTTTTCAAATTTTTATTATTTTGGGCGCCCGGGCGGGCCACTTTGGGCTCGGCTTTCGCCTCGGTTTCCGCCGAAGGAGCGGAGAACCAAGCCCGCCGTGTCCCTGGCGCAAGTATCCATAATCTTAGATTTTTATTTGTTTCATTTTAAATTTTGAAGCAACAATTTTTAGAAAAATAATTGGTCAAAAAAATTCACGCAAATTCCGGTGCAATTTTTTTTCTGAATTCAAAACGTGCTGGATTTCAATGCGCGAATTACTGAGGCCATGGACAGTAGTGGACATTATTCAGTTAATCATTCTAAAATACTGATTCACTAAGTATAAATTAAATATGTTTTATGATTCTAATATAAATTAATACCTTACCTAAATAAACCAAAATCATGAGATCATTTAATATAGTTATTGCAAGTCTGTTGTTGCTTTGTCTTACAAATTCGTACAGCCAAAACAGAAGTATAAATTTTGATCACAGTGATTGGAAGTCCTTGCTGGCTAAAGCTAAGGAAACAAATAAATTAGTATTTGTAGATTGTTATACCACCTGGTGCGGACCCTGCAAATGGATGGCCGCCAATGTATTTACCAACGATAGCATTGCCGATTTTTACAATGCCAATTTTATTAATGCAAAAATAGATATGGAAAAAGGCGAGGGCCTTGAAATAGCCAAGCAATATGGCATTCAGGCTTATCCGACGTTTATTTATGTGAATGGTGATGGTACATTAATTTATAGACTCTGTGGATCGAGTCCGGTTAAGTATTTTTTAGAAGCTTCACAAAATGCCCAGGTGCCCGAAAAACAATTTGCCACAGCTGAGAAAAATTTCAACAAAGGTAACTGTAGTGGAGCACAAGCTATTCAATACCTAAGCACTTTGGAAGAGGCTTGTATGGAATCTGCCGGGCCTGCAAAATTATATTTTACTACGCAAAAAGAAAGCGATTACAGTTCAACAACAAATTGGAAAATACTATATTTCTTTGTGAGTGACTACGATTCGCCGCCATTACAATACTTCGAAAAAAATCAAAGTCTTTTTTCAAAATTGTACACGGCCGATTCGGTCAACCAAAAACTAAAATCAGTTTACGCAAATGGCTTGTATAAGTGCATTGAAAAATCAGACTTCGCTGCTTACGAAACACTCAAAACGAAATTAAAAAAATCAGGAGCCAAACATGTGGAGGAGCTTGTTGCGGAAACAGATTTGTATCGTTATCGTAAAAATGCCGACTGGACGAATTATGCATTAACAGCTATTAGTTACGTTGAAAAATTTGTAGGGGATAATGCAGACAAGTTGAATAATTGCGCTTGGACATTTTATGAGCATGTAGATAACAAGGCGCAATTAGAAAAAGCCTGCAAATGGGCAAAGACTGCGAGTGAAAAAAGTAAGATGTATGCAGAAACCGATACCTATGCAGCTTTGCTTTTTAAATCCGGAAAATTAGCAGAAGCCAAAACCCAAGCTCAATCAGCCATTGAACGCGCCAAAAAAGAAAATTCAGAGTTTGACGAAACGCAAAAGTTGTTGGATAAAATAAATGCGGCGATCAAATAGAGTTTTGAAATTTTAAGTTCAAAAATAAAAACGCCAATAATTTTAGTATAAGAATTTTCTAAGTAACGGATTTCTGCGCAATGGGATGTGCAGGGTTTAGTTCTTTTTTGCCGCTTGCCTCTTTAGCGGCAAAAAAAACCGCAGCGCAGCGGAGCCCGGAGCAGCCCGGTCACGAGCAGGCTTCAGGGAAAAATAGGAGGCCTGCTCGTGAGGCGCCCAAATGATAAAGTCAACTCTCAGATTAATGATGCGACTGTTCTTCGCGGGAAATAAACTGCAGATCGGCAATTAACTTTAATACAAACTCCAACTGCTCTTCGCGACTCAACTCCGAATTATCTAGAATCACTGCATCATCAGCCTGGGTCAACGGACTCTCTTCGCGGCTAATATCGGCCATGTCGCGTTTTAATAAACTCATTTCAACTTCGTCGGTACTAAAATACTGACCCTTGCTACTGAATTCATCCTGCCTTCTTTTAGCCCTAACATCGGGATCGGCAATCATAAATAATTTTAACTCGGCTTTTGGAAACACATGCGTACCAATATCTCTGCCATCCATAACCACCGCCTTGCGTTTACCTAAGGCGCGCTGTGAAGCCACCATTTTTTCGCGCACTTCTTTGATGGCAGAAACTTTACTCACCAGATTACTTACTTCCATGCCACGAATCTCATGCTCTACATTCACACCATTTAAAACCACGTCAGAATGATGGGTATGGCTATTGAGTTCAAAACTCACATCAATGAGTGGCAACACGTTAATTAAGTCCTGCTGACGGATGTTCTGTGCCTCGTCAACCAGTTTGTTTTGTATGGCATACAGGGTTACCGCACGGTACATGGCACCGGTATCGATGTAATTATAACCCAGTTTATGCGCCAGGGCTTTAGCCAGTGTGCTTTTGCCGCAACTGCTGTAACCGTCAATAGCTATGGTAATCTTTTGCATTGGGATAAATTTACTCATTTATATCTCAAAAAAAGGCCGGGCTCATAAATCCTGTTAAATACCTTGAAAGAAAGCCTCCCCTGTAAATTATAATTTTAAAAAGTTATTAAAAAATGCCTGTAAACCTTGGCTTTTATAATAAATTTGTTCCTTAATTTTTATGAAACTATGAGCAAAGCAGATGTATTGTTAGGGTTACAATGGGGCGATGAAGGAAAAGGTAAGATTGTTGACGTGCTCACCCCGAAGTACGATATTATTGCGCGTTTTCAAGGTGGTCCGAATGCCGGACACACGCTCGAATTCAACGGCATTAAGCACGTTTTGCATACCATACCAAGTGGGATTTTTCATCCAACGGCCATTAACATTGTCGGTAACGGTGTGGTCATTGATCCGGTTATTTTTAAAAAAGAGATCGACGCTTTACTAAAATTGGGTGTGGATGTAAAATCCAAACTCATCATCAGCAAGCGTGCGCATCTCATTTTACCATCGCATCGTTTATTGGATGCAGCCAGTGAAGCCGCCAAAGGAAAAAATAAAATCGGTTCTACTTTAAAAGGTATTGGTCCGACGTATATGGACAAAACCGGACGTAACGGTTTGCGTATTGGCGACATTGAAACCAAGGAATTCAGAGAGAAGTACGATGTATTGGTTGAGAAACATAAACAATTATTATCTTTTTATAATTTTGATTACAACCTGGCTGAATTAGAACCGGCTTGGTTTGAAGCCATTGAATCCTTAAAAAATTTACAATTTGTTGAAACCGAACATTACCTGAACACTGCCATGCAGGCAGGTAAAAAAGTATTGGCAGAAGGAGCTCAGGGAAGTTTACTGGATATTGATTTTGGTTCTTATCCTTTTGTAACCAGCAGCAATACCATTTGTGCCGGGGCTTGCAACGGTTTGGGCATTCCTCCCAACAAGATCGGAAATGTGATCGGGATTTTTAAAGCCTATTGTACCCGCGTGGGTAGCGGACCATTTCCAACAGAACTGGATAATGCTACCGGTGAAAAAATGCGTCAGATCGGAAAAGAATTTGGCAGCACTACCGGCAGACCACGTCGTACCGGCTGGTTAGACATTCCTGCTTTAAAATACGCCGTTATGGTAAATGGAGTTACTGAATTAATGATGATGAAAGCCGATGTGTTGAGCGATTTTGAAGAAATTGAAATTTGCACACACTACGATTATAAAGGTGAGAAAATTGATTACCTGCCTTATAACATCGATCCTAATTATTTAAAACCCATTACTACCAAAGTAAAAGGCTGGAACGTTGATTTAACTGCTATTGACAGCAAAGAAAAATTACCCGCTGCTTTAATGGATTATATTCGTTTTATTGAGAAAGCGGTAAACACACCAATTTCAATCGTGTCGGTTGGTCCGGATAGAACCCAGACCATTCACATGAATTAATAAGATCTTTTTACTAAGAAATAGCTCCCGAATTATAAGCACCGGGTACCATTTTGCGTGAACGCATCATCATGTAAATACCAACTGCTATAAAAGGCAGACTGAGTATTTGTCCCATGTTGATTGGCAAGTTACCTTCAAAAGCCACTTGATTTTCTTTTAAGAATTCATCGGCAAAGCGTTCCACAAATAAGAGCACACATAATAGTCCGAACATAAAACCCGGACCAACGGTATTGCGTTTGTTTTTCCAGAACCAGTACATAAATAGAAAAAGGAACAAACAATAAATAGCTTCGTAAAGTTGGGCGGGGTGACGTGGGTTTTGGTCTTCTTGGGTGAAGATAAAAGCCCAAGGCACATTGGTAACATGGCCGATTATTTCGCTGTTAATGAGATTACCCAAACGAATGAATAGTGCAGCTAGTGGCACCACCACAACCAAACGGTCGAAGAGCCAGAGCCAGCTTTCTTTGGTTTTACGGCAGTATAAAATCATGGCTGTGATAATACCCAAGGCACCACCGTGACTAGCCAAACCACCTTCGTATACTTTTAAAATATTTAAGGGATGTGATAAATAACCTTCGTTCATGAGCATGCCCACTTCGTTGTATTCGTCGAACCAGGGTCCGTAAAAGAGGCAATGCCCCAAACGGGCGCCAATAATGGTCCCCAGAATGATATAGAGGGTGAGGGTATCGAGTTGAATGTCGGTACGACCTTCTTTGCGATAAATGCGGTTCATGATAAAATGGCTGGCAATAAAGGCCATAGCCCACATCAAGCCATACCACCTCACCGGCCAGTTAATACCGGGGATGGTAAAAATTTCGGGGGAGGGGTTCCAGGTAATATAGTTCAATATCATAGACAGTAAATTTAATGAATTCTTTTGAAGGAAAGAATCTAAGCACTGTTTAACCCTGGACTCCTAGTTTTTAATGCTTAGTGTTTAGTTTTTAATGTTGAGTGCTTTTTTTTTAGTTGAGACAAATGGTTCTTGATTCTCGGTTCTCGCCTCTGTAATCTCTAATCTCTAATCTTTAATTTTCAATCTACAATCTTTAATCTGCATTCTTGCCAATTAATATTTATTTTTGCGCCATGATTAATGCAGCCATTTTTGCCAGCGGTGAAGGAACCAATGCCGAGAATTTATTTAAGTATTTTGACAACGACCCGCGTATTAAATTTAAACTGGTTATTACCAACCGCGAAGATGCGGGTATAGTGGCCCGCGCCGAGAAATACAAAAAAAATGTGCAAATCGTAAGTAAGGCCGCACTCGAAAATTACAGCGATAAACTGATTGAGTTTTTGAAAGTAGAAAACATCGACCTGATCATTCTGGCCGGATTTTTATTAAAAATGCCCGAAGCTTTTATAAAAGCATTTCCAAATCAGATTATCAATATTCATCCCTCTCTTTTACCAAAATACGGCGGCAAAGGCATGTATGGCATGCATGTGCATGAAGCGGTTGTTGCCAATAAAGAAGTTGAAAGCGGAATTACCATTCATTATGTGAATGAAGACTACGATAAAGGGAATATTATTATTCAGGAAAAATGTCAGCTTGACGTTAATGACACAGCCGAAAGTCTGTCTAAAAAAATCCGTCAATTGGAATTTGAGTTTTTACCTAAGGCAGTAGAGAAGTTTTTGTAATTTTTCTATTTGATGCTTTAGATTTTCCACACAATTCAGAACGTAGTTTTTTCATTGAGGGAGGCAGAGCTAGGAGGGTATGTTTGCGTGAGGTTGTGGGCAACGCCAAAAAATCAAGACTGTTGATTTTCCCCTTTATTAGTCTTTTAGAAATACTGAATCACCTAGTGTTTTAGAATCACGTTTATCAGTGAACGTACTTTTGCCTTGATGCTTCGACAGGCTCAGCACAAGTGCAAAAAGTACCAAAAAATCAAGGCTTCAGAAATTATCGCGGAAATCTGCGAAGGCTTTGAGCCAGCGATTTGATCATACTCTTCCGCTTTCAAATTATTAGGGTGGCGGAAGAGTAGCAAATCGCTTACGCACAAGCCGGCAAAAAAAGCATGCTCAAACCTGCGTGTGCCTAAGTAACAATCTCACGCCTAGCTCGCTCAAGAGCCCACAGGGCTCTTGCCGTACACCCGCATTCAAAGCCTTCGCGATTTCCAAGCGAGAATTTCTGAGGCCGACCCGCGTGATGGGCTAGCGCGGTAAGTTCAGCAATTTAGTTTCACAAAAAGATTTCCAAGTGAGAGTTTCTGAGGCCGGACCATGAGAGGTGCTAGCGCGGTTTGGAAGTCACTTAAGACTAATTTAGATTTAATTCTCGAACTCGAAATTCTGATGCTAATTAGAATAATGGGTGATTATTAATAATTCCTTTAATTGAAAGTTACTATACTTTTGAATTTAAGTAGATTCTAACATACGCATTTCTGCGCCATGGGATGTGAAGGGTTTAGTTCTTTTTTGCCGCTTGCCTCTTTAGCGGCAAAAAAAACCGAAACGAAGTGGAGCCCGGAGCAGCCCGGTCCCAATCAGGCTTCCGAAAAAAAGAAGAGCCTGATTGGGAGGCGCCCAATACAAGAATAAAGCCAGAATAAATAGCAGGGCCCTTGAAGTAAAATTTTTTTAAATTTACCCAAAACCTTTCCACTTCCGAATTAATTACCCAAAGAAACGGTAAAAGTCTGGTGAGACTCATCCAGACTGATGCTGCGGTTATCGGTAGAGTGGGCGCTTTCAAAATTTAGATGATAAGAATAACCGGATTCGGGATTTAAAGTAAAATTAAAATTACCGCTCTTATTGGTATACTGATGTTCTTTCTCCTGAGCAATACATCCCACACAAACTCCCTTTTCAAATTCTAAACCGACATAAACCGAATCAAATGCGGTAAGTCCGATCTTATGTAACACTTGTCCGCTTATGTAAATAGTGCTCGGTTTGACCGAGGAGGCTGTTTTTTTCTCGCAGGCAAAGGCCAGTAAAATAAAAAGCAGTAAGGTGATTTATTTCATGATTCAAATTTCTAGCTGATCAGAAAATTTTACATTTCCAGAATCATAAATTCGGTACGACGGTTTTTAGCACGGCCTTCTTCGGTTTTATTATCAGCCAGTGGTCGGTTTGAGCCATAACCTTTGGCATTGATGCGTTTACCGTCCACACCCATTTCTTCCAAAGTAGCTTTCACCGAAAAGGCACGGTTGGTACTTAAGGCATCGTTATCTTTTATAGCGCCCACATTATCGGTATGACCCTGAATCTCTACCTTAATACCCGGGTTCTCTTTTAAATATTGCGCAAAATTTTCTAAAGTGGTTTTACTTTCTGTTTTCAGATCAGCACTATTCGTTGCATAAAAAATATTGTTGATCACAAAACTGCTTCCTGCCTTGGCTTCCTGCACCTTAATTTCAATGTCTTTGGGTTCATCGCTAATAACAGGTAATTCTTTTACACTGATTATGGTGGTATTAAAAGCCACATTATCTTTTTTTACCGTCAGCATTAATTCCTTATCCTTTTTAACGGCAATCATAAAATTACCGCTAGTGCTATCTACGGTGGCAAAAGACACCTGTTTTGTTTTTATGTCTTTTACTTCCAACATGCCGCCCGCAACCTGATTACCTGTGCTGTCTTTCATGGAGCCCTTCATTAAGGTAATGGCTTGTGGACGGGCTTCAGCATATAAATCAAATCCATATAAGTCATAGCGTCCAATGCCCTTGCCTCTCACTTTGCCCTCATCGTAGCTGAAAAAATAGCCCGTTTTACTATCGCTGCTTACAAAAAAGCCTGAATCATCTTCAGTACCATTAATAGGCGAGCCAATATTTACGGGTTCATCCCATTCTCCTTTTTCATTTTTGCGCACATAAAAAATGTCGTAAGAACCAAAACCAAATTGCCCGTTGCTACTGAAATACAGGGTTTCACTATCACTGTGTATAAAAGGCGTTTTTTCATCGCCTTTGGTATTAATATTGGGACCCAAATTTTGTGGTACCGCCCATTGCCCGCTTTTTGGATCTTTTCGTGTTACATACAAATCAATGCCACCATAACCACCCGGGCGGTCGCTGGCAAAATAAAGGGTGATGCCGTCGGAAGCTATGCTAGGCTGACTGTCCCAGTATTTTGAATGGTTCACATTCGCACTTAATTTTCTGATCTCACTCCATTCCCCTTCGCGGTTATCGCTCACATAAATATCGCAATTGGGTTGTAAGCCGCCTTCTTCGTGCATCATGGCGAAATACAAACTGCGGTTATCGATGGAAATACTGCAACCACCCTGGTTATCATCGCTGGTATTAAAGGGTGCCGACATGGGTTCGCCGTTATTAAATTTGCCGGTCTTATCACGCAGGGCAATCATAAACACTTCCTTTTCCTTATCTGACGCGGCCAAGCGATCAGCGTTTTGTAATGGCAATTTTCTAACGAAGTAACAGGATTTATCATCGGGAGAAATATACGCCAGGTACTCATCACGTTCGGTTGAAACCCCCGGAATTACTTTAGGATTAAAAGGCATGTTCTTTTTTAAACCCACCGCTTTCTTCGCATCTTTCAACATCATTTTGGCATTATACATTTCGCCATCCCAGTCTTTGGCGAATTTTTTTTCATCATCATCTTTAAAGGCAATAAATTTAGGAAGGTACTTCACTGCCGAATCGTACATGTAACGTTCGTAAAAATCAAAACCAAGGTAATAGTAAGGTTCGCTGTGAATTTGCGGACAAAGACCAATGGCCTTGTAAAAAAATGGAAGCGTGGAAGTAAACGGTTTTTCTTCGAGCTTGCAACGGGCAGCCAGTTCAAGCCCTACCGCTAATAGGGCTTCCGGAAAATCGGGTTCTATTTCCAGACTTTTTTTCAGAAAATCCAAACGCTCTGGTTTTTTATATTTCTTTTTATCGATGCCTTTCTCATAAAGCGACATGGCTTTTTTAGAGATCTCTTCGTTGCAGAATTTTTTCGGACCCTTGTCATCTTCTTCCTGGGCACTAAAAGCCTGAAATAAAAAAACAAAAGAAAGGATGTATACTAATTTTGTCATAGGTGTATACTAACAAATTTAATTAATAAGCCAATAACACTTAAGGCCAAATTAGGACTTTGTATACCTTCACTTGTTAAAAAGCCTTAATCTGGCTGGTTTTCAAATTAATTTCTATATTTAATCTATCACATAAAAACTAAATCCGTGAAAAAAGCCATGAAAATTGCCTCTTTTGTTCTTTTAGAAATTATTATTTGTTTAGGTGTTTTATTAAGCTATGTAAAAACCGCCCTCCCAAATTTGAGTGCACCCGAGATCGTAAACATTGAACCCTCGCGCGCCCGATTAGAGCGCAGAACTTATCGGGCTAATCATGCAGGCGTGAAACTGGCCGGTGGTGTTGAATTTCCGCTGCGTTCTGATCGTGTGGTGCCTTCGTCGAATTCTACACCTGATAAAGAAACCGGTATTGGCAAATGGACCGAAGAAGCCTTTGTGAAACGAATCCGCACTTATGCTGATTTAGCATATGTTTCGCACGATGCGGCCAAAAGGACTTTCACGACCTATATGTCCTGGCCCATTTATGGGAACACGGACAAAAATGATCTGAAAGCTATTTTTCCCTTATTTAAAAACAGCGAAGTCGTTTAAACATAAGGTTGAAAAATTAACGAGATCATAATTGAATTTGATTTCTAACGCATTAAAAAACAAAGCATGGAAACGAAACCACCCCTACCGCCATTTAATTTAGAAACGGCAAAACAAAAAGTGCAAATGGCCGAAGATGCCTGGAATGCCAAAGATCCCGAGCGGGTATGTATGGCTTATACCATCGATACCGAGTGGCGTAACCGTTCGGAATTCATTAACGGCAGAGAAGAAGTAAAAGATTTTCTGAAAAAGAAATGGGCCAAAGAACTGGATTACAAACTTAAAAAAGAATTGTGGGCCTTTGCCGAAAATAGGATAGCCGTGCGTTTTGAATACGAGTGGCACGATGACAAAGGACAATGGTACCGGAGTTATGGCAATGAGAACTGGGAATTTAGTCCCCAAGGTTTAATGAAAAAACGTTATGCCAGCATTAACGATTTGCTTATTCAGGAGAGCGAACGCAGGTTTAAATGAGGCAAATGTTATGAATTAAACAGCAGAATGGATACTAATCGTTATGACGTTTTAGAAAATAAATGGAAATTATGACCTTGATGCATTTAAAAAAGATCCTTTAATTCCACTGGTTTTCATTAGCAGCCTGCATTTAACCAAACTAAAGAATTAATTTACTTGCGCATTCAGGAAAACACTTCTTCCTTTGGTGTATCGCCTGTTGAATCGTATATGAGCATTATTTATCCTGATCAAAGCACCAAATGGATTGATCTGGTAAAAGTAACGGGTGATAAAAATGGCGCCGAAACCAATGGGAAAACAATCCAAAAAGCAGTGAGTTTACTCGTTAATCAGGGATACGAAATTCAGTTCACCTCTGTTGGCGCCGATAATTATGTGTCTACAACGATTATTATTTTGATTCGTCGTGCCGAAAAAGAAAAGTAATCGTAAGCCTATAATTATCTTTTAATTTTTCACACAGCTCGGTTACTTTGGGCATTGTGTTTTATTTAGGCGAAATGGCTAATAAAGCCGATTCTGAAAAGAAATAAGTCCGGCCAGCATTTAATTTTTCTACCTATCTTAGGTTAAACGAATTCTTAGATGCGAAGCTTCATACCTCTTTTATGTTTGGTCATTTTCTTGTCTTGCGAAAATAAAAACAAGCAGCAAGAACCTAGTTCTGATTTCAGCGGAACAAGTCTACTAGTGCTTGGAACCCTTCAGGATGGGGGATCGCCGCATATTGGCTGTAATAATGATTGTTGCAAATCGCTTTTCCAAAATCCTGATCACGAGCGCAAGGTTGTTTCACTTGGCATCATCGATCCGCAATCACAACAAACTTTTTTAATAGAAGCCGGTCCTGATTTACCGAGCCAGTTTAAAGAGCTGAAAGAAAAATCGGGTTTTAAAACCAGTGAAAATCCCGATGCGGTTTTTATCACCCATGCGCATATTGGTCATTATTCGGGTTTAATGTATCTGGGTCGCGAAGCCATGAATGCTAAAGCCCAGGTCGTATATAGCATGCCGCGTATGAAAAGTTTTCTCGAAACAAACGGACCCTGGAACCAATTGGTTCGTTTAAATAACATCCAATTAAGGACTTTAAAAGCCGATTCTGAAATTGTCTTATCTCCCCAACTAAAAATTAAAGCCTTTCTGGTGCCGCACCGCGACGAGTATTCAGAGACCGTTGGTTTTATCATCAGCGGACCAAACAAAAAAGCACTTTTTATTCCCGATATTGATAAATGGGAGAAGTGGGAAAGAGGTATTGTGGATGAAATTAAAAAAGTGGATTATGCGTTTATAGATGCTACTTTTTTTGATGCCAAAGAAATTCAAGGAAAAAATATCAAAGAGATTCCGCATCCTTTTGTGGTGGAAAGTATGGAGCTTTTTAAGGACTTATCACCAAAGGAAAAAAACAAAATTTTCTTTATTCATTTTAATCACACCAATCCTTTATTAAGAAAAGAAAGTGTTGAAAGCAAAAGAGTAGAGGAGTCCGGCTTTCACACCGCGAAAATTCATCAGCAAGTTGTGCTTTAATGCATTTGTTTCTTTAATCCTCAACAGAATTAAAGAAAATTGAATGCTGCGATAAATAGTCTGTGAGGATTTCAAAGTTTACATCTAAAGAATTCCTACAATCATCACAGAGTCATCCTGAGCCTGTCGGTCATCCTGAGCCTGTCGGTCATCCTGAGCCTGTCGAAGGATGGTATCTTGTAGTCATGGTTCGACAAGCTCACCATGACCAATTAGTGGTCATCCTGAGCCTGTCGGTCATCCTGAGCCTGTCGGTCATCCTGAGCCTGTCGAAGGATGATATGGATGATAATGACAGGTTTTCACCTTTTTCAAAGGCTTCTACTGTCTAAATCCGGTATAATCTTTTGTTTTTCAATTTTATTTCCTCTAATTTCAATTCAGAATTAGCGCTTGCACAAATTCGCTAAAGTCGTATTTCAATTTTTATGTTCTTTTCTCTGTAATTTTTGTAACATTTAAAACTTCAAAGCATGAACAGAAATCTGATTTTTAAATTGTCCTTATTCGGACTAGCCATGGCTCTTGGTACCGTGTTTTTTATTTCATCAAAGATTGAACCATTTTTTTGGTTGATCATTTTTATTCTCTGCGCCATGTTTGTGGCTAAGCAGGCCGATCGCAAGTATTTTCTGCACGGCTTCTACATCAGTTTGCTCAACTCGGTTTGGATCACCGCCATCCATGTGATCTTATTTAAATTCTACGTACAAAACCATCCCGAAGAAATGCAGATGATGACGACCATGCCACTGCCAACTCATCCCCGAATCATGATGCTCATCACCGGACCCATTGTAGGCGTCATCTCCGGCCTTGTGTTGGGTTTATTTTGTTGGTTGGCTTATTTAATGGTGAAGAAAACGCATTGAGGTGAATTGTTATTTAGGTGAAGGAAAATCACTCCTTACTCAAAATTAGTGTGGTTTTAATTTATAAAAACTCAAATAAAAAGGATTAGCGATGATTTTAAAATCCCTTGAGCGCTAGGGATAGGGTAGCAAGCCTGTGGCTTGATGAGCCAGCTTGTGTGACAGCTTTAGCTCTTTTTCAGCGGTTTTTTCTACCGCTGAAAAAAGCCGAGCAGGGCAGCAAGCCATTGGCTTGATGAGCCAGACTGTGCATAGAGCCCGGCGCAGCCCGCCCGAGCGCCCAAATAAATAGAGTACTTTTTGTGGCGTGACTAATTACTCTGCAGCTGACTTAAATGAAAATACTCTTTCCTTAGTGCCATCAACTCTTCGTGGGTACCCATCTCAATAATTTCACCTTCTTTTAAATACAAGATCAAATCGGCATGCTGAATACTGGAGATACGGTGAGAAATAATAATGCTGGTTTTATCCTGCATCTCATTTTTTAAATTGCTTAAAATCAACTCTTCGGTTTCACTATCCACAGCGCTTAAACAATCGTCAAAAATTAAAAGTTGGGGTTTATTAATAATGGCTCTGGCAATGGAGATACGTTGTTTTTGTCCACCACTTAAGGTCACGCCGCGTTCGCCTACCATGGTTTCAAATTTATCGGCAAAGGCTACAATGTTATCATACACGCCCGCTTGTCTGGCTGCTTGTTCCACCGTGGCCCGGTCTACTTTATCATCAGCACTTCCAAAGGAAATATTATTGGCAATGGTATCGCTGAATAAAAAAACTTCTTGCGGCACTACGCCACAATTTTTACGCAGTAAATGCAAATTATGGTCCTGAATTTTATTACCATCCACTAAAATTTCGCCCTGCGTGCTATCATACTGACGGGTAATTAAATTAACAATGCTCGATTTGCCACTGCCCACTTGTCCCGTAATACCCAGACTCTGTCCGGCTTTTAGCTGAAAGGAAATATTTTTAAGGGCTTCAATATTATTTTCGGGATAAGTAAAACTTACTTTTTTAAATTCAATGCTGCCTTTGATCGGATAAATTTTAGCGTTCTCATTTTTGATGCGGGGCTTCACCTGTAAAAATTCATTCAGTCGTTCCTGCGATGCCGCGGCTCTTTGAATTAAAGAAGTTACCCAGCCTAAAGACGCGAAGGGCCAGGTTAGACGAAAGACGTACAAAATAAATTCGGTAATATTACCCGGATCAATTTTATGTTCGATGCTTAATTTGCCGCCATACCACACGGTTAATAAAACACTCAAGCCAATCATCAATCCCATTACCGGGGCAAACAGCGATTCAATAGAAGCCAGTCGCAATGCGGTGCTTTTATAATCTTCATTCTTGCTGTTCATCTGCGATGAGAAAAAATTCTCGCGTGCATAAGCTTTAATGATACGAATAGCACTAAACGTTTCCTGGGCCTGGGTAGTGAGTCCGCTTAACTGCTGTTGCACCAAAGTGCTTTGTTTGCCAATCAAATCAGAAACTTTGTAAATAATAAATGAAAGAATGGGTAAAGGCAAAAACACCAAAAGCGTAAGGGTGGCATTTACCTGCAACATAAAAATTAAAATGGTTATCGTAGTTACTAAGGTATTTGCAACGTACATAATAGCTGGACCAGTATACATCCTTACCTTGCTCACATCTTCGCTAATACGGTTCATAAGGTCACCGGTGGTATTTTCCTTATAAAACTGGGTGTCTAAATTCTGATAATGTTGGTAGATCTCGTTTTTTTGATCGTACTCAATGTGCCGGCTCATTACAATAATGGTTTGGCGCATTAAAAACATAAAAAGTCCGCTTACCAGTGCCAATCCAATAATAGTCAAACCATACTGTATAAAAATGCCTGAATCGGCCGGAGCACCCTGATTAATGATTTCGAGAATCTTATTGGTGCCTTTGCGTACAATAACGCCTTGGTAAGTGCCAAAAATGGTGGAGAGGGAAACAAAGAGCAATCCACCTAAAAAATGCCATTTGTATTTAAAAAAATAGGGATTAAGAACTTTAAGGTGTTTCACTTGCTAAAGGTAGGGCTTTTTAGAAATTCAAAGCAATTCGTCAAATTTTTTTAGAAAAGATTCACAGAATTCTTGTTCACAGCGGGCATTATTTCCTTTGTATATTGTGCCAATTAGCCTAAATTTGCCAATCTTTGAACAAAACGATCATGGAAGTAAAAACTTTAAGCAATTCTGATTTAATAAAAAATCCTGTTATCGGACAAATGAGTCTGCATAACCACGAACAAATTTTATTTTGCAACGATAATGCTACCGGCTTAAAGGCCATCATAGCTGTTCATAATACCGTATTGGGTCCTGCTTTAGGTGGTACCCGCATGTGGAATTACAACAATGAAATGGAAGCTTTGAATGATGTATTGCGTTTATCGCGCGGTATGACTTACAAATCTTCTGTGGCAGGTTTAAACCTGGGTGGCGGAAAGGCTGTGATTATTGGCGATTCTAAAAAAATTAAAAACGAAGCTTTATTGCGTCGTTTTGGAAAATTTGTGGATGGCTTGGGTGGAAAATACATTACTGCTGAAGACGTTGCCATGACCAGTCGCGACATGGAGATTATTAAAATGGAAACGGATTATGTGAGCGGCTTACCTGAAAACATGGGTGGTAGCGGCGATCCTAGTCCTGTTACCGCTTACGGTGTTTATGTAAGTATGAAAGCCAGCGCCAAAGAAGTTTGGGGTAACGACAGTTTAAACGGAAAAAAAGTATTGGTGCAAGGTATTGGTCACGTGGGCGAAGTGCTGGTGGATCATTTAACCAAAGAAGGCGCTAAAGTTTATATTCACGATATCAGCGAAGACCGTTTAAAAGCGGCGGCTGCAAAATACAAAGCCGAAGTCGTTTCAGCCGATACCATGTTTGATCTGGATATTGATGTTTATGCTCCTTGTGCTTTGGGTGCAACTGTTAATGACGATACCTTGGCAAAATTAAAATGTAAAATTATTTGTGGTGCCGCTAACAACCAGTTGGCCGATGAAATTGTACATGGTGAAGTAGTAGGCAAACAAGGCATTTTATACGCACCCGATTATGTGGTAAATGCCGGTGGAATTATTAATGTGTATTACGAATTGGAAGGTTATAACAGAGAACGTGCTATGACCCATGCCGAAAAAATTTACGCCACCACTTACAATTTATTTCAGTTAGCTAAAAAAGAAGGCATCCCTACTTACATGGCAGCTAACCGTTTGGGCGAAGAGCGCATTGCCGCCATTGCTCGAATTAATGCAGTTCTTTAAATAAAATAAATAAAGCGATCGGTTGTAGGAACAGATTTTTCATGACAGAAATTGGAATGAAGGGGAAATGAAAACCGAAAGCAAACAAAAATTACGATGTTAAACAGAAGGTTTTTAAGAATAAAAGTGATGCAGGCCCTGTATGCCTATTTTCAACACGAAAAAGGTAATGTGGCACATTTTGAGAAAGAGCTCTTTAAAAGTCTTGATAAAATTCACGATCTCTATTTGTCTATCCTTGCTCTGGTATGCGATTTGCACCATGTGGCTTTGCAGGTAATGGATGAAAACAAGAACAAACATCGTCCCAATGCCGAAGATCTGGATCCGAATTTAAAATTCATTAATAATACGTTGTTAATGAGCTTAACCAATAATGCGGCTTTAAAAGATCAGATCGAAAGAAAAAAGATCTCCTGGCAAAATGATTTTGATGTGGTGCGTAAGCTCTTCATCGAGATTCGTGGCAGCGAAGCGTACATAAATTATTTAGCGCTTGAAAACCCGGGTGTGAACGAAGACCGCGATTTTATTCTTGAAGTCATTACCGAGTACTTAAGTGAGAATGAAGTGCTCATTTCTTTGTTTGAAGAAAAAAACATGCACTGGGCCGACGATACCTTTGTGGCCTTTAATTCAGTGATCCGTAATTTAGAAGATTTTAAAGGGGACTTTGTGATGCAACCACTTTTAAAAGACGAAAAAGACGATCTTGATTTTATGAGTTTGTTATTCAATAAAACTATTTTGTATCATCAACAATTTAAGGAGATGATTGACAAACACACGCAGAACTGGGAAATTGAGCGGATCGCTAATATGGACCTGTTGTTGATGGAAATGGCCTTGGCTGAGATCCTTTATATACCTAATGTACCGGTTAAGGCTTCTTTAAATGAGTATATTGACATTAGTAAGGAATACAGTACACCAAACAGCAAAACTTTTGTGAATGGGGTGCTTGATAAAATTATTGCGGAATTAAAACGCGATAACAAGATCAACAAAACCGGCAGAGGTTTAAAAGAAAACTAATTTCATTTTTTTATTGGTAAGGTAAAATTTTCTTAAGTTTTTGGGCGCCCGGGCGGGCTGCTCCGGGCTCCACTTCGTTTCGGCTTTTTGGCCGCAAAGATGCAGGGGCCAAAAGAGCTAAACCCTTTACATCCCTGGCGCGATTTCGTATTTTAAAAATTTCAATATCTCATTATTTCTAAAACCAAATCAAGAAGATCAGGGTTATCAGTTGAATTTTTTTTGGCATTCGAATCTTCATTCAGACTTGTCGATTTGTGTAATTGGTGTAATTCGTGTCTTCCTTTAGGCACACAGATCAGCGAAATTATGCCGCAGGCATCCTTTAGGCGAACAGATCAGCGGTATCCGCGGAATCAGCGCCTACTTTTATGCACACAGTTTTGTGTAATTCGTGCAATTTGTGTCTTCCTTTAGGCATACAGATCAGCGGTATCTGAGAAATCAGCGTCTGTCTTTAGGCACACCGATAAATGCGTATCATTTCTGATTCGTTGTACTGAAAATTTTCAGTAAAACCTTCGTGAGAGCCCAAAATAGGGGATAGGCACAGCTTTTACGTTTACTTGCAGACTGCCATTGCTGGCATTTAAAAACGTGTAACAACCAAAACTCCAGCAAACAAATTCATTGGCTACCAGTTTTAAGCCCACACCACCGAGGCCAACATCAACCTGAGGTAAGTACCATCCTTCCATGGTAAATGCCAATTGCCTGCTAAAACGGTTGCAATAAGCGGCATTTACAAAGGGCATATTTACAAAAGGTGTGCGTTGAACGGTATTAAGTAAATCGGAATTTAAACCAAGAAGTCCACCGGCGATGGTGAAATTATTATTGCTGGTGCCATGGGTAATTTTTCCAAAAGCTCCGTAACCAAAAAAGCCTGAGCCTGAATTGCCCGAAGACATGTTGAAAGCCAGAAAGACGTTGCCTCCAACATAATTTAAATCACCAACCTGATAAGCGCATTTCACCCCAAAAGTAAAAGGTAAAAACGCAAGGGTGTTGGCCGTAACGCCCCAGTTCTCGCTTAAGGCGTAATCAATGGTTTCGAGTAAAAACCAATGACTGTTATAATTACCTTCTCCTTCCTTAAATAAAAAAGCAGACGTAGCAAAGAGGTAATTGTTAGCATGGTAATTTTCATCCAACATCACCTCTTCGTAGTTTTGCCTGCCGTTAAGAGCTCTGGCACTCATGATCTGATTTTTTTTAAGGGTGCTGCTTGTATGATTTTCTTTGTTCTCTACCGTGATTTCGTATTTGGTCTCATCTCTTACAAAGCCAGCGTAACTGCTGCCAACACTGGTTTTGATGATGTATTTAACACCGGCTTTGTATTGATGGATAAAACTAAGGGTATCGGGTGCCGACTGTGAAAAGAAAGTCTGCACCAGAAAAAACAAACCAAGTATGAGGACTATTTTTTTCAGGAATTAATTTGTTGAATAAAGTTAGTATTTCCTTTTGAATGAAAATACAAAACCTAGGCTGGATGACTGATTTTAAGATTTTTTTACCTGGGAATCGCTTTAATTCCTAATGCCTTTAAAGAAACGCTGTTTACCACTCATATCCTTCATTAATTCGCAGGTCACAAATAGTTGCGACTGTTCAGCGTAGGCCAAAACATCATCTGCGGTAAGTGGATTTAATTCAAAATACAATTTTCCGCCGCTGCTTAATTCCACTTTGCAAAGGTCAATTATTTTTTTGTAGAAAATAATTTCATCACCCTCCTCTACAAACAAGGCCAAATGCGGCTCGTGATCAATCACCTGTTTGGTCATGATGAGGGCTTCCTTCCTTTTAATATAAGGTGGATTACTCACGATACACTCAAAAGGGTGTTCTGTTTTTTTGACAAAGAATTTTGTATTCAACACATCGGCTTCAAAAAAATGAATGTCCGTATCATTTAAACGGGCATTTTCTTTGGCTATAGCTAAGGCTTCTTTGCTGATGTCGCAGGCAGAGACCGTTGTGGCTTGTAAATTTTTTTTCAGGGCTACCGGAATGCAACCACTACCACAGCCAATGTCTAACAGACTGGCTGGCTTTGTACCTTCTTTTAAAATCAAATCTACCAGCTCTTCGGTTTCGGGTCGTGGTATTAGAACATGTGTATTGACCTTAAATTTTAAATGATAGAACCAGGCTTCGGCTAAAATATACTGTAAGGGGATGTTCTTTTTTAATTCCTTACAACAATCGTATAATTTCAGTAAATCCGATTGGTTAATATGATCATTCGCTTTTTTAATGATTTCGGTTTTTGAAAAACCCAAATAATGATGCAGCGCAATGCTAATGATGGCTTCTATTTCATGGCGATCGTAAGTGTTTATTAATTCCGAATAATAAAAATCAAGAATGTCTTTTAGTTTGTTGCTGGCTACGCGCATACTTAGTCTTTAATGAGTTTGAAAGCATAAGCACCTTCTTTATCCGATATGCTGATGAGTAAAAGTCCTTTTAAATTGCCATCCATTTTATCAGCATGAAGTTCATATGTGTTCGAATGTATGACATCTTCAAAAACTAATTTTCCTTCAGAAGAAAATACTTTTATGTTGCCGTTCATTTCTTTATCAAAGTTTAAACGCACTTTATCATCAAAGGGATTAGGGAAATATTTCAGACCCTCATTATTTTTGTTGACTGAAATATTCACTAAATTTTCTCCGCAAAGCATAGCGGCCTTGCCATCCAACTTGCCATATCCCCATTGATAATTTGGAAGCGTCGTACCGGTAAAAACATCCGAATAAGCACATTTGGTGATGGCTTCTTTAACCTGCCTGTTGGTAGCAGTTGGATTTTTTTGAAGATACAAGGCTGCGAGTCCCGCTAACACAGGCGACGAGGCCGAGGTGCCACCGCCCAGTATATGCAAACTGCCTTGTGCAACGGTAAGCGGACTATTCGCAATTTGACTGGCCATCATGGCTAAAGGAATACAGGAGAAAACACTCTCCCCAGTGGCAGCAATGTCGGGTTTCTGGCGTCTATCGCGGGTTGGTCCGGAACTGCTGCTAAGGGCAATTTTACCAACGGTTATGCCGGTGTTGCGCAAGGTATCATGCACATCGTAATAACTATTTAGGTTAACATAATTGGCAACCGTTATGATCTCATCGCTGCACTGGTAACTGCTTACCATGGTATAAAAGGTATCGGCCTTTAAGTAATGGTTGATGTTAGGAAATTGCGTGGCCGTTGGTAAACCATTCGACACAAAGTCAAAATTCCAGGCGTGATGTAAACCACTGCCCTTAGTTTCTATCCGCCATTTCAAACCGAGTGTATCGGCCGTAATAAGAAAATACAATTCGTAGACACCCGAAGCATTAATGCTGGCCGAGGTTTTAATAATGGCAATGTGATTACCGTTATGTTTTAGAGTATCGGTTTTAATGGAACTGAGGGCATAGTTATAATTTTTAAATCCAATTCTACCTAAATCAGAATAATTTGCACGATTAGCCCCCACCGAAAATTGCAGATTTTTAACTTGGAGTGTATCGCCGTAGCACCAGTATTCCAGAGTATTTGTGTTGTTCGAGATCCAGGTAAAATTGGTGTCATTTGCTAATGGCTGTGTTTTAACATGGTATTTTTTATTGCCTGCATTGCCCGCTGCAGCTACCATCACGCGTCCCGCCACGTTTGTAATTTGATTCGCAATTAACTGAGCTTCCAAGTCGGTGGCATCGTGACTACCGTAATAATCTCCCACAGAAGCATTAATCACACAGGGCTTGCCAAGCAAGGTGGCTTTAATTAAAATGTATTGCACGGCATCGGCGGTAATGGGTCCGCTTTTATTAAAATCGAGTGCTACTAAAATAATATCTGCTTTGGAGGCGCAACCCTCATGCGTATTATTGGCTGAAGCATTACCGGCGGCAATACCGGCCACGTGGGTACCATGCCCATAAAAAGGCAGGTCGCTATGTGTACACTGATTGGCGTTAATTTGTGTTTCGGTCCATTCGATGCCGTAATTAAAAGGTACTGGTACCGTAGAACCTGCCGTTGGAACCTGATCCCAAAGGAAACGAATGCGTGATTTGCCATTGGCATCTTTAAAATCGCCGTGATTAAAATCAATGCCCGTATCAATAAAACCAAGTATAATACCTGAGCCGTCATAAGCCTGAGCAAGTGGCGCAGCGCCCTGTTTCACGGGTTTAATGCGGTTACGTTTTAGCATGGTGTCGTTAAGTGCACGCACGTGAGGTTGAATAAATTCAGCACGTAAAATAATTTTTTTATCGAGCAGAAGGGCCAGTATAGTTAGATTACAATGAATGGAAGCGATGTTACCGGCATAATAGTTCACGCGATAGGTGTGCTCACGTTGTTTGGAAAGGATGTTCGGGATATTTCCCTGAACCAATACATCGTAGTCATTTGAACCCTCCTGAATTTTGAATTTTAGCGCATTATTAAAACCTGAGCTTTGAGCGAAAAGCATTGTAGATGCTGAAAGTAGCAGAATCAGAAAAATAACACGCATGAAACTAATTTATGATTAAAATTAAGTAAAAAAAGCGAAATTTGATCCATGATTCCTAAAGCCCTTTTGTTCTTAGCTTTTTTACTTCTTAATATATTGGTCACGGCGCAAAATGATTCGGTGATGTACACTGTTGGCAACCGCTTACCCGATGGTGTGTATGTGAGTTACGAAGATTTCAGAAGAAACGCGGCCATTGTAAAAGAACAGATTATTTCAAAAGAAGATAAAGAACAATTGGAATTTGTTGGCAAGGTGTTAGCTACGGCAACCTTCTCTTATAATCAAAATGATATTTTGCATACGCTTGAATCGAAGCGATGCTGGGGTTATGTTCAGAATAATACTTTTTATATTAATTACAAAGGTGACTTTTATCGCATACCGGTATTTGGTTTCATTTCCTATTTGGTAGCTTCTGTTACTGTTGTCAACAATGGTTTTTACGATCCCCGGTTTGGTTATATGGGTGCAACCACAACGAAAGAAATTCGTGAATTTGTGTTTAATTTTTATGATGGCGTGCTACTGGAATGCACTGCAGACAGAGCTGATGAACTCCTCAGTCGCGATAAAACCTTGTTTGAAGAATACAAAAAAATTCCCCGTCGTAGACAAAAAGAACAGATGTACCGCTACATCCGCAAATACAATGATTTGCATCCGGTTTATTTTTTGAAGTGACTTGGAGGCTCAGGAGACCTTGCTATTATAGAATTTTCTTTTAACGCCCTCTTTTAACAGTACACTCATTTAACCACTAAGTACACAAAGAAGGGCACAGAGTTCACATTGAATTTTTTTTCTCATTTAAAAAACTTAGTTTCATTGTAAATAAAATGTCATGAATTATTATAAGTCCTTTAACTCCCCATTTCGACTGATTTTTTGTTAAGGGGTTTTCAACAATAGGGTGCTGCTATAATTGACCCTTTTGGCTTTATTAGCAATTGTTTCAATCCAAAAAATTGTATCTTTAGGACTTCAAATTTATGAGCGTTTACGATAAATATCAAACCGTAATTGGTTTAGAGTGCCACATACAATTGTTGACCAAAACAAAAATGTATAGCAGCGATGTGGCTGAATACGGCGGCCTTCCTAACACGCACGTGAGTGTAGTTACCTTAGGTCACCCCGGCACCCTACCTGTTGTGAATGAAAGAGCCATCGAATTTGCTGTTAAACTGGGTATTGCCGTTAATGCCAATATTCGTGAAGAGAACCAGTTTGCCCGCAAAAATTATTTTTATGCCGATCTTCCCAAAGGTTATCAAATTACACAGGATAAAACCCCCATCTGTACCGGTGGATATATCACTTCCAAATTAAAAGACGGTTCGGAATTGCGTGTTAACCTTACCCGCATTCACATGGAAGAAGATGCCGGTAAAAGTTTACACGACATCGATCCTTTTGAAACCCTTATCGATCTTAACCGCGCAGGTACTCCTTTACTCGAAATTGTAACCGAACCCGATCTCAGAAGCGGTGAAGAAGCTTATTCTTATCTCACCGAAGTGCGTAAACTGGTGCGTTACCTCGAGATTTGCGATGGTAACATGGAAGAAGGTTCTTTACGTTGTGATGCCAATATTTCGGTGATGCTCAACGGCGCCAAAGAATTTGGTAAAAAAGTGGAAGTTAAAAACATGAACTCCTTCCGCAACGTACAACGTGCTATCGATTTTGAAATCAAACGTCAAATCGACCTGTTGGAAGCCGGAGAAAGTATTGCCGGTGAAACCCGTAGTTTCGATGCGGTGAAGGATCTAACCTTCTCAATGCGCAGCAAAGAAAGCGCCAACGATTACCGTTATTTTCCCGAACCTGATCTGCAACCGGTGTTTGTAAGCCAAGATTATATCAATGGTCTGAAAGCTCTTATGCCAACCTTACCTGCGGCTTTATTCAAAACTTATACAACACAATACAAACTCAGCGATTACGACGCTACGCAAATTATCGATTCCAAAGAAGTAGCGGCCTATTTTAATGAGCTGGTAAAACACACGACTAATTTTAAGTCTGCAGCCAATTGGCTGATGGGACCGGTAAAATCCTATCTCAATGAAAGGGCATTAAATTTTTCTGATTTTAAATTATCTCCACAAAAAGTGGCTGAACTCATCGCTCTTATTGATTCCGGTAAAGTGAGTAACTCGGCAGCGAATCAAAGTATTTTTCCTGAACTCATTGCGCATCCTGAAAAAACAGCCGAAAATATTGCCATTGCACTTGATCTTATTCAAAACAGCGACAGCAACGCTTTACAAAGTTTAGTAACCGAAGCCTTGAGTAAATTTCCTGAAAAGGTTATAGAATATAAAAACGGAAAAGTGGGTCTGCTTGGCATGTTTGTGGGTGAAGTGATGAAACTCAGCAAAGGCAAAGCCGATCCGAAAATATTAAATCAATTAGTAAAAGAAACCTTAGAGAAATAATATCACCATGTATAAATCCATCATTTGTATTGCCGGTTTGGCGCTTTTAAGTTCATGTGGCAACGGTAAAAAAAATACCGGCTTCGAGTTAAAAGGAAATTTTTCAAACAGCAAAGGCGAAACTATTTTTCTTGAAAAACTGGGCACGGCACAACCAATTATTGTGGATAGTACCGTAATGGAAGAGAACGGTGATTTTGAATTCAAAAACTACTCACCTAAAATTGGTTTCTACCGCATTAAGTTAAGTCCGCAAAACTTTGCCATGCTGGTATTAGACAGCGCCGACAAAGTTAACGTAACGGGGAATATTACCGATTTAAGCAACTCCTACAAAACAGAAGGCTCTGCCGAAACGGCATTATTTTTGGAATATAATGAGATTTCAAAAAAACGCGATCTGCGTCTTGACTCACTCAACAAGGCTTTCCAACAAACCATGGAAGTGCATAAAATGGATGCCAAACGCATGGATTCGTTAAGTAAATTATTTGAAGGTCCGTATAACGCCATTGTAAATTCCACCAACTTAGTCATGATCGAAAAGATCAAAAAAAATGCTGACATGTATTCTTCCATTATAGCCATTCAGGCTTTGGAACCGGATAAATACCATGACGTATACCAAGCCTTAGACGCTTCACTCACAAAAAAATTCCCGCGCGATAACAACATTAAAATGTTTCACGATGTGGTTCAAAAAATGTTAGCTACCCGCGAAGGTAGTTTAGCACCGGATATTAACTTGCCAAGTCCTGATGGAAAAGAAATTGCATTAAGTTCATTAAGAGGTAAGGTAGTCCTGATCGATTTTTGGGCCAGCTGGTGCGGGCCCTGCCGTAAGGAAATGCCGAATGTTGTGAAGGCTTATGCTAAATACAAAACCAGAGGTTTTGAAATTTACGGAGTATCGCTCGATCAAGATAAAGACCGTTGGGTAGAAGCCATTGCCAAAGACGGCATTACCTGGCCGCAGGTAAGTGACCTCAAACACTGGAGCAGTGAAGGCGCCCGTTTATACAACGTACAAAGTATTCCTTATACTGTGTTGGTAGATAAAGAAGGCAAAATCATCGCGAAAAATCTTCGTGGTGCCGAATTGGAAAAGAAACTCGAAGAGGTATTAAATTAATGGTGAAAAATATTCGGATTAAAAATAAGCGCTCTGGTTTTTTCTCGGCGCTTTTTTTTATTGTTTTAGGTGCCTGGGCTCAACAAACCTATTTCCAGCAGGAAGTAAATTATACCATGCGTGTGCGTTTGAATGATGAAAAGCACAGCCTCTCTGCCTTCCAGGAGATTCAATACATTAATAATTCGTCGAGCACACTCGATTTTATTTATTTTCATTTATGGCCCAATGCCTATAAAAACAGCAGCACGGCACTTGGTAAACAATTATTGGCAAGCGGTAAAACCGATCTGTTTTTTTCCTTGCCCGAAGAACGCGGCTTTATTGATAGTCTGAACTTTAAAGTGAAAGGAAAAAGCATTCGCTGGGAATTAGATAAAGAGCATATCGATATTTGTAAATTGTTTTTGGATCAGGTTCTGAAACCCGGAGATAGCATCACTATCAGCACGCCGTTTTATGTAAAAATCCCCGATGCTAAATTTTCACGTCTCGGTCATACGGGTCAGGCTTACTTTATGACGCAATGGTACCCAAAGCCTGCGGTGTTTGATAATAGCGGCTGGCATCAAATGCCATACCTCGATCAGGGTGAGTTTTATTCGGAGTTTGGAAGTTTTGATGTGAGCATTAGTCTGCCTGCCAATTACCTGGTAGCTGCTACCGGCGATCGTATGGATCCAGACGAGGAAGATAGTTTTTTAAATCGCAAGGTGGCCGAAACAATGGAGCGCATGGATAAAAAAGAGTATAATCAAAAGGACTTGACTTTTCCAATCTCTTCACAAAAAATAAAAACACTTCGTTTTGTGCAACACCGGGTGCATGACTTTGCCTGGTTTGCCGACAAACGTTTTAATGTCTTGCATGATCAAATTGAATTGCCTACATCGCGCCGTACCGTTGATACCTGGATCTTTTTTACGAATAAAAATTTTAATTTGTGGAAGGATGCCATTTCTTATGTGAACGAATCGACCTTGTTTTATTCGCATTTAAACGGCGATTATCCTTATAACCATGTAACGGCTATCGACGGTACCATCATGGCCGGAGGCGGCATGGAATATCCCAATATTACCGTGATTGGGGATGCGAGTTCGGCTTTTGAATTGGATATGGTGATCACCCATGAAGTGGGGCATAATTGGTTCTACGGCATATTAGGCTCTAATGAACGCGATTACCCCATGATGGACGAAGGCATTAATTCTTTTTACGAATTACGTTATGTAAGGGCGAAGTACCCTGAAAAAAAATTAACTGAATTTATTGGCCGCGACACAACATTTAAATTGTTTGGCGTGAATAAAATTCCGGTGTGGCGTTACCACGAACTTGGTTTTTTTACCCCGCTCAAAGCACGTAATGATCAGCCCCTTAACCTAAAGGCAGCTGATTATACCGAAGCTAATTATGGTTGCATTGTTTATAGTAAGTCGGCACTCATTTTTGATTACCTCTGCGAATACATGGGCGAAAAAAGTTTTGACGACGCCATGAAATTTTATTTCGAACAGTATAAGTTCAAACATCCGCAACCACAGGATCTTTTAAAAACCCTTGAATTTTTTAACGGAAAAAGTCTGGCCTGGTTTCAAAATAGTCTCATCAACAGTACCGATCACATCGATTACAAGATTAAGCGTGTAAAGAAAAATGATGACGGGACTTACTCCTTAAAAATTAAAAATAAAACCGGCACTTTGGCTCCATTTAATATTTACGGGTATAAAAACAATGTTCCTGTAGGACTCATCTGGTACGACGGTTTTGAAAAGACAAAGACACTGGGTTTTGTAGCTTCTGATGTGGATCGTTTAAAAATTGATGGCACCGATCAAATGCCGGATATTAATCGTAAAAATAATTTTATCAGAAGCAAAGGACTCTTTAAAAAAGCAAAACCTTTACAGTTTAATTTCCTGACCAAATTTGAAAATCCGGCAAAATACCAAATCAACTATGTGCCTTTAATTGGTGCCAATGCGTATAACGGATTGATGCTGGGCGCCGCCATTCACAATTACAGTTTTTATCAGAAACGTTTTGAGTACATGCTGGCCCCCATGTATGCATTTAACACCAATAGTCCGGTGGGTTATGCTGAATTTAACCTCAATCTTCATCCTGATCATATTTTTAAACACATCACCATTGGCGCCAAATTTAAATCCTTTGCCTACGATTATTCCAATGTGGGCTTGGTAGCCGGCAATACAAGCAAGATCAGTGATTTGTATGACAAGTTTTATAAGATTACACCTTATATACAATGTGAACTAAAAAAGAAGGAGGCCAATAGTAACACCACCCAATTTATTACTTACAGCAATACGAATTTGTTTGTAGATAGTCTCGATGTAAGCTCTCTTATTTCCACAAGCAGTAAAGGTCCACGCACCAAAAACCATTTCTCCTTTGTGAATCAGTTAAATTACGATTTATCAAACACGCGAAGCATCGATCCGTTTAAACTGCATGTTAATTTGCAACATACCATGAGTATGGCAAAGATTTCGGCTACCATTAATTATAAACTCACGCTTAGTAAAAAGAGTTATGTAGAGTTGCGTTTCTTTGTCGGTACTTTTTTGGCGGGGAATGCGAATGAGCGTGGTTACTATGCCTACAGGGCCAATGGTTATAACGGTCCGCAGGATTACCTCTTTGAAACTAATTTTGTGGGAAGAAATCAAACCAGCGGCATTGGTTTTAATCAGTTCACCGAAAAAGACGGGGCTTTAAAAGTATGGACGCCCTTGGGGCAAACCGGACAATGGCTCACCTCATTGAATATTAAATCGCCAAAACTATTTAAGTTGCCAATAAAAGCTTTTGCCGATGTGGTGGTGTGTGATGCTCGATCTTTGCTTACAGACAAAGTATTGTGGGATGCCGGTTTTAATATTGTTTTGTGGCAGGATATTATTGATGTTTATATTCCTTTGCTTTATAATAATGATATACAAAAAACTTTGGAATTAAACAATGTGCAATTCCAGAACCGGATTCGCTTTACATTTAATATTCATAAATTAGTGCCGCATAGTATTTTACAAAATAATTTATTTTAAATTTTTAAATGTCCACTTCAAAAAAAATATATTTTGCTTCCGATTTTCATTTAGGAGTTCCGACACATGCCAGCAGTTTGGTTCGCGAAAAGACCATTTGCCGTTGGCTCGACAGTATTAAAGGGGATGCCGCCGAAATTTATCTGGTGGGTGATATTTTTGATTTCTGGTACGAGTACACATACACGGTGCCTAAGGGAACCGTTAGATTGCTCGGAAAGATTGCTGAGATAACCGATTCGGGAATTCCCGTTCATTTTTTTGTTGGCAATCACGATCTGTGGATGAACGATTATTTTGAAGAGGAATTAAATGTGCGTGTGCATCACGAAGCAATTACCAAAACCTATAACGGTAAAAATTTATACATTGGTCATGGCGATGGTTTGGGTCCGGGCGACAAGTCGTACAAGGTGTTACGCCGTATTTTTGCTAGTAAAACTTGTCAATGGTTATTTTCACGTTTGCATCCTAACTTAGCTTTTTACATTGCAAAAAAAAGCAGTAAACGCAGTCGGGTGATTACCGGTGATAGCGATGAGAAATTTTTAGGCGCTGAAAATGAATGGTTGTTTTTATTCAGTCGTGAGTATCAGAAAACCCACCCCATAGATTATTTTGTATTTGGTCACAGGCATTTGCCTTTAGATCTGGATGTTGATGGTAAAGCCCGTTACATCAATCTGGGCGAGTGGATCCAGTATAATTCCTATGCTGTTTTTGACGGCGAAAAAATGGAACTTAAAACCTTCGAGAAATAGGAAATTATTTTTTCTTACGAAAAGTCTTCTGGTAAAGAAAAGGCACACCAATTTCCAACACCGCTTGTTTATCAGGCTTAGGCGCAGGATGATGGCCGTATTTAGAATTATATATTTTTAAGAGTATAATAAAATACGAAATTAAAAGTGGACCAAAAATTAATCCCGGTACACCCATATAATTTAAGCCCATAATAACGCCCAACACGGTTACAACAGGATGCACATCGGCCATGCGTTTGGCCAGCACAAAACGAATCACATTATCGGCACTGCCCATAATTAGCGCACTCCAGGCCAATACCGCAAATCCCTGCCAAGTATTACCGCCTGCAAAAAGAAAAATACATACCGGTACCCAAATAATGCCGGTGCCAACAATTGGAATAATAGAAGCAAAGCCGGTTAAAATGCCCCAGAAAGAAGCTTCGGGTACATCACACAACCAATACATAAAAAAAGCACTTAGTCCTTGCACCACAGCTATTAACGGAATACCAATGGCATTGCTGAATGTTTGCGACTTTAGTTCAGTAGCAAATAAATAGAGGCGTCTTTTATCAAACGGTAACGTAAGAATCAGCATGGCTTCCATGCGGTTAAAACTCATGAGCAAAAAGTACATCAAAAAATACATCATGCCTATGGATGAAAAGAGTGAGAGGCCCATGTTGAGTAAGCCCGGAACTATTGCGGCCATGCGTGATTGGATCTCGGAAATATTTTTATCGGTAAGAAATTTTACATTCATATGACTTTGCAGCTGAATGAGGTAATTCATAATAATTTCGGGCTGTCCAATTAACCCCGACACTTTATTAAACAACAAACTTGAAAACGATAAAATGGGAAGCATGATGATGAAAAAAGAAATGAGTACAATCAAAAGTGCGGCACGGCTTTTTTTCCACTTTTTCTTGTGTACTAAAAACTCCATCCAGGGTTTAAAAAGCACGTAAAAAACCAGACTTCCTAAAAAAGCCGTAAAAAACTCGCTCATCGAATAGAGTAATAAGAGCGCAAAAACAACCATCACAAATAAAAAAAAGGATTTATTGATCTTATTACCGCTAAGTTGTCCGCTATCCATAAATGTGACTTGACTTCTGGTTTAATTTTTAGTAATTTTAATTAAAATATTTCAATATCAAGGTAACATGAATCACAAATCGAAGTTAATTTTTGTTTTTGCAGCAGGTGCCGCTATTGGTGCCGGAATTATGGCCTTATTGGGTACCGAAAAAGGAAAACAATTCAGAGAAAAAGCCAAAGGAAAATTTTCTGAATTAAAAGATGAATTAACCGATAATGTGGAAGACCTTGAAAAAGATCTGAGCGATGCTTTGGGTAAATTTGGTAAAAAGGCCAATCCAGAAACAAAATCCTGATTAAAAAAAAATTATGGAAGACAAGGAAACAGATTTTTTTGGGGACACACATACGCTCTTAACCGACTATGTAGATGACCGGATGTTATTATTAAAAATTCAGGCGGCCGAAAAATCTGGCAAGCTCATCTCCACACTGGTAACCATGGCCGTTGTAGCCATTTTTTGTTTTATGATCCTTGTTTTTTTAAGTTTAATGGGTGGGTATTATTTTGCTGAACTCACCGGCAGTAAGGTCATAGGATTCGGCATCATTGCGGCTAGTTATGTTTTTGTACTGCTTGTTTTTTTACTCCTTAACCGATCGGTAGTTTCAAAACGCATCAACAACATGGTGATTCGTATTTTCTTCGAACAATCGGCCTCAGAAGCCGAATTAAATGATTTTGACAATGACTAAGCGCCTCATAACAATCACCAATGCAGAAGAACTCGAACGTGAAGAGCGTCGTGTTATTAAACGCCTTAAAAAACAAGAAGCAGAATTGGCTGTTCGTATCAAACAATTGCCTGAAGAGGTCATAACCGTGGGTGTGGTTAAATTAGTTAGTGGAATTGTAGAAGGTGGGGCTTTAAAATCAGTGATAATTATCATTAAAAAAATCGGAACATCTATTTTCAGTTCCATCTTAAAAGACCAGATTTAGCCTATTTTAGAGGCTTTGACGCTAATTTGTTAAATCCTATATTAAAGTTGTGTTATTATTCGGGTAAAATTTGCCAATTCAAAAATAATGTAGTTATTTGTTACTCTAACTAAATCATTATGACAAGTACTGTGGATATTCACATTGAGAAGACAAAAAAGAGCCGTGTCTCTGAACACGACATCAATAACGTTCCTTTTGGAAAATGCTTTAGCGATCACATGTTTGTGGCTGAGTATTCTGATGGCAAGTGGCAGAAGGCATACATCACGCCCTATGCCGATGTGCCCATGAGTTACGCCATGAGCGCCCTGCACTATGGTCAGGCTATTTTTGAAGGCATGAAGGCTTACAAAAACGATAAAGGTGAAGTGTCCTTATTCCGTCCAATTGAGAACTTTAAACGCATGAATAAATCGGCTATCCGTATGGCAATGCCTGAGATTCCCGAAGAAATTTACATGAATGGTCTAATGGAGTTAATCCGTTTAGATTCAGCTTGGGTGCCATCAAGCGAAACCGGAAGCCTTTATATCCGGCCCTTTTTAATTGCTACCGATGAAGCCATTGGTGTTAAAATTTCTGACACTTATAAATTTGTGATCATTACCTGTCCTGCCGGTAAATACTACAGCGAACCCATTAAAGTATTGGTAGAAACCAATTTTTACCGCGCTGTGAAAGGCGGCGTAGGCTTTGTAAAGGCAGCCGGAAACTATGGCAGAAGCTTGTATCCGACAAAATTAGCACAACAAAAAGGCTATCAACAAGTAATTTGGACCGATAGCGAAACACAAAAATACTTTGAAGAAAGCGGTACCATGAACGTGATGTTTGTGATCGGCGATACCTTGTTAACCCCTGGTTTAAGTGATACCATTTTGGATGGCGTGACCCGCAACTCTGTGTTGGCCTTGGCCCGCGAATGGGGCATGAAGGTGGAAGAACGCAAAGTAAGTATTGTGGAAGTATTTGAAGCCATCGATAAAGGAACCTTAAAAGAAGTGTTTGGTTGTGGCACCGCCGCTACCATCGCACAAATTATCGGCATTGGTTATAACGGAAAAGATTATGCCCTGCCTCCGGTTTCTGAACGTAAATTCTCAACGCGTGTTGACGATACCTTGCGCAATATCAGAAAAGGAAAAGTAGAAGATACCCTCCACTGGATGATGAAAGTATCTTAATTTTTAAATTTATTATAGTTAAGCCGACTCTTTCAGGGTCGGCTTTTTTTTGTCAGTTTTTAAAAACGTCTAGTAGTTCTTTCTTTGGATTAGTCGGAAATTTTGGCAATATAGAGAATTCTGTACACGATTTCTTTTTGACTTTTTGGGCGCCTCCCCCTGAAGCAGAAAGGCTTTGGGTAATTTTGGATAACCTTTCGCTTCAGGGGGCCCTGCAACCGCACAATCTGGCTCAAAAGTTCACCGAACTTTTGCCCTGCTGTATCCCGCTTGCCCTAACTAAGAGCGGGTAATTTGCTGCGGTGTCTTTGCCCTAAGGGTCAAAGCCACGCACCAGCCGGCTCAAAAGTTTACAAAACTTTTGCCCTGCCCAAAACCCGCTCTAAGTCAGGTCTTCACGGGGATGCCGCTCCGGTCAGTGGCGCGGTTTTCAGAATTTACATATAAAAATATCTTCGAATAGAATTTCAATTTCTAAATTTTTCCAATTAGTAAAAAAAATAAATTAAAATTCAGATTATGATTCTTTCTCTGCATATTTATTATTGATTCCTTTCTTTGTGCTCTCTGTGCCAAACTTTGTGCTCATTGTGGTTAAAACGTCCACTACAAAAACGGCTCTAAAATTTCCTAATTACAAAACGAAATGTACCTTTAAGAACTAGTAATTTTTAATGAAATTCATAAAAGAACATAGCCTCTTCAGCATTATTTTTTTAGTTACTGCTATTTTACGCTTGTTTTTTTTATTTGATTACCAATTCACTTACGACGAACTCAGCGGACTCGAACGCACGCAGTTCACTTCTTTTGCAGATCTTATTGATAAAGGCGTTAAAATAGATGCCCATCCGGCTTTAGTACAACTGATTATCTATTATCTGGTTCAACTCTTTGGTTACGTCACCTGGATTATTAAATTGCCTTTTTTGTTGTTTAGTCTGGCCATATTGCCTTATGCTTATTTTTTCGGACTCCGTCATTTTTCGAAACAAAGCGGTTTGTTTGCCACAGTCATTTTTAGTTTTTCGCTGGTATTTGTTTTTTATGCCCCCATTGCCCGTATGTATATTTCCGGTGTGTTTTTTAGCATGGCCTTGTTGTATTATTTTTTCGAGATTTTCTTTTTGAAAAACTTACAAATTAAAAATTTTATTTTACTCGGACTCTTCGCACTCTTAAGTGCCCTCAATCAACATATCAATGCTCTCTTTGCTTTAAGCGTTTGTGCGTCGGGATTATTTTTTCTCACTAAAGCTAATTGCAAACATTATCTCATTACGGTTATTTTAGTGGTACTGGCATATTTACCGCACCTTTCAGTGAGTTTGTACCAATTGGGTGTGGGTGGTATCGGTCGCGAACAGGGCGGTTGGCTCGATAAACCTGATTGGACAGTACTTTTATCTTTCACAAAGATGCTCTTAGGCACCGGAAAATCTTATTTGGTTTTTTTAGTTTTGATTGTGATTGGATGTATTAGCAGCAAAAAAATTTCTCTTTCAAAAAAGCAAGTTTTTTTGTTGACTTTGTTTTTAATTAATTTCCTCATTGTTTTTTTGTATTCCTATTACCGCGCTTCCATTTATCAGCATTCGGTGATGCTCTTTGCCGGTGTGGCTTTGGTGTTTTTCTTTACGGCATTTTATGATTTAGAAAATAAATTTATTCTATACCCGTCTCTGGCTGTAGTTTTCGCGCTTTTGTTCTACAAATCCTATATTAAAAAAGATTATCTCCATCAGTCGGTAAAAACGGTTTACGAATACCAATTTGAACGCACACTGTTTTACAAAACTAAATTTGGGGCAGATCACGTGTATCCTGTTTTTTTTGATGCCGATGCCATCATGAAAAAGATCTATTTCGGCAAATACCAAACGCAGTTTGATTGTACCGTTTCTGCCGATCCCGGGACTCCTTCCATGCATGCGTTTTCCCGCCTTGTTGCGGGCTTAAAAAGTGATTATTTGGTTTTGAGTTCCTCACTGCCTGCTCAGGATGCCTTGGCTCGACAGTATTTTCCTTACCTGCTCGAAAATACCCAAACACAGGCCGTCAATTTTAAATTGTATTCCAAACGTAAAAGCGATGAAACGCTGCAAGTGCCCGGCGATGAGGTTCTGCTCAGTTCTGATCCGGTTAACAAAGGCACTTTTGATTATGGAAATTTAAAAACATCCGATCAGGTCTTCACTTTAAGCCTTGATTCCCTGAATGAATTTCCACTCACAGCTAAAGCCAGGTATGCCGATCTTCACATACAGGAAGGGGAAGTGTTATTAATGGAAGCCAAATTCAAAGCGATCAACAAAAACCCTTCCATGTTAGAAGACTGCATTGCTCTGAATGATGAAAAAAATAATTTCAATTATGGTTATGCGGCTAAATCAAGTGCCGACTTTGTGATGAATGTCGATTCAAGTCTGGTAGTATTTTCCGATTATTATTTCGGCACCAATCACTTAAAAATAAAAGATCATACCGTTATTAGTGCTTATCTCTGGAACAAAGGCCATGAAAAGGCTACACTGGTAAACTATCAACTGAAGCTGATCAATTACTGGCCAAATAAATGGCGTTTTTGGGATTAAGAGCAACCTAATTGTCCTTTACGGCATGATTTTTGCTTCAGTCTTTACTGAATTCTACTCTTGCATCTCATCATATTAAAATTTGGTAACTGAATTCATTTTTTTTTATATATGTTTGAATTGACTTGTTATCTCAAATATTCTGTTGGTTTTTTCTTATGCATATTATTTGGTTTAAATTCTAATTCGCAAAATGAGGCAAAACAATGGTGTTTTGGCAATACGGGTGGACTCAGTTTTATGACCAACCCACCTACATCATTTACAAGCTCGATCAACACATTTGAGGGCTCAGCTAGTATAGCCGATGGAGCGGGCAATTTGTTGTTTTACACGGATGGGATTACTGTATGGAATCGTTTACATGCCGTTATGGCTAACGGTACAGGGTTGTTAGGCCATCCATCGAGCACTCAATCTGGCATTATTGTTAAACGTCCAGGTAGTACAAACTTATATTTTATTTTTACTCTGGGTGCATTCATTGGGCCATTAAATTATACCATTGTTGATATGAATCTGGCCGCAGGAAATGGTTCAGTTACTATTAAAAATGTTTTGATGGCAACAAACATGACAGAACAAATAACAGCTATTCCGCATTGCAATGGAAGTGATATATGGATTCTGACTCATAAAAACAGTACAGCGGATTTTCAATCTTACCTGTTAACCTCTGCGGGATTAAATAGTGTTCCCGTTATTTCTTCAGTAACTTTCCCGACTGGAAATGGATATGGTGGTTACCTCAAAGCATCACCGAATGGAAAAAAAATCGGGCTCGCCAACGCAATTAGCGGCAGTTTTCATTTATATGATTTCGATAGTAATAATGGTACAGTGTCTAATCTTATTGTTCTTGGCACTATTTTTTCAACAGCTTATGGATGTGAATTTTCAACGGATGGCACAAAATTATATGGAACCAAAGAATTAAATGATCCGGCAATTTACCAATGGGATATTTGCCAGAGTTCTTCTTTAGCAATTATTGCTTCACAAAACACAGTTGGCCTGGTTACCGGTGTTGTGCGTATTGGAGCACTTCAACTCGCAACAAACGGTAAAATTTATATATCGCGTTATGGCACTAATACACTAGGTGTTATTAATAATCCTAATACTTATGGGGCTTCTTGTAATTATGTTAATCTCGGACAATCAGCAGGAACAGCCACATGCAATATGGGTCTGCCAAATTTTATTCCTAAATATTTTAGAACATCACCCGCATCTTTTAGTTATACCATTGGTAGTTTACCTACCTGTCATAACACTACTTTTACAGCACCTCCGGTAGCTCAAACTGCCACAGTAATTGGGTGTGCAGCTTCCGGATATAGTTTTACAAATCTTTCCTGGGACTTCGGTGATCCTTCGTCCGGAGTAGCAAACAGTTCAACTCTTTCAAATCCCGTACATGTTTATAACACAGTTGGAACGTATAGTGCACAATTGATACTACATTACAGTTGTGGTGGTGGAACAGATACTTTATATCAGATAATAAACATTAATCAATTATGTATTTATGTGATAAGCAGTTCAATAAGTTGTTCTTCTCTTGGTTCGGCTACAGCTATTGCTAGCGGAGGCAATGGCCCCTATACCTATACTTGGATGCCCGGGAATTTGAATGGTTTGTTGGTAAGCGGACTTAGTCCGGGTGTGTATAGCATTACAGCAGCTGATGCGGGTAGTTCAGTTGTTACTACCGCAACTGTGCTTTTAAGTTCAGGTATTCCATTTAGTGGTAGTTTGAACGTTACTAATTCCCTAGTTTGTGGAAATGCTCAAAATGGGTCCGCAACTATTTCAAATATTAATGGTGGTTCAGGAACCCAAAGTTATATTTGGCTGAGTAATACAGGTACATTAAGCGGGGCAACAGTATTTTCGTTAGGTGCTGGAAGCTGGACGGTGAAAGTTACTGATCATCTTACCGGTTGCAGCTTTCAATATAGCTTTCAGGTACAAAGTTTGCCAGTACCAAGTTTAAGTCTAAGCCCGGCAAATCCGAAGTTCTGTATTGGTACAGGAATAAATTTAAAAGCTAGTGGCACAGGAAACACTTACCAGTGGATTCCGTCAACCGGTTTAAACACCAACACTGGTGCTAATGTAATAGCTTCATCCTCTTCTTCCCAAACTTACACTGTAATCACTTCACTTGGCACCTGTACTAATGCCGCTCAAATAACGGTTACAGTATTACCACTTCCAGTTGTATCAATTAGCGTTTCTCAAAAAAATTATTGTGTTCGCGATACTATAGTATTAAATGGGTTCGGTGGTAAGAATTATTCATGGTTGGGTCCCGGCAATCAAAATTTCAGTACCAGAACAGTTTCATTTTCCATCTCAAGCACAAGTCTGACTGGTATTTATACACTTACCGCAACGGATGAAAATGGTTGCAGTAACACTGCCACATCACAAGTTTCTATAGGTGAATTGCCCGAGGGGGTATTTAGTGGAAGTGGAACTAAGGATTGTGTTCCTTTTAATTTAGTGCTTACAGGATCCTCAGGTTCAAGTTTAGTTACCTTGAGTTGGGTGATGGATAAACAGATTTATAACACACAAAAATTCTTCTACTATTTTACGTCGCCGGGCGATTATACCATTAGTGGGACGTTTTTGGATACCGTAAGTAAATGCAAGAATTCGGAGGCCTTTGTAGTGAATGCCTTGCCTAAACCTCAGGCTGATTTTAATTTTATCCCCTCAAGACCTATTGAAAATTCCGAGACTGTAATTTTTATGAATAACTCATCTGGTGTAAAACAAGTAAAATGGAATTGGCACATTAATAACAATGAAGGTTATACAAGTAATCTGCAAAATACTTCTTTTTATTTTAAAGAAGCCGGCGCTTATCCTGTGGCATTAGTAGTAACAAATGCATACGGATGTGTTGACACAGTGGTTAAAAGTGTTTTGGTGGAGGAAGATTTTTTAATTTATGTCCCTGATGCTTTTAGTCCAAATGGCGATGAACTTAATGATATTTTTTTACCAATTATGAGAGGTGTCAAATCTTATCAACTTACTATTTTTGACCGCTGGGGCGAAATCCTATTTAACACAAAGGATCCAATAGTAGCTTGGGATGGCAATTATAAAGGGAAACTCTGCGCCTTTGATGTTTATAACTGGCTAATTGAAGTAAACGGATCGCAGGGTCAAATTAAAAAACTCAAAGGACATGTAACTTTATTAAATAGGTAATTTTTTCTCCATCAAATAGTGCTGGATCTGTCCCCACAATAAAAAAGATTTTTCCTTTATAGTATACTGACAACTTTTGTAAAACCCCAAGGCATTCTCGCGGGCCTGTAATTCTATACTTTTTAAGCCCAGTTCGATGGCTTTTTTTTCAAGGGCAGCTACAAGTTGTTTGCCCAATCCTTTTCCTTGTTGATCATTAGCCACGGCCATAAAACGAATCTGCCCCACCTTATTTTCATTTTCCTGCAAACGTCCGCAGGCAATTATTTTTCCATTTTCATCTACAATAAAAGCATTAATGGAACTGTTTTCTAATTCGTCGGTCGCAGTTTCCGACGATTGATTCCAGGGTTTGCGCAAAATCTCGTAGCGTAGGTCCAGTATGCCTTCCAGCTCTTTTTGTGTCTGGGCTATTTTCACCGGCATCATTTCTCTAAAAATTTAAAGGCAATACCCGAAACGGTTTTGATGTCTTGTTTCTCGAACTTAAAAGTTTTGATCATGGCCTTGGCTTCAGGCAGTTCAAACACTTCTTTTAAATTTCTGATCTTCCCGATGGGAATTTCTTTTTCGAGACATAACTTAAAAAGATCTTTAAAATTGAATTTCTTTATGTAATCATAAAGGATGGCATATAACTGCACCCGGTTATTCACGCGTAATTGATTGGTAGCGTATTTCGGATCAGTACCCAATGAGGTATAAGAGATCAGTTCACAGAGTTGTTTAAATTGTTTGTTACTGCCAATGGCAAAGGTGATGAGCTGCGCATCTTTGGTCTCGAATAATTCGCCATAAGGCGCAATGTTGGGATGAATACTGCCCATGGGTTTTGGTAAGGTAGTTGCAATTAACCAGTTGGTAGCTTGATTGGCCAAAGAGGCAATGGCCGAGTCGAATAAAGAAACCGACACATGTGCTCCCTTATTTGTTTGATACCGTTTTAATAAAGCAATCAGTATGGCTTCTTTTAATTGATGTCCGGCTAACAGATCAATTAATGCCACCGGCATTTTTAAGGCCTTTGAATTGGCTTCACCGTTAATGGACATGAATCCGCTTTCGGCCTGCAAGATGAGGTCGTAGGCGCTGCGAGGTGACTCATTACCAAAACCATTAATGGAAGCGTAAATTAATTTTGGATTTAGTTGTGAGAGGGTAGCGTAATCAACTTTTAATTTTTCAGCATCACCGGCTTTGTAATTAGTAATCACCATATCGGCATCGCTTAAGAGCGCATAAAGTTTTTGTAATTGCGAAGGCAGGGTGATGTCGAGCGACACAAATTCTTTAAAGCCATTCACGCTCCAAAAATAGGCCGATGTTTTTGCTTTGGCATCTTCCGATTTTAATTTCCAACTGCGGGTTACATCGCCATTCGTTATGGGATTTTCTACTTTAATAACTTTAGCGCCGAGTTCGGCAAAAAAAGAACCTACCGATGGTCCGGCTAAAACACCCGCCAATTCAATAATTTTAAGCTCTTTAAAGATTTGATTCACGGTTGAGAAAATATAATTAAAAAAAAACGGAATGAATTACCTTAACTCAGCACCCAGTTTTTCTTTGTAATTGGAAATTAATTTATCCATCACTCCTTCAATTTGTTTGTCGGTAAGGGTGGCTTCTTTGTTTAATAAAGTAAAACTAACGGCGTACGATTTTTTATTTCCCAATTTGGCATCTTCATAAATGTCGAAAAGATTCACCTCTTTTAAAAATTTCTTTTCAGTGGCTAAGGCCAGCTCTTCTATTTGCTGGTAGTTCACCGATTTATCAATGAGTAAAGCCAGATCACGACGAACGGCCGGGAATTTAGAAATTTCTTCAAACTCTATTTTTTGTTTTGAGAATGCCTTTACCAATACATCCCATTTAATGGCAGCATAATATACCGGTTGTGCAATGTCCATTTGTTTGAGAGTTTTTTTAGAAACCAGTCCTAATTCAACTAATGGTTTTGTATTTAATACATAACTTAAACCGGCATCAAAATGGTCATAAGTACTTTCAACACTTTTAACTGCTGCAATACCGCACTTCTCAAGCATTTTATCGATCACCGATTTAATAAAAGAGAAATCAACTTTTTGATTTAAGCCATAAGGATTTTCCTGAAACATTGCCCCGGTTAAAAACAAGGTCAAATATTTTTGCTCAGTATATTTATTTTCTTCGGTGGCATGTTTGTGATAAGTTTTGCCGATCTCAAAAAATTTAAGGTCCGTGTTTTTTCTGTTGATGTTATAAGCAATGGCTTCTAAACCACTGTATAACATGTCGCCACGCAGTACATTTAAATCGGCGCTCAAAGGATTAAGCAGTTTAACCTGATTTTCTGTATTGTTATAATAACTTTCTTTACTTAAGGAAAGACTCATGATCTCGTTAAATCCAAAACCTTCCAGCAAAGCCGCCAACTTGTTCTCAAGGGCCACATCAAAATTTTTGGGTTCATTCATGGCGCTGTAAGAGATGGTTTTACTCACTTCTACATTATTGTAGCCATAAATGCGCATCACTTCTTCAATCACATCGGCCTCGCGTGTAACATCGGTTTTGTAGCGTGGTACCAATAACAACATCCCATCCGAACCTTCATTCTGAATCGCGATACCTAAGTTTAATATGATGTTTTTAATAATGGGACGTTCAATTTCCTTGCCAATTAATTCGATGCAGTTAGCATACGAAAAGGCAACTTTATAAGGCTCTAGGTTTTCAGGATAAATGTCAACTAAGCCCATACTCAAAGATCCACCGGCAAGTTCAAAAATTAAATTGGCCGCACGAATCAAAGCAGTAACAGTCATATCCGGATCGGTACCACGTTCAAAACGAAAGGAAGCATCGGTTTTTAACGCATGTTGTTTGGCACTGCGACGAACATAACCTGCATCAAAATAAGCCGATTCTAAAAAAACGGAAGTCGTATCTGTACTAACACCACTTTCGGCACCGCCAAAAATTCCGGCTAAACACATGGCTTCTTGTTCATTGCAGATCATCAGGTCATTGGCCTTCAGCTTACGATCAACACCATCCAGGGTTTTAAAGCTTTCGCCTTCATTAGCTGTTCTTACAATAACTTTATTGCCTTTTATTTTAGCCAAATCGAAGGCATGTAAAGGTTGCCCCAGTTCATGTAATACAAAATTGCTAATGTCTACAATGTTATTAATAGGGCGCAGACCAATGGATTTTAAACGGTTCTTCAACCAATCGGGACTTTCATCCACTTTGATGCCTGAAATAGCAATGCCGGAATAACGTATGCAGGCTTCTGTATTTTCAACAATGATTTGAAGTGGATCTGTTGGTGAACCAACGGGCAATTCATCCAAGCCTTTAATAGTGGTTTTGTATTCGTGAGTGTTATTTTTAGAGTTGAGAATGGCGCAAAGATCTCGGGCCACCCCTAAATGGGAGGCCGCATCGCTGCGGTTAGGGGTTAAACCAATTTCAAGAACGGTATCATTTTCAATTTTAAAATACTCGGCTGCAGGGGTACCTGTTGCAATGTTGTCGGGTAAAATCATAATGCCGGCATGACTTTTTCCCAAGCCAATTTCATCTTCGGCACAAATCATACCTTCACTTAAGGCTCCGCGAATTTTTGATTTTTTAATTTCGAAGGCTTCACCTTCGCTGGGATAGAGTTTAGTGCCCACTGTTGCAACAATTACTTTTTGTCCCGCTGCCACATTTGGCGCTCCGCAAACAATCGAAAGCGGTTCAGCACTTCCAATATCCACTTTTGTGATACTTAAGCGATCGGCATCGGGATGTTTTTCACACGTTAAAACATGTCCAACCACCAAGCCTTTTAAGCCTCCGGCAATGCTTTCGAACACTTCACTGCCTTCAACTTCTAAGCCGCTTGCCGTAAGGAGTTCTGCTGTTTGTTCGATAGAAATGTTTGTATTTATAAGGGTTTTAAGCCAATTGCCTGAAATTTTCATGTCAAAAAAAAGTTTTATATTCTGAACTTTCCCACTGCTCTTAAGCGGTAGAAGCCTTCAATGCTTTGATAAATTAATAGAGTAAAGTTAGCTAAATATTTTACATGCGTCTCCTTTTTTAGGGTCTACAAAAAACCTAATAATTTTGAAATCCTGTGCTTTTTGTTATATTTATGATATTAAAATTCGTTTCTATACTGCTCTAACTTTTTGTTTTAAAAGTTTTCTCTGTTTAGCTCAGGCCGGCGTTGGCGAACCTGGTTTATACGCTAAAGAATTTTCCGTATCCGATTGTTTTAAAAACAAACATTTTAGTGGGAAATTTCGTTCTGACACTATGGCCACGAATTTAGTTCTGAAGGGTCAACAAATATGGCGCAGCATTGATTTAGAAGATCATGAAAACCGAAGTTTATTGGTTAACTCCCGAGGTTGTGCCGAAGTGGGCTTATTTGAAATTATTAAATTCGGGTTGTTTGACAAAAAACTAAACGCATTTGCAAACGATGATTTTAATAAGGTCATGCAAAGTCGGCTTAGTATGGCCCAAGTTCGCAAACAAATTAGTTTTCACGAAGTAAATGAAAACCGCAGTTTTGATGAGAACGGCAATGAAAAATCAGAAACCCAAGAGGTTAATCGTTTTTTAATGGGTACCGATATTAAAAGTTATTTATTAAAAGAAGACTGGATTTTTAATGCAAAAAGCGGGCAAACCGAAAAGTACATTGTTGGTATAGCGCCTTTGGTATTTGATCCAAAAAAGGAAAAAGTGGTGCCCTTATTTTGGTTGTATTATCCTGAATGGAAAGAACTCTTTGCCTCCTTTGAAGCCAAAAACCTTTATTCAACAGGTGTGATTTCTTACGCCGATTTATTTGCTAAAAAATATTTTGTCTCTCAAATCAGTAAAGAAAGTAATGTGTTTGACCGGAGTGTAAAAGCCGTAAACCATGGCACTGATGCAGGCGCTGAAAATGAAAACATTAAGGAGAAAATAAATAAACAGGAAATTGATCTTTTTCCACAATAAAAAGCCGAAGCCAATTCCCCTAATTCGTTTGGTGATTTTTTTTAACGCATACTCACTTTTCTGTTGCCCATAATGTCGATGGCTAAAGCTTGCTGATTTAATGCCAGTAATTCTTTCTCTTCGGCATTACTCATGTTGCCTAGTTTGGAAGCCGGAGTGCGCATGGTTTTCGCTTCGTCACGCAATTGCAAAGCCACCTTCATGTTTTTTTCAGAATCATCGATCAAAAATTTAGAATGATGAGAAATGTTTGATTCGCCTTTAACGAAAGTAATTAAAGCCTGAATAAGCAGTTTGTTTTTAGAGTACTTGTGAAAATTAATTTCACCACTTATTTCCGAAGCTTCAATTTGTTTGGAGATGGCTTGTTTATCAATTTCTTTGGCATGTAATAACATGGGCGTTTTTTCGGGGCCGGGTTTGCTTTTAGCGGCATCACGCATTTTTTGTACTTTTAAACTCAGGTCTTCGGCTTGTTTTTGTAAAGAAACCATCATGGCCTCCGGACCTTTGATGTCGCTAGAGGCACTCGCGTTTTGCCCATTATTTAAAGGCTTCACAGTACTAACCGATTTTACAATGTTGGTTTTTGAATCTTTGCGGTCCGAACCTAAACGGGATAAGATTTTATTTTCGGTTCCTTCTGAATTGTCCTGAGCACCTAAACTGGCTGTTTGAGACGCATAGGAGAGTGAAAAGAACCAAGACGCTAAAATAAGAAGGTGAAGTTTTGTTTTCATAAGGTGCGTTTTAATAGTTCCTATTTAAATGCTGAGATCGTTTAAATTAAAGTCTCACTTATTTTCTATGTTTAAGTTAAGTCCGTTTAAAATAATATCCTTGAAAAAAACAAGGTTTTAGATGAAGACAGGGAAAACATAGATTTATGGCTGAAATAAGCCACCAAAAATTAGGCTGATAGCCTCAAAAATCTGTTAAAACATGAAAAAAGAAAACAAGCCGAGAAGTAATATTGGTTTTTAAAAATTAAAAAAGGTGGATGAACGAATTAGTCGAGAATTAATTTTTGTGAGAAGCCGTTTTGTGATTCGTTTTGCGCGCGCACAAAATAAATGCCGCGTTTCCAATCTTCAACCTGTAAAATTAAATTTGTTTTGTCCTCCAAACTTTCACTAAATACTTTTTCTCCCAAACTGTTGTAAATGTTTAATAAGCCGCTAGCCTTATGCAAGTCGATGAACACATGCGTATGAGCCGGATTCGGGTAAATGCCAAAAGACGTTTGCGCATTTAATTTTGTAATTCCTGTATAATTACAAAGGTCAACACTTATAAAAATGCTGGTATCCTGTGCGCAATAATTATTGGTATAATGAATGCTGTAATTTGTTGAAACTGTTGGTGCAACCACTGCAGGATTATTGGTGATGTTGCCGGGATTCACGGTGTAATTATTGGCATTGCTTCCGGCAAAATAGGTCGTTTGACCAATGCAGACCGACTCGGAGGATACCACCAAACTGGTGCTAAAAGCGGGATTCACCGCAATGGTTTGAAAGCCGTTGCTTTGGCAAGAACCTAAACTGCCGGTAATGGTGTAAGTGGTGCTGCTGTATGGGCTGATAATTGCCGGATTGGAGGTTATGGTGCCGGGTTCAAAAGTATATGTGTTTGCACCACTGGCAGTGAGTGTGGCTGTTTCACCGGAGCACAACATGGAATTACTCGCCATGGCCGAAATGTTTATAGCTGTTACAATAGAAAGCGTGGTAACGGCCGAATTAGAACAGCTGCCGTTAGAACCTATAACTGTGTAAGTGGTATTACTTAAAGGACTCACTATTTGTGAAGCGCCATTGTATCCGCCGGGTAACCAATAATAGGTAGTGGCACCGCTCGCACTGAGGGTTCCGTTAGAATTGGGACAAATGCCTGCAGGCGGTGCGAAAATATTTAAAGTAGGTAAGGACCCTATGTTTAAAGTCACCGTACTTGCACAGCTTAAGGATGTGGCACTGGTGGCTAACAAACTAATGGTATAAACACCGGCGGTATTAAAAACATAAGTAGGATTTTGAGTCGCAAAGGTATTGGTGCTAGTGCCGCTAACAGTCCATTGCCAAGTAGTTGGTAAACCATTCGACGTGTAAATTAAACCGACTGTTTGTCCGGAACAACTATTTAAATTGCTTAAAATGGTATTGGCTAAGGCCGGAGGATTGGTGGCCTTCATAGAAATGTAATATCTGCCCAAACTGCCGTAATCGGTGTAGTAGAGCGATCGACCGCCATCGATGGTGAAATAATACGAGCCGGCTGTTAGGTTCATGCCAATGAGTGTGTTTAATTTCGCAAGATTAGTATCGGTGGCCAAAAGTACATTGGATGCATTATACAAACTAAAACGGACATCCAAATTTGCACCTGAATAGGAGGTAGTATCAAGAGCCCATGGTTTTACAGCTATGGAAACATTGCGGTTATTGCAAATGGTAAATTTAAAAGCATCCACATCGGTGGGTTGTGTAATAATACCGGAATCGAGTGTGGTTAAGGTATTCAGATTTAAAATTTTTGCGGTGTTGTATACATCGCCAACATCATCAGGTAGAAAACTTAAAAAGCCGGCACTGGTAATGCCTATGCCCGAATTACCGTGATCAAATTGAATGGTATTGCAGGATGTGGCGCTGGTACCATTATGCCAGATGGTAACATTTTTTGAATAACCCACACCCATAATGGGAGCCCAAGAGGTAACACCGGTACCTAAACCCGGATTGTATTCGTTGGTTTTAGCACAAGCGGTATTGTAGGTGCTTTGATGACGAAGGGTGAATGAATGACCTGCTTCATGTGAGGCAGCTTCAGCAATATTTTTAGCACTATAACCTAATTGGTTTTCGAAAATCCAGCAAGGTGTGCCCGGTGTACCACCCCAAGCAAAACTGCCAACATAAGCTACACCACCGGCTGAGCCATACCAAGCACTGGTTGGTGTAACCACCACGCGAATACGTGAATTAGGAACAGCATTATTAAAGCGCATCGAATCAGTGGTCACATTTACATTAAATGGTCGATAGTCTTCACTCACCCTTTTCCAAATTTGAATGATATTGGATGCATTCATGGTAGAAGGAAGGGCGTTAATGAGGTTACCTGAATTCCAGGCGGTGCCAATAACTTGTTGACCATCAAAATCTAAATAAACCACTTTATTGGTAATGCCTGAATTACTATTTAGAACGGGAATTTGCGCAGATAGTTGACAACTTAGCGAAATAACCAGAAGTATAAAAAAATGTTTAAGTGACATGTTAATTTAATTATAAGGTGAGTGATTTTTATTCGGATACAATTTCATCTTCGCTGCATTTATTCAGCAAATAATTGTTTTTTTCGAGCTGTCCTTTATAAAACACCGATTTGTCATCCGACAAAATAAAAACTTGAGTAGAAAATCCGCCATTAACCTGAATCATTAAATAAGCTTTTGGAAAATAAGTCAGTTTTATTTTCATGAATTTGGTATCCCCATTCTTTGTGTTTACAAACATGACCGACTTATCAAGATATTTATTTTCTTTTGAAACAATTTGTTGCTTGGCTTTTATTTGAAATAAAGCATCAAAATCACCTTTACTAATGGTAAAACTAGCGGGATACTTGGTCGTGTTTTTTGGACTTGGTGTTTTTGACTTTTGTGCAAAAAGAGAATTTAATCCCAGTGCGAAAATCAGAATCAAGAAAGTAGAAATAGATTTCATTGTAACGTTTTAGTTCAGGTTTTTTTTGAAGGCCTGAAACACAAATCTAATAAATGCAGCTAATTAAACAAAGTATTCTAAAATTAGCAAATTGCCGTATACTCAGCGATTCAGAAGGGCTGACTGTAGACAGATGTTAAAAATAGGACATGGCTATACTTCCACAAAAGGCTTTTACCAGCATAAGACCGTCAATCACAATGAGGTAGTAAAAAATACTACGGCGATTATACATGGAATATGCGACCATAAGTGCTAATAAAAACGGAATGGTGTTGATGACCATTTTGCCAATGGAAAAATGATTATGTAGGGCATAAGCCAAAAAAGATGTTAGACCAATGATGACCAAAGGAATAATAAAATAGAAAATGGTTTTTCGGAGTCCGAGTTTTACCACCACTGTTTTTAGATCCTGGTTATAATCCATGGCATAATCTTTTACATCAAATAAAATGCAAAGCATGGTGATGTACATGAAGTTTTTAATGAATAAAAATAAACTCACTAAATCAGGTGCATAGTGCGTGCCTGTATCAATACAATAAAATAAAACGGGATAAATGTTTACCAATCCGGCCCAAGTAAAGCCAATGATAAAGGGTTTAAGCCAACCTATGTTACGTAAATTATGATGTCCGAAATACGAGTTATCTACGCCATAATAAAAAGCGGAAACCAACGGAAAAAGAAAAATAAGAAACCACTCATTTAATGTTACGTGTAATATATTACCATAATGTTGAGATATAAAGTATATAGTGCATGCACTTAAACAGATCATAAAAAAGAGTTGCGTCTTTTGCATGGCTTTTCTATTACGTACATACCACATAGATCGGAGATTGGCATGGTCATCTGAAACCTCGGTCATAATATAGGCCTTACTATAATACAACACGGTGGCCGAAAAACTCATCACGTAAAATAATAAACTATTTAAAGGGTAGCGCTGCTGTAAATTTGCTTCAATAGAGAGTGCTACAGCGCAGAGTCCATAAAAGTAATTTCCAAAAAAAATAAGGCGGATTAATTTGTTATGTTTGAGTTTGGCCATTGTTATCGGGCAAAGGCCCTGTAAATAACCACATTCAGATTGCGCCAAAAACAAGCTTTTTCAAGTGTCATGCCATTGCGTTGAGCTACTTTTCGTGAATCGGTATTTTTTTCGTGGATGATGGAAATAACAGATTCATTTAATTGCTGTGTGAAAGCGTAGTGTTTAAAAAGCTGCGCAGCTTCGGTGGCATAACCCTTTCCGCGGAATTCCTTAAATAAATGATAACCAATTTCTAATTCTTGCACGCCTTCAACATCCTGTGTTATTAAACCGCACATGCCAATAAATTCGCCAGTATCTTTAAGTATCAATGCTTGCAAGCCATACAACCCATCCTGGTAGCGGTTAAGTTGCCGCACAATCCAGTCTTTTGCTCTGGCTTCTGTATTTGGGAAATTATGATCGGGAAGAAAACGGGTGGCTTGGTAATCCTCAAAAAAAACCGACCAAGCCGGCACATCGTCTATGACTAGTTTACGGGTACTGAGCCTTTCTGATTCAAGATGCTCATCATAACGGTACTTGCCAAAATTAATCATTACTAAATGTAATGATTATTTAAATTAGATTTAAAGATAATAGCACGAAAAATTATTGCGGACATTCGCCCTGCTTATAATTTTTTATACCATCACAATTCGCAGCACAGGCATTGCTGTATGTCTTGCCGTTGGAGCCACATACAGGAGCATATTCCATGGTGCAAACACAGGAATTAGGGTTTGGATTTTTGTTGCAATTTTTTTTAGCGCAGGAAAAAAAACTCAATCCAAGTAATGAAACTAAAAAAGCAATTACAAAAACACTGGTTATTGTTTTATTCATGGTGAATGGTAGTTTAATACCACCTAAATTAGTGAAATTGCAAACGTGACGCGAGAGAACTTACAAATTTAACAGTTTATGAGGTCTTTATAATTCCTTATGACACAATAAAACAGGCCGACCCACGAATGATTGACTGCTGTGAATAATTGTTTTATCTTTAAGAGATATTAAACCCATTACTTATGCGCTCTTACCTTTTTAGTTTATCCTTATTAGTTTGTTTGATTTCCAACAACTATTTTTCGCAATTGAGTTTTGTCTTGTCTCCAACGGTTTGCGCAGGAACCACATTAAATGTAAGCGCCAATATTGGCACATTAACTGCCTTGGCCTACAGTTGGGCTGCATTACCGGCTGGTCCCGGCATTTCATCAAGCACTTCGCCAAGTACTAGTATAAGCTTTTCAACGGCAGGGGTTTATACCGTTGGCTTGGGTATTTTTGATGGTACCGGTATTATTTACACCACGAATACTCTAAATGTTTTACCAAGTCCAACACTTACACTCTCGAGTTCTACTCAAACTATTTGTCCCGGTGTATCAGCAACAGTTATTACCACTGCCAGTTCGCCAGTTACATGGGCGCCACTTACCGCGCTAGTTATCTCCGGTTCTACCGTAATTGCCAGTCCGAGTGTTACGATAAATTACACGGTGACTTCAACCAACAGTGTGGGTTGTAGTGCAAACGCATCATGTAATGTTATAAGGTCTGTAAATCCTAACTTAACAGTCATTGCAACGGCCACGTCTGTATGCGCCGGTAATACAAGTACTTTATTAGGATTAGGTGGGGCAAGTTATACCTGGACCGGCACAAGTTTTGTCGGCTCTGTAAATCAACCCAGTATCGCAGTGGGTCCTGGCACTTATACCTGCATTGTCACTAGTGCTCAATTATGTATCAACGCTACAACATACACCATTACCTTACAATCACCCTTAAATATTACCTTATCACAAAGCTCGGTTACCACTTGCATTACCAGTAATTACCCAATGTTTTCGAAGCAGATACTACTCACTGCAAATGGAGCCGCTACCTATGCCTGGTTTCCTGACGACCCTAATTTTCCCATGCAAGGTCCGATAGTAATCGCAAGGCCTTCGGCAAGTACTTGTTACACGGTTATTGGCAGCACACCCGGTTGTTCAGGTTCTACTATTGCCTGTGTGCAAGTAATACCACAGTTTTCACATCTTATTTCTTCGGCTACTGCATACATTTGTGCGGGTGATCAAATTAATTTAAGTATAACGAATATAGGTTTACTGGCGGTTGGTCCGAGTTCTTTGTTTACTTATAAGTGGACAGAGTCGGGCAGTTCAGGCATTACCTTAAGCAATTACCTGACAAACACAGTAACCGCTTTTCCACAAACTACCACCACTTATACCGCCGAAGTGTTTGACTCCAGAGCTTGTGTTTCTATTCCTCAACAAATAACGTTAAGTGTGAATGCCTGCACAGGTATCAACCAACACTCAGAAGTTTTCTCCGGATTGAAACTTTTCCCAAATCCGGTTCAAAATAAATTGGTGATTGAAACAACTAAGGCACTTGATTTAGAAATCGAACTTTGTGATTGGACCGGAAAATTAATATTACGTCAACATAGTAATGAAGAACCCAGCCTATCACTTGATCTCTCTGGTTTTGCGAGTGGTATGTATTTTTTAAAACTAAGTAATAAAAATCAGCGAGGTGTTTATAAGATAATTAAGGAATAATATTCCGGTTTATTTTTGCAATTAAAAAAAGCTCCTTGTGGAGCTTTTTTTAATTAAACTATTTTTTATTGTTTACCATACATCACAATGGATGATTTTCCTATGCAGCCGGTGTTCAAATAAAAACCAACCATGGCAGGTGAGGCGTTTTTATCGAGATCGATTTTTGCTTTCAAAGCATATACCGTAATGAGGTACATGTGAGCTAAGCCGGTGGGCGGGCAAGGTCCGCCATAGCCGGGTTTGCCAAAATCGGTGATGCTTTGAATGGCTTCCTTTGGCGCTAGTTTTTTACCAATTTCACCTGCATTTGTTTTTAATTCAGTGACAGTGGCCGGAATATTAAACATAACCCAGTGCCAAAATCCACTTCCTGTTGGAGCGTCTTTGTCATACATGGTTACCGCATAATAAAGAGTGCCATCGGGTGGATTCTCCCATGAGAGCTGAGGTGAGTTGTTTTGGCCGGTGCAGCCCATGCCATTGTAAAATTGTTTTTGCGTTGCTTGTCCGCCAATGTCAGTACTCTTTAAAGTAAAGGTTTGCGCCGAACTAAGATGAACTAATAAAACAAAAGAGGCGAAAAGAGTCAGTGTTTTTTTCATAGCTGATTCGCTTTAGGGTTTGTTGTTACAAATCTAAATTATGAAAATGTTATATAAATAAAGCAGGCGATGGGCAAAAAAACATAAAACAGGTCAATAATTTAACGTATTGGCCTGATAAATCAGCTAAAACAATTAATGTTGTACTAAAATTTTGGCCGTAATGCTTCCGTTTTCTGATTTGCCCATGATAAAATAGAGACCTTCAGCAAGATCAGAAATATGTATTTGGAAGTCATTAGTCTCGTTTAATTGCAGTTGTTTAATAGCTTGCCCTAATTCATTGATGACATTAACTGAAGTGAACTGTGTGCCTTTAATAGTAAAATAACCATGATTGGGATTTGGATAAATAGTAAGAAGAGCATTTGACGCATTGTTCTGTTCAATGCCGGTACAGGCACTAACTGTTAACACAAGGGCTGCACTGGCAGAACAATTATTCCCATCGGTATAGGCATATGTAATAGTTGGGGTTCCAACGCCTGCTAAAGAAGGACTAAAGGATGAGTTGGTTATCCCCGGTCCAGTATAAATACCACCACTAGGATTGGCATTTAAGAATAGACTTGGTGCATTGGTGCAGAAAAACTTTTTAGTACTTGAAATGCTTACCGAAGGCAGGGCATTAACCGTGATGGATGAATTTTTAGTAGCACTGCAACCATTGGCATCGGTATATGAATACGACGCAGAGAAGGTGCCAGCCCCTGCAAGACTTGGGTTAAATACCGATCCCGAGATTCCGGTTCCGGCATACACCCCACCGTTAGGATTCGCAGTTAAGGTTAAGGCAGCCGCATTTAAACATAGTTGATTGGGGTTAATGGTAAAAGTAACCACCGGCAGCGCATTTACCACAACGGTTTTTATGAGTGCTGCAGAACAGTTGTTGGGGTCGGTATACGTGTATGAAATGGTTTTGGTGCCAACACCGGCACTCACCGGGTTAAAAAAGCCGGCTACCATACCCTGACCTTGATACAAGCCCCCAATAGGGCTGGCGGTTAATGCAATATTAGCAGCATTAATACATAACGACGAAGGTAAACTGAATAAAATAACCGGAATGGGATTCACCACAATACTCATACTACCGGTAATAAAACAATTAGCCAAGGTAATGGCAGCAACCGAGTAGGTAGTTGTTGTAGCGGGTGTAAAACTCATTATGGTAGCATTTGAATTGTAGCTTATCCAGGTATAGGTGTTTGCACCCGAACAGGCCATGGTTACCGGCGAACCGGCACATACAGCGTTATAGTTTGTACTAATAGATACCGGAGGCTGAGGTGCTAATGATTGGGTAACTGCAAAAGTTCCGCTAACTGCACAGGTCGCGGCATCGGTGGCCGTGTAAGAATAAATACCAACTGACAGGTTTGAGGCTGAAGTGCCCGTTTGAGGCGGGGTTGTTGCAAAGGTATAGGAATACGGAGGCATGCCACCCGCAGCAGTAACCGTTGCACCACCATTGCTGCCACCGGCACAGGTTACAGGTAAACCACCGGCAGTAAAGCTTGGCATAGCCGCACCCGACACCGCCATAATACAAGCGCGTGGATTCGTACCTGTATTTTGAATGATGACCCTTTGTAAATTTTTTAAACGATTAACACAGGTTAAACTTAAATCGAGACTATACATTTTTGGATTACCGGCTGAACCAACGTTTGCCGGGGTGCCGGTATTACGTCCACAACGATCGAAGCCGCTAATAACCGTTGACCCACTTCCAAACCAATCTACTAAATTTTGGCCGGTAAAAACCTGTGTGCTATTATCCGTAAAACGTAACGTAATGGTCACAACAGCATTGCCTTCGGTTGAAAAACAGAGTAAACTAATACCCGAGTAGGGGGAAGGACTTGTAAAGCTAATTGAATCGGTTACCCCGGTTGGCACATACAGTATATTATTAGCGGTGTATGATTGTAACTGGTAGGTTCTGGTGCCTGTTGCTACTAATCCATTGTTTGGTAAACCGCCGGTTGAGCTGTAAATGACGGCATAAGCGGCGCTATATAGCACAAAATTACTTCCATCAATTGCACCACCCGTTGTGGCCAAGGCAGTGGTGTTTTCGGCCACCGCATCGATGTTGTAGCCAAAGGTGCTAATAGGATTAAAAGTTTGTGCGCCTGATTTAAAAAGTAAGGTAAATAGTGCAAGGGCAATAAGCGTATAGTGGTTTTTCATTGGTGCAGAAGATTAAGTTACCCAAATTTAGTTTTTTAAATCGATTTAGGGAATGTTTTAACTTTATTCCGTATAAGATTTAATTTTTACCGTACCGGTAAAAGCCATACTAGATGGGACTATAAGGCAATAGTCGGAATGAACTTCAGGCTGTGCAGGGACAAAATTATTTTTTTTATTTAATTTGAATAGAAGCTTTTTGAACGACATCTACTTAAGGTTCTTATTGCCTCCGCCAAAACCTTCTTTTTTGGCGGCTCAACCCGCAACAAATTACCATTAAAGCGGGTGGAAAAGTAATTTGTATAAATGATCTGATAACGGCATTCAAATCGGAATAGCTCTAATGCTTGCCTAATCTGCGGGAAACGAATGTAAAATTTGGTTTTTCAAAAAAAAGGAGACTCTCCTAAATGTAAAAAAACATGGAACAAGTGCTTGTGAAAAATACAGCAGGCGAAGGCAGATTTTTAAAAGATTCGACGCAGATTAATTTGTTTTGGAGCGCTAATCACCATTGGAAATTTTTCAATCTTCACCGAGCTGCTATCAAGGCCGAATGCTTTAGCCTCACTTAAACTGAAGCGTTTCATCATGAAATACAGATTGAGAATAATTTTTTCAAATGCAGGCAGGTCGTTTTCATATGAGAGAATTTTTTCGAGCACCACAAATTTAAAATCACCAATGACATTGTTTTTATTCAACGATTCATAGCGACTAGTAATATCCACTTCTTTATTCTTCACCAAATCTTCCACCACTTTTCTGAATAAGAAATTTATGCGTGGCGCAACCCTGAATCCTAAGCGGAAGTCTACACGAATGATGTCATCGGCAGCCACGTGGGTTACCTTATAATCCATGCGGTAAGGTTCATCCATAACATCCACATGCACAAACCAATAAATATCGGCACGTTTTGGTCGTTTCTGTAAAATTGAATAAATAACTTTCGATTCAATTTCTTCGGGATTATTGGCTGAGGTCATGTAAACCAAGTGGGTGGCGTATTTGGTAATGGTATCATCGGTACTCAAATCTACCAGCTTACTCTGATGATCAGCGAGTGTTACCATATCCACATACCGATCGCGGATTTTTTTAGCTAAGAACCAAATGGTCATTACCAGCATTAAACAGGTGGCAATTAATAAAGTGATCCAACCACCATGGTAAAACTTACTTAAGTTAGCCGCTAAAAAAGCCGATTCAATAATGAGGTAAACAGTAATGATAAAATAAATGAAGAAACGATTGTAGCGTTTCATGTGCATATAAAAATTCAACAAGGTGGTGGTCATTAACATACACAACACAATAGCTAAACCGTAAGCGGCTTCCATATTGGCCGATTCTCTGAAATATAGCACAACACCAATACAACCGGTAAGCAATAACCAGTTTAAGGAAGGGATGTATAATTGTCCTTTTAGTTCGGAAGGGTATTTTACGCGAACTTTTGGCCAAAGATTTAAACGCATGGCCTCATTAATTAAGGTAAACGAGCCACTGATGAGCGCCTGGGAAGCAATAACCGCAGCAATGGTGGCAATCACGATGCCATAAGGAATAAACGACTGTGGCATCATGTCATAAAACGGATTGCCTACTTTAAAATCTGCAAGTTTCTGTCCTTGATGTGCAATTAACCAGGCGCCTTGTCCAAAATAATTCACCACCAACATTGATTTTACAAATACCCAGGAGATGCGGATGTTTTGTTTTCCACAATGACCCAAATCAGAATACAGGGCTTCTGCTCCGGTTGTACATAAAAACACCGAACCTAAAATTAAAATTCCCGACGGATGATCTTTTAATAGTTCATACGTGTAATAAGGATTGAGTGAAGACAGTATAGACCAGTCGCCCGATAAACGAATAATTCCCAAAATACCCAGCATTAAAAACCAAGTCGTCATTAATGGCCCAAAAAATTTACCAATAAATCCGGTACCAAATTGTTGTATAAAAAACAAACCAAAAATAATGCCAATTACTATAGGAACGGTGTTCAACTCCGGATTAAAAAAGCGCAAACCCTCAACTGCCGCTGAAACCGATATAGGCGGGGTAATAATCCCGTCGGCGAGTAGGGCGCTACCGCCAATAATAGCAGGCACCAAAAGCCATTTAAATTTAGTGCGACGAACCAAGGTGTATAATGAAAAAATTCCACCTTCACCTTTGTTATCTGCTCTTAAGGTGAGAATGACATATTTAATGGTGGTTTGTAAAGTGAGTGTCCAAAAAATTGCGGAGATGCCGCCTTTTACCATGTCGGCATTAATAGCGTCTTTACCAACAATGGCGCTCATTACATAAAGTGGTGAGGTGCCAATGTCGCCATAAATAATTCCTAAGGTTATGAGAAGTCCGCCAAGCGTAGCTTTGTGAATGTGACCCGTATGTTGGCTAGCCATTTTGTTGTATTGAAATAATAGAGGCCAAAATTACTACAAAAATGTATGCTGATGGAATAAAATTAAACTATTTGATTAACATCGGCGCAAAACAGGATCCAAGTTAACATAGCGAGGTTTTTGCCAAGCTTTAAACAATAGACCAAGTTTTTTGTAGTATAAGAGCTAATTCGAAAGCATGGTAAATCCAATAGATAAAGATAAAGTGGCAGAAAACCCTGGGCTGCTGGCCTACCCACATACCATTGGGAGTATAGTGGTTAAGCCCGAAGATGTGGGTAAACTAAAGTCGCGGGCGCTCAGTGCCATGCGCGAACAAACCAATACGCAACTGAAACAAATTCAAAAGCAGGCTGAGTTGCTGGCGAAACAGGCCAGCGAGATTATTAAAAGGGTAGAAATAAGTGAGAAAGTTTATCAAGCCGAAGTTTCGTTTGAACCTTTTGTGGGGCAGACCTATTATCTATATCAACAAAACGAAACTTACCGATTGATGATGATAGCTCCCGATGAATGGGGGCGATCGAATAAAAACGGCTTAGAATTTTTGTCGGAAGTAAAACTGTTAAGTGATCATACCTGGGAAATTCATTCGCCGGACGTTGCGATAAACTTCTGATTAATTTTTTAAACCCCTTAAAAAGGACTAGCTTTTTTTGTTTCCTTTGCAACATGTCACTTTTTATAGCCTCCATCAATTCGGGCAGTAACGGAAATTGTTATTACGTGGGTAATCGCGAAGAAGCGGTTTTGATAGATGTCGGTATTTCCTGCAGAGAAGTTGAAAAACGCATGACCCGTTTGGGTTTATCGTTGCAAACCGTAAAGGCGATATTTATTTCACACGAACATTCCGATCATATTAAAGGCTTGGAAGTGTTTTCACGCAAACATCAAATTCCTGTTTATATCACCGAAAAAACCCTTGCCAATAGTTCGCTTAATCTTTCGCAGGTGGAAGTGAATTCCTTTGATGCCTACACGCCGATTGAAATTGGAAATTTATCGGTGCTTGGATTTCCAAAATTACACGATGCCGCCGACCCATACAGTTTTACAGTAACTGGAAACAAGGTTCAAATTGGGGTGTTTACAGATATTGGTAGTTCTTGTGAGCACGTAATCGAAAATTTCAGAAGTTGCGATGCGGTTTTTCTGGAAGCCAATTACGATGAACACATGCTCGAAACCGGTTCTTATCCCTATTATTTAAAACAGCGCATTCAAGGTAATAGTGGTCACTTATCTAACAAACAAGCCCTTGATCTTTTTATCGAACACCGTTCTGAATCGTTAAGTCATGTTTTATTGTCGCATCTTTCAAAAGATAATAATTCGCCTGAGTTGGTTTACGATTTGTTTTCAAAACATGCCGGCAGCTGTAAAATAGCCGTGGCATCAAGGTATGAAGAGTCGGCCGTGTATCACGTGGTAAAAGGCATGCGCTTTGAAAAAACTGTGCGCGAATTTAAAACGATTGTCACCAATGATCAGATGACTTTGTTTTAAGCTCAGAATGAGTTGTGTCTCAAAATTCGGATTGAAATTCAGTTGTATGCCCAGAGTCTTTTAGGCGGTCTGCTTAACGGGCGCTGCCTTTTTGACCTTTTGCAGCGATAGCTGCTGGACTGGCCCACAACAAAGGATTTGAGCGTTTAGAGAAATGGCCTGGCCAGGCATGGTTTTCTTTCGCTGCCTCTGCCTCGCGAAAGAAAAATCTCCTACAAAAGGTCAAAAGCGTTTTGGATAATTTGCGCGTCAAAAGGATCAGAAATAAATGCCGGATTTTTAAACGGTAATGTGTTTTGCAGGGATTAAAAAACACCCAGTCATCGCCAAAAGTAAGTGGAATTAGCCCTTCAAAATATTCAAAACTCGTTTAATTAATCCGCAATCAGTCGGGCAATAAAGAAAGCCGAAGCCGCTGCAACAATTCCGATCATGGTAACTTTTAGTGCGCCCATAATAAGCGGTTGTCCGGTGACCTTGCTTTTAAAGAAACCAAAGGTGAATAAGCAAAAAACAGTGATGATGCCTGAAATGATTAGTCCCTGCTGCGGATCGCTGCTTACAAAGTAACCGGTTAATGGAATGAGTCCGCCTAAAGCGTAAGAGATGCCGATTGTTAAAGCAGAGTTTCTGGCGCGGTTAGGGTGTGGGGTTTCTAAACCCAACTCAAATTTCATCATAAAATCAACCCATTTGTCTTTATCTTTCGAAAGTTCGAGAGCAATCATGTCTTGTGCTTGTTTACTTAAACCATAATCAGCAAACACTTCTTTTACCTCTTCCATTTCGCGTTCGGGCACGCGTTCTACTTCATCGTATTCTCTTTTTAATTCACTCTGATAATGGTCTTGTTCAGTTTTACCGGCCAAATAGCCGCCTAAACCCATGGCAATACTGCCGGCTACAATTTCGGCAATACCGGCGGTTATAATAATGGTATTGTCGTGCACGGCACCACTCAAACCTGCTGCTAATGCAAAGGGTACGGTTAAACCATCACTCATACCTATAACCACATCGGTAATAAATTCTGAACTTTTTAAATGTTTTTCGGGATGCTCCATAGGTTGATTACTGATTTACGAATTTAATTATTATTCTTCCGATTTGTTTTTTAATTGCATTAAAACAGAATAGGCGCCTTTAACTACTATGTTTTCTTTTGTCAGGTCGCGACCTTCCACCGAAATAATTTCAGTAAAATTATTTTCCGAACTTCCCTTGGTAACTTCAACCAATTCAAAACTCAACGGCCCTTTACTTATAAAAATAAACTCTTTGCCTTCATAACTTACAATGGCTTCATCCCTTATAGCCGCTACTTTTTGGCTCTTAAGAGCCACCTCGGCATTCATATACATGCCCGGTAAAAGTGTTTTATCGTAATTTTCAAAATGACAATGCACATCGGCCGTTCTGTCGGCTGATAAATCACGGCTAACTAAAATAATTTCGCAGGGATGTTTTTTATCGGGTTGATTGTTATTAAACGCCACTAATTTTTGACCAATACTTAATTTCTCAAGATCTTTTTCAAATACTTTTAAATTTAAATGAATGTCTTCGGGATTAATCAACTCAAACAAAATATCACTCGGGTTAACGTACTTGCCAATATTCACATCTACCTTCGAAACAAAACCATCAATGGAGGAATACAAATTTACAGATCGCGATAAATTGTTTTCGCTTAAGTTTTCGGGATTAATATTAATGAGCTTTAATTTTTCAGATAAGGCCGACAAAACAATTTTTTGTGTACTAAAATCCATTTCACTCTGTTGCAAAACCTTATCACTGCCCGCTTTGCTGAGGTTGAGTTCTTTCTGACGTTTTAACTCCTGATCGGCATAAAGTAATTTCGATTTGGCTACCAGATAGTCTTGCTGCAATTGAATGTATTGTTGATCTTCCATAGTAGCAATGATTTCGCCTTTTTGTACAGGCATACCCGGTAATAATTTGGTTGATTTTAAAAATCCTCCTAATGGCATGCTTACCGATACCATGTTTTGTGGTGGTACATCTATTTTGCCGTTGAGTTTCAAAATGCTGGAAATATCTTGCAATTCCATTTTACCAAGACTCACCTTGGCGCTTTTTAATTGTGCGTCACTTAGGATGACGATGTTTTGATTTGCTGAAGGATCACTTGATTCTTCGGCAGGTTTGGTTCCGCAGGCCATAAGAAGCAGGGAGATGAAAAGGATGAGACTTGTATTTAATACCGTTCTTAACGAAACTAAATGATTGATTGAAGTCATTTTATGTGATTTTATTTTTGATGCGTTTTGCATAATAGCTTGAATTGGTTTTTATTTATTCAATAAATAATTAATTTGAATAACGGTTTCGTTCATGTTTCTAGTGGCGTCAATATAAGCCGAACGGATACTAATGGCCTGATTGTTGAGCATCACCCATTCGAGGTAATTTAACTCGCCTCGTGCAAATTGTTTGTTAGAGGCTTCGGTGATGAGTTGCGCGTTTTTTAGTGCGGTGTTTTCATAATAGCTCAAAGCTGTTTGGTTTGTCTGGTATTGGCTTATCAGTGCTTGATAATTGGTTTCTAAACTCTTTAATTCCCACGTGTAATTATTTTCTGCAATGTTTGAACCTATTTTGGAAGCATTTATTTTAGCTTTTTGTGCGCCAAAAAATAATGGAATACCAATACCCAGCTGAAGGGATTGAAATCGTGTAGAACCGGAGTAAACGGTATTATCGGCGCCGGTTCCTTTCATGCTCATGTTATAATAGCCCAACTGCAAATCGGGGAATAAACGTGATTTTTCGAGTCGACGGTTTACCAACGAAATTCTTTTTTGTTGTTCAAAAAGTTTAATTGTTGGATGTTGGGCTATCAAGTTATTGTCGGCATTAAGCGTAAAAGCCATTCGAAGGTCACTCGTTTCGGGCACTAAGGGACTACTTGAATTTACAACCAATCGAAACTGTAATAAAGCAATTTCTAGATCTTGCTGTACTTGTTTTAACTGCATGGCAATCGCGCCCCGTTGTGTTTCGGCGGTTGTTTTTTCGAGGATGTTACTTTCACCACTCGAAAAACGCATGTTGGCTTTTATTTCAAATAGCGCATACATACTATCGTTGGTTAAAAGCAAGGTCTCTTTGGCTTTTAAATACCGATAAGCATAATAAACCTGTCGTACCAGTTTTTTTAATTCCGCTTCTTTTAATGCAGTATTTAAAACCGAAGCTTTCCATTCTTCATTCAACAAATTTTTCTGGTTGATGTAAACTCCCGGAAAATTAAATGACTGTGAAATCCCAAAACGGTTATCACTAAAGGATGAGTTAATTTGACCGTATTCACCAAACACATTGGTTTGTGGCACTGAAGCTCCTGTTTTAATGAGTTTTTTCTGATACTCACTTTTTAAGCGTTCGTTTTTTACCAGCAAATTATTTTTTAATGCCGAGTCCATAGATGCCTGCAATGAAATAAAGTTCTGCGCGTGTCCTGTTTGACTAGTAAGTATAAGTAAGCCAATGACGAACACCGTGGATGTTTTTACTTTTAATTTAAGTGAACCGGTTTTTTCGAATAACAAATAAAGCACCGGTAAAACAAACAAGGTTAAAAATGTGGCGATCATTAATCCACCAATCACGACAGTGGCTAATGGACGTTGCACTTCGGCACCGGCACCGTTACTAAGTGCCATGGGTAAAAAACCTAATGAGGCAACAAAGGCAGTCATTAATACCGGTCGTAAGCGCACCTTAGTGCCCATGATCACAATACGATGAAGATCATTTAAACCTTCGGCTTTTAAGCGGTTAAATTCGGCAATAAGTACAATGCCATTTAATACGGCCACACCAAACAAGGCAATAAAACCAACACCGGCACTTATACTAAAAGGCATTCCACGTAAAGCCAAAAAGAAAATACCACCAATGGCCGATAAAGGAATGGCCGAATAAATAAGTAAACCATGTTTCACCGAGTTAAAGGCGAAAAACAAAAGCAGATAGATCATAATAAGCGATACCGGCACGGCTATCATTAAACGTTGTTTGGCCGCATTTAAATTTTCGAATGCACCACCATAGGTCACATAGTAGCCACTCGGAAATTTAATTTTCTTTTCAATTTTTTGCTGCAATTCGTTTACGATGGTTTGCACATCGCGCCCCCTAACATTAAATCCAACCACAATGCGTCGTTTGGCATCTTCACGCTGAATTTGATTGGGTCCATTTTTTATTTCAACACTGGCTAACTGACGAAGCGGTATTTGTGTACCCCGCGGGGTTGGTATCAAAAGGTTTTTCACGTCCTCCAAATCATGACGTTTATCTGTACTTAAACGCACCACCACATTAAATCGTTTTTCTCCTTCAAACATAAGTCCGGCCACTTGTCCCGCAAATGCCGTATTCACCACTCGGTTAACATCCGAAATAGATAAATTATACTGAGCTATCATGGCTCGGTTATATTCAATAATAACCTGAGGCATACCGGTGACAGGCTCTACAAATAAATTTTTTGCGCCTTCCACTTCGGTTACCAATCGACCTAATTTATCGGCGTAGGCTGCAAGCGTATCTAAATCTTCACCATATATTTTACACACCACATCTTGTTTGGCACCGGTCATTAATTCGTTAAAACGCATTTGTACCGGATATTGAAAGCTGGTAGTCACACCGGGTACCTCCGAAACAGCATTTCCCATTTTTTCGGCTAACTCATTAAATGTTTTGGCTGAGGTCCATTCGCTTTTATCTTTTAAAATCACCATCATATCGGCAGCTTCCATGGGCATGGGGTCGGTTGGCACTTCGCCGCTACCAATTTTTGTCACTATTTTTTCAACTTCCGGAAAACGTGCTTTTAAAATGGCTGCTGCTTTTTGTGTATTCTCGATGGTTGTATTTAAATTACTACCGGTGAGTACTCGTGTTTCCACAGCAAAATCACCTTCTTCTAAAGCCGGAATAAATTCACCACCTAATTGAGAAAGGGTAATGATGGAGAGAATAAAAAGTACAATTACCGAAGTGATGATGGATTTAGGATAGTGAAGTACCCAGGTGAGGGCATGTTGGTAGGCCATCTCTACTTTGATCATCATGCGATCTGAAAAATTAGCCTTGTGTTTGGTTTTTTTACTTAAAAACAAAGCACTCATCATAGGGATGTAAGTAAGCGACAATAAAAAGGCACCCAGTAAAGCAAAGGCAACGGTTTGGGCCATGGGTTTAAACATTTTACCTTCTATTCCCTGCAAGGTAAATATTGGCAGGTACACCACTAAAATAATTATTTGTCCGAATACCGCACTGTTCATCATTTTGCTGGCCGATTGATTCACTTCCGAATCCATTTCCTTTTGATTAAGTTGAGGAATGCCGCTGAATTTTTTACCGTGTGATAATTGATGCATGACCGCCTCGACTATGATAACGGCACCGTCAACAATCAATCCAAAATCGAGGGCGCCCAAACTCATTAAATTTCCACTCACGCCAAAGGTATTCATCAAAATGATGGCAAAGAGCATGGCTAGCGGAATTACAGAGGCTACCAATAAGCCGGCTCTAAAATTCCCTAAGAATAAAACCAAAACAAAAACAACAATCAGTGCGCCTTCCATTAAATTTTGTTGCACCGTTCCAATGGCATTATTCACCATTTTGGTGCGGTCTAAAAAGGGCTCCAACACAACACCTTCAGGAAGCGTTTTCTTTATTTGGGCAATTCGTTTTTTTACGTTTTTAATCACTTCACTACTGTTAGCACCTTTCAGCATCATAACCACTGCACCGGCAACTTCTCCTTTATCGTTATAACACATAGCGCCATATCGGGTGGCAAATCCGGTATGAACCTGGGCTACATCTCTTATAAACAAAGGGGCTCCACTTGCCGTAGCTTTTATGGCAATGTTTTCAATGTCTTTTTGTTCACCAACCAAACCTTCTGTTCGAATAAATAAGACACTGGCGCCTTTCTCAATATAAGCACCTCCGGTATTCTGATTGTTTTTTTCAAGGGCCGCAAACACATCGTGAATGGTTATGTTATACGATTGCAGTTTGTTGGGATCAATGGCAATTTCAATTTGTTTTAATTTTCCGCCAAAACTACTTACCTCGGCAACGCCTTTTACACCGAGTAACTGACGACGAACAATCCAGTCCTGGATGGTTCTTAAATCGGTCTCGGTATATTTTTTTTCAAAGCCTTCTTTGGGTCTAATCACATACTGGTATATTTCGCCTAGGCCTGTTGATACCGGTCCTAACTCCGGCACCCCAATGCCCGGAGGAATAATACTTTGAACTTTTTGTAAACGTTCGTTAACTTGTTGGCGGGCCCAGTAAATATCTGTGGCATCATCAAACACAATGGTAACCAGCGATAATCCAAAACGCGAAAAACTTCTGATTTCCTTCAAACCCGAAATGTTTGTATTGGCCTGTTCGATTGGAAAGGTGATCAAGCGCTCAATATCGGTGGCTCCAAACGAGGGCGCAACGGTAATCACCTGCACCTGATTGTTCGTAATATCTGGCACGGCATCGATGGGTAATTTGGTCACCTGGTAAGCGCCGTAACCAATAAGGACAAAGATAAAAAGTCCGATAATGAGTTTGTTCCTGATGGAAAACCCAATGATTTTATTTAACATGTTTTTTTTGTTGATGTTGAACTTAATTAATAAAAACAGCCCTCATCACCCTATGGGTGCGATTGTTTTGGGCATACATGAATTAAGTTGTTTTGGGCGGTTGCCAAATTGAACTAAGGTAAGCGTCAGGAAATGAATTTTCGCTGTAGCTTGAAAAACCGATGACTTCAGAAATAACGGGCTTGGTAGAAAACTCTTCAAAACTATTTGGTACAAAAGCAATGCTACTGGCACTCAAACAACCATCGTGTGATTTAAAGGGAAGTTTCATGTCTTCAGCATAATCGGCGTCATTTACCGTGCTACTGGCGTAATGCATGTGCAAAAACTGAAGCAGGGATAAGGCATTGTCTTTTTCACGGTGTTCCAAAAAATGTTCAACTAGGGTGGGAAGTTTTACCAACTGTTTAAACTCTGTCAAAGAAATGACATAAGTGAACAATATGACTATGATGAAGCTTTTTTTCAACGTACAAATGTAATGAATTGATAGCAAATCAGAAAAAACACCTGTCTACTTGAGCACATTAATCGTTAAGTTTAAGTTAAATAATCCTTTTTAAATGTGATTCCTTGGGCTGTGAAATGATCATCGGGAATTTTTCAATTTTGAGTGAACTGCTGTCTAAGCCAAAAGCCCTAGCCTCACTCAAACTAATACTTTTTAAAAGAAAGTAAATATTCAGAATTAGTTTTTCAATGGTTGGCAGATCATTATCGTAGGAAAGAAATTTTTCGAGCACCACAAATTTAAAATCCCCAATCACATTGTTTTTATTTAAGGAAGCATATCTACTGGTGATGTCCACTTCCTTATTCTTTACCAAGTCTTCCACAACTTTTCTAAACAGAAGATTTATTTTCGGATCGATCCTGAAGCCAAGTTTAAAATCCACGCGTATGATATCATCTTCGGCCACATGCCACACCTTATAATCCATGAGGTAAGGCTCATCCATTACATCTACATGTACAAACCAATAAATGTCGGCGCGTTTGGGACGTTTTTGTAAAATAGAGTAAATTATTTTTGATTCGATCTCGAGCGGATTGTTGGCACTGGTCATGTAAATGAGATGTGTAGCGTATTTGGTGAGCGATTCATCATGACTTAAATCAATCAGTTTGTTTTGATGATCGGCTAATGGCACCATTTCCACATAGCGTTTGCCAATTTTTTTTGCTAAATGCCAAACCGTCATCACAAAAATGAGTCCGAGTGCTAATACTAGCGTGATCCATCCACCATGCGAAAACTTACTTACGGACGCAGCGAAAAAACAAAGTTCAGAAAAAAGGAAAATGCCTATAATAACATAAATGAAATATTTATTATAACGACGCATGTATAAATAAAAATTAAGCAGGGTGGTGGTCATGAGCATGGTGAGCGCAATAGCCAAACCATAGGCGTTTTGCATGTTTTTGGCTTCCTTAAAATATAACACAATGCCAATGCAACCAATCAATAATAACCAATTAATGGAAGGAATAAACAGCTGACCTTTCATAACGGAAGGGTGTTTGACGCGGATCTTTGGCCATAAATTTAAGCTGATTGCCTCGTTGATCATGGTAAAGGAACCACTGATTAAAGCCTGTGAGGCGATGATGGTAACCAGGGTGGCAAGGCCAATACCAAAGGGTAATAGACTCTCAGGCATAATGGCATAAAAAGGATTACTTACTTTAAAGTACTCGAGTTTCTGACCCTGATGTTCAATTAACCAGGCACCTTGTCCGAAATAATTAACCAACAACATGAGTTTTACAAACACCCAAGATGTACGAATGTTGCGACGACCCGAATGACCCAAATCGGAGTAGAGTGTCTCGGCCCCTGTGGTACATAGAAAAACAGCACCTAAAACCAAAAATCCTGACGGATGGATTGTTAAAAGATGAAAAGCATAATAAGGATTCAGAGCCGATAAGATGGCCCAATTGCTGCTCAAGTGATATATGCCTAATGCGCCTAACAGTATAAACCAAAGGGTCATGATAGGCCCGAAAGTCACGCCCAGTGATCGATTACCGAATTGCTGAAGAAAAAAGAGTGCGACTATGATGCCAATCACAATGGGTACGGTATTTAAGTGTGGGTTGTAAATTTTTAAGCCTTCAATGGCCGAAGAAATAGAAATGGGAGGCGTAATGGCGCCATCGGCAAGTAAAGCACTTCCACCAATAATGGTGGGAACTAAAAGCCATTTAAAACGGGTACGTTTTACTAAGGTATATAACGAAAAAATCCCGCCTTCCCCTTTATTATCGGCACGTAAGGTTAAAATCACATACTTGAGTGTGGTTTGTAAGGTGAGGGTCCAGAATACAGCCGACAAGCCACCTTTTACGATGCCTTCATTAATGAATTCCTTACCAATAATGGCACTCATCACATAAAGTGGCGAGGTGCCAATGGCCCCGTAAATAATACCCAAGGTTATTAATAAACTACGAACGCTTATTTTTTTATCCTCAATCTGGAGAGAAAACGACATGGTTCTGTTATAAATTGCTGCTCTAACAAATTTAGCATAAAACATTCACAAATTCGCATGCCATAAGCAGTATTTGTTTTTTAATATTGCGAACCCTATTATTGGCTTGATATTTAGTTAGTCGCATTAATAAGGCCTCATCGCTTAATTTGATTTTTGTGTTAGAGAAACTAAAAGACTTAAATCCTTTTCGAAAAGGAAAAAAAATTTACAGCATCTTGCGGCATAAATGTCCGCATTGTCAGGAAGGCAATTTGTTCACAGTTGCCAACCCTTACAAATTAAGCACACTCGATCACATGCCTAAACGTTGTCCGGTTTGCAACGAGAATTTTGAACGTGAAGTCGGATTTTATTATGGAGCCATGATGATCAGCCATGCCTTAACAACGGTTATTGCTGTAATTGTACACTTTACGGTGTTTCATTTTTGGGGTTGGGAAATAGCCCCACATCTTATTTTTTTACTCAGTATCATTATCGGTTTATTTCCGGTAATATTCCGAACAGCTCGGGCCATTTGGATTAATATGTTTGTAGATTATAAAGCGCCCCAATTGCCTTAATAGGAGCGGTGAGAGATCGTGTCAACAGCTGATCTTGCTCAGGTATTGAATTTATTTTATTTCAACGTAACAATAGCTTTATAAAATAATTTACCTTAGCTCAGAGTGAAAGACGAACATCAAGCCATAAGAGCGACCTATCTGAGTATTTTTGGTAATGCCGGATTAGCACTGGTAAAAGGGCTTGCGGGCTTCTTTGGAAATTCCTATGCCTTAATGGCCGATGCCATTGAATCAACATCCGATATTTTTTCATCCATCTTGGTTTTGTTTGGTATAAAATTTTCAACCAAACCGGCCGATAAAAATCATCCTTACGGTCATGGTCGTGCAGAACCACTCATCACCTTTTTAGTAGTAGGTTTTTTAGTGGCTTCCGCGGTTATTATTGCCTATCAGAGTTTACAGCATATCAATACGCCACACGAATTACCAAAACCATTTACCTTAATTGTCTTGGGATTAATCATTGCCATCAAAGAAATATTTTACCGCATCGTTAAACGCAAAAGCACACTTACTAACAGCTCAGCCTTGGCCGCCGATGCTTGGCATCACCGCAGCGACGCCATCACCTCGGCGGCAGCTTTTCTTGGAATTTCTATTGCTTTGTTTTTTGGAAAAGGTTACGAATCGGCAGATGATTGGGCGGCTTTGTTGGCATCGGGTATTATCCTGTATAATAGTTACATGATTTTTCGTCCGGCCTTGGGTGAAATTATGGATGAACATGTGTACGATCATTTGGTAGATGAAATTCGTGATCATTCAAAAAAGGTGGATGGGGTGATTGATACAGAAAAGTGTTTTATCCGTAAAATCGGCATGAAATATCATGTGGATTTACATGTGATTGTGAATTCACATATTTCGGTAAAAAAAGGACATGACATTGCTCATGCGCTAAAAAATTATTTAAAACAACAAATGCCCCAAATTGCCGATGTGTTAATACATGTCGAACCGCATGAGTGATACCCTAATCTTCTTCCGGTAAACTAGCCAGGTGTTAAATCACAAAATGCTGCCATTATTTTTGCTACTTTCGCATAATTAAAACTCTTAAGCATGAAACAAAATTACCAAATCTTAAAAATAGTTATTTCGAAGTATAATTCCGTAAATCGACTTTTGCTTTTTGCCCTTGTTTTTTTTACAGGTGGTAGCGAAATACTCGTCGCTCAACAAACTTATACGTTTACAAATGCAGCCGCTACAGGCTCAGTTGGGCCAACGCAAGCGCAAATTAATGCCGCGTATCTCACAACGAATTTAAATGGTTCAGTGGTTATTTCTCCCACAGCCGGAATACAAACTTGGACCGTGCCTTCAAATGGCGGTTACCGAATTGAATGCAGAGGAGGCCAGGGTGTTGGCGCGTATGGTGGACGTGGTGCCAATATGGCTGGCGATTTTACCCTAACCGCAGGAACGGTACTTAAAATATTGGTTGGACAAAAAGGTGAAATGTCGGCGAATACCTCGGCTAATGCTCAGTATGGTGGTGGCGGTGGTTCCTATGTGACTAACCTTGCAAATGTTCCTTATGTTATTGCCGGTGGTGGTGGTGGTTCGTTTGCATCATCCTTTCAAGCAAATTCTGATGGAACTGTCTCAGCTTCTGGCAACTCAGGTGCCGCGGCAACCGATATGGGTGCAGGTGGGACTGCTGGCGGAGGAGGTTCTGGTTCAGGTAGTGCAGATGGTGGCGGCGGACTAAATACCAATGGCGTTGGATTTTCTGCGCCCGGAATTGCCTTTATTAATGGAGGCACCGGTGGCACGTATTCTTTTTATGGTGTTGGTGGATTTGGCGGTGGCGCCGGAACCAGTAGTTATAATGATACACGCGGTGGCGGCGGCGGCGGTTACAGTGGCGGCGGAGGCGCACATACAGCTGGTGTTGGTGCACCACAAGGTGGCGGAGGCGGCTCTTATAATAATGGAGCAAATCAATTAAATGCTTCCGGAACGAATACCGGACAAGGACTTGTTCTCATTTCAGAATTATGTAACATCAAAATTTTCAGTTCGGGAACAAGCTCTGTGAATCCTTCTATTTGTGCCGGTCAATCATTGACATTAACCACAAATGCGGCATCTAATTATACTTGGAGTAATGGAAATACAACCAATACAGCAATCGTTGTTTCACCGGGACTTACCACCACCTATTCCTTAGTTGGAACAAGTTCGCTTAATTGTGTTGCGGCAGCCCTTATTACGGTTACTGTAAGTAGCGGTTTACCTGTTCTAAGTATTTCAAATCCTTCTAATAATATTTGTTTAGGCCGAACAGGAACCTTAACCGCGAGTGGCGCATTAACCTATACATGGACTGGTGGTGTAACGAATGCACAAAGTTTTACACCAACGGCAACCTCTTCTTATACGGTTACCGGCCAAAATGGCTGTGGCATCTCAACTGGTGTAACATCCATAACCATATCACCTTTATTAGTAAGCGTTATTTCTACTCCTACCATTGTTTGTGCCGGAAGTACGGCGACCTTAACAGCAGCGTCGGCTGTAACCGGTTATACTTGGCAGCCCGGCCCATTAATTGGCAATAATCCAGTAGTTGGTCCAATTGCCAATACGGTTTACACGGTAACTGCCTCCGACGGAACCTGCTCTGGAGTGGCTTCGGTGACACTCACCACAAAACCAATCCCAACTCTGAGTATTGTTTCTAGTGGCACCACGGCCTGTGTTGGAGCCTTAATTACTATGACAGCTAGTGGCGCGATTAGTTATACCTGGTCTACGCCGGCTAATGTAATTGGTGCAAGTATTTCTGTAAATCCAACGGGCCCAACGTTATACGCGGTTACAGGAAGTAATGCGGTAGGTTGTACAGCATCGGCAAACCAGGTGGTATTAACCAATCCGAGCCCAACAGTTTCTATCTCTGCGAACAAAACAATTGCTTGTGAAGGTGAAGCTGTTAATTTATTAGCCGGTGGAAGTGGTGCGACGTCATATGCTTGGACTAACGGTCCTGGAACTGCCGGATATACAGTGAATCCAACTACAAGCAGTGTTTATTCAGTTTCCGGAACAGGTTTAGGTTGCACGGTGACAAGTACTATATTTATCTCAGTTATTAATACTACTGTAAACGTATCAGTAACGAGTCCGAGTATTTGTATTGGAGCAACAACTACTTTAACGGCTAGCGGTGCAAATAGCTATTCATGGATTGGCTATCCAAATGGCCCAAATGCGGTTGTTACACCAAGCGCTACAACTGTGTATACTGTAAACGCTATCACAACTGCAAGTTCTATTAACTGTCCCTTTTCAAAAAACATTAGCATAACGGTGTTTAGTTTACCAACAGTAAGTATCAGTACAACAAAAACGGTTATGTGTAAAGCGGATGCGGGCCCGAAATTAACGGCCAGTGGTGCACTAAGTTATACCTGGAGTAATAACGCTACAACGACTACAATTAATGTTAGCCCAACCCTCCTTAATAACACCTACTCAGTGGTTGGTGTTGATGCAAATGGTTGTACAAATGATAAAACCATACAAATAACGGTTAATTCATGTAATGGTATTGTTGGTTTCAATTCAAACAACCCTGTCATTCAAATCTACCCGAATCCTAGTAATGGTGAGTTCTTTGTAAGTAGTGATTCTGATATACATCTATATATTATAAATCAATTAGGTCAAGAGGTAAGTTCCTTACAATTAACAACACAAAATGATTTCAAAGTTGCAGTAACTAATTTAGCTAACGGCATTTATCTCATTGTTGGTCAAAATGCTAATGGCCTAGTGAACCAAAAGCTGATCATTGCACAATAATGAATTTCTAATTAAGAAGCCTGTTACATTTTGTAGCAGGCTTTTTTTATGACTTTAATTTTTTGGTTCATTTAGCGGCTTGGCAAAAATTCACCTAACTTTTAAACCGAATTTTGATTAATGAGTTTATTAATCTATTTTAGATTATAATTTTCCTGGTTATTAAATTAAATTTTTGGATAATGAAACAAAACAAACAAAATTCTTTGATCGGTTTTTTTTACGAAAGCACTAAATCGATTTATATGAAGGCTTTAGCTCTTTGTGCGATTTTACCTTTTGGATTAAACGCACAACAAACCTATACCTTCACCAATGGTGCTGCAAGCGGCAGTGTTGGTCCTACACAGGCACAAGTAAACACCGCTTATTTTGGTACAAACTTAGCCGGAGCGGTTACTATTAATACATTAGGCATTCAACAATGGACCGTACCTTATTCGGGTGGTTATCGCATAAAAGCCTTGGGAGCCCAAGGTGGTGTTAGTTGGGGTTACGGTGCCAGCATGCAAGGTGATTTCACACTCACAGCAGGTTCGGTTTTAAATATTGTCGTTGGTCAAGCTGGTGGTTCAGCAAACGCTAGTCATGGTTCAGGTGGTGGCGGATCGTATGTTGCCGTAACAGGCGCAACGGTTCCATTAGTGGTTGCCGGTGGCGGCGGTGGACGCGGCGCTTCTTCAGGTACAACTATTGATGCTACTTCACACGGTGCAACGGTTACTGCAGGTCAATCACCACCAAGTGGTGGACCAGGCGGTGTTGGTGGTGGCGGGGGTGCGGCCGGAGCTTCAACAACCGGCGGTACCTCAGTAACTCCCGGGGGAGCTTCACCATCAAGTGTTTGGGCTAGTGGGGGCGGTGGATTTTATACGAATGGTGGAGCTTGTAATACCGGTTCATCGCCGGGCGGTAGATCCTATTTAAATCTTTGTCTTGGCGGCGATCAAGCTCCAACTGCGGGTAACACCGCGGGTGGTTTTGGAGGCGCTGGTGGTAATGGCGATCGTGGCGCCGGTGGCGGCGGATATTCCGGTGGCGGCGCTGGAACCAGTAATTCTGAAGGCGGCGGTGGCGGCGGCTCATTTAATAGTGGTGCTAATCAAAGTAATATTGGTGGTTTTAATACGGGTATGGGCAGGGTTTTAATAACTGAATTGTGTAACATTACTTTAAATGCTTCCACGCCTACACCTTCTGCTCCGGCCATTTGTAGCGGTAGCTCAGTAACATTAACAACCAATGCAGCCAGTGGTTATACATGGAGTACCGGTAACACAACCAATACCTCTATTGTTGTTTCTCCTGCCACAACAACTACTTATTCAGTGGCGGGTACCAGCACCGCAAATTGTTTTGCAACCAATTTCATTACAGTAACTGTTAGTCCGGGTGTTCCGGTATTAAGTATTGCCTCAAGCACTACCAATTTGTGTTTGGGTAAATCGGCTACACTCACAGCAAGCGGGGCTTTAACTTATACTTGGACCGGTGGTGTAACCAATGGCCTTGGTTTTGCTCCTGCAGCAACGGGTTCATACACCGTGAGTGGACAAAATGGTTGTGGTATTTCTACAGCAGTTGCCAGTATAACGGTTGCGCCGTTGCCGGTTACTGCTATTGTAACACCTACCTCAGTTTGTGCAGGTAGCACGGCTACGTTAAATGCAGCATCTGCAGTTACCGGGTATACTTGGTCCCCGGGGCCTTTGATTGGAGGTAACGTAGTCGTAGGTCCGGTTGCAACAACCGTTTATACGGTGGTAGCATCCGATGGAACGTGCTCGGGTGTTGCTTTTGTAACCTTAGCCACAAAACCTATTCCAACACTAGCCGTGGTTGCAAATTCAACGCTAGTATGTCAAGGCTCACCTGTAACCTTAACTGCCAGTGGAGCAGTGAGCTATACCTGGTCAAACCCGGCAAATGTAACGGGTGCGGTTATTACGGCAAACCCAAGTGGACCAACACTTTATCAGGTTGTTGGATCAAATTCACTAGGCTGTACGGCACAACAAAGTCAAATTGTTTTAACCAATCCTAGTCCAACAGTTAGCATTTCAACAAACAAATCCATTCTATGCGTCGGTGATGTTGCCAATTTATTGGCCGGAGGAAGTGGTGCCACTTCTTATGCTTGGACTAACGGTCCGGCTACTACCGGGTATACTGTGAATCCAACCACATCAACGGTGTATTCTGTTGTTGGTACCGGCTTGGGTTGCACAACCACGCAAACCATAAATATTGCGGTAATCCTTTCCAACTTAAGCACGGTAACTTCTAACACCTCCATCTGTAATGGCGGTTCGGCAACGCTAACAGCTAGTGGCGCTAATTCTTATTTATGGGTTGGTTTTGTTCCGGGTACTTCTGCCGTTGTAACACCAACTGCAAGTACTGTTTATACTGTAAACGCGGTAACCACAGCCAGTTCAATCAGTTGTCCGAGCTCGGCAAATATTAGTATTACGGTATTTAATAATCCTACAGTAAGTATTGCTGCTACTAAAACAGTGATGTGTAAAGCTGATTCTGGTCCGAAATTAACTGCCAGTGGAGCCTTAACGTATACTTGGAATAACAATGCAACAACGTCCACCTTGAATGTTGCACCTACCATTACGGCAAATACCTATTCGGTAATCGGAACAGATGGCAACGGCTGTGTGAATAGTTCACTTATCACCATCAAAGTAAACACCTGTACCGGCATTAATGGTATACCTGCAAATGGAAAAACCTTAATTGTTTATCCAAACCCAAGTAATGGTGAGTTTACCATTACTGGTGATTCTGATATACAATTAAAAATTGTAAATGAATTGGGACAAGAAGTAGACAACATAAAACTATCTTCTCAAAACGATTACAAAGTATCGCTAAGTCATTTAGCTAACGGCATTTATTTCATCCTTGGTCAAAATGAAGACGGCACAATAAATCAAAAAATTATTGTTTCTAAGTAATTTTTATAAGTTTTAAAAAGCCCTGTCCGAATATTGGACAGGGCTTTTTTGTTTTATAATTTGTTGAGGCGATTTTAGAAAACCCTTATCTAAATTGATTTAGTTGACTTTGGTGTTTTATTTTTCGAAAGAAATCAACATTTAACAACAAAAAATTTGATTTGCTTGAAGAATTGTATATGTTTACTTAACTAAACACCTTAATAATATTTAACATGAAAAAAACACTAACGCAAAATGAAAATAGGCGGCCGGTCGAAAAAGCACTCGGTAAAATTTTAATTTTTCTGAGCTTTTTTTTACTTCCTGCTTTTACTTTCGCGCAACAAACTTACACGTTTACCACGTGTGGCGCCACTGGTAGATACGGGCCAACCCAAGTTCAGGCTAACACAGCGTATTTAACTACAAATTTAAATGGCTCTGTAACCATCGTTTCGGGTGGCATTCAAACCTGGACGGTTCCTGTAACAGGCAATTATGAAATTACAACTACCGGCGCATCCGGTGGATGTGATGGACAAGCATATGGAGGTAGGGGCGCGCAAATGCGAGGTACTTTTTCACTCACGGCCGGTGCAGTATTAAAAATTTTGGTTGGTCAAAAAGGCGGCGATGGTTATAACTACGGAACCGGTTCAGATGGCGGCGGCGGCGGAGGTGGTTCTTTTGTGACTACATTAGCCAATACACCACTTATTATTGGTGGTGGCGGAGGAGGTAAGCCCGATCCAATACCAACCCCTTATCCAACTCAAATGGATGCTGTGCTTACAACAACTGGTGGTAATACAAATGCAACACTTGGTGGTGGAACTGCTGGGAATGGAGGAAATAATGGAATTACTAATGGACCTGCCGCCGGTGGTGGTGGTTTGTTAACGAATGGGGTTGCTAGTGGTGGATCTACCGGCGGACTTGCCTTTATAAATGGAGGCGACGGCGGTGCAGATATGGGTTCAACCTATGCCGGTGGTGTTGGTGGATATGGCGGTGGCGGTGGCGGCTGGCATAATTCACTCGATCGTTGCGGCGGCGGCGGCGGTTACAGTGGTGGTCAAGGTGGAACCTGGACGCCGATAACCACTGATATGCTTGGTGCCGGTGGTGGTGGGGCTTCCTACAACTCCGGAATTAGTCAAGTTAATACAGCAAGTCTTGGTTTAGGTCAAGGCACAGTAACGATTAGATCTTTATGCTTCATTTCTTTAAGTGCATCAACAACAAATTCATTGGCTCCTGCAATTTGTAGTGGTACTTCTTTAACCTTAACAACCAATGCGGCCAGCAGTTATACCTGGAGTACCGGAAACACAACCAATAATTCTATTGTGGTTACTCCTGCAACGACAACTACTTATTCAGTAGCAGGTACTAGCACGGCCAACTGTTTTGCGGTGAATTATATTACTGTAACTGTAAGCCCTGGGGTACCGGTGTTAAGCATCGCTTCCAGCTCAAATAATTTATGTTTGGGTAAATCGGCAACTTTAACAGCTAGTGGAGCTCTAACTTATACATGGACTGGTGGTATTACGAATGGTGTTGGTTTTATACCTTTAACGACAACTAATTATACCGTTAGTGGTCAAAACGGTTGTGGTATTTCAACGGCGGTTACTTCTATAACGGTTGCGCCATTGCCGGTTACGGCAATTGTAACACCAACGACGATGTGTGCCGGCAGCACGGCTACTTTAAATGCAGCTTCTGCAGTAACCGGTTATACTTGGTTCCCTGGACCATTAATTGGAGGTTCTGTTGTTGTTGGCCCAGTTGCGACAACAGTATACACGGTGGTCGCTTCCGACGGCACTTGCTCGGGAACTGCCTTTGTGAATTTACCAACTTTACCGGTGCCAACCTTAGCGGTTGTTGCCAGTTCAACTTTAGTGTGCGAAGGATCTCCTGTTACGTTAACAGCGAGTGGTGCTGCAAGCTACAGCTGGACAACCCCTGCTAATACAACAGGATCAGTTATTACAGTTAACCCGAATGGACCAACCTTGTATCAGGTGGTAGGCACCAACGCCGTTGGTTGTACCTCACCCCAATCTCAAATTGTCTTAACGAATTCAAGCCCTACCGTTAATATCACCACAAATAAAACCATTGCTTGTCCGGGTGATGCGGTTAACTTATTGGCCGGTGGCTCAGGAGCAACGTCCTATGCATGGACTAACGGTCCGGGAACTGCCGCGTACAATGTGAACCCTGCCTTTACAACGGCTTATGTGGTTACAGGAACCGGCTTAGGTTGTACAACGTCTAAAACCATTACCATTGCGGTAGTAAACGCCAGTGTGAATGCAGTAACGTCCAACACCGGTATTTGTAACGGCGGTTCGGCAACCTTAACAGCAAGCGGCGCTAATTCTTATTTATGGGTTGGTTTTGTTCCCGGTGCTTCTGCTATTGTTACCCCAACGGCAAGTACCATGTATACTGTAAATGCGGTAACTACGGCTAGTTCAATCAGCTGCCCAAGTTCAGCGAATATCAATATCACCGTATTTAGCAATCCAACAGTTAGTATTGCAGCCACTAAAACAGTGATGTGTAAACCCGATTCTGGTCCGAAATTAACTGCCAGTGGTGCAGTAACCTATACCTGGAGTAATAACGCTACAACTTCTACAGTGAACGTGGCTCCGACCATCACAGCGAGTACATATACAGTAACCGGTACTGATGCAAACGGATGCGTGAATAGTTCGGTGATCACCATTAAAGTAAATACCTGTACCGGCATTAATGGTATAGCTGTAAATGATAAAGCCTTGGTGGTTTATCCAAACCCAAGTAATGGTGAGTTTACCATTACAGGCGATTCAGACATTACTTTAAAAATCGTGAATGAATTGGGTCAAGAAGTAAGCAACATAAAACTATCTGCTCAAAATGATTACAAAGTTTCAGTGACTAATTTAGCTAACGGCATTTATTTCATCGTTGGACAAAATGAAAACGGTGCAGTGAATCAAAAAATAGTAGTTTCTAAATAATTTAACTTTAGTCCAAAAGCCCTGCTACACTGATGTAGCGGGGCTTTTTATTTTTTTTCATCCTTCCGCCATCCTTCCGAAATTATTTTAACAATAAATTATTTGCTTCAGCTTTATTATTTAATATGTTTACCTAATTCTTACACGCAATTAATCTAATATTAATCCTCAAAACAAAAAACATGAAATTAAATTACGGTAAATTCAATAAAAAATTATTAGCGCTTAGCTTGGGTCTTTCGCTCGGATCGGCGCTTCAGTCACAAATTGTGACGCAAACGTATTCCTTTTCAGGAACACAGCAAACACTTACAGTTCCATCCTGCGTTTCAACTATTTCAGTTGATATAAGAGGTGCTGCCGGCGGCACGGGCGCTACTTACAACAATGTTGGTGGATTAGGCGGTCGTGTGGTATGCGTTTATACGGTTACACCGGGTCAGGTACTTTACATTAACGTTGGTGGTCAAAACGGTTTTAACGGTGGTGGTCCGGGAGCAACGCTTTATGGGGCTTCAGGGGGTGGTGCTTCTGATATCAGAACCGGAGGAGCAGCACTAGCAAATAGAATTATTGTTGCCGGCGGCGGCGGCGGCGGCGGTGTGAACTGTTTTGATAGTACCAATCCAGGTGGCGCCGGTGGAGGCTTAACAGGTGCCTCTGGTTACCAATGTGCGGCACAAACTTCGTATGTAGGTACTGGTGGTACACAAGTTGGTGGCGGCACAAGTACCGGTGGTTTAGGTACCAGTGGCTCGCTTGGAATTGGAGGAACAGGTAACTTAAGCAGTTATGGCGGCGGCGGCGGCGGCGGTTATTATGGCGGCGGTGGCGGCAGCTACGGCGGCGGCGGCGGCGGGAGCAGCTATACCGGTGCAGGAGTTACCAGCGTGGTTCATAGCCAAGGAACACAAAGTGGCAATGGATTGCTGGTTTTGTCTTATGGTTTTTTAGGCACTAATATTAGTATTGCCACTACCTCAGCAGTTATTTGTAATGGGAATAGTACCACCTTAATTGGAGCGGGCGTAAGCACATATACGTGGTTGCCGGTAGGTACTTTTCTAGGATCTAACACACAAAACATTACAGTAAATCCAAGCGCAACAACAAGTTATACCGCAAGTGGAACAAATTCAATTGGTTGTGTTTCTCAAAGTATTATAACTGTTACCGTAAGTCCGGGTTTGCCTATTTTGAGCATTACGACGAGTTCAACAAACTTATGTTTAGGTAAAACTGCAACTATTACTGCTAGTGGTGCTCTATCGTATACATGGACGAGTGGGATTTCTAATGGTGTTGGTTTTACCCCATCTGTAACCACAACGTATTCAGTAGTTGGTCAGAACGGTTGCGGCACGACTTCGGCCATTACAACCATAACGGTTGCCCCATTGCCGGTTACTGCCATGGTAACCCCAACAACCATGTGCGCAGGCGGCACGGCTACGTTAAATGCAGTAGCAGCCGTTACCGGTTACACGTGGTTCCCTGGACCATTGATTGGAAGTAATGTGGTTGTTGGCCCTACGGCATCAACCATCTATACCGTTGTTGCATCTGATGGAACTTGTTCGGGTGTTGCTTATGTAACCCTGCCTACCATTTCGATACCAACCATAGCCATTGTGGCAAGTTCAACACTTGTGTGTGAAGGTTCTCCGGTTACTTTAACGGCAAGTGGCGCTTTAAGCTATAGCTGGAC
>CANKBS010000006.1 GCA_947480015.1 Sphingobacteriaceae bacterium
ACCGTATAGGTGGTGTTGATGAGTGGGTTTACCACTGAACTACCACCCTGTATGGTATATGTATTTGCTCCCGCTGGATTTATTGTAAATGATTGTCCGGCACAAATAGCACCAGAGTTTACCGTTAATGTTGGGTTGGGGTTTACGGTTAAAATACTTGTTGCCCATACTTGCGATAAACATCCCGCGGTGCTTGTTCCTAAAACTGTATAAGTGGCATTACTTGACGGACTTACCACTGCACTGGCACCTTGAATGGTATATGTATTTGCTCCAGCTGGATTGATTGTAAATGATTGTCCGGCACAAATAGCGCCAGAGTTTACTGTTAATATTGGGTTGGGATTTACCGTTAAGATACTTGTTGCCCATGCTTGCGATACACATCCTGCCGAACTTGTTCCAAGCACTGTATACGTGGCATTGCTCGTAGGACTTACTACTGCAGTAGCTCCTTGTATGGTATAGGTAATCGCTCCCGCTGGATTTATCGTAAATGACTGGCCTGCACAAATGGTTCCGTTGTTTACTGTAATTGTTGGACTGGGGTAAATGGTGATGGCTCCGGAAACACTACTTTTTGCCAAAGTGCCGTTTGAGCCATTGACAGTACAATAGTAATATAATGTGCCTGAGTTGGATGTTGAAGGCGTGTATGAATTAACAGTTGAAGATGTTGTATTAGTGGCAACAAGGGTGCCACCTGTATTACTATTTAACGAATTACTATACCACTGATAACTAGAAATTGTGCCTGAATTAACACCAGCACTAACCGTTAATGCAGATAAAGTACCATTAAGACAGACGCTAACAGCTACTGATGAAATTGGAGGGCTTGATATATAAACACCGTTATTTACTAATATCCATAACTTACGGGTTGTGTAAGTATTTATATTATTATTAAAAGTCCAATCAGGGTGAACAGTTGGACTATTGCCAATGCCAAGGTTACCACCACCACTATTCCAATCATTAAATCCAAAAATAGTTTGAGCGGCACCATAATTATGAATTTGAAACGAACCATGACATGAGCCAATTCCCGTTCAACTATAAGTATCATTAAAATCATAAGTGCCAGAATTACCACCAACACCTGCTGCTACTAAACCAGGACTTAAACCAGGACCATAGCATTCAGACCACATTTCAATATTACCACTAATACCAGTTTTCGCCGTGACACCAGAACCAAGGCTCGAACTCACATTCATATTTGTAACCACTTTTTGCCATAAAAAATTAGCAGGCGCGTTTGGAATACCTAAATGAGCATTTGTAGTGTAAGTGCCGGTTGTGTTAAATTTATTCATAGAAACCCAAACCCATTTGTTGTCTAATTGAAAAAAGTAGGCAACTCTAGTATAATTTACACTTTGAGAAGAATTATTTATATTATAGTTAATTGCTGCTAAATTGCTGAAATTGCCATCAGTAGGTATATCCAACTGATATAAGACACCATACTGGGATGCCTCAGGAACATTTGTAGCTGCTAAAGTTGGCGTTACGCCTAATTGTGAAAATAATTTAAATGAAACTACTGTAATGAGCAAACTGGTCAATAAAATTCTGTTATTCATAGGTGAAATGTTTTTTCCGCACAGCGGAACTTGGACAACTGATTTGATTAATAAATAGGATTAAAAAAGCATGTGTTCACTGCCCTTAACAAATATGGTGCCAAAGTGTTTTAGTGTTTAAAATAGCTTTAATCCCCTTGATAGCAATGTATTTAGGAAATAACTTATTTTTTTAACCCGAAGTCGATTCCAAAAAATGGATTTTTGTTTAAAATCTGAACGAGGCAATAAGTTGGTTTTACAAATGAAAGAATGAAAAAAAAACAATTCGATCGTTTTATTTCAAAAAGTTGAAAGTCAGATAAATTGCAAACAAACACTACCACTTGTGGATTCAGATCTGTTTTTGGAAAGGGATTGTATTTGTCGTTAGGACAAGATGGAAAGAAGACGAGCAGAAGGAGAACCGGAAAAATGATTTTCATGTCATGTACACTGAATGAACTAAAGACGCGTTCAATTCAAAATTAAGACCAATGTTTTATGCCACTATTAAGTTAAGGTTATGAAATAAGTCGTTTGAATTTTTTATGGGTTTTGTCGAAGTTATTTTTTCATCGGAAATAATTCCGCATTAAAACTTACTTGAATAACTTCCGCAATTTTCTCGATATAAAGTGAAGGCACTTTTATGTCATGGTCAGAAACTTTGACGTCAAATTTCGAACTCATGAGGATGCTGCCATCTTTCACTTCAACAACTCCCGTAATGGTGCGGGGCTTTTTAACGCCGTGCATGTCCAAATCGCCGGTAATTGTGACATTGGTCTTACCATTCACAGTATAATCAATGGTTTCATTTATTTTGCCTTTAAACGTTGCAAATGGAAATTTCTCGCTCTCTACATAATTCTCGTTATAATGCTCCTGCATAAATGCTGATTTAAAAATAAAAGCATTTTGAGAAGCTTGAATGGCAAAGGCACCAGTTTTGGTGTTGAGTACTGGCCTTGATACCGAATTTACGGCATCAATATTTTCCATTTTAGTTGCGCTGAAAAAGCTGATAGTACTTTTATCACCGATATAAATTTGTGATTTTACTGAAAAAGCACTTAAGGTAAAAAAAGTTAGCGCCAATAAAGTTGTTGTGCCTGTTTTAAGCAAAAAGTTAGTTGAAGTTTTCATGAGAAAATGACTAATCGTTGGTTTTAGGACGGCCTTGTAAACTAAACACTCTGGAAATATTAAATCCTAAGCGAATACCCCATTTAGACCAGGTGGAGGTATTGTACATGTAAAATTGATTTTCGGTTAAGCCAAATGAATTGGTAAAATTTATTTGAAATACGTGTCCGCCTGTTTCAAGGTCGTAACCAATGCCAAAACTATCGTAATAATTATCCTTACTATACTTGTTCAAACGGTAAGCGTATTCAAAGGTAATGGCCTGACGTTTGGTGAATTTATAGCGCGCTAAAAAGCCCGCAACGAAACAATCGTTTCCATTGGTTAATTTTTCAGCCAAATTTACATGCACCATAGCAGCGGTTAACTGCATGCTTAAACGCGAATTAAATTTGCGTGACACCATAATTTGATTGCAATAGGATAAACGATCGGTGTACACTTGGTATTTATCAAATCCATTGGTATTGACATGTTCGAAAGTTTGATAGGCAGCCGAAAATAAAGTAACACTTACCGGACTTCCACCATTTTTAGCTTGACGAATTAATTTATATTTTAAAAAACCATCCACGATTTTTTTTGTTGAGGTCCTTCCTAAACCAAACATAAAACGTCCATTTTGACTATACTCCAAACCTAAACGAATATTAGCCGTACCGTCTAAACCCCATGCATTGTAGGCTCCTGTGTTAGCATCACCAAAGCGGTGAGAGATTCTGAAATCGAGACTGCGACGACTCAGAACTTCGGTTGTGTGAAAATTTATTACACGCGTGGTTTTAAAAGTAGCTGTGGTAAATTCTTTTTTTGGTTTTTCATTTACCAAATTTAAAAGGTCTTCAGGGTTATCTTGAGCTTTAAACGGATTGGTAATAAAAAGCAGACTAATAAAGAGAAGTGAAAGTTTGTTGGTCATAAAAATTTGTTTATTGGTAAGAAAGCTCTAGTTATTAGGGTAATTCGTGTCAATCCATTTTTGAATGACTTTGATTTCGCAATCAGACATGTTGCCATCTTTTGGCATGGCCGAATAACCGGTTAGTTTGTGAATGCTGCCACTTAAACGATTGTCGGGCGCTATGCAAGCAACAACGCCATCATAGCTCGTAAAATCAAATCCTCCACCGGCAGTCGTTGCATTGTGACAGCCTACACACCAGGTGTTTAAAATTGGCATGATGCGATTTGTAAAAGATAAGTTGGTGGAGTCGCAGGCTTTACCGTCGCAATTGCTCGTGTTTTTAGCACCGGTATGAATCCAGTATTTTATGTATTCTAATTCAGTTGTCGTAAGCTTTGCGCTTGATTTTGGCGGCATTTCGGGGCTAATACCGCTACATTTTGTGTATACTTCACTGAATAATGGATAATAAGGCTTTACTTGACGCATGATTCCTTCATAATTTGTTAAATCAGAACGCCCTTCATCATCCTTGCCGCTACCGGTGTGGCAGCCTCCGGTTGTACACTTGGAAATAAAAATGGGAAGCACATTGGTTTGAAAACACACATCGGGAATGTACTTGTTACTTCGGCACTCATAAAAAAATATCAATGGAAGGATGAGTAAGGGGCTAATCAGGAGAATTAATCGGTGTTTCATAGGTTTATTCGCTTACTTTATTTTGTATTTTTCTGTTGTATGTTTGTCACTTCTAATTACGGCAAATTGAATCATATGATGAGTGACAATTATCTCATTTATTAAATAATTAACGAATTTTAAATTTTGTTTCAATCATTTGGAATAAATAAAATTCCGGTCTAATCAGACTGATTAACCTCCTTAAACTAGCCCTACCTTAAACAATACGATCAAAATCAGAAAAGAGTGGGGTTTCGTAAAAAAAAACATACTGAATCAAAAGTCTGAGAGTTAATCAGACACAAATGTAAGCTTTTCACTCTGATTTCGAGCCAAATCCTATAGTCTTCGGGCTAATAAGCACAAAAGCCATATAGCGGATTCTCTTTTTTCGAAAGCCCGCTATCGATTATTTAGGCGCCGAAGTTACACATGTAAGAAAGTGGTCTTTCTTGTAAGAAAAAGGCTTTTCTACCACAATACCTTTGTACTCAGAAAACCACTCCCGAATTAGGAAAATATTAAAAGCACACATGAATGACAAATTTAAGCAAATCCCCCGCTTGGCTTATTTCTCAAAACCTGATAAAACCTAGTTTCACATCTTTTAGCTTTAGTGATTTTTATCAATCTTTTAATAAAGCCATATCTTCTTTTTTACAACCTAAACGTTTAATAAGTGCCTTTGCCTTGTTAAGTGGCTTAACTTATTCGCAGGTTATTTTTAACGAAAGTTTTAATGCCAATTTAGGAACCATGATGTCAAGTGGTGGAACAAATGCTAATTGGATTTTCACTAATTCTTGTGGTCGAAGTTCTATGTCCGGTCACAGTGGCACCGGATCAGCTATTTTTTCGGGGTCGGCTTGTTATTACGGTAATGGCATTGCCGCAGTAAGCGGCAATATGACTTCACCTGCATTAAACATTCCAAACGGTGGTGGTAGTCTTTCATTTAAGTATGGACTGGAAAACGAATGTGGTAATAGCAGCACTTGTTTGTATGATGCCTTATCGGTAGGTGTTTCGAATGATAATGGCGCAACTTTTACACTGGTGGCTTCATCCATGAGTGAATTTAATGCCAATAGTGGTTGGGATACTTTTACCTTAAGTTTAAATGCCTATGCGAATAGTGCCGTTTTAATCCGTTTCCGTTTCGATTCTTTTGACGGTACCGATAATATCCATGATGGGGCATATCTTGATGATATTATAGTTACTGCTAATTGTATCCCTCCAATTTTATTGGTAAAATCAAATTTACTTGTATTTTGTGTGGGCGATACTGCTTTATTAACCGCCAGTGGTGCAAGTTCTTATACCTGGATGCCTGGTAATTTAACTGGTTCTATAGTAACCATAAATCCACTTGCCAACACCATTTATACGGTTACTGGAATAAATGGATGTGCTTCAACTGAAACGCTGCAAGTATTGGTAAACCCAAAACCACTAGTTTTTATTTCTAATGCCAATGTTTGTTTGGGTAGTTCTTATACGTTTAATCCTTCGGGAGCCGCTTCCTATATTTATTCCAGTGGTTCGCCGGTTGCTAGTCCGGTACAAAATACTACGTATCTCATTCAAGGTATTTCCGCATTGGGTTGTAAAAGCACTCCGGTAAGTGTAAATCTTACCGTAAAAGCCCTTCCTAGTGTACTGGCTTCTGCTTCTAAAACTGATGTATGTATCAGTGATGCTCCGGTACAATTAGCAGGCACTCCTGCCGGTGGCATGTTTTCGGGCCAATTTGTCAACACTACTGTTTTCAGTGCATCAGTTGCTAATACGTATGTTCAAACTTATTATTATACCGATCCACAAACGACTTGCAGCAATTCAGCGACTTCAACCATAAAAGTAAATGTGTGTGCCGAATTAAGTGATGTTTTATTTCATAAAAAAGGCATTTCTGTATTTCCCAATCCTACTTCAAACAACATCATTATCCAAACTTATAACAACCACCATAAACAAATTAGTATTTCCGATTTAAGTGGAAGAGTAGTATTGAATGAGAATTCAGACATTGAATTAGTTCAAGTAAATGTGATAGATTGGCCAAATGGATTTTATTTTGTACGGGTTGTGATGAATGGAAAATCTGAAATGGTAAAACTCGTGAAGGAATAAATAGTAGGGACAGAGATTAAAAAAGTCGCACATAAAAAAAAGGACAAAAATTTATTTTGTCCTTTTTAATTAAATTGTATGATGTATTATTCGATCAGTTTTTCACCTTTTCCTTCAACAGTGCTTGTTTCAGAACTTCTTCCATTTCGGTTACATAATGAAAAGTTAAGCCTTTTAAATAATCGGGTTTAATATCTTCCACATCTTTTTTATTATCCAAACATAAAATCACTTCTTTAATACCCGCACGTTTAGCCGCTAGTAATTTTTCTTTAATTCCACCAACCGGTAAAACCTTACCGCGCAGAGTAATCTCGCCGGTCATAGCTAAGGCCTTTTTAACCTTGCGTTTGGTGAATGCACTGGCTAGAGAGGTAAGCATGGCAATACCTGCACTCGGACCGTCTTTTGGGGTGCCACCTTCAGGTACGTGAATGTGAATATTGTGTTCTTCAAACGTATCAGGGCCCGCATCGATTAAATGCGGATGTGCTTTTAAATACTCTAAAGCAAGGGTAGCACTTTCTTTCATAACATCACCCAAGTTTCCGGTTAAGGTTAATTTGCCGGCTTTGCTTTTGCTTAAACTGGTTTCAATAAATAAGATATCCCCGCCTACTTGAGTCCATGCTAAACCGGTTACCACACCTGCAATGTCATTGCCCTGGTATTTATCCTTAATATGCGAAGGACCTAAAATTTTTGCTATACTTTCTTCAGTAAGTTTTGGGATCTCCTCGCCACGGGCAATGTGTACAGCTGCTTTACGGGCAATCTTCGATATTTTCTTTTCTAAATTACGCACACCACTTTCTGCCGTGTAGGTATCTATTAAAAATTCTAGAATTTTATCGCCAATTTTTAATTGCGATTTTTTTAAACCGCTTTCTTCAACCTGTTTCGGAATTAAATGGCGTTTTGCAATTTCGATTTTTTCCTCAACGGTATAACCATTCACTTCAATAATCTCCATACGGTCGCGCAAAGCGGGCTGTATGGTGGCTAAATTATTACACGTGGCAATAAACATCACCTTACTCAAATCGTAATCAAGCTCTAAAAAATTATCGTAAAATGACGAGTTTTGTTCAGGATCTAGCACTTCTAATAAAGCCGATGACGGATCGCCATGGTAATCGCTGCCTACTTTATCAATTTCATCTAAAATGAAAACCGGATTAGACGTTTGTACTTTCTTCAGGTTTTGTAAAATTCTTCCTGGCATAGCGCCAATGTATGTTTTACGATGGCCGCGAATTTCACTTTCATCCTTTAAGCCGCCCAAACTCATGCGCACGTATTTTCTGTTAAGTGCCTTGGCTATGCTTTTTCCTAAAGAAGTTTTACCAACACCTGGAGGACCGTATAAACAAATGATGGGCGATTTTAAATTGCCCTTTAATTTCAATACCGCTAAATGCTCAATAATACGTTCTTTCACTTTCTCCAAACCAAAATGATCTTCATCTAAAATGGCTTGAGCATTTTTTAAATCAAAATTGTCCTTTGTAATGTCGTTCCAAGGCAATTCGAGCAAGAGTTCTACGTAATTGGTTTGTATGCCATGTTCTGCAGCATTCGGATTCATGCGCTGAAGCTTAGAAATATTCTTTTCAAAGATATCTTTAACTTCATCGCTCCATTTTTTAGTTAAGGCTTTTTCCTTATAACCATTTATTTCTTGCTCAAAATTATTCCCACCCAATTCTTCTTGAATGGTTTTAATTTGTTGATTTAAAAAGTATTCACGTTGTTGTTTGTCCAAATCCATTTTGGTTTTATTCTGGATTTGATTACGCAATTCAAGCATTTGGAATTCTTTGTTCAGATATTCCAAAACCAATAAGCTGCGATCCTTTAAATCCGCTACTTCCAGCATTTTTTGTTTATCCGCCGTTTTGGCGTTCATGTTACTGGAAATAAAATTGACTAAAAAAGTAGGACTATCAATGTTATTGATCGCAAAACTCGCATCGCTTGGAATGTTAGGCGAAATTTTTACAATTTGTGTGGAGGTTTCTTTTAAGTTGGATACAATGGCCTGAAACTCCTTGTCTGACTTAGGCGGACGAACCTCTTCAAAAGCAGTAACGCGCGCCTTGTGATAAGGTTCAGTTTGAATGTACTTTTCTATTTTAAAACGTTTTTTACCCTGAATGATAATGGTCGTATTGCCATCGGGCATACGCAGCATTTTAATAATATGTGCAACTGTTCCAACGTTATAAAGATCGTCACCGCTTGGTTCTTCAGTACTATCGCTGCGTTGAGCCACTACACCAATGGTTTTATCACCTTTGTTGTAATCTTTAATTAAATGGATTGATTTGTCGCGGCCTACGGTAATGGGTATCACCACGCCCGGAAATAAAACAGTATTACGAAGCGGTAATATTGGCAGTATTTCGGGAACCTTTTCGTTCCGCATATTATCTTCATCTTCGGCGCTTAACAGTGGAATAAAATCTGAGTCCTCATCCATGCTGTCTTTAAAGCCTATGTCGTTCAAATCGCCAAAATTCATGTGTTTATTTTTTTAAGTTCTTACTAAGGTAAATCATATTTTATGCCATAGCAAAAAATAGACTATTTGGCAGTTATACGGGGCATACGAACAAAGAAGGAAAAGCCGTTTTTTTGGTATAATTTAACTAATTCAGGGCTATAAGCTAGGTCTTTTTCTGATGGTGTTTTAATGACTAAATAGGCGGGCCGGTCAATTACTCCGTTTTCCATCCACAATTGGTTTGAAACAGCATAACTCATCACCCGCGAATGACCTTCTTTTACCATCACATCCAACTGATGCTCGATGTACTTGATCTGATCGGGATTCACATAATCTGTTTTTCGTCGGTCGGAATAAAATAAATAGGCATAACTTTTAAAGCCATGTGTTTCAATATAGCAGTTGTGTTTGGCACATTGTCGGTAAAATGCTATGGTGGCTTCCTGCGTGTATAATTCAATTTTCGGCACCAATACCACAATCGACAAATAAATAAAAGAGAAATTTAGGGCGAGTCCCCAATAAAATAATTTAATACGGTGTTTGCTTAAAGCATGAAAGATTAAGATTGATCCGCATAAGAATAATAAACCAATCACCCATTCAAATCCACTCCAACTAACATCAGCAGCCAGGTTTAGTTCGGCAAATTGATCATTTATTAAACCACTCTTAAGTAAGGGTTGTTGAATGAATTTGAAACTCCCAATTAGGGTAAAGGCTAAGGTTAATACCGCTGTAACCAACCAATAAATTACTTTTAAGATCTTCGAAAATTTAAAGGTCTCGAAGTATTGATTTAAACCTATTGCAGCCACAAAAGTAAGTGGGAAGTAGCATAAGGATGAATAGTGAACGATTTTGGTTTTGAATAATGAAAACAGAATTAATACGACCCAAAATAAACAGAGTAACATTTTACGGTAATGACGCTGTGAGGGTGTTAGCTCGTTGTATTTTAAATAAGTGCCTAAAAAGATGAGGGAAGCCGGAAAACATCCGATTAATAAAACTACAAAATGATATATAAATGGCCCACTGTGTCCCGAATCTTCTGTTTGAACCAATCGAATTTGGTAATCAATAAACTCCATAATAATTTTACCATTGCCTTTACTCCATTCAATTAAAAACCAGCTTCCCGAAACAAAAATCGTCGTAAACACAAAAATCAAAAACGGTTTAGAAAAAAGCAGTTTTAATTGTTTGTTCCAACCTAAATAAATTAATACAGTTAATGCCGTAATAACCAATGCAGCCGGACCTTTGGTAAGAACAGCCATGCCCAGAAAGAAACCACCTAGCAGGGCATTCCATAATTCTTTTTTACCGTTTGGATTATACAGAAAACGGTAAACATGATAAATGGCCAGAAAAATAAATAAATTAAACCAAGGATCTATGATACCCGATTTAAAATAAAAGTGGGGTAGAAGCGAGGTGACATAAAGTAAACACCAAATTAGTCCGAATTTAATGGAATGAAATTTTTTGCCAATGATATACATGGCGCACAAGGAAACAATGCTGCATACCGCATTGGGGAAACGGGCCGCAAACTCGTTCACGCCAAAAATGTTCATGCTTATTGCCTGCAGCCAAATAAAGAAGGGTGGTTTCTCCCAAAATGGTCGGAAGTTTAGTTGCACATTCGAATAATCGCCCGATACCACCATTTCGCGTGCACATTCGGCAAAGTTCACTTCATCCCAGTCAAATAGCGCACAATTTCCAATAAATGGAATAAAGATAATTGCCGAAATAAGAGCAATTAAAAAAAGAACCAGTTTATGATTTTTGACAAAAAGAATCAATGTGTTTTAAAAGCAAAAATAGGTTTATTTAATTTTTCTAAGCTGTTTTTTTTAATGAAAAGAAAATAATAGAGAATGCTAAAAAACATACCAATGGCGCTTCCTGCGGTAACATCGGCCAGCCAATGCTGCGAGAGATATACCCGGCTTAGCGCAGTAAATAAAGCCAAGGCGAAGAAAAAATACTTATACGAATGATTTTTAGAAACAAAAACCAGACACATAAAAACACTAAAAGCCTGCGTGGCATGTCCGCTCGGAAAACTGTTGTGAATGAACATCTCAACCCCCTCAACCAGTTTAACAGGCTGTTTATCGATATAAGAAAAAATAAACATGGGTCGGTTTTCATCATCAAAAAATAAATGTTTTAGTGCGATTGAAAATAAAGAAGCCGTTAAAAAGCTACTGGTGGCGTATAATCCAAGTCGCACATTAAAAATAAGCAGCAGGATTAAAATAAACACAGCCACTGTGCCGTCGCCTAGATAAGTGATATAGTAAAAGAACGCATCGATCAAGCGATTGCCAACTACCTTATTAATTTCAAGATGAATGAGCACCCGATCGTAACCCAGTAGAAAATATAGAGCCGTACAAAGCAAAACCCCATACAGACTCATGACCGCTAAATTATTTTTTAGAAAATCCTTCAAGTATTATAATTTTTTTGCCTCGTTCCAGTACCCATCTAATTCTTCCAGCTTACAGTCGGCTATTTCTTTGCCCTGTTCTTTTACCTTCGCTTCCATGTAACCAAAGCGTTTGATGAATTTTTTATTGGTTTGTTCGAGGGCGTCTTCGGGATTAATATTTAAAAAACGCGCATAATTTATGAGCGAGAATAGTATATCACCAAATTCTTTTTCGGCCTTTTCCTGATTTTTTTCAGAGACTTCTTTTTCAAATTCAGAAAGTTCTTCTTTTACCTTTTCATACACATCTTCCGGTTTTTCCCAATCAAAGCCTACAGCACGGGCTTTTTCCTGAATACGGTAAGCTTTTAATAAGGCCGGCATACTATTGGGAACGCCCGAAAGCACCGTTTTATTGCCACCTTTTTCTTTTTGTTTTAATTGTTCCCAGTTTTGTTTTACCTGTTCATCGGTTTCAGCTTTTACATCGCCGTAAATGTGGGGGTGACGGTAAATGAGTTTTTCGCAAAGCGAATCAATCACATCTTTGATGTTAAAATCGTTGGTTTCGCTGGCTATTCGTGAATAAAACACAATGTGAAGCAATATATCACCCAATTCCTTTTTAATCTCCGTCATGTCCTTTTTAAGAATGGCATCACTCAACTCGTAGGTTTCTTCAATGCTCAGGTGACGGATGGTTTCGATGGTTTGTTTTTTATCCCAGGGACATTGCTCCCTGAGCTCATCCATTATTTTTAAAAGGCGTAAAAAGGCGCTTGCTCGTTCATCCATATGCGGGCAAATTTAATAAATTAATACACTTAATCTTTTAACACAAAGTAAAGGTTTGCTAATTTTATTTATTTTAGCAAATGCTTAAACGGTACTTTAGCTATTTAGTCACTTTTTGCCTTATTGAAGGTGTTTTAACCGCGCAAAACGGGATTACGCAAAATCCCGATTGGCAAATAAAACCTTGTGTGAATGCGGGTTTTGTGCTGGTTCACCGAATTAGTATTGGCCATTTAGTAAAAGGCTATCCAACTATTTATGAAGTAAATATTTCAAAACCAACCCTGGGTAATAAACTCTGGCATCAAGAAAACAACAAACCCGATATTGGCCTGAGTTTACAATGTATCGATTTTAAAAATTCATCCGAATTAGGCTATGCTTTAACGGCAGCACCCTTTATCGAAATCCCCTTTAATAAAATTGAAAAAACATCGCGCGTCTTTATGCGCCTGTGTTGGGGAGCTACCTATATTACCAAATGTTTTGATATTGAGAACAACCACAAAAACATTGCCATTGGAAGTCACTGGAATGCCTATGTGCAGTTTAAATGGTTCTGGCACTTACAACTCACTAAAAATTTACGTTTCGAGCCCGGTATTGCCTTTACCCATGCCAGTAACGGCAAATCACGCAATCCAAATTTAGGGTTAAATGTAGTGAGTTTAAATGCCGGTTTAAATATTCTTATCCCCTCTAAAACCAAGGCTGTTGTGACGCGCATCGACTCTTCCACCAAAGTAAAATCTAAAAATGAACTCCTGGCGTTTGCAGCCATCGGTTTTAACGAACGTGAAGTGGGCAGTAAAGAACTTACCTGTTACGTGCTTTCAATGGCTTATCAACGCAACGTGCGCAATACCCATAAGTTTTCGGCGGGCTTCGATTTTTTCTATGATCAGAATTATCAATACGATCTTGAAAATAAATTTGGAGCACCGGCTTCCGGCATCGATAAAATGCGAGTAAGTGCCCGTGTAGGATATTCTTATAATGTTGGACGAATTAGTTTTCCGATTGAACTGGGTTATTATGTTTTTCAAAAAACAAATGCCGATGCCATGATGGTAAGCCGTTTGGGCGTGCGGTATTACTCAAAAAGCGGACTCATGGCACATTTTGGTTTACGGACCCATTTTGCTGTGGCTTATGATTTTGAATATGGGCTTGGTTACCGTTATTTTCTGAAATAAATGATGCGTTTAGTTTTATACCTTTTTTTGTTTCTTCTATTTTCGGCCTGCAGCAAACAAAGTGCGGGCGATTGTTTTAAATCAACCGGACCTGAAACGACTGAAGTCAGATATCCCGGTACTTTTAATACGATTGAACTTTATGCTAATATGGAACTAACCATCATCAAAAGCAACGCGTGTAAAGTTGAATTAATTGGAGGGAAAAATGTTTTAAAAAACATGTCTACCAAAGTCACCGGCTCAGTGCTTAGTCTCGAAAATTTAAACAAATGTAATTTTGTACGTGGCTATAAAAAGAAAATAAAAGCCAATATTTATTTACCCTACCTCAAAAACCTTATCAATTATGGTGTGGCGAGCATTCACATGGATGAGGCATTTGTGCAGGATTCCATTAAGTTAGCAGCCGAAAGTTCAGGCGATATTTTTGTGTCTGGAAATTTCGATTATATCCATGCCATTTCAAATGGTAATGGTGATCTCTACTTAAAAGGTAATTGTAAGTCGTTTTACCTTTATTCAAATGGCACTAATTTTGTTTGGGCGCAAGATTTGATAATTAGCAATGATGCCTATGTTGAAACGCATACCCTTGGCGATTGCTACATTAATGCCACGCAATTAAAAAAGTTTGAATACAGTGTTGTGAAAGCCGGCAACATCTACTACAGTGGAAGTCCTACAAAGATAAGCGATTTTAGTCCGGCCGGAGCCAAAGGAAAAGCCATTCAAAAAAACTAATCCTGATTCTGAAAAATAGAATTAGGTATTAATTATCCACAAAACGGTCTTTTAATTGCTGTTCTGCATTAATGATGTGAATAATAAAATTAAGCAAATTCAATAAGTGCATTTGCTGATTGGGTGATGTAATGAGGCGGTACTTTTCGGGATGCGTGAGTTGCAGAGCTGAAGCCACACTATAAAGCGTTAAATTGGAAACCGTTTCATAATCAATTAATTTATTTTGAACGGTCCCGAAATAGTTAACCGTGGCATCCTGTAAATTATTTAAACTAATTTTTTGTGAGATGGGTTGGTATTCGATTAAGCCTGCACCGTATAATTTAGGACGAAGGACTTCTGAAAATTCAAGTAAACGAAACAGGTTGGTGCCTTCTACCAAAATATCCATACCACCATTTTCGTAGGTCTTTAATATGCGTGAAATCTTTACCTCACAACCATATTTTTTAACTTTCCCTTTTTCCAAAAACGGAATTCCAAAAGCCGCGTCATTATCCAAACAATCGTCAACCAAGTGTTTGTAGCGCTCCTCAAAAATATACAACTTGGTGGTTTCACCCGGAAACAAAACGGTGTTCAGGGGAAACATAGGAATGGTTAATTGTTGTGCTTTCATAACGCTTAAGTGTTTTTTAGCAAAAACTGTGCTAAAGGTTGAAAATAACTTTTCGGAGATGGTGGTAATGTAATGCAGCATCGTTTAGTTAGTAATTAATACGCTAAACAAGCGTATGAAGTTGGGTAGATGAACGGTTATTTGTGAAAAAAAGGCCTCCAGCATAAAACAAATGACTGAGGCCCTACTTACCTGGAGTAAGTTCTTTATTGTGTAATGCCAAGTTTTTTGGCAATGCTAGCCGGTAATGCCTTTTTATGAATCATAATACTGGTGGTTTTATACAACACATAACTTTCGCTGGCATAAAAATAACCCTCACTTTGGTTCGATTCTTTGCCCCAACTGTTTTTTACCACATAATATAAGGTGTTGTTTTGGTCTTTTACAGTGCCTACAATGTGCATACCATGGTCATCTTGTGTTTCGTAATTATCAAATGCTCTTTGTCTGATCTCCTGGGTAATTTCTAATTGTTTTTGTGGTTTTACTGATAAACTTTTTTTCTCATCATCGCTCATTTTAGCATAAGCACTTTCAGGCACAATGGCCAAAGCATCGGCACGTAAAAACGTTTTTTCACTCACATCGGCTCCCCAGGCAATGGTATAACCAGTGTTAATCGCATGACTAAGCACTTCCTGAAATTCAGTTAAGGGTACATTGTAAACACGTTGCCAGTTCCAATTGTCGGGAATTTCTAATACAAATGGACTATAAAACGGATGATGTGTAAAGGAGGTTAAAAAAATATAATCATCGGCATTTAATCCCATAGCCTCGGCAAAGGTTTTAGGCGTGTAGCTTTTGCCATTGTAATCAAACTTCTCTGGGGTTTTTCCTAAAAATTCATCGCAAACTGAAACGACAGTATTGTGTAAGAAATTAAAATCAATTTTTTGTGTTTCATCTAATGATGCCGGTTGTAAAATGTTTTTTAGGGTTGTTTCAAGTAATTTATGATTGTGTGGGGCATTCAAATCTTTCTTGCCGCTATAAGCTTGTTCGGGAACCATACCATAATTTTTAAGCACGTGAATAGCATCGGGAAAACCACCACCTTCACCGAAATTAGTTTTACCATGCATGCGCACGTAGTTATCGGCTTTGAGTGCATATACTTTATTCACCACATACATTTCACTTAAATTAAAATCTTTGCTTTTCCCCATTCTGATCATTTCACTTTCGAAAAAAGATAGCGAAGAAAAAGACCAACAGGTGCTGGTTTGGTTTTGATTCTGGACAGCAGTGGCTTCCAAATTTTTTATGGTGGTGAATTTATATTCGCTGTCTTTTACATTCGTTTTTTCCTGTGCAAGTCCGCAAAGAGCTATAAACAAAAGGGAGGCAAGTAATTTAATTTTCATTTGGTTTAATATTAGGTGAATAAGCTTTTATAAGTGCAAGCAAATATCTGATTTCAAAAATGCTAAACAAAACATAATACAAAATAAAATGGATGGCGAAATTAAAAAAACCCGCTTTGTCAATAAACGAATAACTAAGTATGGCTATAAGCGCCAGTAAGAGCTTTATAACAATACATACCAATAACACCTGTGTAAACTCAGCAAACTTGGCGCGGCGCCAGTAAATAAGGTTAAAAAGAAAGGTCATGCTTCCGAAAAACCAAACGCCATAATGCCAGTGTATACTTGGTAGGATTTGATAATAATTTAAACTGAAGGATAAAACGACACTTAATAGGAGCGGTATGACTAACGAAGCCGCAAATTTTAAAATAGGGCTATTCATTTTTTAGGCTGGATAAAATCTTTCACTACCAAATACATAGCAATGATAATGCCTAGTAAACTTAATACAATGGTAAAACCGGGTGTTTGATTTGTATAATAAAGATCGAGTTTTTGACCTCCTAAAGTAGAAAGGCCAATGATAAGGCCCATCTGCAGAGCCATGTTTCCATATTTAACGAGCAGATTAGGCGGTTTTTGTTGCGGCATTTAAAGGAGATGAATTCTGTACCATGTTTTTAACCTTGGCGCCCATGTTACAAGTTCCTGTAAATATAGCACCCGGATCAATCATAAGTTTAGAAGTGATGATATCGCCAGTAATTTTTGCAGTTCCTTTTAACGCCAGCATTTCCGATACATTTACAGTACCGCGCACCTCGCCGCTCAAATCGGCATTAGTAGCCGTAATATTACCTTCTACAATGCCATGAGTGCCTAATACAAATTTGCCCGAAATAACCACGTTACCGGTAATGGTACCATCAATACGCACATCACCTGCCGAACTAATGTCGCCAATTATTTTTGTTCCGTTACCTATAAGGTTAACCGAACTTGCATCCATTACCTGATTTTTTGATGAACCCATTCCAAACATGATTATAATATTACACTAATTTAATTCCACCCAAAAATAAGAGATTTATTCTGCTTTAGACCTTTTTTGAACAAAAATTGGCAAAAATTAGACGAAATAGAAGGATTTTAAGATGAAAGTCGGGACTAGTTTTTAGCCTTTAATTTGGCATAATTGTCCTCAAAAAACAATTTATAGCCCGAAACATTCTTCTTTTTATACAAAAGCGGCAAATTATCGGCAAAAATGGGGAAAATATCAATCTGATCTTTTTTCACATCACCCTTAAACATATCGGGGTCGGCAATCACGTTTTCGTAATAACTCATTACCTCCTTGGCATTTGTGAAGGTTTTTAAAACCACCATTTGTTTTCCTAAACCAAATAAATTAGAATTCATTTCGAACTTATGCTCCGAATAATAAACGCTATTAAAGGTGCCTAAATTCTTTTTAAAACCATCGGCAATTTTTTGATCATCGGTTGTAATAGCAACCAAAAAATGTTCCGCTTCAAAATTCACGGCAAAGGTATCCACCTTCGTGTTGCCGGGTTCAGCGACTTTAAATATTTCGGGATTTTTTTGTTTTTTAATCGAAGTCAGAATGTCCTCCGAAAGCGTTGTTACATCAGCATTCGGATATTTGGCAACCAAAAGTTTTAAACCATACTCCAAGCTATCTATACCTTTAAGTTTACCATAACTCATGGCCTTTATAAATTCAAACTTTGGCAAGTACTCACTTTTACCAAATTTTGTAACCCCTTCTTTTGATTTGGTAAAGGCATCGGCATAATTTTTAGCGGTGTACGTTTCGTATACCGACACATAAAATTTTTCCACTTCACTTTTTTGTGCGTTCAGTTCCTGTGCATAGTCAGGATTCTTTATTAGCAAGGCTATTTCCGAATCGGGATAGTCGTTCAAAATTTTGTTCTTATAATACTCAGCCCTCTCATTATTCTTTTCTGCCAAATACACACGATACAGAATGTAATATGATTTTAAAGCATACTTATTATCCGGAAAACGGGTGTTTAATTCTTCAAATGAAGCAATGGTTTTTTTTGGGTTATTTAATTCTTCCTTGTAAATAGAACCCATCATGTAGTAAGCCTTTATGATTTTAGCATTACTCTTATGCATGAGTGAATCGCTTAAAGGAAGATCTTTTAAATAAAAGGATTTACTGTTAGCCGTATCTTTTTTAGTACCGGCACCATTCGCAATTTCACTCGGACCATCCGGTGCAGGGTCGTCAATGGTTAACGCTTTATTTGAACGACGCCAGTTATCCTCGTGTTTGCGTTGACCCCAACGTTTCACGAAATCGGCCACGCCCAAAGCAATGGTAGAAGGATTGTAAAAATAAAAAAGAGCTGCGCCGGGACTTGAACCAAAATCGGGAGAGGTTTGTCCGGGTGCACCACCACTAGCACCCGTGGCACCACCATTGGCTTGTGCGGCAAGAAGTGCCGCTTCTTTTTCTTTACGTTTACGTTCAGCCTCTTTTTCAAGGTTGGCCATCATTTTGGTGATAAAAGCATTACGGTCAGCATCCGACATTTTAGCAATGCGTTGTAAACTATCCTCACGACTAATGGTACGAATATAACCAACCAATGTTTCGAGCGTTTTTTTACGGGCTAAAATGGCGTTGTAATCGGGATAATCGGCCGGTAATACCGCTATGGTGCTGTCGTAATAGGCTTCAGCAGGCTGGTAGTTCGTTAAATCAAAATTAATTTCACCTAGTTTTAAAAAGGACAAGGCTTTTTGTTTGGGATTGTTTACCGAAGTTTTAACTGACTTTTTATAGTAAACCATGGCTTGATTTCGGTTATTCTCCTTCTCTTCAATCTCACCTAAAGTGAAGTATATCACATCAAAATAGTCGCTATTCTTAAACTCCTTGGCCATTTTTAAAAGACCTTTTTTTGTTTTTTCAGAGTTACTGCGTTTTACATCCAACAAACGTGCAATTTTAATTTTGCTATAAAACACCAGTTCATAATTGGGTTTTAACTGGATGGTTTGATTGTAGTAAGCAACAGCACGGTGGTTGTCTTTTAAGATTTCAGAAAGCTGCCCAATAATAAAAGCATAGCGTGCTCTGTTTTTTTTGCTGATACCGGTAATGATATTGGTGTTGCGGGTAGCCTCCATTAATTTAGCAACCGCTTCGGTATACTGCCCGCGACGAATGTAATAATCGGCCCATAACAGAGGCAATTCGTTTTTTATTTTGTTTGGCAGTTTACGTTCGTTTTTTAAAAACCCTAAAAGTGGTTCTGAACTGCTCACCGAACCAATTTCATTATTGGCTTTAATAAGCCACATCATGGCGGTGAACTTATCGTTTGATTTGTTGTAAGTTCTAATCACATACTCAAACGATTCAATGGCGCTAAAGAACTCGCGTTTATAAAAATGAGCAATGCCAATGTTAATCCAGTTATTATCAATCCATTTGCCGGCTGAAGCAATCTCATTTCCCTTTTTATCCTTAATGGCATGTTTTTGAATACACAATGAGGATTTTTTTATGGCCTTATCAAATTCGGGAAAAGTAGCTTTGGCCTTTTCGGGCGCCGGGTAAATGTAAATGGGTAAAATCTTATCGAAGTTTTCTTTGTTGGCTTTTTCAACTTTATAAACCCCATCGTCTAAATTAACCCCCGAATAATAATAACCGTTGTAACGTGCCGTTAAATTGTGATAAGCACGGTTAACCACGGCATTTTTTTTAGTGCTGCAGGCAATTACAACAGCGAGTAAAACAAATGAATATAGAATGCGTTTAAGTAACACCGGTTTATAATAACGTGAATATAGTAATTTTAGTGTGTTTGTAAGCCGGTGTTTAAAATCAGAATACAGCAATATCAAACTGAACCAAATCAACAAATTCCTGAACGCGTTTTTCAACGTTTTCCTGCGTTAATCCAATTAAACGTTCGGTACCAAAGCGCTCAACTGTAAAGCTGGCCATGGCACTACCAAAAATAATGGCACGCTTCATGTTCTCAAAACTAATGTCTTTGGTTTTTGCTAAATAACCAATAAAACCGCCGGCAAAACTATCACCTGCTCCGGTTGGATCGTAAACATCTTCTAGGGGTAAGGCAGGAGCGAAGAATACCTCTTCTTTGTTGAATAACAGGGCGCCATGCTCACCTTTTTTAATAATGAGGGTCGTTGGACCCATTTGTAATATTTTTTGGGCAGCTTTCACTAAGGAGTATTCGCCCGATAACTGGCGGGCTTCCGAATCGTTAATGGTAAGCACATCAACCATGGCAATGGTTTTTTTTAAATCATCCATGGCAATGTCCATCCAAAAATTCATGGTATCCAAAACGATTAATTTCGGACGTTTATTCATTTGGTTGATCACGCTTTGTTGCACAGCCGGAACCAGGTTACCAAGCATTAGGAATTCACATTCCTTAGCCCCTTCAGGAACAATGGGGTCAAAATTGGCCAATACGTTTAATTGCGTGTCAAGTGTATCGCGGGTGTTGAGGTCGTTATGGTATTTTCCGCTCCAGAAAAAAGATTTTTCACCGGCTTTAATTTGTAAACCATCAAGGTTAACGCCTTCTTTTTTTAAGGTATTTAAAAAATCTGCAGGAAAATCGTCACCAATAACCGATACCAAATGGATGTCGCGGTTAAAATAAGAGGCTGCTAAAGCTATATAGGAGGCGGCTCCACCAACTATTTTATCTGTTTTCCCGAAGGGTGTTTCAATTGCATCAAAGGCTACGGTACCTACTACTAATAAACTCATGTAATTTTTTTTTAAATTTTTTGGTAAAGATATTGTTTTATTCGAAAATGTGTAGTAGTTTTGCAACCCTAATCAGAAAAATACTTGCTTTTGTAAGCGATTTTTTTGAAAAGGACAACCAGAAACAAATTCCTTCTTAGCTCAGCTGGTTAGAGCACATGACTGTTAATCATGGGGTCCCTGGTTCGAGCCCAGGAGAGGGAGCAAACGAAAGCCATCCATGTCGGATGGCTTTTTTTATTTCTGCTTAATGGAATCTTCTTAAAACTTGCCAACTACATGTTTATTTGTGAGTAGTGGCGAATATAAATGTCATTCAATAAACAAATATTCATGTCAAGATTTATCTGAACGTATTCTTTGCTGAATTCATTCTCCTTCGTTCCTTAGATAGTTACTCAGGAGACTTTACACGTATAAATTTAATGTAACTCTATTTTAAAATCATGCGTTGCTCCGCAGAAGCAAACTATTTGTCATAAAAAATCAGGCAATCCATTTAAGCTCCATAGGAGCGTCCTGTTTGACACCTCATTAAGTTTAACCTGCTATAGTTGTACATAGTATGTGTATTATTAAACTAGTACCACATTAAGTTAATGTGTACATTACCACAGTATATTTAAACACAAAAATTATGGCAAAGAAAGCAGCTAAGAAAATAGCTAAGAAAGCAGTAAAGAAGCTTGCAAGCAAAAAAGCAAGTCCAAAAAAAGCAGCACCAAAAAAGAAAGCAGCCACAAAAAAAGTGGATGAAAAGAAAATAAAATACTGGGCCCTGGTTGAATTCATGAAAAAAGGCACCGATAAATGGGTGAAGGTAAATCTGGTTTTTAATGAACCCATCTCTCAAGCCGAAATGCTCGATTTTGCCAATAGTTTTGTGGTGAAAAAAATGAAGGGACAATTAATCAGCATTGATAAATACATTTATGATTGTTGGATTAATGAAATCATTCATCAGGTAGATAACATTAAACCCGAAATGGGCCGCTACCTGCCTTTTGGATCGGCTATTAATGAAGATGGCATTTATGAAGATATCTTACGTTTAAATCCACAACTGAAAGTGAAATAAAACCCAAATTTCTTTAGCCTTAATAGCATGGCTTTATTGACCGATATTTTAAAATTATGTGCAGGGATTGGTTTGTTTCTTTTGTCCATGTATTTAATTGAAGAGGCTTTAAAGAATTTGTCGGGACGAAATTTTAAACTTTTTTTACAGCGTATTACCAAAAACAGAGCAGGGGCAGTGGCCGGAGGGGCCATTGTGACCGGCGTGTTGCAAAGCAGTTCCATGGTTTCACTCATGGTACTTGCCTTTGTGGGGGCCGGGGTGTTTACTATGAAAAATGCCATGGCCATTATTCTTGGTGCCAACTTGGGTACCACGCTCGACAGTTGGTTAGTGGCCGGTTTGGGCTTTAAAGTCAACATCGAAATAGCAGCCTACCCCGCTGTTTTTGTTGGGGGACTGCTCTTGATCATTTTCAACAAGCGTAAATCTATTCAAAATATTTCTTATTTCATGATTGGTTTTGGTTTGTTATTCATTGCCCTTTCCTTTATGAAAACAGCCATGGAAGGACAGGTGACTCACTTTAATTTAGCTAGCTACTCAAGCATGCCGCCACTTGTTTTTTTAGGCATTGGTTTTATGATCACGCTATTGGTGCAATCAAGTTCTGTTACAATGGCTCTAACGCTTAGCGCACTTCATGTGGGGGCCATTTCTTTTTTGCCCGCTGCCGCTTTGGTATTGGGTTCTGAAACCGGAACCGCCATTAAAATTTTACTGGGTGGCATTGGCGGTTATGCCTCTAAAAAAAGGGTGGTACTAGGCAATTTATTATTTAATGTATTTCTCACCATTTTCGCTTTTGTTTTATTAAAACCCATTTTATATTTAATTACAGATCTTCTGCAGATAACTGATCCACTCATTGGATTGGTGACCTTCTCGAGTTTTGTTAACCTCATGTCTATTCTTATCTTTCTGCCATTTCTTAATCACTTTGTAAAATTTTTGGAGCAGTTTTATATGGGTGCCGATACCTCAGCCACAGCCTTTATTGACAGTTCTGCCTTAAAAGAACCACATACAGCTCTTGATTTGTTTAAAAAGGAAACGGCTTTTTTTATCCATGATTCTGTTCTATTCAATTTAATGGCGTTTAGTATCAATCCGACTGAAACTGAAAATAAGTCTGAATTTAAAATGCTGAATGAGAAAAGAAAGTTTATTGAAAAAACTCAGGAAGCTCAGTACGAATTTTTGAAACAATGGCAAGGTGAGCTACAAGCCTATTATCTTGACTTGCGAAATAAAATTGATGCGACTCAAGCCCCGGTTATTAATCAATATATCTCGGCAGTGCGCTCTGCCATGTATTCAGTAAAGTGCATAAAAGATATTGGTAGTAATATTAACAACCTTAGCAGGTCTTCCAAAGACATAAAATTTTCATTTTATTTAAACAATCAAAAACAAAGCGAAGATCTTTATAAGGCACTTGAGAAATTATTGATTGCAAAAGAACAGATACTGTTTAAAAATATGGAAGTTATTTTTGAACAAATCCAAAAGAATTACAGCCTTAGTCTGGAAAATTTTTACAAATCGGCTGAAACGGCTCCCGTTGATGATATTGACCTGACTATAGCGATTAATTTTAACCGTGAATTATTCACCTCAAATAAAGCCATGCTAATGGCAGTAAAAGATTTTTTATTGGAAGAAGATCAAGCCCGACAACTCAACGATCTTTTGTTTTACAAAACGTAATTTTCGCATTTATAGTTCGCAAATAAAGCCTGCGAGGGAATACCCTAAAAATTAAGCACGGCGCTTAAAATTATCCAATTGATTATCAATTAATTTAATTAAAAACTTAATAAAATTAAAATAAATATTAATTTTATTAATATTTGTATTTACATTTGTGAGGTAATCTGTGCTATTTAATAATTTCAACCATGTCAAAAGAAAAAAAAATGCCGCAGAATTGCCCGAGCTGTGAAACAAAAATGAAGGTCAAAAAATTAGTTTGTCCGCATTGTGAAACCGAGGTAGAAGGTCTTTTTAATTTTCCGGTGCTTTCTTCTTTAAATAACGAGGACCAACTTTTTATTTTAGATTTTATTAAAGTTGGCGGTAGTTTAAAAGAAATGGCTTCTGCCATGAAACTCAGTTATCCCACCATCCGCAACCAACTCGACGAGATCATTCATCGTATTAACAGCTTTCAAAAAAATAGTAAATAAAGACCATGAAAAAATTACTCTTTAATCCCTTTGAAAAATACGCAGGTTCGCTTTCGGTATTCATCGCATTACTCATCCTTTTTCTTTCATCACTGGTAGCCAATCTTGGCATGATTCATTTCGATGGGGTGATCGACATGCACCTAGGTGCCGAAACCACTTTTATGTATTCGTTTTTAGAAGGCCTCATTGATTGGCTTTGTATGGTGCTGTTCATTTACCTCTCGGCCTTAATCTTTTCGCCTTCCTCCATTCGTTTGGTGGATGTGCTTGGCACACAAGGCATGGCACGCTTTCCCTTTTTTATAACCGGCATCTTCAGCTGGCTCATCTCCACCGAAAAAATGGAAAAATTTATTCAGTATAAAGTCTTGCATCAGGGCGAATCGGTTGAGATCACGGTTCTGGACGGTCTCGCTTTTGGTCTGGTATCGCTCATCACCCTTACCTGCCTTATCTGGATGATCTACCTGATGTTTAAAGCCTATGCCGTATCCTGCAACATGAAAGGTGGCAAAGCCGTTTCTTCGTTTATAGTAAGTCTGTTATTGGCGGAAATTCTTTCCAAAGCACTTCTTTATTTTTTATATAAATCGGCTTAATATGAAAAACGACATTCTTTTTTCTGAACAACAATTCTGGGGACCGGTGGCTTATTTGGTAGTGATACTCGTGAATCTTATTGTGTTTTTCGCTCTGTTGAAAGCTAAAACCAATAAAGCCGGCATCCCGCTTAAAGCCTGGCAAATGAAGCTCAAATGGGTGTTTATGTCAATCTTTTTTTTAGGAAGTATTTATTTTATGAGTTTCCGCTTAGAAACACAAATTAAAGCCGAAGGTATTTATGTGCGCTTTTTCCCTCAACAACTCAGCTATAAGTTGTATGCTTTTTCTGATATAAAAAGTATCGAAGTTCGCGAATACAGTCCCATGGCTGAATTTGGCGGTTGGGGCTTTAAAGGCAGCGATGAAAATAAAGCCATCAATGCCTCCGGAAATAAAGGAATTCAACTTATCTTCAACAACGGAAAAAAATTACTCATCGGAACCAATAAAGAAAAAGAAGCCGGTGAGGCTTTATTAAAAATGAATAAATTATCAAATCTAAAATACTAGTCAATTATCATGAAAAGAATTCAAATGGCCTTCATTGCAAGCTGCTTAGCAGCGACATCTAATTTCTCGTATGCTCAGGAAAGTCCCGCTATAGGAGGTGGTTGGAGCGGTGTATTAAAAACTCCGGGAGGAAATCTTGATCTTATTTTTAAAATTGTGCAAGAAAAAAACACCATTCACGTTAAAATGGATGTGCCGGCTCAACATGCTATGGCAATCCAAGCTAGTAAATCTGTTTTAAAAGGCGATAGTTTAGTCATTGGTTTTGATATGATGCAGGCCATATTTAAAGGAAAGTATGTGAAAGACAGTGCTTATTTTAAAGGTGTTTGGCAACAAGGCGCAATTTCGCTTCCTATAAATTTATCTAAGTATCTTATTAAAGAGCCTTTACTCTCGCATCCACAGGAACCTAAGCCTCCTTATAATTATAATAAAGAGGATATTAGTTTTGAAAACACGAAAGCTAAAATAAAATTAGCAGGCACCTTTACCTGGCCCAAACTCAAAAGAAATGTGCCGGTGGTGATTTTAATAACAGGCTCTGGACCCCAAAACAGAGATGAGGAACTGATGGGTCACAAACCTTTTTTAGTTTTGGCCGATTATTTAACCAGTAACGATATTGCCGTGCTGCGTTTCGACGACAGAGGAGTAGGGGCTTCGGGAGGAACTTTTTCTACGGCTACCAGTAATGATTTTGCAAGTGATGTGGAGGCCGCTATTCAGTACCTCATGAAGCGTAAAGAAATTGATGTAAAGAAGATTGGTTTAATAGGACACAGTGAAGGTGGACTTATAGCACCCATGGTGGCAAGTCAGTCGAAGGATGTTGCATTTGTAGTGATGCTGGCCGGACCCGGTGTTAAAGGCTCAGAGGTAATTGCTCTGCAAGCCACAGCAATTGGCAAAGAAGCGGGCATGACTCCCGAAGAATTAAAAACAGCGGGTGATTTAAACCGGAAAATTTATGCCATCGCCATGCGCAATTCAGTAAAGGCGGCTGATTCCATTAAGTTTCTGATGAAAGAAACGGGTATGGATGATCAAAGCATCAAAGCTCAAACACAATCTATTTTATCTCCCTGGTACCGCGGCTTTTTGGCCAGCGATCCAACGCTGTATTTGTCTAAAGTCGACTGTCCTTTTTTTGCTTTGAATGGAAAAAAAGATTTACAAGTTGTTTACAAAGAAAATTTAGCCGGTATTGAAAAGGCGCTTGTAAATAATAAAAACCATCAGGTAAAAGCCTACGATGGCTTAAATCATTTGTTTCAACATTGCGCAAGCGGCGCTCCTTCAGAGTATGGAACCATTGAAGAAACCATGTCGCAAGAAGTTATGAGTGATATTGGAAACTGGATCTTGTTATTGAAATAACACACACTATTTAACCACAATGACCACAAAGAAACGGCACAAAGGACACAATGTTAGTAAAGATTACATTGTGTCCTCTGCGAAAAACTTTGTGTCCTCCGTGGTTAAAAGAGTTGAAAGCTAAACGAAGCCAGCGGAAGAATCTATTCTGTGGAACAGCTAGCCTCCAATAAGGGCAGAACTTCAGGCCAGTTTCATTGCCGTGTACCCTCATTTGACGGTAGATATATAGTGCTGCGTCATTCAGACGCCGCAACAGAGCGATTTCGAAGGCGGCGGAAGAATCTGTACTTAGAGGCTGCTAGCCATACGGCAAGGGCAGACTCATCAGGCCAGGTCAATATTCCTGTGCCCTCTGAGTGACGGTAAATTTATAGCACCTCGTCATTCAGACGCCGCATGGGAGCGATTTCGAAGGCGGCGGAAGAATCTGCACTTAGAGGCTGCTAGCCATACGGCAAGGGCAGACTCATCAGGCCACGTTCATTTTCCTTTGCCCTCTGAGTGACGCAGGCTTTTAGTTTCAGCACAGAAGATTTTTTAAAAGTTAAAAATTAAAATAACAAAAAAAGACAATTTTTAATTACGCATTTCGCGCCAGGGATGTGGCGGGTTTAGTTCTTTTTGCCGCTTGCCTCTTCTGCGGCAAAAAAACCGCAGCAGGGCAGCAAGCCTGTGGCTTGATGAGCCGGCCTCTGCCTTGAGCCCAGAGCAGCCCGCCCGGGCGCCCAAAAAATGAAAGGATATACGTTACTTCCCAAACTGCAAAAAAAATGAAAATTCTGAAATCTGTAAAAATTAATCCCCTCATTTTTAATCATTTGACCAAAAAACCGTGTTAAAAATTAATCATTTGATTAAAATGGTTGATTAATTTAAAATTCCGACTTAATTTTGTGTCGGATCTTTTACCTCATGGCTAAAAAAACAAATACCGAAATCAAAGCTTCTACCGAAGAAAAAATTAAAGAAGCGGCCCGTACCGTGTTTACCAAAAAAGGCTATGCCGGCACCCGCACCCGCGATATTGCCGAAGAAGCAGGCATTAACCTGGCACTTTTAAATTATTATTTCCGCAGCAAAGAAAAATTGTTTAAAGTGGTGATGATCGAAAAAATGCAGAAACTCTTCGGCATCTTATCTCCAACCCTTAACGATGCGACTACCAGTCTGGATCAAAAAATAGTATTGATCGTGAACCTCTATGCCGATATGCTACTCAAAAATCCCGACCTTCCCATATTTGTGTTGAGTGAATTAAATCTTAATCACGATGGTTTTGGTAGCGACTTTCAACCGCATAAAATTTTGGGTGAATCGGTGTTTGTAAAACAATTGCATGCCAAACGTCCCGATATGAATCCCCTGCAATTTGTATCGGGCATTTTAGGCATGATTATTTTTCCTTTTATTGCTAAACCCATTTTCAAAAAAGCCATTGGCAGCGAAAAGGCTTTTGAAGCCATGATCAACGAACGCCGGGCCCTCATCCCCAAATGGGTGAAAGCCATACTCAAAACTAAATAATGAATCACCATGCAAAACCTTTTAAACATAAAACCATGAACATGCAACGGATCGCCTTTCTGTTTTGGATCTTTGTTTTGCCACTTTGCTCACAAACAAATAACAGCCTGGCACTTGAGGACTGTTATAAACTGGCCAAACAAAATTATCCTTTGGTAAAACAACGCGAACTCATCGAGAAGAGTAAAGACTATTCGGTTCAAAATGCCGGTAAGGGTTATTTCCCTCAGCTTAACATCAATGGGCAGGCCAGCTACCAGTCGGCCGTTACACAAATTCCCATTCAGATCCCCGGCATGAACATTCCTTCTTTAAGCAAAGATCAATACAAACTCTATGGCGAGATCAACCAGCCGCTTTACGATGGGGGCCTGGTAAAATCTCAAAAATTGATTCAGGAAACCAATGCCGGTGTTGAACTGCAGAAGCTGGACGTGGAATTGTATAAATTAAAAGAACGCATTAACCAGTTGTTTTTTGGCATTCTTATGATGGACGAGCAATTAAAACAAGTGGAGCTTTTAAAAAAGGATCTTCAAAGCGCGGTAGCTAAAACCGAAGCTTCCATAGCCAATGGCATTGCCTTTAAAAACAACCTCGATATTTTAAAAGTAGAACAATTAAAAATTGAACAACGCGCCATCGAATACAAGGCCAATCGCTCGGCCTATCTTCAAATGCTGGGCTTGTTCCTAAACCAAGCCTTAGATGTAAACACACAACTGCTAAAACCACAAAATAAATTGGCTTCCCAAAACATTAGTCGCCCTGAATTACTTTTATTCGATCAGCAAAAAAAGAATGTCGATCTGCAGAACGATGTACTTCGTTCAAGGGTCTTACCAAAATTTAATCTCTTTTTACAAGCGGGTTATGGTCGCCCGGCTTTAAACATGCTTAGTAATACCTTCGAAAGTTATTATATCGGCGGCCTGCGTCTCAACTGGTCATTAAGCGGCTTATACACTTTAAAAAACGACAAAGCCATCTTGGATCTTTCACGCAAAAACATCGATCTGCAAAAAGAACTGTTTATCTACAATACCAATCTGAGTTTAAAACAGCAAAGCGCCGAGGTGCAAAAATTAAGCGAACTGTTGCGTTCCGACGATGAGATCATTACGCTTCGTTCACGCATAAAAACCACCAGCAGCGCGCAACTGGCGAATGGTGTGATCAGTAGCAACGATTATGTGCGGGAGTTAAATGCCGAAGATCAGGCCAGGGAAACAAAAATTTTACACGACGTACAATTGCTGATGGCTCAGTACAATCAACAAACCACAGCCGGTGAATAATTAAAACAAAATAGTTTACCATTTAAAAACGATCAACATGAACAAAGTAATTTTAATCCTTAGTGTAGCTTTAAGTCTGTTTGCCTGTAAAAGCGGCAAAAACAACTACGATGCCAGCGGCACTTTCGAAGCCGTAGAAACCATGGTGAGCGCCGAAGCTACGGGTACCATAAAAGCATTTAAAGTGGAAGAGGGGCAGACTTTAAAAGAAAATGAACAGGTGGGCTACATTGATAGTTTGCAGTTATTTTTAAAACGCAAACAATTGCAGGCTCAGATAAAAGCATTACTAAGCAAAAAGCCCGATATCGCGGTTCAGATTGCAGCTACACAAGAGCAAATCAAACAAGCCGAGCACGAACAAAAACGCATAGCCGGTTTATTAAAAGCCGATGCAGCTTCTCAAAAACAGATGGATGATATCACCTCACAACTAGCCATCCTTAAAAAACAACTCGAAGCTCAGGAATCTTCACTGGGCATCAGTTCCGGCAGTCTTAATGAAGAAACCACACCCATTAGCATTCAAATAGAACAGTTGAACGATCAGTTACAAAAATGCCGCATCATCAATCCCATTAAAGGAACCATACTTACCAAATACGCAGAAGTGAATGAAATGGCTGTGGCCGGAAAACCTTTGTATAAACTCGCAGACCTTTCTACCATTATTTTAAGAGCCTATGTAACCGGTGACCAGTTTTCGCAATTAAAACTCAATCAAAATGTAAACGTTTTGGTAGATGACAGCAAAGGCAATTACCGCGAGTATGCCGGTGTATTGGAGTGGATCAGCGATAAAGCAGAGTTCACGCCTAAAACCATTCAGACCAAAGACGAAAGAGCTAACCTGGTGTATGCCACAAAAATTAAAGTGATCAATGATGGTCTGCTTAAAATTGGCATGTACGGCGAAGTAAAATTCTAAAAAATGATTCAGGTCAATAACATAACTAAAGTTTACGGCAAAGAGAAAACCCTTGCCGTTAATGATGTTTCTTTTTCGGTAAAGGAAGGAGAGTTGTTTGGCTTGATCGGTCCCGATGGGGCAGGCAAGACCAGTATTTTCAGAATGCTCACCACCTTGTTATTGCCCGATGGGGGCAGTGCTACCGTGAATGGCTTTGATATTGTGAAAGATTTTAAACAGATCCGGAATTCGGTGGGGTATATGCCCGGTAAATTTTCTTTGTATCAGGATCTGAGCATTGAAGAAAACCTGAATTTTTTCGCCACCGTTTTTAATACCACCGTAGAAGAGAATTATCACCTGATCAAAGATATTTACATTCAGATAGAACCTTTTAAAAAACGCCGTGCCGGAAAACTCTCCGGTGGCATGAAACAAAAGCTGGCCCTGTGTTGCGCCTTAATTCATAAACCTACCGTTCTTTTTTTGGATGAGCCCACCACCGGTGTTGATCCGGTTTCACGCAAAGAGTTTTGGGAAATGCTTAAACGACTCAAGGCGCAAAACATTACAATTGTGGTGTCTACCCCTTATATGGATGAAGCCACGCTCTGCGATCGTATTGCCTTAATTCAGGAAGGCAAGATCTTATCCATCGATACACCGGCAGCTATCACGGCTTCTTATCCCGATGAATTAATTGCTTTGAAGAGCGAAAAAATGTCAGCCTTATTAAAAGCCCTTAACGAATTCCCGAAAATTAAAAGTGTGTATGCGTTTGGTGAATATGCCCATGCCGCCTTTCAGGAGAGCGGTGTGACAGAGGAGGAGATTAAAACTTATTTAACTACACAACAAATTGCCTTACTTGAATTTAAAAAAATTGAAGCTACAATAGAAGATTGTTTTATTGGATTTTTGAAAAACTAACATGCAGGAGATCGTTATAAAAACTAACAAATTAACCAAACGCTTTGGCGATTTTATTGCCGCTGATCAAATTACTTTTGATGTTTCGAAAGGTGAGATTTTTGGTTTTTTGGGCGCCAACGGAGCCGGTAAAACAACAGCCATGCGTATGTTATGCGGACTCTCACTGCCTTCCAGCGGCGAAGCCACCATTGCCGGTTTTGATATTTACAAACAAACCGAAGAAATTAAAAAGAATATCGGCTACATGAGTCAGAAATTTTCTTTGTATGAAGATCTGACCATTTTAGAGAACATTCGTTTTTTTGGTGGCATTTATGGTTTAAGTAATGCACAACTAAAATATAAAAGCGAAGAGCTGTTAACGGAATTGGGTCTGGAAAAAGAAGCCAAAAAATTGGTGGGTTCTTTGCCCTTGGGTTGGAAACAGAAATTATCTTTTTCGGTGGCCATTATTCACGAACCAAAAATTGTTTTTTTGGATGAACCCACTGGCGGCGTTGATCCCTTGACCCGCCGACAGTTCTGGGACCTTATTTACAAAGCTTCCGATAAAGGCATCACCATTTTTGTCACCACCCATTATATGGATGAAGCCGAATATTGTAACCGCATCTCCATTATGGTGGATGGAAAAATTGAAGCCTTGGATAGTCCGGCGAATCTGAAAAAAATATTTCAATCAGAATCTATGGACGATGTATTTTACCAATTAGCAAGGGGCGCCAAACGCAGCGACTAACACAAGTAACATGAAACAGTTTTTTGCCTTTGTACGAAAAGAATTTGCCCATGTGTTACGTGACAGGAAAACGCTGTTTATTTTATTTGGCATGCCGGTGGTACAAATCTTAATTTTCGGGTTTGCCTTAACCAACGAAGTAAAAAACTCAAAGCTTGTGATTGTTGATCAGGCAAAGGATCTGGCCTCTCAACAAATTATTTCACGAATCGAAGCCAGCCGCTATTTTGACATAGAAAAAGCCGTCATGGATCCCGCACAAATTGAAAGCGCTTTTAGAGAAGGGAAAATAAAACTGGCTTTAATTTTTCCGGCAAACTTTTCCAAAGATCTGATGCATCTGAACCGGGCACAGATTCAGGTCATAGCCGATGCCTCCGATCCCAATACTGCTAACATGCTGGGTAATTATGTGAGCAGCATTATTCAGGATCAACAAATGGCTTTGAATCAAGGTAACAAAATTCCATATACCATTGTGCCTGAGATCCGCATGTTATACAATCCCCAATTAAAAGGCGCTCCTAATTTTGTTCCGGGAGTGATGGCTTTGGTGTTAATGCTGGTATGTGTGATGATGACGGCCATTTCCATTGTTCGAGAAAAGGAAGTTGGTACCATGGAGATTTTATTGGTCTCACCTTTTAAACCACTGCTGGTGATCATTTCCAAAGCAGTGCCTTATTTGTTTCTTTCTTTAATTAATGTCATTTCTATTTTATTGTTAAGTGTGTTTGTGCTCGATCTACCTATTAATGGGAGTGTCGCCCTTTTATTCGCCGAAAGCACCCTCTTTATTATTACCAATTTAACTTTGGGTATTTTTATTTCTATTCGCACCAATTCACAGCAGGTGGCCATGCTCATTTCGCTCATGGGCATGATGCTGCCAACCGTTTTGTTTTCGGGATTTATGTTTCCGATAGAAAACATGCCGCTGCCACTACAGATTATTTCAAATATTGTTCCGGCTAAATGGTTTTATATTATTGTAAAATCCATCATGATCAAGGGCGTGGGCTTTGCTGCCATTTGGAAACAGACTTTGGTCTTGCTAGGTATGACGGTTTTATTACTCGGACTCAGTTGGAAAAATTTTAAAATTCGTTTGGCATGAGAATCATTGGTTTTTTATTAAGAAAGGAGTTTAGTCAGATTTTTAGAAATAAATCTATTCTGGCTCTGATCATTGTGATGCCTGTGATGCAGCTCATCATTCTGCCACTGGCAGCCGATTACGAAGTAAAGAATATTAACCTTGCCGTGATCGATAACGACCATTCAACCTATTCTCAACGCCTAATTTCAAAAATTACGGCTTCCGGTTATTTTAAATTGGCAGGCTATAATGCCTCATTTAAAGATGCCTTTGCCTTGATTGAATCCGACAAGGCTGATTTGATTCTGGAAATCCCCCAACATTTTGAAAAAAATTTAATTCGCGAAAACAAACAACAGGTGTTTATAGCAGTTAACGCTATTAACGGCACCAAGGCCAATCTCGGTGGGGCTTATCTGGCTGGTATTTTGCGGAATTACAATGCCGATTTGCGTTTACAATTAATTAGCCCTTCTAAAGTTGATCCCTTACCGGTTATTGAAATCACATCATCCAATTGGTTTAATGCTTACATGAATTACAGGGTGTTTATGGTGCCTGGCATCCTGGCTATATTAGTTACCATGATAGGTGGATTTTTATCGGCCTTAAATATTGTAAAAGAAAAAGAAGTGGGTACCATCGAACAAATAAATGTAACGCCCATTAAAAAACATCATTTTATTTTAGGCAAACTTATTCCTTTTTGGGTATTAGGCAATGTGGTGTTTACGGTTGGATTACTCGTCTCCTGGCTCATTTACGGCATTATCCCTGTTGGTAATCTCTTGGTACTGTATGGTTTTATTTGGGTGTATTTATTAGCCATATTAGGATTCGGTTTACTTATTTCTACCTATTGCGAAACACAGCAACAAGCCATGTTCATTATGTTCTTTTTTATGATGATCTTTATTCTCATGGGTGGTTTATTTACTTCCATCGATGCCATGCCGCCATGGGCGCAACTCATCGCCAAATTTAATCCTGCCACCTATCTTATTGAAGTGATGCGTATGGTTATTTTAAAAGGATCTCATCTTCGTGATGTGCTGCCTCATCTTGGCAAGGTTTTTCTCTTCGCCATTGTGCTCAACACCTGGGCCGTTATCAATTATAAAAAAACGACTTAAGTTCATTAGTAGAATTTTAATGACAGTATTGATTTTTACTTTATCTAAAAACTAAGCTTGAAGAGTCTATGTTTGGATTTGAATTATTATTTGGGCGCTCGGGCGGGCTTTCGCTTGAATCATCTCCAGCATCATTCCTTCATTGTTTGGGCGCCTCCCAATCAGGCTCCATTATCCGGGAAGCCTGATTGGGATCGGGCAGTTCCGGTCCGATAACTATCGGACTCAAGGCACTGGCTGGCTCATCATGCCACCGGCATGATGCCCTATCCCATGGCGCGGTAATGCGTTCTCTAGCACCTATATTAATTAAAACAATAGTAATAGTCAAACTAAAAATAGTACTATTGACACATTATTCATTACAATCGGAACTTCGAATTCGAGAATTTATGAAGCCTTGATTTTTTGGTACTGCCCACTAGCCCGAGCAAACGTGCTTAGTAACCATTGCTGTTCTCAAGAAAAAAAACAGCCTATGCTTGACCTAAACTAAAAAGCGGCATGGATAAACTCAATTTAAAAGAATAAGTTTAAGTGTCAGACTGAAGCTTCAATTTAGCTGTGATATCGAAATGTTTGAAAAAATAAAGTAACTTAAAAATATTTACACAATCGCTTCATTCATATCCGGTAACCTTCCAAACCCCCTCAGCGATGCTATATGCGAATTCACCGCTTGCAAAAAGGTATCATTCTCTAAATAAGGCACACCAAATTCTTCGGCCGTGGTTTTCACAATCTCTGAAATAGCAGGATAATGCACGTGACAAATGGTTGGAAACAAATGGTGTTCTACCTGAAAATTAAGTCCACCCAAATACCAGGTAATTAATTTACTGTGTCTCGAAAAATTAACAGTGGTATTCATTTGATGCACGGCCCAGTTATTTTCAATGGTACCGCTTTCATCAGGCAGCGGATAGGTGGTGCCTTCCACGGTATGTGCCAATTGGAAGATAACGGTTAACACCACGCCGGCCACAAAATGCATCGCTAAAAAGCCAAGAGTAGTTTCACCTGACGGTAAATGAAAAAAGTAAATGGGCGCAAACAGAAAAACAAAAAAGTAAAGTACTTTATCAATCACCATTTTAAAAAGCAACACTCTGTTTTGCTTCGAACTGTTTTTGTTGATCCCTTCTTTTTTATACTTCGCATATTGTAAAAAGTCCTTTAACAGCGCCCAGTATAGGGTTAGTATCCCGTAAAAAGCAAAGGCATATAAAAACTGTAAGCTGTGATACCATTTTACACGGGTGTGTGGCGAAAAACGTAACACCAGTTTATCCTGAATGTCATTATCCAAAGTTACCACATTGGTATATGTATGATGCAGCAAATTATGTTGCATTTTCCAGTTAAAAACCGAGCCTCCTAACAAATTTAAGGTATGACCTAACCATAAATTGGTTTTATGACTCGATGAATAAGCACCGTGGTTGGCATCGTGCATAATACTCATCCCTATACCGGCTAATCCAAATCCCATCAGTAACCATAAGATCAAACTGATGCCAAAGCTCGGTTGAAAAATGAGAATGGCAGCGAAGGGCAATAAATACAGACTCAGCAAAGCAATGGTTTTAATGACCATTTGTGCATTGTAATGTTTGGAGAGTTTATGCTCCTTAAAATAAGCATCCACACGCTGTCTTACAGTGGAAAAGAATTTCGATTTATCTTTATCTCTATCAATAAATCGAACGGCCTGTTGATTCATAGTTTTGTTTTTTGATTAATAAAAAGATCTCGTCATGACAAAAATGTAAAAATTAAGGCATTTTTACAACATCTGCTTAGATAAATTTTAAACTATACCTTATAAAAAACGCAACAAATGGATTTACAAAATTTAAAAGTGAATATGGATCAGATCCATTTTCCACAATATATACAACACGATGCCGGTTATGATGGAAAGGATAAAAATAGCAGGTAAGAATGGTCGTTTCTTTTTGGTAAAGGGATCATTCAGATTAATTTTTGCGCCCTTTGGTAATTCGGCCAATTGTGTGAGTGTATTACCAAACTGAATGTTTACAATGGCTCTTGCATTAATGGCCCAACCATTGGCATCTAAAATGGGAGCCAAATTACGTTTACGCAATTTTAAATAAGCAATGATCATCGATGGTCCCGAGATTAATAGAATTAAACCCAGTAATGCAAAAGGCATTTTCCACCACACTAAGCCCATAAAGCCTGCCACAACCGATGCCAGTGCCGTGCCAATGGCGCCAATGGCTAAGCCAATGGCCGCAAAGATCCCCACAAATTTACCCACATCAAAGGGTGGGGGTGGATCCTTTTTAGCTTTTACGTCTTCTGCTTTTGAAGGCAAACTTTCAATGCCCTTGTTTAAATCGCCACTCACTTTTTCTTCCTGCGAGGCAGCTACTTTATTTATTTGATTCTCGATAAAACGCGATACCTTGCGATACGGAGAAAAGAAAGCCTGACGGATACTGATGGGATTGTCAACGATCTTTGTTACCGAGGCATCCCAGTCTAATCCAGCTCTATCGTAAAATAAAGCATTTTTACCAACTACTAAATTATCAATATCACCATTGGTTAAAGCCGCTACGATCATCATTTTTTCATTGGTAGCTCTTGATACACATTCGCAATAAATTAAATACATGCCGCTAAACGATACCATGGCTGCGTGTTTGGCCATGTCGCTCACCTTAATACACAAGGTACACGAGCGTTGATCGATGTATAAAGTTCCGGCCTGAAAAATAGCTTTTGATCCCGGTGTGTAAAAATCAAAAAAGGTGACAAAGTTTTTTAACAACGTAAAAATATCGCGGTGGTAACGCACCAGTTTATCAACCAGTATGATATGATCGGCTTCACTGCTTAAATTGGCTTCCTCTTCAAATAGGTGAGTAATCTCTTCTTTTATGTCGGAATTTAATAAGTCCCTTACTCGGCTAATACCAAGACCTTCCACTTCATGACCTTCCTTTTCGGCACACCACTTGGCATAAGCTTTAAAGGCAGATTTTACTTTGGTCCATTCGGCTTCATTTAATTTTTTATGTGAGGGAAATAATTTTTTGAGCGTTAATTTTTTAAATTTTTCAATTTGTTTTTCCCAAGCAGGATTAATGCCTTCGCCAAGCGGCAAACTTCCTTCCGCTGCTATTTTTGCAATGGGGTAGGCGGCAATCTCATCCATACATTTGGACAGATCCAGAGCGCTTATGCTCTCAACCCTGGCCATTTGTAAATTTAAAACGTTTGTGGTTTGTGAATCAAAACTGGCTAAACGACAACGGATGTAAAAATCTTCCAACTTCGCATTTATGTTTTTAAAATTATCATAAGCCTCTTCTGTGTCCTCTCCAAAAGGAAGTATCACCGAAAGTTCTGCTTCTTTTTTTGCCTGCCAGTCCGAATATTTTTTACATAAATCAAAAAACTTATCAGCGAGTTCTATGCTCACACCTTCTTTACCGCCTCTGTCCACAAGCGATCCAACACTGCTCCTGATTTCCGAAATCACTTTTTTAAAAGCTTCAGAATCGGCACTGTCTTCTGTAATAATGCCATCACCATTAAAACGAGTGCCGGCAAATATATTAACCAAGTCGGAAGTATCACTTACGGTTAAAAGTTGAAGTTCTTCTTTTCCTATATTTTTTAAAATGGTTTGTGCCGAATCGTACAACACTTTACCTTCAACACGGCTACTGTCAATGGCCGATAAATGAAAGTTTCCGTCCTGTTTTAAAAGATCATCGGGGTTTTTCATCAGCGAGCAAATCCAATTTACTGCCTCAATAATTTCAGGCACACGTATTTGCCCGTCATGATCGGCATCAATTAATTCCAACGTTCTTTTGTCAATTTCTAAACCAGTAACCGGACAACTCAAGGCCGTCCATAATTTTGGATCAAGTTCTGCTAAGTGCACCAAGTCGGCCCCAGATTCGAGGTTTACACGCTTTACACCGCCTACGGTAGAAAAACTCCACACATGTTCTGCTTGCTTCATACGGGATTAATTTTTGTTTGAATATACTTATATTTTCAAAATAAAAGGCTTCAAACCTGCTCGTTTATGCCGCTTATTTGTTTAAAGAGCGTTCTCTGTTTTTTTACTTTATCAAAAGCTTCTTAACAATTTTTCGGCTTCTTCTGATTTAAATCAGTCTAAAACGGCAAATAATCCAACAAATGTTCCTGTATAGTTTAATTAGTTAGCCCACCTTTGTACCGTGATCAGAAAGTGTAAAATTAACGCTGATTCATCTTAAAAATAAAAAAACAAAAATGAAATATATTATTATTGGTGCCGTAGCTGGCGGAGCAAGCACAGCGGCTCGTTTAAGAAGACTGGATGAAAAAGCAGAAATCGTGATTTTTGAAAAAGGCGAGTACATGTCATACGCCAATTGCGGTTTGCCTTATTATATTGGTGAGGTAATTAAAGACCGAAATGCCTTGTTTGTGACCAGCGCCACTTCTTTTAAATTACGCTTTAATGTGGATGTACGCACACTAACTGAAGTTTTGTCGATTGACCCCACTGCTAAAACTATCACAGCCTTTGATCAGAGAACAGGTAAACAATACAGCGAAACTTATGATAAATTGGTTTTATCGCCGGGTGCCGAGCCCATTCGCCCGCCTCTAGATGGCATTCAAAACGAAGGTATTTTTACCTTAAGAAATGTGGCCGATACCGATTACATAAAAAAATATGTGAGCGAAAAGAAAATTAAAAAGGCAGTGGTGATTGGTGCCGGATTTATTGGATTGGAAATGGCCGAAAATTTACATGAACTTGGTATTGAAATTTCAGTCATTGAAATGGGTAACCAGATTCTGGCCCCCCTCGATTTTCCTATGGCGGCTCTGGTTCAACGCCATATCCGTTCTAAAGGAGTAAACTTATTGCTCGAGTCCTCAGTTGTAGGTTTCAAAAAAATGGGGGATCAATTAAAGGTAAAATTAAAAAACGGACAAGAACTTATTACCGAAATGGTGCTCATGTCCATTGGGGTTAAACCCGATACCAAACTCGCCAAAAATGCGGGTTTAAAAATAGGGCCTTCCAATGGCATTTGGGTGAATGCGTATTTACAAACCTCTAATCCTTTTATTTATGCGCTTGGCGATGCCATTGAGTTTCTGAATCCCATCACCAAACAATCTATGCCGACTTATTTAGCCGGACCGGCAAATAAACAGGGACGCATTTGTGCTAATAATTTAGTAAATGATAATACGCAAAAATATCATGGAGCCATTAATACAGCCATTGTTAAAGTTTTCGACATGACGGTAGCGACGGCAGGCACCGCTTCTAAACATTTAACACGTTCAGGTATTGAACATCTTGTTTCAACCAATCACAGTGGTTCACATGCCGGATATTATCCGGGTGCCAAACAAATGAGCATACAAATTGCTTTTTCACCCAAGGATGGTCGTCTGTTAAGTGCACAGATTGCAGGCTTTGAAGGCGTGGATAAACGTATGGACATTTTATCCTTGCTAATAAAAGGGGAGGGCAGTGTTTACGACCTAACCGAATTTGAACATGCTTATGCACCACCTTATTCATCAGCCAAAGATCCGGTTAACATGGCAGGTTTTGTGGCCGAAAATATTTTAACCGAAAAATTGTCTGTTTTTTACTGGAATGAATTTGATAAAGTTTCGGCCGAGGATATTCTTCTGGATGTAAGAACAGAAAAGGAGTTTCAAACTGGTTTTATTCCCGGTGCCATTAATATACCCATTGATGACTTAAGGAGCAGAATGCATGAACTCGATAAAAACAAAAAGATTTTTATTTACTGTCAGGCCGGTTTACGTGGTTATTTAGGACACAGGATCTTAAAACAAAATGATTACAAGAAAGTACAAAATCTTTCGGGTGGATACCAGATTTGGGAAGCTTGTGAATCGGAATTAACTGAAATTAAAAAAAGTACTGCCATCGCACAGCTGGTATAATGTCGGATCATTTTTTAAACTGAAGTAAATGTATCCTTTTGTTTTTTGTTGGGGGCTTCCCGCTGAAATATGTAGGCTTTTTTTATGAAAGCTTTACTTCTGCGCTATACGATTTTGTTGTTTGAGTCTACTATCTTTACTAGTCAGCTTTTTAGTTCCAATTCCAATTTAGGATGGGTTCTTTTTCGAAACGCTAAATAAAACGCAATACAACCAACCTTTTTTGAATAGTCGGTAGCAATTTCTTGGTTTTATCAGATAACAATGATGGTAAAACTATAAAAGTATATATTTGCAACCTAACTAATTTTTCCAGTATGAAAAAAATTCTGAGTTTTTCTTTTCTTATCATTTCTTTGTACTTGTCAGCTCAAGTAAATAAGCCCAAATTAGGTCTGCCTGATCTCTCTAATAAAGTAACTGAAATTAAAAATAACGGCACAAAGGTAAAATTAACTAACGACGAGGTAATAAAGGGTTTACGAGAGGCTTTAAGCCGAGGAACAACTAATTCGTCGTCTTTAGCCAGTCAACTGGATGGGTTTTACAAAAACCCTAAAATTTTTATTCCTTGGCCTAAAGAAGCAATGGACATGCGCAATAAACTCGTAAAAATCGGCTTAACCAATAAAATTGAAGAGTTTGAAATGAGTTTGAATCGTGCTGCCGAAGAGGCTGCATTAAAAGCGGGAGCCGTTTTTATACAAGCGATTACAAATATGAGTGTGCAAGACGGCTTTGCTATTTTAAACGGTGCCGATACGGCTGCAACTAATTTTCTACGAAAAAACACCTACAGCGCTTTGTATGAAAGTTTTTTACCTATCGTGAAGGAAGCTGTAGAAAAAGTAAAAGTAACCTCTTATTGGAGTCCGCTTGCATCTGCTTACAATAAATTTCCTGGGGTTACCAAACAAAACCCGAATTTGGATGAATACGTTAGCAATAAGGCCATTAACGGCCTCATGGTATTGATTGCAGAGGAAGAAACAAAAATCAGAAAAGATCCAGCAGCCAGAACTTCGGAGCTTCTTAAAAAAGTATTTGGCTCGAAGTGAAAAAGGTACTTTCTCTGGTTGTATAATTCGACAGCCTTGAGTGAATACGCTTTACTGCAAAGATGCATTCTTTTTTCATGACGTTAAGTTACTGCTTAATTTTTTTGTTCACTCAAAGCTACTAACGCCACTTGCAACCTGTTTGCGGTTCGGCTTTTATTTTATCCTATTTTTCAGATATACCAATGTACTTTTTTAACTCAGTTTGTTTTTCTGCTTGTTTTATTAAAAAGTCTGCTACGTCAGCTCTATTAACTCCGCCTATATTAATTCCTTTAAATAATTTGTTTTCAATACGGTATTTCTCTGTCAATTCCTTGTCTAATAGCCTTCCTGGCCTCACAACTGTCCAATTCAGATCTGAGTTAGTGATAATTTCTTCCATTTTAGATTTGTCAGCGTAAACGTCTTTTAAAAAGTATTTTAAAAACATCTTTACAATCCAAGAAACATAATTTTTACTTTCTCCAGCTCCAAATCCGGTAACAAAAATAAATGGAATATCTATCTTGTTCTCCCTATGTATTTCTACAATTAATTTTGCGAAATCCGAAAAAAGGGTAGTAGCTTTCATATTCTTATCAGTCCCCAATGTTATAATTAGAGCATCTGCGTTTTGGATTGAATTTAACAGGTCGGCTTTATTAGTGGCATTACCAAGAATCATTTTTAACGATTTTTTCTCTTCTAATTCAATTTCAGATCGGGAAAGGGTCGTTATCGAATGATTTCTATTTAAGCCTCTTTTTACTGTTTCTAGTCCTATTCCAGCCGAGGCTCCAATTATAGTTATATTCATTTTGCTTTTTTAATGATTTCGGTTTTGAGCTAAGCGCTAACTATTGGCTAAGCGCAAAACAAACATTTACACATGCTTTTAATCGCTTACAATTTTTTTTTAAATTTATTTTCTTTCAAATTTGCTTTAGCCATAAGGCCGATATAAAAATAACATTTTTACGGGATAAGTCGAAGAAATAATGATTCTAAATTATAATACCTCGGCTTATATTTTCTACTTAACGTTTCGTGAATAATTCTATACTATCGAAAATTTTAAAGCGCATGCCATTACAGGCATTGCAGCCCATAGCGCCATGCCTTAGGTCAGGTTAGTTTGGCTATTTATGCGGAATTTTCTACCGAAATATTTCAGCGAAAAGAATCAATTTTAAAGCAGTTAGAACAAGTCAATGAGAAATTATCGAACCCAAAAGAATTGATAAAATTTACTTGTGATTTATCCTCAAACCTCACTAAAACATGGGAGTTAAACGACTACCACAAAAAACAAATTTTTCAGAATACCTTTTTCCCAACGGTTTGGTGTATGATTCAAAAAACAAGCATTATCGAACCCCAAAATAAATTCGGTAATTGGCTACATCGCTTAACTGTCAAAGGATTTAGATAATAAAAAAAGCCGAACATTTGAAGATTTCTCTAAAAAAGTCCGGCTTCGTACCCGAAATCGGGGTCGAACCGATACAACCGTGAAGTTACTGGTGTTTGAGACCAGCGCGTCTACCAATTCCGCCATCCGGGCATTTAAATTGGGAGTGCAAAGCTAAGTTTTGTTTTACAATAAAGCAAAATATTAAGCGAAATAAGCGCTAAATACTGTGCCAATTCCATAAAAACCGCTATATTTGCAGTCCAAAAATGGAGTCACAAGTAAAATTATTTTCCGGTATTGCAACTGAGGCTTTGGCCGAAAAGATTGCATCTTCCTACGGTCAGTCCTTAGGGAAAGTTGAGCATTACCGTTTTAGCGATGGTGAGTTACAGGCCTCCTATGAAGAGAGTATCCGTGGACATTCGGTGTTCATCATGCAAAGCACCATGCCGCCTGCCGATAACCTCATGGAATTATTACTGCTCATTGATGCCGCCAAACGCGCAAGCGCCCGTCACATTGTAGCTGTTATTCCGTATTATGGTTATGCCCGTCAGGACCGCAAAGATAAACCACGTGTGGCCATTGGCGCTAAACTGGTAGCCGATATGCTGGCTGTGGCCGGTGCTACCCGTGTTATGACCATGGATTTACATGCCGATCAAATTCAAGGTTTCTTTAACGTGCCCGTAGATCACTTGTACGCTTCAACCATTTTTTTACCTTACATTAAATCACTCAACATCCCTAACCTTACCATTGCTGCACCCGATATGGGAGGCAGTAAGCGCGCCAACGGTTATGCCAAACATTTAAAAGCCGAAATGGTAATCTGCTACAAACAACGGGCCAAAGCTAATGTGATTGAAAGCATGACTGCTATTGGTGAAATGGAAGGCAGAAATATTATTTTAGTGGATGATTTAGTGGATACCGGTGGAACCTTATGCAAGGCCGCTGACATGATGCTCGATCGCGGCGCCTTAAGCGTGCGCGCCATTTGTACACATCCTGTTCTTTCAGGTAAAGCGTATGAGAACATTCAAAACTCACGGTTAAAAGAACTGATCGTAACCGATACCATTCCTCTAACGCAGCAAAGTGATAAAATAAAAGTACTCAGCGTGGCACCTCTTTTCGCTAAAGTGATTAGCAGCGTGCACAATTACGAATCTATTAGCAGCAACTTTATTCTTTAACCCGCATACTAATTAAACTAACGATTCGCTTAACAGACGCGGGCTTTTAAACGGATCAATAAAAAAAACAAAAAATGAAAATAGTAACATTGAGCGGTTCGCTTAGAGCGAACGTAGGGAAAGTTGATGCTAAAGCTGTTAGAGCTATAGGTCACGTACCGTGTGTAATTTATGGTGCAGGTGAGCAAATCCACTTCAGTGCGGATATCCGTCACTTCAAAAACATCATCTTTACACCGGAAACTAATTTAGTAAACGTTGAAGTAGATGGTAAAACGTATAAAACTGTTTTACAAGAAGCGCAATACCACAAAATTAATGATCGTTTAATTCACGCCGATTTTTTACAAGTAACCGAAGACAAACCGGTAACTGTGCAATTGCCTGTTAAAACGATTGGTACTTCTGAAGGTGTGAAAGCCGGTGGTAAATTAACAATCAAATTACGTAAACTTAAAGTAAGAGGTTTAATAGCTAAATTACCTGAGTACATCGAATTAAACATCGAGAAATTAGCGATCGGAAAATCAATTTCTGCAGGCGATATTCAAATCGATGGTTTAACTTTATTACATCCTAAAAATATTTCTGTAGTAAGTGTTGATACTACACGTACGGTAACAACTGCAGATGAAACTCCTGCAGCAGCAGCAAAAGGAACTCCAGCTCCTGCAGCAGCAGCAAAAGCAGCACCTGCTAAAAAATAATCACCTTCTAATAAAAACAAAGCCCCGGAATTATTTTCGGGGCTTTTTTATGCGCTAAATTCACTAACTAGTCGAGCCTCAAATGGTCAAAAGATAGTTGAATAAAAAAATGCAAAAAACATCGAATGTTTTAATTTGTAGGAAAATCATTTTTTAATCAAAATGAGTGGTAGATTTTAATTAAATAAAACTAAACTAAAAGGATTAGAAATAAGTGTAAAATCCCCTGAGCACCTGTTTTAGGGCTTCAAGCCAGTGGTTTGATGAGCCAGCTTGCGCCATGAACCCGATACCTATCGGGTCGGGGCAGCCCGCCCGGGCGCCCAAATAAAGGGAGTGCTTTTTGAAGCGACACAAACTAAGTGATTGAAAATGCTGGTCAGCATAACACAAAATGAAATTGAAAATAAAATTGAAACTAGAATTTACTACGTAAACGTGCCGAACGACGTTGCTTCTTAAAGATATAACTTACCGAAACCTCTAAACTCATATAGGAGTCTTTCTGCCTGTCGCCTCTCTGTGCAGACTGTCCATCACCTCCAGGCAATGTAGCGCTGTAAAACGGACTATTCGGGTCTAATCGGCCCTTGCTTGGATCGGACATTTGTGCCGACATTGGTCCATAGGCAGCTGCCAGTTTGTTTGGATCGTAATAGGTTCCACTCACATCATCCATATAATCCGTTAGTGTTTTACGAAAAGAAAACTCAACACCAAGCGACCAAATTTTATTAATGGTTAATTTATAATAACCGCCCATTGGAATACATAAACTAAAATGAGAATATTGTTTCGGACCTCCATCTAAACCCTGACCTTCTGTATGTAAGGGTTTTAAAGCCACCCAGGTACCTTGAGCGTTTAAACCTTTTGGATTATAATAAAATGCACCCACTCCAACAAAACCATATAGGTTATGAGTAATGTTTTTCATACGCCCATAATTACGCTTGATGCCATACTTGCTGCCCCCTCGCTTGGTACTTTGATAACCAAACTCAATGCGCGTTGACATTTCAAATACGTTGGATTTAAAATTTAAGTTACGATTGTTCCGATAAATGTCTTGGGTTTTGGAATCGTCACCTCTCACATTTAAATAACTAAATTTAGCGGCTACATTTACAGCCCGAGCTAATTTATAACGCGCTCCAAATCCAATAGCAGCTCTGCTTTGATTAAAATTAATATCGGCCGGACTATAATCGGTGCCTTGTTTGTTACGTCCACCTAAATCTCCTAAAAAATTGGAGGTACCCATGGTGAAAAACACTTCACGCTTGTACTTTTTCCACTCGTTTGGACGCATAAAGCTTTGAGCCTGAATAGTATAGACAAAAAAAGAAAAGAAAATAAGAGAAACTTTTCTTTTCATTTATATAAATTGCTTCAACATCAAGCGAAGATAAGGCTTTACGGGCAAACTAAAAAACTTTCTAAATTTTTAATAAACATTAAACGGTTAATAATTAAACGGTTAGCTAAAAAAAAGCTTATTAAAATTTATCAAAAATAATTTCTCAGTTGCCCTAGTTACTGCGGTATACAGCCATCTGGTGAAATTTGCATCCATTTGATCTTCCTTTAAATATCCCTGATCAATAAATACTACGGGCCACTGACCACCCTGCGATTTGTGACAGGTAATGGCATAACTGAATTTTACCTGTAAGGCATTGTAATAAGGACTTTTCTTCAAATACGCTATGCGCGCACCTTTCGAAGGCTCATCCCTCACGTCACCCAATACATTTTCGTATAGTTTTTGTTGCTCCTCTTGCGTTAAAGCCGGAGCATCGGTAAACAAACTGTTGGTGATTAGTTTCACCTCTTGCTCAGGCAAATTCGGATAATCAACAAAGCGCACCATACAATCACAAAAATCAAACTCGTATAAACTTTCTCGTTTGAGTAATCGGGTTATTTCCATCATGTCGCCATTCGCAATAAACCCTGCTTCGCCATTATTATCCGGAAGCCAAAAATAATTGTTCTTTACCACCATGAGTTTATCGCCGGTGCAAAGATCTTCTTCATATAATTTGATCCGATTTCTGAAACTCTGGTTAAACAAATTGGCGCGTTTATTACTGCGCGTTATGATCACCACATTTTCTTCCCCGTATTTCGATAAACAACTGTTTAATTGATCTTCCAGCTCTTCACCAGTCACATCCACCACATCAGGTCCGCACACCAATTTCGGAAACTCAAATTCCACCCCCGTTATGCTATTCCTTAAATTGGTGGCATTTAATAAAATGCCGCTTTCTAAACGTTGCCGTGCTACCTCCTTTAATTCAAATACTTTTATGTTTAAATAAAAGGCTGTTTTTAAATAGTCTTTGTTCAAAGCCGGACTCTCGGAGCTGCCTACAGGTGGTAGCTGCGCGGTATCACCAATTAATATTAATTTACAGTGATCGCCGCTATAAACGTATTCGAATAAATTTTCAAGTAAACTGTTAAACAAACTCTCGCCTCCGCTATCGGCGCTTATCATCGAGGCTTCGTCCACAATAAACAAAGTGTGTTTGTGTAAATTTTCAGCCAAAGAAAATTGGAAAGCACCACCAGCTGTTATTTCTTTTCGGAATATTTTTTTATGGATAGTAAAGGCCGGGCGTTGCGCATAATGACTCAATACCTTGGCAGCTCTGCCGGTTGGTGCCAATAACACACTCCGCCAGCGGATGCTTGGCAGAACTTTAGTGATGGCGGAAATTAAATTGGTTTTACCAGTTCCGGCATAACCTTTTAAAATAAACACCCCACGCTCATCGTTGTCAAATAAAAAATCACTAATCTTTTCAATAGCTTCCTTTTGGTCGGTATTCGGAACAAAGGGTAAACTACTATGCACAAAATCAGTAAATTCTTGTTTCGGATTTTTTTTCAACATCGGAATTCAAAAGTAAACACAAAAAACCAGCCAAAAGCGTCCCACTTATAAAAGATCAAAAATTATGCCCCATACGTGCGAAATATCAAAAAAATTATTGTTTAAATTAAGAATGTATTAGCTTTGTCTACTTGCCAAACGAAGAATACATAATTAAACAATCCTACAAAGAATTGCCACCTTCCGGCGATGAACTTTGTCTATCTCTTTATTTAACACCGCATAGTTTTACCTATGCGATTTTTAATAGCCATTATAGCAAAGTGTATGAATTATGTGAAGTGGAAATAACAGCATATGGTAAACAATCTCAAAGTTTAACCGAAAAGATCTTTTTTCTGATACACAACCATTTACTTCATCAGAAAAAATTTGAAAAGACAAACATCTGTATTCTTAATTCCGATTTTACATTAGTACCCGAATCATTTTCAAGCGGTGAATTTAAACATCTCCTTCAATTTACTACAGGTAACCAAACCATTAAAATAAGCCGCGAACATAAAATCAAAGATTTAAAATTTTGTTTTTCAGCAAATCAGGATCTCATCTCCGACTTGGAAAGATTTTTTCCCAATGCTTCAATCAGACATTCTGGCGCAGTGGCAATCGATCTTTTCTTTAGTCAGCATTCACTTATTAAATCCAATTTGTTTTTATCTATCAGTAATGGGATGATCGAACTGGTGGGTAAAGAAAACAACCAAGTTCTGTTCTACAACGTTTTTAAATACGATAACAACGAAGATGTTTTATATTACCTGCTTTTTATGATGGAACAATTTCAGCTTAATCCGCTGGAAGTAAAACTTAGCATTGCAGGTAACAGGGACTTAAATGACGAACTAATCAAGAGCATTAAAAAATACATCAAGCAGGTTTATTTTGCCGTACATGAGCCCACAGTGCTGCTAAGCAACGAGCTAAACGATTTGCCAAAACAGTATAATTTCACTTTACTAAATCAACATGTATGCGCATTATAGGTGGAATTCACAAAGGCAAGGTTATTAAAGTTGCTAAAGATCTTCCGGTTCGGCCAACTACCGATTTTGCAAAAGAAGCGCTCTTTAATATTTTAGCCAATAAAGTTGATTTTGAAGGTCTGGCCATTCTGGATTTGTTTAGTGGTACAGGGCATATTTCTTTAGAATTTGCTTCGCGCGGAGCTAGCTCAGTAACCGCCGTAGATCAGAGTTTTAAATGCGCCTGCTTTTTACGTTCTATTAGTAAAGATCTTAAATTGGATGTAAACGCCATGAAAGGGGATGTGTTTGAATTTATAAAAAACTGTTCGTCTAAATTTGATCTTATTTTTGCCGATCCTCCGTACGACTTAGCCACTATTCCTCAAATTCATGAAGGTATCATGAAAAGCGGATTGCTCAAACCAAATGGCATTCTCATCATCGAACACGGCCACAAAACCAAACTCGATGAACTCAAACAATTTACACAGCACCGAAAATACGGTAATGTCAATTTTAGTTTTTTTGAAAATAAGGAAATAGAATCAATTAATTTAACGGATTAAAACGATTTTTTTTAACCCGGAGGTAATAGCTATTTCATTATGCCGTTTGCGCGACCAATATCGGTAATCATTTGCTTTACCTTTTCGCCAATGGCATCGTCACTTGTAGCTCTTATATAAGTGTCGGTTAAGGTAAGAATGTTTTGTAGATAAAATTTTTTCATTTCGTCTATCATCATATCCTTGGTCCATAAATCAATACGTAAGGTGTTATTTTCTTTACCATCCCAAAGTGCAATCATCATACTTTTACACTCATTGCCTTCACCGGCATCGGGTGCCGACCAATGAATGGTTTGTGGCAAATTATTTTCGTCAACAATTACTTTAAAGTTTATTTCGCTGCTTTTCATAAAATATTTTTTATTGTCCTAAAATTTTAAATTCAATTCTTCTGTTTTGTGCATGTTCCATTTCACTGCAAGGTACTGCATCACGGCAATGATTTAAAGGCTTGGTTTCACCATATCCTTTAGCTATGATACGTTTTGGATCAATGCTACTTTTAGTGATATACGCTCTAACTGTTTTAGCTCGTAATTCACTCAGTTTTAAATTCGCTTCATTGTTTCCCTTGCAATCGGTATGCGCACCAACCTCAATCCGAAGATTTTTATTATTCCACATCACAAGAATTATTTTATCTAAAATTTCCTTAGCCTGATTATTAATATCATACTTGCCGGTTTCAAACATCACATTTTCAACAATTAACTTATTGTCAACAATTGGAATTTCTCTTTTTTCAGTGGGGTTGGTCTTTTTATGATCAATGAGTTCAAGCCAAGGATCATCCAGTTCAATGTCTCTTAAACCCGCAATTTCAGCCGTTACTGGTTTATATGAGAATTTATTTCCTTTCTGATGGGTCATAATCTTAATGAGATTATCCTCACTGCTATAAATCAAAATGTTCTTAAACACATCCAGAATATTATCGGTATTATCGGCGCTTAAATAAAAACGTTTTAAAAATGGTAGATACTTAAATTTGAATGTCCCCAGGTTATCCGTTAAAGCACTATCTATAACTTCATAACTATCATTCAATAAAATGATCTTTAATTTCCCAATCGGGTTATTCACATTGTCCCCAAAAATAGTGGCCTTAATTTCCATCTTCATTTCATCCTCATCAATCGATAAATCGTTGAATGTTTGATTGTAAGTAGAGCCTAATTTCATGCTTGTACGGCCTGCTGTTAAGGTGTCTAGGGTGGCTATGTAATTATCCTCCTTGCTTAATAAATCAACTTTTTCACCAGTTGCCACATCGGCTTTATCAACACCAATATAGTAATTGTGATCAGGCTTAATGTCCTCAAAAACAAAGGTGCCAAACTCATTGGTTTTTGTTTTTTTGATCACGGTATTTAATTTATTCGATAGATAAACATGTTTATCAGCAAAGAATTTTTTCTCCTTGGCCGCTGAAGAAACCAACTTCCCTCCAATATTCGTGGTGAAATTATTGTCTACCAGCTTCCTAATCTCATCCGGTCCAAGCCTCCACACATTAGTTAGGCCATCTGTTTTCGAATTTGCAATACTGCTACTTTTAGTGCTCATGAGGGTAAACATATTTTTAGCAGCCTCATTATCCTTGGCCTCTAATTTTAGCCCTTCTACTTCCGATACCATAATACCGGTAAATGCAAATGCACCAAAACGATTGGTAGATCCGCTTTTTAAAACCGATCCACTTTTTGAAAGAACCGAGATCGGACGATTGCTCACCGTTAATTTTTTATTCGAATTTAGAATTATTTTTCCTGCTAAAATGCTGGATTGCTCTACCTGTGGAACTTCGTTAGTAACTAAAGGAGGAATAACAGCTTCAACTTTTTTGCGCACCTTTAAAACACTTCTCGAAAAAGCATTGTTATAGGCCGTATCATCAACCATGCGTTTATTACCATCAAAAATGATTTTATGAAAGCTGTTTTTAAACACATTGGTATCAATATCTTCATCCGTTTTATCCACAAAGGGTACATCCATTTCGTAACGCATCAGATACTCATGTTTCTCAGGCGGTACGTGATTGGCGTATACTTCCAAAAACATGAGTGGACTTCGGGCATTCTCAAAATAAATCTGATATTTTTTGCCAAAATCCAACTGTATTTTAAAGTCAGATTTAGTGCCGGTGTTTAAGGTTTTGGTAATAACGGCTCCCTCTTTAACCGTAATTTTTGTATTGTAGATAACTGAATTGTTTAACAAATTATGACCAATAATTGTTATTTGCCCCCTTAGGAATGAAACAAAACAAACAATTACCAGTAAAAAATAAATCTTTTTCATTTCAGCAAGTCTTAAATTTAAACGTTTTAGATAGCTTGTCCAAAATTTTCTTTTACATAGTTTTCAATATGCTTCATGAGTTCCTTTTCTAGTCCCTTATGATATTTTTTAATATTTAATTTTATTTTATTTCCCTCTTCAAAAGCTTTATATCCACGTTCGTACTGCTTTTCAATCGAATCAAGATAACCTTTGCTTATTTTCTGCTCATAAGGTCTACCACGTTTTTTAATATTTATGTTCAAATTAGTTTTATTGGTACGGAGGTATACAAATAAATCGGGTTTAGGAATCTGAGATGCCAAAGCCATGAAGTGTTTTTCAAAAAGGGTATATTCCTTACTTTTTAAATTAACTTTTGCAAACCATAAACTTTTAAACACACTAAAATCACTAATTACCAAAGCCGTATGGTGTTCAAAATGTTTACTAAGCTGCTCAAACCGACTGATGAGAAAACTGTACTCAAGTGGAAAAGCGTAAAACGCAGGATCTTTATAAAACAAGGGCAGCAAATGGTTTTGCTCAAATTCTTCGGCCAAATAGCTTGTTTTTAATCTTTTTGCCAAGGCCTTAGCTAATGTCGAGGTTCCAGAAGCCAAATTGCCTTCAATACAAATATAGCGGAGCTGTTTTTTTTCTTCCAATACCGTAACTTCTAATTTGTCTTTTGTAAGGGTTAAAAGCTGCTTCATGGTTTTTTTAAACTGTGGGTGTAGTAAATCTTTTTCAATTTCAACCAAAGGCACTAACACAAATTTACGTAAATGCATGCGGGGATGCGGCACCTGTATAGCTGTCTCATCAATAATTTCAGAATTATAAAACAAAATATCTAAATCAATTGTCCTGTCAGAATTCTGATCGTCCGTTCTAATCCTGCCAAGTTTTTTTTCAATCCCGAGCAAGGCCTTTAAAAGTTCTTGAGCACCTAATGGGGTCTCAAGTTTAATAACCTGGTTGAGGTATTTTTTATCCGAACTAATCCCCCATGCTTGTGTTTGATAGTGCTTGGATGTTTTTAATAAGGTGCCACATTGCTTTTCAATGGCCTTGAGGGCTTTATTTAAATTAGCCCTTCGGTCTCCTATATTTCCGCCTAACCCTAAAAAAGCTATATTCATACCATGTTTAGGAAACGACTCATTAATATTTTTAATTTTACGCACAGCTGCAAAGATATAAAATAGGCCTTTTGCAACAGACTTTACACCAATTTAATTAAAACAATAAAATAAATACGTATGAAACAGTTTTTTGGGGCATTTTTCGGGTCGATTATAGGGATTGTTGTTGCCACTCTGCTGGTTGTGGTGCTTACCATTGCTCTTCTGAAATCGAGTTTTAGTTCGGCTTTTAAAGACGATCATGAAACAAGCGTGGTTAAAAAAAACGCCATTCTTAAACTTGAGTTTGAAGGTACAATCACCGAACGCCAAAAAGAAAACCCATTTAAAGAACTGGGCAACATGAATCCCTTTGGAGGAGAAGTAGGCATGGGACTTAACAACCTCATTCGAAAAATAAATTCTGCAAAAACCGATGAGAATATAAAAGGACTTTACCTCAGTTTTAAGAATCTGGAATCTGGTTTTGCCACGTTAACCGAGTTACGCAATGCATTATCTGATTTTAAAAGTTCAGGCAAATTTATTTACGCCTACTCCGAAAATTATTCTCAAAAGGAATATTATCTGGCTTCGGCAGCTACAAAAGTGTTTTTAAATCCTCAAGGCAACCTCGATTGGAAAGGCTTAAGCATGAGCCTCATGTTTTTTAAACACAGCTTCGAAAAACTCGACCTCGACATTCAGGTATTTCGTCATGGTAAATTTAAAAGTGCAGTGGAGCCTTTTTTATTGGATAAAATGTCGGCCGCTAATCGTTTTCAATCGGAAACCTTTTTAAACAGTATCTGGAATGCGATGTTGCTGAATATATCTAAAGACCGCAACCTTACGATTGATAAGCTAAACGACATGGCCAATAAACTCGAAATTATGTTTCCTGAAGATGCTTTATCGAAAAAATTAGTCGACGCTACGGCATACGAAGACGAAGTGATTAACGAATTAAAAAACAAAACCGGCATAAAAGAAGCTGACAAATTAAAGTTTGTTGAATTAGAAAAATACGAACCAAAAACAAACTCAAAATTAAAAGCCTCTAAAATTGCAATTATTTATGCCAACGGCAGCATCTCAAGCGGCGAGGGCAATGATGAGGAAATTGGAAGCGATCGCTTAGTAAAAGCCATTAAAGATGCCCGACTTGATGATAATGTAAAAGCCATTGTGCTTCGTGTTAATTCGCCAGGAGGCAGTGCTTTGGCCAGTGATGTCATTTGGCGCGAAATGTTTTTAGCCAGAAAAACTAAACCAACTATTGTAAGCATGGGCAATCTAGCCGCCAGTGGCGGTTATTATATAAGCTGTGCTGCCGATCGCATTTTCGCTCAACCAAATACCATTACAGGTTCCATTGGCGTATTTGGCATTATTCCAAATATTCAAACCATGCTTGAGAAAAAATTAGGCATTACCATCGATACCGTGAATACCAATAAATATAGCGATTTGGCAACAGGTCTGAGACCAGTAACTGAAAAAGAATTTGCCTTTATTCAAGCTTCGGTTGAAAAGGTTTACGATACATTCACCAAACGAGTGGCCGAAGGTCGCCACATGACGCAAGCCATGGTAGATAGCATTGGTCAGGGTAGGGTATGGGCGGGTTCCGACGCTATAAAAATTAATCTGGTCGACGAATTAGGTGGATTGTCGGATGCTTTGACCTATGCCGCTAAAAAAGCCAAACTCAGGGAGTATAAGGTGTTGGAATTGCCAAAACAAAAAAATCCTTTGGATGAACTTTTTGGTAAAAAAGAAACAGAATTGGAAACTAGAATTATTAAGAAAAATTTAGGCGCTGTGTATTCTTATTTTAAACACGTACAAACCATGATCAGCCTTAAAGGCGTTCAGGCCCGCATGCCATTTGAAATCATCATGAATTAGTTTATAGTTATGAGTGCTTAGTTTTTAGTTTATATTCTTGACTCTTGACTCTTGACTCTTGACTCTTGATTCTTGCCTAGTGTCTCATGAATCTGTAATCTGTAATCTTCAATCTATAATCTTCAATTTTTAACCTTTAATTGCTCGTCATAAAGCCCCGCCATATCGTCGCACAAACGTATATAACTGAATTTTTTTATAACCTCTTCACTGGCAATCCCCGCGCCTTTCGATAAAACATCAAACCCTTCAAGAGCCAATAGTAAATTCTTAATAAAATCTTCCGGTTTATCCGGGTCCGATAACAAACCGCAATCAGGATGTAAAATATCTTTTATACCCCCAACATGTGTACTCACAATAAATTTAGAAGCAGCCTGAGCTTCAATTAAACTCACCGGCGTGCCTTCGTTAGTTGAGGTTAAACAAACCAAATCCAAGCCGGCTAAAGCAACATCAACTTCCTTAATCCAACTGGTAAAAACAATGGCGGCTTTGCCGTTCGCCCCATTTGCATAAGGCATGCGCTTCACATCCAAATACGATTGTAAGGCCTCTTTGGTTTCACCATCCCCAATAATAAATGCTTTTATTTTTACTGAACTTTTATTTAATACCGCTTCTATCGCATCAATAAATAAAAAATGATTTTTAATTGGAGCCAGTCTGCCAATTATTCCAATCGCAATTGCATCCTCTTCCACTAAATACTTTTTACGAAAGTCCTTTCTTTTTTCAAACATATTTTCTTTAAAGCGCCTTAGGTCAAAACCCAATGGAATGACACTTATTTTATCGGCTTTACAAATGTGATAAATCTCAGCGAGTTCGTTTTTTTGAATGGCACTGATTGCAACAATAGCACTGCTTTTTTTTGCCAAATAACGCTCTATACTTTTAAAAACAAAGGTGGTTAATTTTCCAAAATATCCTTTAAACACATGGCCATGAAAGGTGTGCACAATAATGGGAACACCACTGTGAATAGCCGCTAGTCGACCTATTGCTCCAGCTTTGCTGGCATGCGTATGCACGATGTCAGGTTTATATTCTTTTATAATTTTTTTAATGCGACAATAGGCAAAATAATCTGCCAATGGATTAATGCTACGGCGCATTTCTTCAATCAATAAGGGCTTTAAACCCATCGACTCAGGTATAAATAAACTGCTTCCTTCTCCTTTTTCTTCAGGTCCACCAATCAATAAGGTCTCAAATCGATTGGGCATATAACGGCTTAGATAAGATACATTATAACTAATGCCTCCTAAATTAAAACGGTTTATAATTCGAAGTACTTTTGGCATGTCATTTATTTATTTTTTATTCCATTCATGATGAAAATCATTTCTTACACTCTTAACAAGGGTTTCAAAGCCCCTACCTGTGCCGAACCACTATTTTTTACCTGATTTTGGATGTAAATATAGTTTTTTACCATTTGCGAAAATTATTTATCTTAGTTCCCATAATTTGAAAACGATTAATCACATACTCATTTGGATTTTTCTCGCATTCGTCCAACCTTTTTTTTCTCAGCAACTACGTTTTAAACACATCACGTCTGAAGATGGTTTAAGTACCAATTTTGTAAAAACAATCCTTCAAGATGATTTGGGCTTTATGTGGTTTGGAACCCAAGATGGTTTAAATAAATACGATGGCTGTCAAATTAAAATTTTTAAAAACGACCCTACTAACCCCAATTCCTTGTCCTGCTCCGATATTACCGCGTTAAAACAAGTAAAATCCGATCTCATTTTAGTTGGTACCCGCGAAGGCTTAAACCTCTTTAACCCTGTAACAGAAAACTTTTCAACGCTTCAAAAGATAGATGGCCGACTCAATACCAAAATAAATGTCATTTATAAAATGGATGAAGATAATGCCTTGGTTGGAACCGAAGGCGGACTCTTCGTGTTAAATCTTACAGCACACACGATTAAAAATCCCTACTTTAAAGTAGAAGAAAAGGTGAATGTGAAATGTATCGAAAAAGTGAACGATGTTGTTTATGTGGGTACCAGTGATAAAGGTTTATGGAAATTAAATAAAAAAAACCAACTCGAACACGTTGAGTTTATTATTCCCGATTACATTAAAGCCAATCTCGACGACCTTAATTCCATTACTCATATTAACCAATACGGCAGTAATATGTACCTGGGAACCTATGGTTATGGTATTTATAAAATCGATCGCCAGTTTGAAATTCAGGAAAAAATCTCTTTCAGTAAACAAAATGAAGGCTCCGATTATATCAAGGATTTTTCAATTCGGAATAACAAAATATTTGCCGCTACCGCTCATGGTGTTTTAGTATATAATCTCTTGTCACAAGAAATTAATTTTTACACCAAACAAGAAACGCCATTAGCGCTAAACTCCAATCCCTGTACCTGTATTTTCAGTGATAATGAAAATAATTTCTGGATTGGAACAGATATAGGAGGAGTGAATATTTCCTTTTTCCGCTCTCAAAAATTCCCTAATTCTACGTTTAATTTCGAAACAGACTACGATAATATCTATGCCTTTTATGAAGATAAACGCGACACCGTTTTAATTGGTGGTGTTAATACCTTCCATGAACTTTTCTTGGCTAACGGTAATTCAGTTGCCCATAATAAAAGCCTCGAAAATGTCACAGTACTCAGTATCGTCAAAGAAAGTAAATCTACCTTTTGGATTGGCACCAATGGTAATGGATTATACAAGTACGACAAAGCCAGCAGAAAATCAAAACAAATATTAAACAGTCAGTTGGGTGGAACCGTTTTGTGTTTGAAACTAGTAGGAGATTATTTATACGCCGGTACGGTTGGTGATGGATTAATTAAAGTAGATCTTAAAACCAATGAACCAACTCAGTTTACCGAGGACGATGGTTTGCCTGATATGAGCATCAATACCATTTTTGTTGATTCCAAGGCGCATGTTTGGCTCGGTACATACGACGGCGGCATGGTAAAACTGTCGGGTTTTGACAAAAACGGAAAATTGCCCATAGAAAAAATTTACGATCACAAAGGCAAACTCGGTCAAATCGCCTCTAACATGGTTATGGGTATTAATGAAGATAAAGCCGGTAACATTTGGGCCGCTACTGCTACCGGCCTGAGTAAATTAGAAGCCAATGGCTCATTCCACAATTTTTACGAAAAAGACGGATTAGCCAATTCATTTTTATATTCCCTACTTAAAGATAGTCTGGATCATTTTTGGATGAGTTCTAATTCAGGCATCATTAGCTTTAACCCTCAGTCAAGCGAAAAAGAAATCACCTTTAAAAATTACAGTATTAAGGACGGCCTTGTAAATACCGAATACAACATGGGCGCTGCATTTGCCTCAACTACCGGCATGATGTATTTTGGTGGAGCCAAAGGATTTAATGCATTTCGCCCAACTTCCATCAAAGATAATTTACATGCTCCGGGAGCATATGTGATCAGTTACAAACGAGGAGGACACGATGTGGAGACCGATTCACTTATCACCTATAAAAAACATTTAAACTTAAACTGGCAAGAAAACTACTTTCAATTTGAATTAGTAGCCATCGATTTTACTGATCCTGCAAAAAATAAATTCCGATATATGCTCGAAGGTTATGATGCAAATTGGTCGGCGCCTACCAATGTGCGTTATGTGTCCTACACGGCCTTACCTGGTGGGGAATACGTGTTCAAAGTGAAAGCTGCCAATAACGATGGTATTTGGAATGAAAAACCATTTGAAATTAGAATAACTGTAGTGCCACCATTCTGGAAAACAAAAACTTTTTATGTGCTTGTTATTCTACTTGGTTTAGGAGGAATATACGGTTACACCACATACCGCACAAAAGCCATTATGAATGAGAACCGGATCCTCGAAAACAAAGTTGCTGAGCGTACCCGCGAACTGGAAGAAAAGAACCGTGATATTACCAGCAGTATTGAGTATGCCAAACGAATTCAGGAAGCCATCCTTCCTTCAAAGGAAAATATTTTCAGTAAACTCAAAAAAGTATTTATCCTTTATCAACCTAAAGATATTGTGAGTGGCGACTTTTACTGGTTTGCTGAAAAAAACGGATTAAAAATATTTGCAGTGGTTGACTGTACCGGCCATGGCGTGCCGGGTGCCTTCATGAGTATGATTGGCCATAATCTCTTGCATCAAATCGTTTTAGAAAAAGGTATTACCGACCCCGGTGATATTTTAAATCATTTACATAAAGGCGTAAAAGAGGCTTTGCGTCAGGGTCACAATGAAATTAATACCAATGATGGTATGGATGTTTCGATCATTTCCATTAACGATACTACCAAAGATATTAACTGGGCTGGGGCTAACCGGCCGCTGGTTATTATTGATGCGAACAAAGAACTGATCAAATACGATGGAAATAAATTTCCAGTTGGAGGCGCTCAAATGGATGCCAGCAGAGTATTTACCACACGTAATATTAAAGTTTCTACAGCCTCTATGGCTTATATGTTCTCCGATGGTTATGCTGATCAATTTGGCGGCGAAAAGGGTAAAAAGTTCATGGTAAAACGTTTCCACGATCTCTTAGCTACCATTCACCTTCAATCGGCCGAAGAGCAACGCCTCGAGTTAAAAAAGAACTTCGAACAATGGAGCCATAACCACGAACAGGTGGATGATGTTTTAATTGTTGGTATTGAGATTTAAGATTATTTATTATATTTGTCGACACTTATATAATGCTCGTCGATAAAAATGCCTGTTTGATGATAAAATATGCAAAATCTGCGTTTTTAACTTTCTGTCTTATTTCACTCCTGAGTTCTTGCACCAAGAAACAAGTGGCCGAGGTGGATAATGAGTCCCAATCCCTAATAGGTTATGCCATTGCCGAACAAGAATTTATTGGCATTGTGCCACAAATTTATGAACTGACCATGCATACCTCCGGTTTAGCAGCCACCACCTATGTGCCTGGTTGCGATTCCTTGCATTATGTGATTGGCGATTTATCTGATTTTTCCCCTAATCCAGTATTTAACATCGAACTGAATACACTCCTTTCAAGTTGTTCTACAACATTCCCTGATGGAAAAGGCAGAACAGGGAAAATAACTCTTCGCTTCCAAGCCCTACATAAAAATATTTCACAATTGGTGATAAAACTTCAAAATTACCAATCGGATGGCATTGCTTATTCATGCGATAGTTTGGTAGCCACTGCAGGAACGGCCACCAATACCGCAAACGCAGTAAATTTTGATCTTAAGCTTGTGAACGGACTTTGTAAATCGGAACTCTGGCAGATCAAATACAACATGGATACACATATAAATTTTGACCCTTCCACCGAAAATACGGCCACTTAAATGCACGGAGCCGGTTCAGGCATAAACCGAACAGGGCTCGTGTTCGTCAGGGAAACAGCCGGTAAGGGTTACGAAGATTATGTAGTGAAACATAAAAAATGCGCCCATATTGAAAAAGGATTGGTGAAAATAAGTCCTATAGGATTTAAACCGCGACTGCTTGATTTTGGTAATGGAAATTGCGATGAAGATGCAACTTTTACGATAAATGAAAATACTGTGGCTTTTAAATTAAAATAATATATATTTACAACAAATTAAACCAATTAATTCCATAGTGGACGTTTTTGATATATACGATAAAATGGAGCGTAATAACATCCTGCTTTCATTTAAAGGTGAGATCACTTCCGATCTTTTAACGTCAATTCTCCAGATTATGGAGAATAAAATGGATAACATGCAGGAAGAACCTAAAATGAAAAAAAAGGTTTACAATGTCTTAGTTGAATGCCTGCAAAACTTATATCACCACTTGGACGAAATTACGGAGGTAGATTCCGAAAAAATTCGTTCAGCTATTTTTACCATTGGTAAAATGGATAATAAATATTCAATCATTACTGGAAACTATATTTTAAACGAAAATATTAATGGCTTAAGAAATCGTTTAGATGAAGTTAATTCGTTATCAAAAGAAGAGTTAAAAGAATATTACAAAAAAGTATTAAATAACGGTGAAATGTCGTTAAAAGGCGGCGGAGGTTTAGGAATGATTGACATTGCCCGAAAAACTGGTGAAAAATTAGAATATAATTTTTTGGAAATTGACAATAAAGTTTCTTTCTTTACACTTAATATAAAAGTATCAAATCAACAAAATTAAAAATTTACAACTATGGAAAAATACTCTATCGAAGGCACACCTAAAACGCCAAGTATAAATTTTGACTTAAATGGTGGTATCCTAGAAGTAAAAGGACGTTCAATTCCAGAGAACTCGATCGAATTTTACAAACCTTTGGTGGATGCATTAGATAAATACGCCAGTGCAGCGAAACCTGCTACTACGGTAAATGTACAGTTAGAATATTTTAATACGTCTTCGTCTAAATGCATCCTCGATGTTTTTAAAAAACTTGAAGGAATTAACAAAGGCGGAAGTGCGGTTACCATTAACTGGCATTACGAAGAAGACGATGAAGATATGTTGGAAGCCGGCGAAGATTATCAGGCCATTATCAACGTGCCCTTCAAAATGATTATGGTAAATGAATAATATTCATTTTTCAAACGAATAACCCTGCCTTTGGCGGGGTTTTTTTATTATATTTGTGTCCCTTTTAAAAGCAAAAATATGTCAACCAAAATTTCAGAATTATTAGGCGCTAATGCTGACAAATTATTAAATCATACCTGTAAAACAATTTCCAAAGATCTGATCCATTTACCGGGTAACGATTTTGTAGAACGCATCTTTTCGCCATCAAACAGAAACCCGCAGGTTTTACGAAGTTTAAACCAATTATATAATAATGGACGATTATCAGGAACCGGATACATGAGTATCTTGCCGGTTGATCAGGGTATTGAACACAGTGCTGGCGCAAGTTTTGCTCCAAATCCAATTTACTTCGACAGTGAAAATATAGTTAAATTAGCCATCGAAGGCGGCTGTAATGCCGTTGCATCTACATACGGTGTTTTAGGCTCAGTGGCCCGTAAATACGCTCACAAAATCCCCTTTATTGTAAAAATAAATCACAACGAATTTTTATCCTACCCTAATAAGTTTGATCAAATTATGTTTGGTTCGATTGAAGAGGCATGGAACATGGGCGCTGTGGCAGTGGGAGCAACCATTTATTTTGGTTCACCAGAGTCGGGACGTCAAATCGTAGAGGTAGCTAAGGCTTTCGACAGAGCGCACGAATTAGGAATGGCTACCGTATTATGGTGCTATACCCGAAACAATGCCTTTAAAAAAGATGGCGTTGATTATCACACGGCTGTTGATCTTTCTGCTCAAGCCAATCACTTGGGGGTTACCATTCAAGCCGATATCATCAAACAAAAATTATCCGACAAAAATGGTGGCTATACCGCATTAAATTTCGGTAAAACACATCCAAACGTTTATTCTGATTTAACTACCGATCACCCAATCGATCTTTGCCGTTATCAGGTTGCTAATTGTTATATGGGACGTATGGGATTAATTAACAGTGGTGGCGAAAGTAAAGGCGAAAGCGATTTGTCAGAAGCTGTTACAACAGCTGTAATTAACAAACGCGGTGGTGGCCAGGGATTAATTAGTGGACGAAAAGCCTTCCAAAAACCCATTAAAGAAGGTGTTAGTTTATTAAATGCTATTCAGGATGTTTACCTGGATAAAACAATTACAATTGCTTAATAACAGAAATTAATTTTTAGTGTTTAGTTTTTAATAATGTTTAAGACGGAAATTAAGAACTAAAAACTATCAACTAAAAATTTAAAATATGGGTTGGTTTAAACGATTAAAGGAAGGGATTACGACCTCTACCAAAGAAAAGAAAGAAACGCCGGAAGGCTTGTGGTACAAATGCCCTTCTTGTAAAAAAATACATACGGTTCAAGATCATATTGCAAGTAAATACGTTTGTTCGGAATGCAGCTACCACGAAAAAATTGGCAGTAAAGAATATTTTGAAATCCTTTTCGATAATAATAAATTCACCGAATTACATGAAAATCTGGTAAGTGGCGACCCGCTTGATTTTACCGATACAAAAAAATACACCTCCCGTTTAACCGATACCATTCGCAAAACGAATTTAAAAGATGCTCTGCGTTCGGCATATGGTAAAGTCGATGGGAATGACCTGGTGATTTGCTGCATGGACTTCACCTTTATTGGCGGAAGCATGGGGTCGGTAGTTGGTGAAAAAATTTCACGTGCCATCGATTTTTGTATTAAAACCCGAACACCTTTGCTCATTATCTCAAAATCGGGTGGCGCACGTATGATGGAAGCCGCCTTTTCTCTTATGCAAATGGCTAAAACTTCTGCAAAGTTAAGTCAGCTGGCTCAACACAAATTACCCTATATTTCACTTTTAACGGATCCTACCACAGGTGGCGTGACAGCAAGTTATGCTATGCTGGGCGACCTCAACATAGCCGAACCGGCTTCTCTCATCGGTTTTGCTGGACCAAGGGTGGTAAAAGAAACCATTGGTAAAGACCTGCCAAAAGGCTTTCAAACAGCTGAATTTGTGCTCGAACATGGTTTTTTAGATAAAATTATTCCTCGTAACGAACTCAAAGAAAAACTCGCAGCACTCCTTAAAATGTTCAAAAACTAGGAGAATTCCCCCTAAAAGTTTAATTAATTGAAATTCAGCAGGGTAGTTATGTGTACTTACCCAACTTTTAACTAACTTTATTCGTATAAGTTTATAGAGTAAGGTTAATTATGAATATTCAGCAGCAACTGATTGCATTATGCATTAAGCGCGACCGAAAGGCTGAATATGATTTGTATAAACTTTCCTACAGTTATTTAATGAGTATTTGTCTGCGTTATTCACGCGATAAGGATAGCGCTTCTGAAATGCTAAACTCCGGTTTTTTAAAAATCTTAAACAACCTAAGCAGTTATAAGCCTGAAATTCCTTTTAAAGCCTGGATACGACGAATCATGGTTAACACCTTGATAGATGAATACCGTAAAAATAAACGAGCGAAAGAAAAAGTTACCTATGTTGAAGAGTATTACGACAATTCAGATTTTTCTGAAGTAAACGAGGCCTTGAGTAGAATTAACTACAATCAAATAGTGGAACATATTAACCGATTGCCCGAAGCTACAAAGAAGGTGTTTAATTTATTCGCCATTGATGGTTACTCTCATAAAGAAATTGGTGTTCTGCTTCAAATCAGTGAAGGCACCTCAAAATGGCATCTGAATGCGGCTAGACAAAAATTAAAAGAGTATTTAGAAAACAGTGTATTAACAAAGGTTTAACCAATAGAACAGAGATGAGTTTCGAAGAAGAATTTGACAAGATTATACGACAAAAGGCGGAGGACGCGAATTACCCCTTTGATGAAAGCCATTGGGAAAAAACCAGCCGACTGTTGGATGCACAGCAAAAAGTAGCCAAAGGCATTGCTTATAAAAAACTTGCTGTTTCAGCTTTTACCCTTCTATTAGTAGGTTCTGCGTCACTAGGTGCTTGGTATGTCCTTTCCGAAAAAACAACAACAAATTCCGATCTAAAAGCCGCACTTTCCACCAAACAAATTAATAAGCTACCATCACAAAATTATACGCCTACGCCTACAACTACAGAACAAAACAGTATTCCGCTTGATTCAAAAAACAAGCTTTCTCCTGTTTCAGAAACGGATTTAAAAACAGTGCCGGGCATTGAAATCACTTCTCAAAAACATTTAAATCCAAGTAAGTCAACTAGTAATACTCCATTTGAAGTCAAAGACAACAAAACAAATCTACAGCCATTACTTGCAAAAAATGAATGGCATGCAGCAACTAATTCTGTTGTAGAGAAAGAAACAAGCTTTGAAAACTCAGGCTTCCCAATTGAACCCAAATCAATTGGAATGCAAGAAACTAAACTTGTAAACTTAGGTTCAAAAGAAGTTTCAAATTCTGTGACTTCAAAACCTGTTAATGGTCAAATCATAGAGTCGGCAGCAAAGCAACCTGCCGATGTTATACTAACTAAAATTGAAAACATCCAACCTGAGAGCATTCAACTAACGAATTTAGAATTCACTTACACGGCAAACGAAGCTGAATTATACCCAACGCCATTTCTGATGCTCATGCGATATGACGAAGATTATTTTAAAGGCCGTCGCCCAAAAACTAGTTGCCTCAATGCTGAAGCAGGCAGTACGTATTTACTTGGTTGGGATACCAAGGCAGGTAAAGATGGCAAAGGATTCGACTGGTATGCCGGTATGAATATTGGATTCTACCTTAACAAAAGATTAAATGCCTCCATAGGTATACAATCTTATAACATTAAAAATATCAATCAGGCGTTTTATAACAGTGCTAAAACCGAATATGGTTTTGGTTCAACGAGTTCTTATACGGTTGTTTCTTCCAATAATTTATATTACGTTGCCCTGCCAATTAAGCTGGCCTATGCTATTAATTCTTCAAATCAAATTGGCTTAGGACTGAATGTAGCTTATTTATTCACTTCTAAAAACACGGTGAGTACATACACCGCAACCGAAGGACCAACCAATGTTTCAAGCATTAAAACTACCGGTGTTTATCAGGGTATCAATACAAGCAATGTTTTACTTTCTGCATTTTATAAAAAACAATTAAGCAAACGGTTTAATGTAAATGCTGAATTTATTTATGGCGCTACCGATATTTTTAAAAATACAGTAAATATTAAAAACATCGAAAAGCCTTTGGGTCTTCGTTTAAGCATACAGTATACACTCTTTGATAAATAAAAGCATGAAAAAAACCATTTTAAAAACCATCTTTTTTTCGGTGCTCATCCTTTTTGGATGCAAAAAGAAAGAACTGCCCCAGGAACCAAGTGGTAGCCCGGTTTTTTCTGTCAATTGCTCAGTGGATGGACAACCACTTTTAATGGAAGCGGGCAATATGGATTATTATATGAAGCCAAGTTACTATTATGATACGCTGCATGGTATTTATGTTTTTAAAGCTGAACTTTCCAAAAAAACCAATTTAGGTGCTTATTCCTTAATCTTACTCATTAATAATTACCGCCCAACTGCTTTAGCTTTCCCAATTTATACCGATACTGCTTTTACAACAGGTACCTACAAGTATACCGATGCTACCTTTACCGGATTAACACAAAACATTACATTTACTCCTACTAAAGCCTACGAATCAAACGACGCCTATCTCTGGCGCTTTAAAGAACCTAGTTCAGATGAGTGGAAAGTAAACGGCGTTTATTCTACCACACAAACCTTCGAATTGGGAAAAACCTATTCTGTAACCTATGAATACAGCGACGCGAATGGTGGATGTAATAATATTAAACATACAAATATATTTACCATCGGTAATCCTCTACAAACTACTGTTAAGGTGGTAAGAGATAGCACGTCATCTGTACCTGTTTATAAATACTCGTATACAGGCACAGGGGTTAAACCTTTTAAGTGTAATTGGTGTTTCGGTGATGGCAGCACAGCTAACACTTTCGCTCCTACACATACTTTTCAAACTTCAGGGGTTTATGCTACCACATTAACGGTAGTAGATGCAGCAAATAATGTTTGTACCTCATATTATCAGATCAATACCGAATCTTATTGCCAGTCTAATTTTACCGCCAATTTTGCGCCACTTGCAAATACTCGACTTAACTCGCGGGTAACGGTTATTTTAACCGACCCTGATGGCAATGTATATAGCACTAAGGATTTGAGTCAACCGGCCTCTAGCAATTTTCAAGTATTATCGATAGAGAATTATCATGCCAACGAAAATAACGAGGCAACCAAATTATTGAAAATTAAATTTAACTGTACACTCAAATTAGGTTCTAAGCTGGTTAAGATTGAAAATGGCATAGCTACTTTAGCGGTAGCTTACAACTAGGCGGAAATTAAACTTACCTGTAATTAAATCACGAAGGCTGAATTATTTTTTCACCAAGCCAAGAATGGCGTTTTTTAAATCGTGTAATTTTAGTTTTTTCTCTAGAAAAACAGTTGAATCACCTAATTTCATTAAAGTTGCCGGTATCGTGCCGCTCCATTCGGGTGAAATTTTATCAATAAAATTGTTGCCGTTAACTTCATCCAATAACACACAATCACTTTTTATGTGATGCTTATATAAAAAAGGGTTCACCTTTTTCTGCAAATCTTCCTTAAAATCAAGACTTACTAAGATTATTTTTACATGCGATCCGCGCAATTCAGCACTTAAACTATCAAAGGCCGGAAGTTCCTCTACGCATGGCTTACACCAGGTGGCCCAAAAATTTACAACATAGGTGGTATCCTTATTTTCGATGCGTTTTATCAGCGCATCAATTTTATAAACCCCTGAAATGCTTTGTGAAAATGAAAAGCCAGGGATTAGAAAAACAAATAAAACAGCACTAACGACGGTACGCATAAGCCTGTTCAAGTAATTTGACCTCTTCAATTAAGCGACTTATTTCAGCAGTATCAGTTCCATCATAAAAACCACGGATGTGGCGCTCTTTATCAATTAAGGCAAAATTTTGAGTGTGAATAAAATCTTCTTCGTCACCATTGCCTTCTTCAGTATTTAATAAATAGCCTTTTCGCGCCAAGCCATAAAGGTCTTGTTTACTGCCTGTTAAAAACAACCAGTTTTTATTATCCACGCCATGTAACTGAGCATATTGCAACAATACAGGCACCGAGTCGGTTTCAGGGTCAACGGTATGCGATAAAATTAAAAAACTCGAATCGGTTTTAAATGTTTTGTAAACCCGCTCCAAATTAGAATTCATAATGGGACAAATACTATGACAGGTGGTGAAAAAATACTCGGTTACATAAATTTTATTTTGTGTGGTTTTTTGATTTACTTTTTCATTATACTGGTCGGTAAATTCAAAATCAGGAATACGGTGGTAACTCGTGTCGCTTTTACCGCTGGCATTTTTTGGTCCAAAATAGGCCAAGTAGTGAATTGGTTTATTCTCCTGTTTGGAGATAAAAAACCAGCAAATAAATAAGATGGGAGCTAATACTAATAGCCAATAATAAGTAAATTTGGTATTCATATTACAAAGTTACATACTTAAAATACAAAAATGGCGGTTTTTAAAAATAAACTAAAAGAGCAAGAACGCGAACTAGGCTTCGGTTCAAAAAATTATGCTAAGTCGGTACGCTTTTTAGATAAAAACGGTAAGGTTAATGTGCAACGCACCGGACTAGGCTGGTATAATAATACCGATTTCTATCATTCACTCATTTCAGCCTCCTTATCTAAACTTATTCTAATCATACTTGGCACTTATGTGCTCATCAATGTATTATTTGCCTGCCTGTATTATATCATAGGCGCTCAGCATTTCGGTGGTTTAGATATACCTGGAAGCTCCAAATCTCAAGAATTTATCGGTCTGTTTTTTTTTAGTGCTCAAACCATTACCACCTTGGGTTATGGCCATATATACCCCATAGGTAATGCCGCCAGCATTGCCGCTGCCTTAGAGTCTCTTTTAGGTTTACTGAGTTTTGCTTTAGCAACCGGAGTTTTATATGGTCGTTTTTCAAGACCAAAAGCACATGTACTTTATAGCAAAAATATTTTGATCTCACCTTACCGCGAATCTAAAGGACTCATGTTCAGAATCACCAACAAAAAACAATACGAGTTAATTGAGTCGGAGGCGGTATTAACCATGACCATTAATAATCCCGAAACGAATAAACGCGAATTTTTAAATTTAAAGTTAGAAATAAGTCGCGTAAATTTTTTAGCCATGAGCTGGACCATCGTTCATCATATTAACGAAGATAGCCCACTTTTTGGTTTAATTAAAAACGATCTATTGGAACGTGATGCCGAATTTATCATTCTCATAAAAGCCATTAACGATACTTATTCCCAAAATGTAAATTCACGAATCTCATATAAGGCCAATGATTTGATAGAGAATGCTAAATTTAAACATCTGAGTCCGGAAGCTACCAAAGAAGGAAAGCTGAAGGTATCCGTTACTGAAATTCATCATTATGATCTTATTGAGAACGCAACTCTGAATCAAAAACCGACTTAACGCCATCCCTTAGATTATAGTGATTACTCATTACCTCACCGTAGGCGCCGGCTGATCGTATGGCAATAATATCACCGCGCTTCGTATCAGGCAAGGCAACTGCTTTTCCAAAACAATCACTGCTTTCGCAAATTGGTCCAACCACATCATACTTAATACTGCCGTATGATGAATCTTTGCTAATGTTTTCAATTTTGTGATAGGCCTGATATAGCGCCGGACGGATAAGTTCAGTCATACCGGCATCAAGAATTAAAAAATTCGTGTTAATGCCATTTTTGATATAAAGCACGCGACTAATCAAACTACCACATTGAGCAATGATGCAACGCCCAAGTTCGAAATGTAATTCCTGTTGTGGCCTAAGTTCAAGAAATTCTTTAAACACCGTAAAATAGGTTTTAAAATCTACAATGGCCTGTTTGTCGGGCTCCTGGTAGTTTATACCCAATCCACCACCAACATTGATATTAGGAAGCAAATGACCTTTTTGAATAAACCATTTATTTATTTCATTCACCCTCAAACACAAAGTCTTAAATACCGATAATTTCTGAATTTGAGAACCGATATGAAAGTGCAAACCAATGAGTTGAAGTTGAGGTAATTTTTTTATGGCATCTAAAATGGCATCAAATTCGTATGGATTGATCCCGAATTTATTTTCTTCCAGTCCTGTTGTGATGTATTTATGTGTATGCGCATCCACATTGGGATTTATCCGCAGGGCAATTCGGGCAATGGTATTTTTGTTTTCGGCTAGTTCATTGATGATTTGTAATTCATGCAAACTTTCAACATTAAAGCATGAAATGCCTTGTTCGAGGGCATAATTGATTTCCTTATCGCTTTTACCTACACCTGCAAATACAATCTTAGCGGCATCAAAACCGCATTCAACGGCACGTTTAATTTCATTGCCACTTACACAATCTGCACCTAATCCAGCTCCTTTAATGAAACCAAGAAGTGTTGGATGGGCATTCGCTTTTAGGGCATAATGTATATGATAGGATGAAGGAGCATGTTTTATTATTTCTGCTAACGTGTTTTTTAATAGTTCCGTATTGTAATAATAAAAAGGTGTTTCAATCTTATTGAAACGTTCGGCTTGTTTTATACTGAACATATTAGTGCTTGTTAGAGTTAAACAATCCATTATTTAATGCTTCGAGTGCCGTTTTTTTTAAATTACCGTTAACCAGTACAGAAATGTTATTTGAAGATCCGCCGTAAGAAACCATACGAAGTGGAATTTTTTTTAATGACTCCAAAACCCTGAATGCATAGCCGGCTCGGTCTTTAGGTAATTGCCCCACTATACAAATAATGGTTTGATTTTCATCAATTTCTACCAAAGCAATTTCCTTTAATTCGGCAACAATCTTGGCCAAATTTTGCTGATTATCAATAGTTAATGAAACCGCTACCTCCGAAGTACAAATCATATCGATGGGAGTTTTGTAACGTTCAAAAATTTCAAAAACAGCACGTAAAAAACCATGCGCTAAAAGCATGCGGTCACTTTTAATGTTTATAGCAGTAATGCCATCTTTGGCGGCCACGGCTTTAATGCCTTCATTGGTGTCAATATTGGCAATGAGTGTACCCTTAGCATCCGGCTGCAGGGTGTTTTTTAATCGAACCGGAATGTTTCTTTTTTTAGCCGGCAAAATACAGGTTGGATGCAGGATCTTAGCACCAAAATAGGCTAACTCAGCAGCTTCATCAAAACTTAATTCATGTATGGGGTGCGTTTTATCTACGATCCGTGGATCGTTATTATGCATTCCATCTATATCGGTCCATATTTGTATTTCCGGACTATGAATGGCCGCACCAATAATAGAGGCTGAATAATCACTGCCACCTCGCTTGAGGTTATCAATTTCACCAAAAACATTGCGGCAAATATAACCTTGGGTAATAAACAATTTTTGCCCGGGGTGTTTGGCAATTTCTTCACCGAGGTATTTCTCAATATAATTCAGATCAGGTTCATCGTTCGCATCAATGCGCATAAAATTCAAAGCAGGCAAAAGGGTAGAGGTGACGTCAATCTCCTCGAGATAAAAATGAAACAAAGCTGTACTGAGTAATTCACCCTGGGCCAGAATGGCCTTTTCTTCATTGGCGGTGAACATATCAAGTGTAAAAGAACGAATATGGTTAAAGTGATAATTAAGTAATTCGGTGGCTTTAAGTAGACTTTCTTTTTTTGAAAATAATTCGTTAATCACCTCACGGTATTTTTCATCGAGCTTGCTTATTTTTTCATTTGCCTTTTCAATTTCTTTACTGTAAAGGCTTTCGCATATTTCAACCAGCATATTGGTGGTGCCGCTCATAGCACTCAGCACCACAATTTTTGCTTCGGCGCCTCCGGTAAATTTTACCAGATCTTTTATTCGTTGGGCTGTACCTACACTGGTGCCGCCAAATTTTAAAACAAGAAACATATTTATCTTAATTGTAATTATTACTTTTTAATTTGACTTGACGAAGAAACAAAGCGCGTAGCTCTGTATAGCGTGTATAAATGCCTAGAGGCATTTATAGTTAGGTTTTATGTTGAAAGTTAAAATCACTCGAATGAGGCACAAAGAAAAAAAGTTTTTGTCGACTTACAAAATAAATAATTAAGGTTTTTGCAAATAATAGTGGTACGAAGGCGAGAAGTTTAAAGCCGGTTCCTTTTCAAATATCCCAAAAACCGCACTGCCACTGCCACTCATAGAAGCATACAAAGCACCCTGCTCATAAAGTTGTTGTTTTAAATGCTCAATTGCAGGATATACGCTAAATAAATTTTTCTCAAAATCATTTATTACCAAATTTTTCCAGTCTCTAAGTTTTGTTGTTTCAATCAAAGTTTTAAGTTCCTGTTGTTTTTTTGCCGGATTTAAGCCTTCGTAGGCTTTAGCCGTGTTGCTATGGATGCCGGGGTACACAAGCAATATATAATACCTAGAAAGATCAAGATGTATTCCCGAAAATACATTTCCCTTTTTGCTCGCATAAACTGGTTTGTTGTCAATAAAAAAGGCGCAGTCACTCCCTAATTGATTGGCTACTGCAAACTTATCTTCCTGACTCAACAATAAATTAAATTTGGCATCCACCAAATTAATAAAAGCCGCGGCATCCGAACTTCCGCCACCAAGGCCCGCTCCCATAGGAATATTTTTATATAAATGCACTTTTAAAGGAGGGAGTGTTCTTAATCCACAAATCAGTTTCCAAGCTTTGTAAATTAAATTTGTTTCAAGTGAGCCGTCGATAGTTAGTCCACTTTGACTGTAATCAAATGCACGTTCAGTTGTTTTATTCTCTAACACTTCCAAAGCATCACACCAATGAATAGGATAAAATACAGTTTCAATGTTATGGAAGCCGTCCGGTCTTTTTTCCACCACATTCAAACCAAGGTTTATTTTACAATTAGGAAAAACCAGCATCTTGTTCCATTTAAAAATTTTCTAAATTTCACCATTTAAATACGAATTGCACAATTAAATTTCAACTGCCCTTATTCTTCAAGCGCATTTAATAGAAAATACGTTTCACGAAACTTGATTTTAACCTTACTTGTTGCCACACCTGTCAACTCTATTTATCTGATACCTTTTACCATGCATCGATCCACTCAAAAATTAGGTTTGCTCGCTGGTGTTCTGCCCCCCTTATTAATGGCTTGGCCAAAATATAAATCACCCGCAACACCTCATCAAGACAAGGAGCTTCAAAACTTTAAGGATATTTCCTGCGCTGCTTTTTTAATCCCTGACAATAAAATGATTTGAGCTAATGTGGCGCGACCCTTCCGGAAAATTGGATAGGAAAGGTAAACTTGTAAAGCCCCTGATAATACATCCGATTCTACTGTTTAATAAAGCTAACCCTCAGCCATTAGCTGGTGCAGGTAAAACTAGGTGGTATTTGGTAAATCTGAAGCTTATATGTTGTCGGATATGCCCATGAAGTTAAGATGGATGTTTTTAACCCATAAATTAGAGATTTCAACGCTTTTCCAATCAAATTAGGAGGCGCTCGTTTAGCTCCCGAATGAATAGTTTAGAATGAAGAATTTTAACCATTTGTGCAGGGTATTGCCGAATTTACAACCGGTAATCGCTATTCTCGTAAATACAAACTATGTCAGAGAATGGAGTTCTGAAGTTGCGAACCAAGGCAACAATTTGGCAAAGTACTCTTACGTAGGATTTCGTAGCGATAGATTTTATAAAATAGTGAATTTTTGAACTTGTGTAAGGTGAATTACAAACATGTCAACACAAAAAAACAACCATATTATTAACCTTGTGCTATTTAGGTAGATTTACCTCCGCTTATTTCTTTAACAAATTTTGTTAGTTTGAAATAATTATCCTAAATTGCAGCAAAATATTTCAAACTTTATGAAAATGAAAAAAGTTACCTTAAGTTTTTCAATTTTAGCAATTTCTGCGCTACTTGTAATAAGCTGTAAGAAAAAAACACCGAATGAAGCACCAGAAGCGGATACAGAGGTTCAAAGCTCTATAGACGCAGCCTATGCCACTTATTTGATTAGTGATATCGATATGGCAACTAGTTTTTCGGCAGAAAACACCTTTCTTAAACATTTTTATACCGAAATTCCTGGTACCGCAGGTACACTAGGTGCCGGTACAGGTTCGTTTACAGCAATTCGTGATATTTCAGCGAATGAAATTACTTTCGCATGGAACAAAACAAAATGTTTAGATGGTCGTTTACGTAGCGGTTCAATCTTTTTATATTGGGGCTATAATCCATTATGGAATCCAACTGTAAATCTAAATGCAAAATACGCCCATGATTTTGAATTCAAAGGTAGAATCGTCCTTGTTGATTTCCGTGTTGATGGCTGGTTAATCGAAAATTTAAATGGAAGTGAAGCTTACTTGAAAAACACCCTTTCATCTGATAATTGGAACCCTTCCATTACAAATATTACATGGACATTAGAAGGTAAATTTAAATTTACTCACCCTAGCGATTCAACTAAAAATATGACCTGGGATGGTAAATTGTATAAAACCTTAGTTAATACAAGTAACAAGGATGTATTTACACTTCAAAAAGTAGGTACCCCTCAAACTCCAATTAACTGGAACTTTGCGGTTGTTAATTATTACGGTGCAGCAACCGGTGTAACTTCTGGTAATGTGCCTTACGCCATGTTAATTAGTCAAACCAACCCTTTAACGCGCGATTTCACATGTTCTTCTGATAAAGTAGGTGGTGTGAGCATTGACCCTATAACTAACTCTGTAGTTGTGCGTTACGAAGAGCACCATCCAATTATTAGTGGTATTACTTCCTTCACAACAGGTTTCGGCACGCCAAAAGAAAAATACCGTCGCCAAATTTATTTCGCAAATGAAGGCCTTCAAAATCCTGATCTTTTAGTTAGTCCTTGCGATAATACCGGTGAAGTATTAATTAAAGGTATTTCCTATCCTATAACTTTCATGAAGTAAGAACTATAATCTATTTAGAGGCTGCCATTTTTTGGCAGCCTTTTTTTTTAAATTAAAAATAGTTCCGAAATAGTAAATTAGCTTGTCAACATTTTGAGGTGGTAAACTCTTTTGAATTATTGAATAAATGAAGGTTTTTATATGTAAAATAGCAGTATGAAGTATATTTATCACGTAGTAATTATTTTCCTGTTTAGCACGTTGACACACGCTCAAATTAGCATGCAAAGCAATTTGCCACTGGTAGCAGGCGTAAATTCGGAAATAACCTTTGAAGTGAAGATTAATAAAGGTTCAGCAAATAATTTTTCAAAATATCAGCTCGATGTACCCGAAGGTCTGGTAGTAAAAGAGTTAGATTCAAAAAATGGAACCTTCTCATTTGAGGATATTAGGGCTAAAATTATTTGGGTAATTAGTCCACCTGATGCTGAATTTTCTATAACCATGAAATTATTAACCGGAGATTCAACGGGATTGAAATCATTGGCTCAAAAATATTACTACATGGAAAATGACGATAAAAAGGAAGTTGAAATGGAAACCATGAGTATCCAAATAACTGATTCTGCCTCTGGTTCTATAGAAGTTTCTACTTCACCTTTTGTATCCCTAAAATCAGTCCTACCCAAATCACTCCTTACAACAACGGTTAGCCCTTCTGAAATAAATACACAAAATCCTGAAGTAATAAAACAGCAAGTCATTCAATTAAAAAAGGATTCAAAGGATGCCAAAGAAGTTGGAGAGCGGGAGAAAGCAAAGGCGGTTTTAAAATTAAAAGAGGCAAATACGGCTATTACCAAAGCTGGGTTACTTACTAATGAAGAGGAGAAGAAAACAGCCTTAGATAAGGCAAACATTGAAAAAGAACAAGCCGAAAAAGATTTGGAAATTGCAGGTAAAGTATTGAATTTGGCCAAAAACCTGAACGAAAATGCCAATGAAATTGAAAGGATTAATCGCTCTGTAAATCCGGGTAGTTATGGCTTTCCGGCCCCATCCAATGCAAATGCAATTAATTCAACTGAATCACCTGAAAAAACCGATCTTACAAAAGGAACCGATTCCAGCAAAGATTTGGCAAAGTTAAAAGAGGCATTTAAAACAACTGATTCGCAAGGGGAAGGAAAAGAGAGTAAAGAAACGCATGCTATTAAGGTAAATGAAAACGGCTTGGTTTTTAAAATACAGGTAGGCGCATTTAACAACGAACCCGATCGATCTGAATTTAAAGCCTTAGGTAAAGTTACAATTGTAAGTGACAATGGTCTTTTCAAAGTTCTATTTGGAAGTTTCTTATCACGAGAGGATGCTGTGGCCAAACGCCAGGAAATTCTCACAAAAGGATTTGATGGTTTTGTGGTATCTTATCAAGATGGCGTGCGCCTAAAGTAATTCCCGTATAGGTGTGTCAGCCTGTCATTTTTATCTGTCAATTTATTACACATTTTCATTTTTTGATGCAAATTTGGCTATATACGTCCATAATTCTGGCTTGGCATAATTTGTGAGGTTGTCAAGCGAATTTCATAATCAATAAAACAACTAACAATATGGCAAAATCAAATGTAAATGTTAGGCCTTTGGCAGACAGAGTGCTTGTTGAACCAGCACCGGCCGAGACCAAAACTTCAGGCGGAATTATTATTCCGGATACAGCAAAAGAAAAACCAATGAGAGGTAAAATTGTAGCTGTAGGAAACGGTAAACCTGACGAACCAATGACTGTAAAAGTTGGCGACACTGTACTTTACGGAAAATATGCAGGTACCGAATTGTCCTTGGATGGCAAAGAATACCTTATCATGAAAGAAAGCGATATTTACGCTATCGTTTAATGAAAAAATGGTGATAAAAGTAATTTATCCCACCTTCACTAATTAATTAAAAAAAACAAGAAATGGCAAAAGATATAACCTTTAACATAGAAGCCCGCGACGCTTTAAAGCGTGGTGTAGATGCATTAGCAAATGCAGTAAAAGTAACCTTAGGACCAAAAGGTCGTAATGTGATTATTGATAAAAAATTTGGTTCACCACAAATTACTAAAGATGGTGTAACCGTTGCGAAAGAAATTGAATTAAGTCACCCGGTTGAAAACATGGGTGCTCAATTATTAAAAGAAGTTGCTTCTAAAACAGCTGATGTTGCCGGTGACGGAACAACTACAGCTACTGTATTAGGCCAAGCAATTGTTACCGCCGGTTTGAAAAATGTGGCTGCCGGTGCAAATCCAATGGATTTGAAACGCGGTATCGACAAAGCTGTTATTGCGGTAGTTGAGAATTTGAAAAAACAATCTCAGAATATTGGCAACGAAAATAAAAAAATCGAACAGGTTGCAACCATTTCGGCTAATAACGATAGTACTATCGGAAAACTGATTGCTGAAGCCATGAGCAAAGTAAAAAAAGAAGGTGTTATCACTGTTGAAGAAGCTAAAGGTACCGATACTACTGTTGAAGTGGTTGAAGGTATGCAGTTTGATCGTGGTTATATCTCTCCTTATTTTGTAACCAATGTAGATAAAATGGAAGTGGTTATGGAAAGTCCTTATGTATTGATCTATGAAAAAAAGATCTCGGCCATGAAGGAATTACTACCTATTCTTGAAAAAGCGGTTCAAACCGGTAAACCATTATTAATTATTGCTGAAGATTTGGATGGCGAAGCCTTACAAACCTTGGTAGTTAACCGTTTGCGCGCAAACTTAAAAATCTGTGCCGTTAAAGCCCCGGGTTTTGGCGATCGTAGAAAAGCCATGTTGGAAGACATTGCCATTTTAACCGGCGGTACCTATATCAGCGAAGAACAAGGTCGTCGTTTAGAAGACATGCAATTAACCGATCTTGGAAAAGCCGAAAAAATCACCATCGATAAAGACAATACAACCATCGTAAATGGGGCCGGTAAAAAAGCAGAGATCGCTTCACGTGTAAATCAGATTAAAGCTCAGATCGAATCAACAACTTCTGATTACGATAAAGAAAAATTACAGGAACGTTTGGCTAAATTAGCCGGTGGTGTTGCTGTATTATATATTGGTGCTGCCAGTGAAGTAGAGATGAAAGAGAAAAAAGACCGCGTGGATGATGCATTAGCTGCTACACGTGCTGCGGTTGAAGAAGGTATTGTACCGGGCGGCGGAACAGCGTATATTCGTGCCATTGCTGCGATTGAAAAATTAAAAGGTGCAAACGAAGACGAAAATACGGGTATCGCTATTGTTAAACGAGCCTTGGAAGAGCCATTACGTCAGATCTGTACCAACTGTGGTATCGAAGGATCTATCGTTGTTCAACGAGTAAAAGAAGGTAAGGACGATTTTGGTTTTAATGCCAGAACAGAAGTGTACGAAAATTTATTAAAAGCGGGTGTTATTGATCCTACTAAAGTAAGTCGTGTTGCCTTGGAGAACGCTGCTTCAGTTGCAGCTATGCTCTTAACGACTGATTGTGTTTTAGCAGAGAAAAAAGAAGAAAAACCAGCTATGGGCGGATCGCCTGATATGGGTGGTATGGGCGGTATGATGTAAGCAAGCTCTTTGCTTTTGCCCTTCGCAAAAGCTTAGAGATTGCTTACACTGAGCGTTGTCGAAGTGTCTGTAAAGCTCTTTGCTTTTGCCCTTCGCAAAAGCTTAGAGATTGCTTACACTGAGCGTTGTCGAAGTGTCTGTAAAGCTCTTTGCTTTTGTCCTAAACAAATAAATATCTTTTTAAAAGCTTCCGGATGTTCCGGAAGCTTTTTTGTTTAAATATCTGGGCTCTTGACTATATTTGCTTAAAATTCAAAAAAAACCGTGACACGCAAATCCATAATTCCGTTTCTTGTCACATTAGTAGTCATTTTATCGGCATGTAAACCTAAAACCAAGGTCGGTTATTCTAAAAGCCCCCTTGGTTATTATTATCATTTACTTGCTTTTAATACCGATTCACTTGCATATGAAGGTGGTTCCGTGGCCTGGCTTGACCTATGTTTTAAAACCCAATCCGACTCGGTTTTTTGGGATAGCTATAATAATTTTAATGATCGATTTTATATTGACCTCGATTCAACGGTAAAAACAAATTTTGTGAAAGACTATGTTTCAAAATGTTCGGTATTAGACAGTGCTTCTGTATTAATAAAACCGTCCGACTTTTTTGAACAACAATTTCAATCAAAAGAAGTGCCCTATTTTAGTAAAGGTGATACAGTGGTGAAGATCGATCTTAAAATAAAAAAAGTATTCTCACGTAAGGAATTTGTTAAAATAAAAAACAACCTCCAATTGAGGGAAAGCGAACAAATAGATGCATTCTTCAAGACTCCGCAGGATCTCGAATTCGCAATTGATGCGGCCGGTTTTTACTGGCTACAAAAACCCATTCAAAACACTCAGGATTCATTTTCTATCGGTGATAGACTAGTCGTTTCATATGAAGGCCGCTTTTTAAACGGTCGTTTTCTTGAAAAATCGCCCAAAAATTTTGAGTTTATCTTTGGCACCCCCGATCAGTTACTAAAAGGGATAAATTATGTTATAGCACGCTTAAAATTGGGTCAGAATGCGAAAATAATATTACCTTCACGGCTTGCTTTTGGAGAAAAAGGAAGCAGTAACGGAATGGTAGCTCCTTATACTCCACTGGTATATGAAATTAAACTAATTGACATTAAAAAATAAAACAAAACAAAAATGAAAAAAGCAACATTACTTGCAACTGCCGCCATAGCTTTAGTGTTTGGTGCCTGTAACGACTCTCAGTTTGATGGGTTTACCAAAGCTGAAAATGGTTTACATTATAAATTTTTTATCCATGATGAAAATGGAGCTAAAGTTCAAGAAGGTGACGGAATTACTATCAGTTATCTGATTACTAACCAAAGAAATGATTCGGTTATCATCAATTCAAAAGATGTAAGCCAAGATGGAACCGGTTTTGTGCCTTTCGGGATGTCAAAATCATCTTTTAAAGGAAGTCTTGAAGATGGTATGATGATGATGGCCAAAGGCGATAGTGCCGCTTTTATTATTTCAGCGGATTCCTTTTTCTTAAAAACCAATCGTCAAAACGAACTCCCTAAAGGAATTAAGCCGGGTGAATTTTTAAAAGGCGTTATTAAAATTAAAGAAATACGCACCAAAAAAGAAGTAGAAGAAAATCAAAAAAAGCAAATGGCTGAACAAGAAGGCAAAATGAAAGAATTTGAAGCCTTGGAAAAACCATCCATGGAAAAATACCTTTCAGATAATAAAATCACGGCTAAACCAACCGCTAGCGGATTATATTTTATCGAAACTAAAAAAGGTTCGGGGCCAAATCCAAAACCTACCGATATTGTAAAAGTACATTATACTGGTAAATTTTTAGATGGTAAAACTTTTGATAGTTCTGTTGAACGTGGTGAGCCTATTGAATTCCCTTTAAATCAGGTTATCGTAGGTTGGACAGAAGGTTTGCAATTAATGAAAAAAGGTGGTAAAGCTAAATTGATCATTCCATCGGCTATCGCTTACGGACCGCAAGGCCGTCAAGGTATTCCGCCATTTGCACCATTAACATTTGAAGTTGAATTGCTTGATTTTCATCCGGCACCACCACAGGCTGAACAAGCACCTGGCCAACATCAACAACCGGGCAACTAATTGGCAGTATTTTTGTAGTAAGTAAATACCAATATAAATCATCAATAAAATGAAAAAACTACTTTTATTAATCTCTGCGTTTTCACTCATTAGTTTTGGAGCGGGAGCGCAAAAAAAAGCAAAACAAAAATTAAGTAAAATGGATAAAGAATTTTTAGAGAAGCAGGCTGATGGCATGTATGCCAAATTTGAAACCAATAAAGGCGATATTTATACGCAGTTAGAGTTTAAAAAAACGCCCATGACGGTTGCTAACTTTGTAGGTTTGGCAGAAGGTGCCATTAAAAACACTGCAAAACCTGAAGGGGTAAATTATTACGACGGCTTAAAATTTCACCGGGTGATTGCAGATTTTATGATTCAAGGTGGTTGCCCACTTGGAACAGGAACCGGTGATCCGGGTTATAAATTTCAAGATGAATTTGACACGACTTTAAAACATACTGGCCCAGGTATTTTAAGTATGGCTAATGCCGGTCCTGGTACAAATGGCTCACAGTTTTTTATTACCCACAAGGAAACTCCTTGGTTAGATGGTAAACACACGGTGTTTGGTCATGTTATAGCCGGAATGGATGTCGTGAATAAAATCGCTATGAACGATACCTTAAAAAAATTAGTGATTCTTCGTAAAGGAAAAGAGGCAGAGAAATTTGAAGCTGCTACAACCTTTACCGCTTCACAAGCCACTATCCTTAAAAAACTAACGGATAAAGAAGCCAGTGCTAAAGCGGAGTTTCAAAAAATTGTTGATCAATTAAATAACGGTAAAAAAACAGATTCCGGATTACGATATGTAATTGCAACCGAAGGCGCTGGTGCTTCACCAACCTCAACATCTCAAGTTACTGTGCATTACAAAGGTATGTTAATGGATGGCACCCAGTTTGATAGCAGCTACGATAGAGGTCAAACCATTAAGTTTGGTTTAAATCAAGTGATTCCAGGTTGGACAGAAGGTTTACAGTTAATGAAACCAGGTGGAAAAGCTTATTTAATGATTCCACCAAATATTGGGTATGGCGAAAGAGGTGCAGGTAATGTTATTCCTCCTAACGCAACCTTAATATTTCAAGTTGAATTGTTTCAAGTCGAATAAGACATTAATAAACACAATAAAAAGCCCGACGATCATTCGCCGGGCTTTTTTAGTTAACGCTATTCCCAGGCGTGTTTACGTCAAAACAAAGCTAATTCGTCTTGCCTAACTTGGGTATCTAATCACTTACAACATATGTGGAATGCGCGTGATAACGAAAAGAAATCCCGCTTGCATAGGCAAACGGGATTTCATATAAACAGTGTAATAAATGATTACTTCTTATTATCGGCAATAAGTTTTTCAGCCTGTTTTACATAATCATCATTTTTAGCTTCTTGCGCTAATACAATAACTTGCTGAGCAGTAGCTATTGCTCCTTTAGAATCTTTTTGTTTGGCTTGAATTTTAGCTTTCAACATAAACATCCAAAATGCTTTTGGATTTGCCGCAATGGCTTTGTCAATCCACTCTCCGGCTTTAATAAGGTCTTTATCTGTTTCGTAAAAATAACTGGCAGCTTGAAAATACGGACGGTTATCATTAATGACATTGCTTTCAATGTTTTTCATGATCTTAGTATCTATATCCGTAACAATATGTAAAGAAGCTCTGGTTTTTTCCCAGGTAAAATTAATGTTACAGGCAGTGGATGTGATATCACTAATATCAATCACAAATGTTTCAACCATATCGTTTAAAGCTTTTGTTTTTACTGTAAAACGGGCCACTTCATTTTCCTTTTTGTAATTGGCTACATCGCCACCCATGGTTAAATCTTTGTACAGCATAATATCCCAACTGTCTTTGTTCGGAACCGTATAAATAGCATAGGTTCCTGATACCACGGCTACTCCTTCAATTTTCACATCATCACCAAACACCATTTTAGTTGCACCATTGGCACCGGTTCTCCATACTTTTCCAAAAGGAACGACATCCCCAAAAACAACACGTCCTTTAGCGCTTGGACGGGAGTAGTCGATATTGATTTCGCTTAAAGCAAAAACTTGTTTTATGTTTTGTAAAGGACTTGGTGCCGGCACTTTTAATTGGGCACTCAGTGGATTGATTGCAACAGCGCTAAGGGCGATGGCCGCAGTGAAGGTTTTTAGTTTGTTTAGCATGATTTGATTATTAGTTTAATTATTGATTTTGGCAAATGTAAAAACTTAGGTCATGGTTTGTTTGATAGGACTTTTATTTAAACATTTTTTAGCCTTTGTTTATTTATGTATTAATTTATTTATTAGAAAGCCTTGTTAACGCCTATCATCCAGCGAAACTGAAGGTAATCACTTTCAGCGTATGGTAAACGGTTAACAAAAAAGGGTATATCAAAACGAATAACCAGTGGTTTTAAATTGCTTAATTTTCCCCAACGCACTATACTTAAAGTGGTTCCAATACCGGCATCTGCCATCACATCACTCATCACATTGGCTGTGCCCGGAGCATTAATAGTAATGATGCCGGCATCACCAAATAAATAAGGTTGTAACTTCACACTGTTTTTCAGGAAACGGGGATTAAACTTTTTAAACAATTCTCCAAATTCAACCTCAACACTTGCTGAAGTTCCTGTTGTTCCTTTGTAATTATAACTATACGTACCATCGGCATTTTTGGCTGCTAAGACATAACCCGAATAACCTCGCAAACCTAATCCTCCACCAGCAGTAAAGTGATTCGTGGTTGAGCCAAATCCACCCCAATCAGGCGGTATCAAGCCCATCGAACGGGTATACTTATTGTTCATCAGGTCTTCGTTATTGGCACCGGCCACAAACAACATCGACTCAGATGGTAAATTCCTTCCAAAACCTAATTGTGCAAAAAAGCGGGTATTGATATTTATTTTACCCAGATCGTTTTTATTCACGCTTGTGATGGTGGCTGCCGAAAAGTCGTAATCGTTTGTAAAGGCTGAAGAACGCAGGTTTAATAAAATAGTGCCACTTCCTTTTTTATACCGGTAAGAATGTTCCAGTCCTACATGTATGGCGCTGTTCAGCTTTTGGTAACCCCATTCATTTCTGTTAATCACGTATACCATGTCTTGTGGCAAGTCGCGCCACATCGCTTTTAAGTGGGTATACACGCGGGTTCGTTCATTATTACTTTTCTTTTCAAAACCAATGGTTCCGTCATCCAATCCATCGAGCGATTTGGCTTGTAAATAAAGGTTCGATTTTTTAATGAATTTATGTGTGGATGTTTTATAATCAAAAACAAATGACAAGACATTGTATTTGTTTTTAGCCATCTGATTGCCAACCATGGTATTGTTGACATAAGCCTGACCCAAGCCGCTACTCAGCCAAACACCCAATTCAAATACATGTTTGGTGTTGAGGTAATCGCCACTTAACATGGCTCCGAATTTTAAACCATCGTAACCATTATACCATAATGAAGGACGAACCCGCATATCATAACGCTTCCAGTTTGGTGGATTATAAACCTTCGAATCAAAACGTAAACTTACCCGATTGTGTTTCGAATTATTGGTCATATCCACATCGGCCAGGCGAAATGAAGGATCAATAACCACATTTTTTATTTTGGTGCCAATGTTTAAGGTAGCCGTGTAGCTGGGTCTTAATTTCGGACCCCAGCCAATCCAGCGAGGCAGCGTCGTGGCGCCCGTTGGTTTTTCAAACCAAGTATTTGGTATGTAATAATGTCGGGCCGAATCATTTTTGTCAATCACCACAAAATCAATGGGCATTTGCATGCTACCCAAACGCTTGAAGGTAATTTCATACACATCGTTTTTTTTACGTTTAATACGACCAATCTTGTAATCAATGGTTTTCGCGGTTTCTAACCATTCATCAAAAAACCAATTCAAGTCTACACCGGTGTATTGAATGATGGAGTTTCTAAAATCTTCGGGGTAGGGGTGACAAAATTTCCATTGTTTAAAATACTGTTGCATGGCCTTGTCAAACAAAGCACGGCCTAATACATATTCCATATTTTTAAGCATGGCCGCTGTTTTGGTGTACGACTGGCCATATCCACCGCCGTGACGAATTGCTCCGTTAAAATCATCGGCATGGGTGTTTAATGGGGTTTCTTCATTTTTTGTAACAGCATTATAATAATACGAGTTGTAAATCTGATCATCTACTATGCGCAGGGGTTCGGTGAAACGTTCAATATACTTACTTTTTGATTTTGCTTCAATACTTAATGGACCATCAATGAATTGATAGGTATCGGCCGTATAAAATTGAGTAAAGCCTTCGTCCATATAAGCACGGTAGGTTTCGTTGGTGCCCAACATACCCTGAAACCAGTTATGGGTCATTTCGTGAATTAATAACGTTCGGTAATCAGGATCAAAGCCGCCACAAAGCGTTAACATGGGATATTCCATGCCGTCTTGCGCATCGGCCAAAATCATTTTTGGGTGATGGTAGGGACCAATGTTATAAGAATTTATTTCAAGTACTTTGGCCGTGTAAGCAGCCGCATTGTACCAGCCGGCTGCATGAGGCTCCTGAACAAGGGCTATGCAACGCACACCATCCCAATTGCTTTCGCCAATTCGGTAATTAGGATCACAGGTAAAAGCAAAATCATGCACATTAATGGCCGAAAATTTCCATGTTTTTTTTGTGCCGTCTCTTTTAATTATTGTTGAAGGTGGCGAATTATAAGGTTTCTGAAGGAAATTACGGATATCCAATTTTTTTCTTAAAGTATCAGGCAACACTTCTTTTTCATTTACTAAAATCCCTGTGCCATCACCCACATAAATATTTGGCAAGGTTAGTTCAACATGGTAAGAACCAAAATCACCATAAAATTCGTGATCCATATGCTGATCAGTGGTCCAGCCAAATTTACGGTCAATCACAGCAATGCGTGGATACCAGTGCACCACATCGTAATGTTTTTTACCAAAAGAATTAAATAGTTTCATCCGATTACGAATGGCCTCCTGATCAAAATAAGTTTTGAAATTCAGATGAAAGGTCACCGATTCGCCTGAAGGCAAGGGTTTGCTGAGGTATACTTTTAAAATGGTGTTATCGAGTTCGGTTTTTAAGTTTGTGCCATTGATGCTAATTTGTTCAACTACAGTTCCTAAATTTTGCGACCGGTACTTGCCGAATTTTAAATTGTAATCGTTGTTTTTATAAAGGTCGGCAGCATATGAATTTTTGTTTTGAGCATTGTTATATAAATGGAAATAAACAAAAGAAATGTCATAAGGTGAATTGTTCCAATAGGTGAGTTCTTCGGTTCCGCTTAAAACATCACTGCTGTCGTTAATTTCAGCTTTTATGTTGTAGTGAATGTCCTGTTGCCAGTAGCCTTCAACAGGTTTTCGGTTTTTCCAGTAAAGTGGGTTGGTTGAAGAACGGTAATCAACGTATTCATTTTGTGCAGCGGCATTAAAACCAATGAACAAACTAAAAACAGTGATACATGTTGAATAAGTACGTTTGGTAAAAAATGGAATCATAATTCTGGAATAGACCATAAATATATTAATTATAAAGCCAGAAAAGTTCAGGCCGAGGCTATAATAAATATGTATCTTTATGTATCAGCTAAAACAAACATGGGCATAATAAAAAAAAGTATCTTTTTATTTCTACTTATTAATATAAAAGTAGCCAAGGCGCAGGATACCTTTTCCATTCTGGCTTTTGACTCCATTACCCGGGAAGTGGGAGCGGCCGGTGCATCTTGCGTGGATCTTTTCGGAACGCCCTATTTTAATGATTTTATTACCGAGATCATTCCAAATGTGGGTGCCATTGCTACACAAGCTGCATATTTACCAGGTAATCAGGTTAATGCCCGCAATGAAATGCTGTCGGGTGATAATCCCACTCAACTCATAAGTTGGTTAAGCACAAACGATATCCAATCCAATCCTAGTATACGGCAATATGGGGTGGTGCGTATGGTGCAAGGTACTGCCCAAAGTGCAGCCTTTACAGGCACAGCATGTAGTGACTATAAAGGACATATACTCGGTCCGAATTATTCTATACAAGGAAATATATTATTGGGAAAACAAGTGCTCGACTCGATGGAGGCGGGCTTTAAAAGAGCCAAAGGCGATTTGGCCTGTAAATTAATGGCTGCGATGCGAGGCGCTAAAATGGTGGGTGCGGATAGTCGTTGCGCCCCATATGGATCCTCCTCTTTATTTGCTTTTCTAAAAGTGAGTGCTCCAAGCGATACCTTTGGTTTACCTTCCTTTCTTATTTCACTGCGAACCCATACCAATTCAGGCATTGAGCCCATCGATTCGTTGCAGCTATTGTTTAATGTTGCACGAACCTGCACTGTAAACACCACGGGCCTAAACAAAACAAACACTGATTTGGACCAAGTGTCGGTGTTTCCTGTTCCAAGTTCACAAAGCATTGAGATTAAACTTCCAAATAAGACTGATGTTTTTCAATTGCGTGTGTATAACGCGCATCATACAGCCATCTACCAATCGAACTTTCAATCAGAGCTTAAACTTAATACCGAGCATTGGGACAAAGGAATTTATGTTATGGAAATGCGCAATAAAGACCATTTTTACAGGAAGAAGATCATTATTAACTAGTCATTATTGCTCAGGCTTCTTAATTGTGGAAAAAAGAGGGGCTTTTTATCAGGTTTTGTGCTTGATTTTCAACAAAATATCTCAGATTTATTTGTGGTTACAATAAAATTTGTATATTTGCACCCCTATAAAAAATAAACAATGGAAAAACGCTATGAGACGGTCTTCATTTTAACTCCCGTTTTGTCTGATGATCAGGCAAAGGAGGCCGCAAAAAAAATTAGAAAAACCATTACCGATTTGGGAGGAAAGATCGTGAATGAAGAAAATTGGGGCTTAAAAAAATTAGCTTACCCGATTCAAAAGAAAACAACCGGATTCTATCACTTGTTAGAATTTGCCGGCGAAGGACAAGAAATCGTAAATAACTTAGAAGTTACTTACAAACGTGATGAGCGCATCTTACGTTTCTTGACTGTAGCACTCGACAAACATGCCGTTGCTTATGCAGATAAGCGTAAAGGTTTGGTTGCTGATGGTAAAACTAAGAAAAAGGAAACCGCAACTTCTTAATGGTTTAACAATTTAACGTTTAAAAAAATGGCATCACCAAAAGACATAAGATACTTAAATCCTCCTACAGCTGAGGCTAAAAAGAAAAAATACTGTCGCTTCAAAAAAAGTGGCATTAAATACATTGATTACAAAGACCCTGATTTTTTATTGAAATTCGTGAACGAACAAGGTAAATTGTTACCACGTCGTTTAACCGGCACTTCACTTAAGTTTCAGCGTAAAGTGGCACAGGCTGTTAAACGTGCCCGTCATTTATCATTAATGCCATACGTGGCCGATTTATTAAAATAAATCTTAGGAGGAAAATACAATGGAAGTTATTTTAAAACAAGATATTAAAGGTTTAGGTTACAAAGACGATAAAGTTACCGTGGCAAACGGTTACGGGCGTAACTTTTTGTTACCAAAAGGTATGGCAACCCTTGCAACCGAAAGCGCTAAAAAAATGCACGCTGAAATTTTAAAACAACGTGCTTTTAAAGAAGATAAATTACGCAAAGAAGCTGCTTCAAATGTTGAAAAACTTGCTGCGGTAAGTATTAAAGTAGGCGCAAAAGCTGGTGATAGCGGTAAAATATTTGGATCGGTTACAACCATTCAAATTGCTGACGCTTTGCACAAAGCAGGATACCCTATCGAGCGTAAAAACATCGAAATTACTGAAGATACGATTAAACAATTAGGAACATACACAGCAAAAGTACGTTTGTACAAAGAAGTGTCTGCTACCCTTACTTTTGAAGTAGTAGCTGAGTAATTCATACCCGTTTTAATTTAAAACCCGTTTCATTTATATGAAGCGGGTTTTTTTATGGATGACTAAATGGCTTAGATAAATTCGTGTTACATTATTTCAGGCGTGTTGAATTAATTCTTTTTTTTAATATCTTTAATTTAAAATTATTTAGAAACATGAAAACAAAAACCCTATTACTTGGAATAAGCCTTTTTACATTAGGCTCAGGACTCGTTTTTACAGCTTGCAAAAAGAAAGAACCTACAAAAGTTGAAGATGTAGTGACCACTCCGGATGAAAGTGGTCAAAGTGGTTCCGATAGTCGCGATACACAAAGTGAAAATGATGCCGCTGTAAATGATATTAATAATGTAGTGGTAGGTACTAAACTTTCGGGAAGAGGCGCTGATGCTGCCGGAATTAATGGTATTAGCGCTACACCTTGTGGTTTAACCATCGATTCAACTAATATATTAACCGGGACAATATTACTGAACTACAATGGCACCACCTGCTTAAATAGAACCAGAACAGGAAGCATAAAACTCAGCCTACAAGGCTTTCCAAACATTAAATGGAAAAGCACAGGTGCTGTAATTAAAATAGAGTACCTGAATTACAAAATTGCGAGAGCTTCCGATCAAAAATCCATTTTATTAAACGGGATACAGTACTTGACGAATATGAGTGGTGGAACTTGGATCAATTTGGTACTCGGCACACCTAGCTTGGTTACAACTGTTACAGGTACCAATTTAAATGTAACCTTTGAAGATAATAAAACAGCCGTTTACAACATTAATCGTAAAATGACCTATACGTATCCGGGTACCATCTTAACCTGCAAAGCAGAAGGTCTTGGCACTAACGGAACGATAAACAACCTCGAAAATTTTGGAACAACCCGTAATAACGAACCATTTACCTCCGAAGTTACAACGCCCATTATTTGGAATACCACGTGTGGAGGGGCTGTCATTCAAGGTGCCGTAAATGTTAAGGTGGCAGCCAAAGGCTTTGATCTTAAGTTTACTTATGGCGTTGACCCCAGTGGAAATCCGGTTACAGTAACAGCCAATAACTGTCCATATGGATGGAAACTTGAATGGACCTTAGCCGGCAAGACCAATTCAAAAGTGATTGGATACAATTAATACCAAAATAAGAATAAATGAAAGTCCGGGAAATTTTCCGGACTTTTTTTGTTTTGGATCATTATTCAAACTGAATTAATTATTAATTTAATTTTTTTATATCTTTATCCGTAATATTTAGTGTATAGAAGGCAATTATGAGTAGAAATAAGTATTTAATCGGTTTAAGTATCATTCTATCTTTTATTCTCGTATGGAGTTCTTCTTGTAAGAAAAAAAAGGAGTTTAAAGACGAAGACTGTCAGGACTTAGTTGACTGCCAAGCTAGTCGTGCCGAAAATGATGTGGCGATTTCGGATGTGAATTATTTAATTATGGAACGTCCCCTGTTACATGGTCGGAATGAAGCAACCGATGGCTATTGGTCGGGCACTAAGCTGTGTGGCGCTAGTCTCGATTCATCTCAAATTTCGGAAGGGATTTTTAGATTAGTTTATGATGGAACGGTTTGCAATAATCGTAAACGTGAAGGAATCATCATGGTTAGCATTCTAGCATATCCATTAAAAAAATGGAAAAACCAAGGTTGTGTGCTTAACATTCAATACTTTGCTTATAAGGTAACAAATCTTAATTCCGGCAGAAGCGTTCAGTTTGACGGAACCCAAAGCATTACCAATGAAAGCGGCGGTACTTGGTACGATCTTAAATACTTACATAAACCCGGCATTGTTCATAGCACCAGAGCAAGCGATTTAAAAGTTTCATTTAATGGTGGTGATTATGGAATTTATAACATGAGTCGTCGCGCTACCTATTCCATGACAGATACCGTCGTAAATTGTAAATTAGAAGGTACCGGAAGTGATGGTAATAATTCCGATATTGAAAGCTGGGGTTTAACACGAAATGGCATTGCGTTTACCAGTCGCGTTACTTCGTCAATTTTATGGAGTAGTGCTTGTGGTATTCATTCACCTACTAACGGGGCTTTATTGGTAAAAGTAGATGGGAAACCTTTCGATCTAAATGCAAGTTTAGGGACAGATAGTAATGGTAATAGTTTTTCTGGAGGGGCAGGTAACTGTTCATATGGCTTTAGAGTAAATTGGGCGTATAAAAGAAAATCTTTAACACGGGTATTCCCTTATAATTAAAATGTTTTTTTTGACGAAGATTTTTACGATATTTATAAATTAATGATATGTTGATACGTGTTACAAATAGCCTCTCAAAACTTAAAGCACTAGGTTTGTTGTGTTCAATTGTGCTTTTTTTCAGTACCTGTACAAAACCCCTAAGCGTAAAATGGGTGAATTACGATGAAACAATTTGTGCCGACCGATGGGATCACGTACTAAATAATGAAAAACAAAAAGACATCATTGTTTCTTATTTAAACGCACAGAGTATAAAAGTTTTCGAAATCGAGATTTTTGCCGATAAGGCTGCTGAAGCATGCACCAGCTGTGAATGCAAAACAGGTCGGACTGTAAAATGCAAGATTGGTAAAGGCGATTTGAATGACATTAAATCTTACGGATTTTACCAATAAATTCATTTTATTCTAAGACAAGTAATTTACTTCCAAAACATATGACCAAAACAATTTTAAGCCTAAGCTTTTTGCTCATGCTGAGCTTTGCATGTAAAAAGGAATCGACTAAAGATCCTGAACCCGTAACGCCAGTGAATACAGCCGATCAAACCCTACCGGTGATAAGTTTACTTGGCAAAAAAAATGATTCCATCAGTCTTCAATCTTCCTACTCCGATTCGGGAGCAACAGCCCTTGATGATAAAGATGGCGATATTAGTCCATTTATTGTTGTTTCAGGAACAGTCAATACCAATGCCGTTGGCACTTATTTAAAAGAGTATAATGTACGGGATGCTGCCGGAAACATAGCAGTTAAAGCAACACGAACCATCAAAGTTAAAAACGACATCAATTATATGGCCGGCAATTATTTGGTAGCTTGTAGCTGTCAAACAATGGAGCCAGGTGTTTCTACGTTATCTAACACCAGTAATTTTTCAGCCTTAGTGGTTCCTTCTTGCTCAGTGAATGGTTCTTTTAATCTCAGTAATGTTAATAATGGGTTTGTTATACAAGCTTTTAATTTATCGGCCAATGCCACTAATTTAAGTGGGTTTAATTCCCCAGGTTCTTTAACCGGCACTATTTCAGTTAGTAAAACGTCGTTTACCATTAGTGCTTTGAGTTACGAAATAAATTATCCAAGCCGAATAAGGCAGTGCGAGAATGTTTATACCAAACAATAAGAAAAGCTACACCAGATAACGCACATAAAAAAGCCACAAATTCGATAGAACTTGTGGCTTTTTTAATTTTAAAACAATTTAATTGAAGGCGTTAAAGCCTGTAATGTCCATGCCTGTTATTAATAGGTGAATGTCGTGTGTGCCTTCGTAGGTGATTACACTTTCTAAATTCATCATGTGACGCATAATCGGGTATTCACCCGTAATACCCATGCCACCATGTATTTGACGGGCTTCGCGCGCAATTTGCAAGGCCATGTTTACATTATTACGTTTGGCCATACTTATTTGCGCAGGTGTTGCACGATGCTCATTTTTTAGTACACCTAAACGCCAGGTTAATAATTGAGCCTTGGTAATTTCGGTAATCATTTCAGCTAATTTTTTTTGTGTTAACTGAAATGCACCAATGGGTTTACCAAATTGAACGCGTTCTTTGCTGTAACGTAGAGCTGAATCATAACAATCCATGGCTGCACCAATTACGCCCCAAGCAATTCCAAAACGGGCGCTGTTAAGGCATCCCAAAGGACCTTTTAATCCTTTGATGTTTGGAAAAATATTTTCTTTCGGAACTTTTACATTATCAAAAACCAACTCGCCGGTTGCACTTGCCCGCAAGCTCCATTTACCATGAGTTTCAGGGGTTGTAAATCCGGCCATGCCTCTTTCAACCACTATGCCTCTTATATCACCGGCTTCATCTTTTGCCCATACAACTGCAATGTCTGCAAAAGGCGAATTACTAATCCACATCTTTGCACCATTTAAAATAACGTGTTTTCCATCACCGGCATCTTTAAAGTTGGTAAGCATTCCTGAGGGATTGCTTCCATGATCAGGTTCGGTTAAACCAAAACAGCCCATGAGTTCGCCGGCTGCCAGTTTTGGTAGATATTTGCGTTTTTGTTCTTCGCTGCCATAAGTGAAAATTGGAAACATAACCAATGAACTTTGAACAGATGCGGTGGAGCGTAAGCCGCTATCACCGCGTTCCAATTCCTGCATAAGTATACCATATGAAATTTGGTCTAGTCCAGGACCACCATACTCAGCTGGGATATAAGGCCCAAAGGCGCCAATTTCCGCCAAACCTTTAATCCATTGTTTTGGAAAAGTGGTTGTTTGACAAGCCTCCTCAACAATGGGGGTAACTTCTTTCTTAACCCATGCACGGGCTGTATCTCTAATTAATTTATGTTCGTCGCTTAAAAGCTCGTCCATTAAATAGTAATCGTGCGCTTGAAAATTATCGGATGCCATAGTATATAAAATGTGTTGCAAATTTAACAATTAAAACAGCAAGGAAACAAGGTTTATAATCTTGAATTATAAACCTTACAAAAATCAGTTTTAAAAGCAATTCTATTGGGTTACAAGTATAAATTACTCGGCACAAATTATTATATTTGTTAATAGTACCTATTATTTGAAACCTAGGCGATACATAGCTCTTATCTTTATCCTATTGGCTGCTTTTAAATCTATTAGCCAGGATATCCACTTTTCGCAATTTAATGGTTCCTTATTAAACATTTCACCTGGATATACCGGTTTATTCAGCGCCGATTATCGCATTGGAGCCATTTACCGAAGTCAGTGGCAAACGGTGCCTGTTTCTTACCAAACCTTTAGTATGAATGGTGAAGCACGAATTAAGCCAAAACGTCTCGAAAAAGACATGATCGGCATTGGCTTGGTGTTTAACAACGATAGGGCAGGCGATGCCAGATATGGAAGCACGCAGTTTTATGCCAATGCAAATTATATTTATTTGGCTAAACCCGATAGCAGTCTCATGCTAACTTTAGGAATGAATTTGGGTTGGTGCCAGGTAGGTTTTGATTATAATAAAATGACTTTTGATAATCAATTCGACGGACTAGCCTATAACAAAGGCTTAGGAAGTGGTGAAGGTTTTGGCTGGACCGTTAGAAATTATGCGGATATTAGCTTGGGTTCAGCCATTCAGCATGTTTTAAATCGTCGTCATAAATTCACCTACGCTATTGGCTTGCATCATCTCACAAAACCTGTCATTACTTTTCAGGGAAACGATTTAAATATCCTTGATTTTAAAATGACCCATTGTTTTAGTTATAATACCGCTATAAGTGATCATACGGATATTATTGCTGAGGCACTTTTATCTTTGCAGGGAAAATATGTTGAACTAATACCTCATGTATCACTCAAATATTATCTTAATAAAAGAGAAAACCAAGCAGTCCTTGCCGGCCTGTGTTATCGGACTAACGATGCTGCTGTACTTCGTTTGGGTTACAGTTACAACCGATTGCAAAGTGGCATGAGTTACGACATTAATGTGAGTGATTTTAATGCCGCAACCAACCGACGTGGAGGTTTTGAGATTTTTTTAAATTACATCATAAAAGTAAAACCTAGTTTTATTGCTAAAAAAAGAGCCTGTCCTGTTTTTATGTAACATGAAATATGTAAGTCGCCTCATAGTGTTTAGTTTGCTTGGGTTTTGGTATTGCCAAAATGCCGGTGCGCAAACTAACCAAACGCTGAGGTCGCAAGCATATTATGCCAGTGAAGATAAGGACTGGTTTGCAGCGGCGCAATATTATGCCCGCTTGTATGCCCGCGACACCTCAGATATTAAATTGCAGTCTAAATATGCCGATGCCAGTCGTTTAAATTTTGATCTGGATCTGGCTTTAAGTCTTTATTTGCATGTTGCCGCGCTCGATAATGGCAAACAATACCCCCTTACTTTTTATTGGATTGGCGAGTTACTCAAATACAAACAACAGTACAAAGAAGCAAAAAAATGGTTTTCCAAATTCAATAAACTCAAATTACGTCGCGAAAAATATAACTATTACAAACAAAAAACCATTATTCAAATGCAGTCCTGCGACCTGGCTCAGATTCTGATGAATAATCCTTTGAATCTGGAAGCTGAACATTTGGATGAATTGATCAATAGCAAACTAAGCGAATACGCCGCTTTTGAAAGAGATAGTTCCTTGTATTTTTCATCGCTGCAAATACCCGAAAAACGCTACACTAAAAATAGCGATAACGAAGGGGCCGATAAAAAGACAATTTACTTTAGTAAGATTTATAAAGCCGATTACCGCATGGGCAGTTGGAAGAAGATTAAAGCATTGGATACCCTGTTTAACGCCAATCAGTATCATACGGCTAATACCAGTTTTAGTTCCGATTACAAACAAATGATCATTTCACGTTGTCGAGCCGTAAATGCCAGTGAATATACATGCGACTTATATGTTAGTAATTATATGAATAATCACTGGACAGAGGCTATTCCCCTGGAAGCCCCAATTAATCAGCCAAGTGTGAGTACTACACAAGGTAATTTTGCTGAACTGGATGGTAAACCGGTTTTGTTTTTTTCGAGCGACCGTCCCGGTGGTGAAGGGGGATTAGATATTTGGTGTAGTTATAAAAATGCGGATGGTAGTTTTGCCCCACCCATTAATGCCGGTAAAAAAGTGAATACGCCTGATAATGACATTACACCCTGGTTTGTGAATGAAACGAAAGCACTTTACTTCAGCAGCACCTGGCACCAGGGTTTGGGAGGCTATGATATTTTTAAAAGTCAATATAGTAATCATGAGTTTTCTGATCCTGAAAATGTTGGTTATCCGATCAACAGCAGTTTTAATGACGTGTATTATACCGTTAACAAAAACGGAAAACGCATCTACTTATCGAGTAACCGTGAAGGCTCTTTTTTTGAATCGAAATTAAATTGTTGTAACGATATATACCGTTTTAACTTAGATACGGCTAAGCCGGTAATAGTGGTCGACACAACACATATTATTAAAGAACAACTCAAATTGTTGGTGCCTTTAACGCTTTATTTTCACAACGACGAACCCGATTCGAAACGATTAACCACAAGTACCACTAAAAATTACGAAAGCACCTATAATGACTATAAAGCCATGATGCCGCAGTATGTGAAGCAATACACCACGGGTTTAAAAGGTGATAATAAAGAGCTGGCCACAAATCGCATCGGGAATTTTTTTACCGATAGTTTGGATGAGGGTTTTGATGATTTGAAACAATTCAGTGTGATGCTTAAAAAGATCATGCTAAACGGAGAAACAGTGAAAATTACCATGAAGGGTTATTGCAGTCCATTAGCGAGTAATGAATACAATACGAATTTAGCCAAACGTCGTATTAGTAGCTTGCGTAATTATTTTATGGAGTACGAGAATGCCTGGTTTCTAAATTATGTCAGTAATGAAACGGGCAATGGCGGTAAAATTATTTTTGCAGAAGAAGATATTGGTGAACTGCCAATTAGCAGAGCAAGTGATAATGTGAAGGATATTCAGAATTCAGTGTTTAGTCCGTATGCGGCCTCAGAACGGAAGATCCAGATCATTGCCATTAGTTTTGGTAAATGATTTTTTTATGAAAGCAGCATTCTTAAGTTCATCTAGCGTATCGTGTAAAGGGTATATAATTTTCCAATTTTCACACTGTCTTTGGCGCAAGGTATTTCTTTTAGGTAGTTTAAAATAAAATGCTCATCCAGGCCTTCTCGGGCCAAAAGGTAGTTTACTTTAAGTGAGTCAAATTTTTCTTTGTTTTTTTGCACACTTGTTTGCCATGCATAATTCATACACCTTTTATTGGTATAAAGTGTCAAAGCTCGGGGCTTCGAAAAAACAAGGATCTCATCGTCTTTGACCTTATTTTTTAAATACAAAAAAGCGAGCGAATCTTCTTTGTTTGAAGCCGTCCAGTTTTTATCGTAGCCGTATTCTTGAAAATTAGAAAAACAAAGAACTAGATAAAATCCAACAAATAAAACGGCCAGTTTAACAGCCTGTTTTTTTACAATCGCAGGTGTCAGTACTTTTAACCCTTCGTAAATAAACACTAAAAAAACCGGAAGTACCGGTAAAAAATAACGCAGTCCTTGATGCACGGGTAAAATAAGTATGAGTATACACATAAATAAAAAATACAATTCATTTATGCCAAGGTTTTTCCTTAAACGAAAATACAAGCCTATTATAGCCAAACCAAGGGCTGAGTAATCAATGATCTTCATTGAATATTCCCAAAACAAACCTGGTGTATTGTATTGAAAAATACTTTCACAAAGATTCAGCAAATAAGCCGAATTAAAAACTAAGGTCGTAACGAGTGTATTCTCGGGATAATGAAATAGGTTTTTATAAAAGTCGCCTGATGAATTAGTTGTATGAAAGATAGTGGAGACAAGTAATTCATATAATAAGACAAACCCAATTATGATTTTTAATGAGGCTGATTGAGAAAGAAACGTAAAATTAAATTGTTTTTTAGATAGCGCTTTTGTTGATTCAGAAACGACTAAAAACACTTCTGCAAAAAGAAGTATAATACCCTGCGATCTGATTAAAACTGTCATACACAGCACTAGCACTATACTTAGGAGTCTTGACATGGAAATTATTTCGCTTTGCCTGAGCCATAAATACCAACTCACAAATAACACCAGCGGTATGTCAGAAAGCACATAACTTTTAAGTGCCATCATACCACCGCAATAAACACCTAATATTGCTAAGCATACGGCTATAGGAGATGACATGTGTTTTTTTAAGAAGCCATAAAAAACAAAGAGACTTCCGGTAAACACAAGGCTTATTAAATACAACATGGCCGGAATAGAAAGGCCAAATAATTTTATTACAGGAGCTAAAAGAAGTGGAAAACCGGGCGGGTAGGAAGGAGGAGCGTAATCGGTATTTAAGTCATTATAAATGTAATTCGATTGGCTGTAAGGCAAGCCATCGGCTATGTTTTCGGCTTCCTTAATGTATTGCGCATAATCGTCGCCCCACGATTGTTGGGTATGGATGCCAATAAAAAATAAAGGCACAGCAAATAAACTTAAAATGAAATAAGGGTAATATGGTTTAAGTTTTTCCTTCACCGCTGAGAACATTAATTTAAAAGTTAAAGAAAGCAATAAAAAAGAAGAATGAAAATGAAAGCTTTACAATTGTTTACTCAAATCTTAAGCTATCTATGGGATCAAGTTGGGAAGCTCTTTTTGCAGGGATATATCCACTTAAGAGTCCAACCACCACACAAATAATCACGCCGGAAATAATCCAGAACCAAGGAATAAAAAATCCGGTATCCAAACTTACACTAATGAGGTTGCCTATGCCTATGCCAAGCAAGATTCCGATTAATCCACCCATGACGCATATGACCACGCTTTCAATTAAAAACTGATTTTTAATTATTTTTTGTGTGGCACCCATGGCTTTGCGAATACCTATTTCGCGGGTACGTTCGGTAACACTCACCAGCATAATGTTCATTAGGCCTATGGCTGCGCCCAGTAAAGTAATTAAACCAATAATGGTAGCACCTGCAGTTACTTTTTGTAAATTACCAATAAGTAAATTCGCTAAATTATCCGATTTCACGATGTCAAAATCCTCCGCGCCTGTTACCGGTACTTTTCTAATCTTTCTAAAAAGTCCTTTGGCTTCAAATAAAATAATATCCAACAAAAGCGAATTTTTAGTTAACACATTAATGGTGAAACTCATGTCCGGTCGGCCAAAATACTGACGGGCATTATTAAGTGGAATGATACTGATTTTATCACCACCAAATCCCGAACTATTTCCTTTGGGTTTTAATACCCCAATCACCTTGTATCTCCCGGCACCAATTTTAATAAATTGATCCAGGGCATTGCCTTTGTTTCCGAATAAAGCTTTCTCAACATCTTTACCAATAATGGCAATGTGGCTGCTTCCGATTATTTCAGCCGGATTAAAATTTCTACCTTTTTCAAGATCATAACCCGCCGTTGATATATAATTTTCATCACCTCCAAATACCTGAATGTTTGGATTGGTTTTAATAGTTCCAAAACGTAAACGTGCCGTAAAGCTTGCTATGGTTGATACCGAGGTAATAACCGGATAATTAAATTCATTTTTAAACCGAATAGCTTCTTTATAAGTGATGGCCTGATAAGACTTGGCTTTTTTACCCTTCCTTCCAACGCGTATGTTTACATCGGCATTTCTGATGGTAAAGGTATTGGCACCCATGTTGGTGAAATTGTTATTAATGCCATTCTTAATAGCATCAATAGCCGAAAGAATACCAACTAAAGCCATAATGCCAATGCTTATAATCAGCATGGTAATAACAGCGCGCAAACGATTGGCCTTTATAGAATCGAGTGCAATAGATATATTTTCTTTAATGAAACTCAAACGATTTTAAAGTTAAGCATTAATAATAGGCTAAATAAATGAATGGGATGAACCGCTTTTAAAAATTGTAAGCGGTAAATCCCATTCAAATTTGATTCAGAAGTTTTTATAAAACCTATTTATAGATCTCTTTTCTGGCAGCCAGTAAGGTGTTTTTAATAAGCGAGGCAATGGTCATAGGGCCCACACCACCGGGCACAGGAGTGATATAACTGCATTTAGGAGCTACTTCTTCAAACAACACATCGCCTTTTAATTTAAAGCCGCTTTTTGTTTCACTGCTTTTAACACGGGTAGTACCCACATCAATTACCACAGCTCCTTCTTTAACCATGTCGCCTTTTAAAAACTCAGGTTGACCTAATGCACACACAATAATATCGGCATTTAAGGTATGCGATTTTAAATTTTTGGTTTTACTGTGACACAATGTTACTGTGCAATTACCCTGAGGTGTATTTTTAGCTAACAAAATACTCATGGGTGAACCTACAATGTGACTGCGACCTATTACCACACAGGTTTTACCACTGGTTTCAATATTATATTTGGCTAATAATTGAACAATGCCATAAGGTGTAGCACTCACATAGGTCGGTAAATCCAATACCATACGTCCCACATTTATGGGATGAAATCCATCCACATCTTTTTCGGGTTTAATGGCTTCAATTATTTTTTGTTCATCAATGTGTTTTGGTAAAGGCATTTGTACAATAAATCCGTCAACATCCGGATCGTTATTTAACTGATGCACCGTTTCTAATAACTGTGCTTCTGTAACATCGCTGTTATGACGGATCAAACTCGATTTAAAACCTACTTTTTCACAGGTAAGAATTTTACTGGCCACATAGGTTTCACTGCCACCATCGTTGCCAACCAATACCGCTGCTAAATGCGGCTGTTTGCCACCTTTGGCAATAATCTGTTTTACTTCTACCGAAATTTCATCCTGTATTTCGAGCGCTATTTTTTTTCCGTCAATGAGTTGCATAAATTTTATAGAGCTATAATGATTGATTTAAAAATTCCGTTTACTTAAGCCGTCAAATTACTTATTCAAACTAGCTCACACAATGATAATAATCAGAAACGCAGAAAGCAAAAAGAAAGCCCCGAATTAAGAATTTTCTTTTCTAAAACTAGGGCAATAATAATTTCACTAATAAAACCTTGTGTTAGCCAACATATTTCCGAATACTATCGTCCACCACCGGCCATGCCCTTAGGCATATTCCGCATCATTTTTGCCATGGCATTCTTGTCGTTCATCATGCGCATCATTTTGCGGGTATCTTCAAACTGCTTTAGTAATTTATTTACTTCCTGTATACCCTGTCCGCTACCTTTGGCCAGACGCTGGCGACGGGAACCATTGATCAAATCCGGTTTATTTCTTTCTTCAGGGGTCATACTAAAAATAATGGCTTCAATGCCTTTAAAAGCATCATCATCAATATCCATATCCTTAACGGCCTTGCCCATTCCCGGAATCATACCAACTAAATCTTTAATATTACCCATCTTTTTTATCTGATGTAACTGCCCTAAAAAGTCATTAAAATCAAACTTATTGGTGGCTATTTTTTTATTCAGTTTGCGGGCTTCTTCTTCACTAAATTGCTCCTGCGCGCGCTCAACGAGGGTTACCACGTCGCCCATACCTAAGATCCTGTCGGCCATCCTTTCTGGATAAAATACATCCAGAGCATCCATTTTTTCACCTGTACCAATAAATTTAATGGGCTTGTTTACGATGCTTTTAATAGATAAAGCAGCACCACCACGGGTGTCACCGTCTAATTTGGTTAATATTACACCATCAAAATCCAAGCGCTCGTTAAAAGCTTTGGCGGTATTCACAGCATCCTGGCCGGTCATACTATCCACCACAAACAGCACTTCATTTGGTTTTACCGCTTTTTTCAAATCGGCAATCTCTGTCATCATCTGCTCATCAATGGCCAAACGGCCCGCTGTATCTATCAATACAACGCTGTTACCGTTTTCTTTGGCTTGCTTTATTGCGGCTTCGGCAATTTTAGTCGGATTTTTTTCTTCTTTATTACTGTATACTTCAACTTCAATTTGTTCACCCAACACGTGTAACTGATCAATCGCAGCCGGACGATACACGTCACAAGCCACCATCAAAGGTTTTTTGCCTTTTTTGGTTTTTAAATAATAAGCCAGTTTCCCGGTAAATGTTGTTTTACCCGAACCTTGTAAACCGCTCATTAAAATAATGGTCGGATTTCCTCCCAAGTAGATGTCTTCCTTGGTACCACCCATTAAATTGGCCAGTTCGTCGTGTGTTATTTTTACGAGGAGTTGTCCCGGGGATACAGCTGTTAATACATTCTGCCCTAAGGCTTTTTCTTTAACCGTATCGGTAAATGTTTTGGCAACTTTATAGTTTACATCGGCATCCAACAGCGCTTTTCTAACTTCCTTCAACGTTTCGGCAACGTTTATTTCGGTTATTTTACCCTGACCTTTTAATACTTTAAATGCACGATCAAGATTATCTTGTAAATTATTGAACATATTAGTTTTACTTTTGTGGTTACAAATTTATTAAATTAAACGACACAATGAATCATTCCCTTTACATGAAAGAGGCACTGGAACTGGCTAAAAAAGCACAGGGACAGGTAGCGCCCAATCCCATGGTAGGCTGTGTGATTGTTTATAAGGGTGAAGTCGTGGCAAAAGGTTACCATCAAAAGTATGGAGAAGCCCATGCTGAGGTAAATGCCATTAAAAATTTAGATAAAACTATTCCTGCAGGGGAATGCACAGTTTATGTGAGTCTTGAACCTTGCAGCCATCACGGTAAAACCCCGCCCTGTGCCGATTTGCTCATAAGCAAAGGTTTTAAAAAAGTAGTCATTGCCTGTCTCGATCCTAATCCACTGGTATCGGGCAATGGTGTTCGAAAATTAAAGGAGGCCGGAATAGAGGTTATTAGCGGTATTTTAGAAAAGGAAGCCAGAGATTTGAACAAAAGTTTCATTACTTTTTATGAAAAAAAACATCCCTACTTTATTTTAAAATGGGCCCAAACAGCCGATGGTTTTATAAGCAGGCTGAACCCTGTAAGCAAAGAAGACAATAAGATCAGTGGAAAGGATGCGCACGTATTGGTGCATGAGTTAAGGGCAGAAGTAATGGCCATTATGGTAGGTAAAAACACGGTTTTGGCCGATAATCCGCATTTAACCACCCGATTGGTGAATGGCAAAAACCCACTTCGTATTTTTATTGATAAAAATTTGGATGTGCCCCAACATTTTAATGTTTATTCCAATGAGGCCAAAACCCTTGTGTTTAATGCTTTGAAGGAGGAAGAACAGGCTTCGATTCGTTTTATAAAACTTGATTTTTCGGGCGATATTCTAAATCAGATTACACATAAATTAGTAAGTCTCAACCTTCAATCGGTGTTGGTAGAAGGCGGTACTTTTTTATTGAACGACTTCATTATACACGAACTATGGGACGAAGCGTATGTTTTTGTGAATCCTGAACTTTATTTTGAGAAAGGGGTAAAAGCCCCTGTTTTTGAACAAAAAAATAAATTTAGCCTTGTTGGAAAGGATCAGTTTTACCACCAAATTAGAACGAAGGATTAATAAAAAGGGATGATTTTGAAAACGGAAGGCTGTTTTTTTTGAAGGTTTACAAGTTAAAAGCAATAATTTTAGGGCAAATAGCCATTATTTTCAATTAATTGAGCGCCAAGATTTGGTATATTAATTTTCTTCTAGTATATTTGCGTCCCTTTTTAGGGGATTTTAATTAAAGATAAAGATTTATATCATGTCACGTATTTGTCAGTTAACAGGAAAAAAAGCGATGGGCGGAAACAAAGTTTCGTTTTCAAACAGTAAAACCCGTCGTCAGTTTAAAGTAAATTTAAAACGCAAGCGTTTCTTTATTCCGGAAACCAATGAGTGGATCGTTTTGCGCGTTTCTACCTCGGCGATCAAAAATATTAACAAAAAAGGCATCAGTGCCTGCTTAAAAGAAGCCAAAGCAAATGGCTTGTTAGCATAAAATAAAAAAGAGTCATGGCAAAAAAAGGCAATAGAATCCAGGTAATTTTAGAATGTACCGAACATAAGGAAAGCGGCAAGCCGGGAACTTCCCGTTACATTACTACAAAAAACAAAAAAAACACAACTGAGCGTATTGAATTGAAAAAATACAATTCAATTTTAAAACGCATGACAGTTCACAAAGAAATTAAATAACCCATTAAATTTTAAACAATGGCAAAGAAAGTAGTTGCAACATTAAAATCCGGTAAAGGAAAAGACTTTACTAAAGTTATTAAAATGGTAAGATCTGAAAAAACAGGTGCTTATAATTTTAAAGAAGAGATCGTTCACAACGATCACATCGCTGATTTTTTAAAATCAAAGTAATTTAAATCATTATGATTTTTTATAAGAATTCTTTCCTTATTAAAGGAAAGAATTTTTTATTTTTAGGCCTATCAACTAAACCTTGAAAGCGATGAACAAATCAAAAATTATTGCTTCTTGTGTCATTGCCATTGCAGTGATCGCCGCTTCCTATAATTTGTCTAAAAGCTGGACAAAAACGCATTATTCATACCAGAATTTAGCTGTTACCGGATTAGGCACCAAAGATTTTACCAGTGACCTTATTGTTTGGCGCGCTTCCTTTATGCGCAATGCTGCAACACTGGCAGAAACCAATAAACTTATTAAAGCCGATAATGAGCTCATCAGAACTTTTCTGAAAGAAAAAGGAATTGATGATAAGGACATTACCTTTACAACCGTGCAGGTTATCCGCAATTATAAAAATCTTTATAATAACGAAGGAAATGTGAGCGGCAGTACTTTTGATGGTTTTACTATTTCGCAGACAGTAATTGTTGAAAGTAAAAATTTACAAGCCGTAGAAAAAATGAGTGCTGAGATTAGTGACGTTATTGAACGGGGTGTTGAATTAACCGCTCAAGAACCTGATTATTATTACACCAAATTAAAAGACCTGAAAATTGAATTACTTAAACAAGCTACGGAGGATGCCTTTTTAAGAGCTCAAACCATTGCTTCCAATGCTAAAAGCAGTCTGGGTTCTCTTAAAAATGCCAGTATGGGTATATTTCAAATTACCGGACAAAATTCGAATGACGATTATTCCTGGGGTGGTTCATTTAATACCAAAGCTAAATTCAAAACAGCCAACATCACGGTGAAGTTGGAATTTGATCTATAACATTATGAGTTTTTTTTCAAAGTTATTTACCAAAGAAAACAAAGAAAGTCTTGATAAGGGTCTTGAAAAAACCAAGGAAAGTTTTTTTGGAAAATTAACTAAGGCCATTGCAGGTAAAAGCACGGTGGATGATGCCGTGCTGGATGAGCTGGAAGAGGTTCTCATTAGTGGCGATGTGGGTGTTACGACAACCTTAAAAATCATTCAACGCATTGAAGAGCGTGTGAAACGCGATAAATACGTAAGCACCTCCGAATTAAATAAAACATTAAAAGAAGAAATTGTAGACCTTCTTTCTGAAAATAATAAAACGCCGGCATTCTTTTCTGAAACGCTTTCGCATAAGCCTTATGTCATAATGGTGGTTGGTGTAAATGGGGTTGGTAAAACAACAACCATTGGAAAACTGGCGCATCAATTTAAACAAGCCGGCAAATCGGTTGTATTAGGCGCTGCCGATACTTTTAGAGCGGCGGCAGTCGACCAGCTCATTATTTGGAGCGAACGGGTAGGGGTGCCTATCGTGCACCAAGGCATGGGTGCCGATCCGGCCAGTGTGGCTTTTGATACCTTAAGCAGTGCCAAAGCAAAAGGCGCCGATATTGTGATTATTGATACTGCCGGGCGCTTACACAATAAAATTAATTTGATGAACGAGTTGACCAAGATCAAGAATGTAATGAAAAAAGTACTTCCTGAGGCTCCTCATGAGGTATTATTGGTATTGGATGGTTCTACCGGTCAAAACGCTATTGAGCAGTGCAAGCAATTTACAGCTGCTACCGATGTTACTGCTTTAGCAGTGACCAAATTAGATGGCACTGCCAAGGGAGGCGTAGTAATTGGGATCTCCGATGAATTTAAAATTCCCGTAAAATACATCGGTGTCGGCGAAAAAATGACCGACCTGCAAGTGTTTAGTCCAAATGAATTTGTAGACAGTTTATTCAGTAAATAAATTACCGGTATTAATCTTTCAAACTCAAACTCCCAACCGGAATTGTATTGGCTTTGCAGAATTTAATTAACAACAACTCAGCATCTACTTTTTCCTTCTCAGCAGCAGCATGCTCAGTATCCCATAACAAACGGGCTTTGTCAAATTTTTCTTTATCGTTTTGAATACGGTCAAACTTAATAAAGGCATTAAATAATTCGTTTATGACAACAAAGGCATCTTCATTGGCCACTTTTAATTTATCCATTAAGTCGCTGCGTTTTTTAAAACTTACGGCGTCAAATTCAGGGATGGTATAATGATCTGCAAAACGGTAAAGGTATTGCATCAATAGGTTTTTAGTGTCGTTTTCCATAATCAGCTCTTTTAAATATTATCGTAAAATTAGCAACAAAAACTAATGTTTTATATTTGTTTCCATAATTTTTAATAACCGTGCGCCAGCTCCTGATTTTTGTTTGTTTTTCAAGCCTTTTACAGGCTCAGGTTTTTGATACGATCGATCATCGCAAACGCCTACATTATCTCTCGGATAATAAGCTGCAAACGGCCCAGGACACCTTCATAAATAATTTAATGACTAGCTACATGCAGAGTCCGCACAACTGCGCTATCAGCATTGCCTTCAGGAAAAATGAGCAAAATCACTTTTATAATTACGGCGAAACAGCGCGCTATTCACATACAGCCACTACCATTAATTCGGTTTACGAATTAGGCTCGATGAGTTCAACTTTTACCGGACTCTTACTAACAAAAGCGTTAACTGAGACGAAAATAACCTTAGAAGATGATATTCGCAGCTACTTGCCGGGAAAATACCCGAATTTAATTTTTTATGGAAAAGTTATTCGTATAAAACATCTAATTAATCACTGCGCGGCGCTTCCTTTATTTCCGACCAATATGAAGACCCAGGCGGATTATGATTCTTTAAATCCCTATAAAAATTATAGCAAGGAGATGATGCTTGCTTATCTCAAGTCAATTCAACTCACTTCAGAACCAGGCGCAAGTTATCATTATTCAGCCATGGGCCTTGCATTGCTTGGTATGATTCTTGAAAACGTTTATAAACTTTCCTTCGATCAACTTGTTGAACAAAAGATTTTAAAACCACTAAATCTTTCAGGTACCGGCATTCATTTAACGGAAATACAAATGGCACTGCTTACAAAGGCTTATAATAAAAACGGCAATACCACGCCGCACTGGGAGCTGAGCCTCTTTGCAGCTGCAGCCGGACTAAATTCATCTTCGCAGGATATGTTGACTTATTTAAACTATAACCTGCAGGAATCAGATACAGCCTGTCGTTTAGCCCATCAGATCTCGCAAGTGAACGGAGAAAAAATGGCCTATGGCTGGTTAGTAAGAAAAACCAAACAAGGCAATACCATGTATTGGCATAGTGCCGCTACCTTCGGATACACTAGCTTTAGCGCTTTTATGAAAGAAAAAAACTGTTCGTTGGTGGTATTGGCTAATTCGGCTACCAATGTGGAGTACATAGCCATTACACTTTTAAATTATTTACAAAAATGACCGCAGAACAACTCGTTAAACACTTAGAATTAGTGCCTCATCCTGAAGGTGGTTTTTACAAAGAAGTCTACCGATCAGAAACCAAGCTACAGGGAAGCATGCTGGCAAAGGATATGGAGGGGGATAGAAATTTCTCAACAGCTATTTATTTTTTAATTGAAAAGGAAAATTTTTCGGCCCTTCATAAAATTAAAAGCGATGAAATCTGGCACTTTTATGCCGGTGATGCTTTGGAAGTAATAGAAATAGATGATTCGGGCGTATTAAAATTAACTCGCGTTGGAAATAAATTGGATCAGGCTGAAGTTTTTCAATACACGGTGAAAGCCAATACCTGGTTTGGTTCCCGCGTTAAGTCGGACGGTGTTTATTCCCTGGTTGGCTGTACGGTTTCACCGGGTTTTGATTTTCGTGATTTTGAAATGGCAAAACGAAATGACTTGCTTAAAAAATTTCCGCAACATAAATCCATCATTGATCAAATGACCAGAGAATAAATTATGGCATAAGAACCTTGCCAATCCAAGCAACCCAGAAGATAAACCTTAAGGCACTTCCTGTAATACTGGCAACTGTAATGCTGAGGCTTTGAGTTTAAAATAAAATTTTATAGTCTATTAAGTACAAAAATTATTTTTGCGAGCGCTGCGTTCAATTCTTCATTTGTAATTGTTAAAGGCGGTGCAATGCGCATGGCAGTTGGACAAAATAAAAACCAATCGCTAATAATACCCTGTTGAATACAGGCTTTGATCACTTTCATGTTCAAGGCTTCGTCCATAAAGTCGATGGCTCCAAGAGCACCTTTAATGCGAATCTCTTTAATAAGCGGATGTTGTAAATGTTTAAGAATTAGTTTTTCAATTTCAATTGCCCGAGAACTTAAATGCTCATCTACAATAACTTCCAATGCCGCTTGAGCCGTTGCTACACATAAAGCATTGCCTCCAAAAGTATTGATATGACCTAATACAGGGTTACTGCTAAAAGCCGACATTAGTCGGGTAGAAGCAACAAAAGCCCCAATAGGCAAACCGCCTCCCATGCCTTTAGCCATGAGTAAAACATCAGGCACTACATTGTATTGTTCAAAAGCAAATAAGGTCCCTGAACGTCCAAAACCACTTTGAATCTCGTCAAAAATTAAAAGCACACAGTGCTCGTCACATTTTTTGCGGAGTTGTGTGATGAATTCTTTTGTGGCAATTCTTACACCGGCTTCCCCCTGAATGGGTTCAATAATAACGGCGGCTGTATTGGATGTAATCTGATCAAGATCTTCAAGACTATTAAATGCGAGAAATTTTATGTCGGGGAGTAGGGGACGGAAACTATTTTTAAAATACTCATCGCCCATTACACTTAAAGCCCCTTGTGTGCTGCCGTGATAGGCCTTTTTATAAGCAATTAATTCTGTTCGGCCAGTAACTCGTTTAGCAAGTTTTAAAGCACCTTCAACAGCTTCACTACCACTTGTGGTAAAATAAACGCAGTTGAGTGATTCGGGTAAGTGTTTGGTTAAGGTGTTGGCATAGTTTACCTGTGGACTCTGGTTAAATTCACCATAAACCATCAGGTGCATAAACTTTTGCGATTGCGTTTGAATGGCTTCGAGTACTTTGGGGTGACAGTGGCCCACATTACTTACTGAAATACCGGAAATTAGATCGGTGTAGGTTTTTCCATTTACATCGGTAAGTGTTACACCTTTAGCAGAAACAATGTTTACATCTTCGCCAAGCAAAGGCAAATCGGAGGTTTGAGCCACATGCCTTAAAAATAATTCGCGTTGATTCATGATGTTTACTTCCGCTAGCTCTAAAAAATATTATTTTTTGATCAGATTAATAAAAAGTTCTCTTCCTTCTCTTGGTTTAATAGAGTTGTAAGCTTTTTCAAAATGCTGCGCGTCAAATAACTGTTCAAAATAGTGGGGATATTCTGCTTTGCTGCCACCAAAAGGTGGTTGATCAGTATTTAAAACCGCATCAAACAACAATCCAACCAGTTTGCCGCCCGGTTTTAAAAGCTTGTGCATTTGTTTAAAATAAGTTGAACGCAAACTTGGATTAATAGCACAGAAAAATGTTTGTTCGATGATCAGGTCAAAAACAATTGGCTTGGAATGCTTGTTTGAATTTAATTCAAAAAAATCGCCGTGCAATAAATTTTCTAATTTAATAGCAGGACAACGTTTTTTTAAATTCGACAGGGCTTCCTCGGCCAGATCACAAACATATACATTGGCAAATCCATTATTTACAAGGTATTCGGCCTCATAAGAGTTACCTGCACCCGGAATAAGAATGGATAAATTTTTATTTTTTATCTGATCAAAATACTCTTTTAAAGGAGGAGATATAGTGCCAAGGTCCCAACCAAAATCATTCTTCAGGTAACGCTCGTTCCAGTAATTGGCATCTAACAGTAAACTCATTTTTTTTCTTCTTCTACAGACACTTTAAATCGTATCGAATCAACACTTTGTCGGCTGCGTTTTAAAACGGTTATATCATAGCCATCTTTTTTGCGCTTATCATTCACTGCTGGTATACGTCCGAAAATATAATTCACATAACCCGAAACCGTTTCGTATTGTGGGTTTTCAGGTAAAGCAATGGGTAAACTTTGATTCACATCGGTAATAGCGGCTTGAGCGTTAACGATAAACTCGGTATCACTTTTTTTCTCCACATTGGGTGTTTCTTCATCGTGTTCATCCTGAATCTCACCAACTAATTCCTCAATAATATCTTCCATGGTCACCAATCCTGCGGTTGAGCCAAACTCATTGGTAACAATAGCCATTTGATAATGGTGTTTTTGAAAATCACGCAACAACTCATTAATTTTCATACTCTCCGGAATAAAGTGAACCGGACGCATGATCTCTTTTAAACTTCTGAATTTATTATCTATAATGGCTTTTAAAAGATCTTTACTGTGAATGATGCCGATGATATTATCAATATCGCCCAGGTATAATGGTAAGCGCGAAAATCCTTCTTCAATAATGCGTTTGGTGATTTCGTTTTTCCCCACTTCTACATCCAGCGCTACCACTCGGTTTTGCGGCACCATCACTTGTTTTACAATGCGGTCGTCAAAATCAAATACATTCTGAATCAATTCATTTTCACTGGGTTTAATGGCACCGCCTTCTTCACTTTCAGTTAAAATTAAACGAAGTTCTTCTTCTGAGTGAAAATCTTCTTCGCCTGTTTTTTTTACACCAATAAGGTGTAAGGCAAAATTCGACGATTTGTTTAAGAACCATATAAAAGGAGAACAGATAAAATAAAACACCTTCAGCGGCATGGCTATTATTAAGGCGGTTTGTAAACTATACTTAATGCCAATCATTTTTGGAATTTGTTCGCCTATGGTAACATGGAAATAAGTTAATAGGCTGAGGGCTATGGGTAATGAAATACTGTGAATGGTAATGGGATCTGTTACCCAACCTGAGCGCGCGAAAAAGCTGGTTACTACGGCGGAAATAACTTCCTCGCCAATAGCACCCAGAGCAAGGGAGGCCAAGGTAATACCCAGTTGGGTAGCCGATAAATAAGCGTCCAGATTTTCAACCAGCGTCTTTGCTGACTTGGCTCGAGTACTGCCTCTCTGGGCCTTAATATCCAATTGTGAGCCCCTCACTTTAACCATGGCAAATTCAGCCGCCACGAAAAAACCGTTAATCAGTATGAGTAAAATGGTAATAAAAAGATCGGCTGCCATAACGTGTTTACCCCCAAAGGTAAGAAAATGTAGGAATTGGTAAAAGGGAGGGTTTAGCCTTTTAATTTGATTAGTTGTTCCTCTTTTAATGTGATGATCTTTTTTAGTAGACTGATCTCTTCAGTTAACTGTAATTCTGTTTTGTTATCATCATCGCCGGTCCATAAACGATTTATATAATACGGTTTTTCAGAGTAATCAAACTTAAAATTCTCTGCTCTGAAAAAGCTGTAGAGAGGCACACGCAAAGCTTTTGAAATAGCTTCGAGATTCCTTAACTCAAGTGTTTTGTTATTTAATTCGGTACTCAACAAGTCTTCACTCATATGAAGATGACTTGCTAATTGGGAAAAAGTGTAATTTTCTTTTTCCAGAATTTCGATGACTTTTGTTTTAATATCCATGATCTTACACAAAATTAGGATAATCTTACCATCCCCCTAAAAAAAAAGCCGGATTTAACCGGCTCTTTATCAAATATAACGTTAAAAATGTTAAGCAGTAGGGGTATTTGTTTGGTTGTTTTGAATTTTCTCACGAATACGAGCGGCTTTACCGGTACGATCACGTAAGTAAAATAATTTAGCACGACGAACGATACCAACTTTGTTAACCAAAATTTTATCAATAAATGGTGAAGCCAAAGGGAAAATCCTTTCTACACCAACACCATTACTCATTTTACGAACAGTAAAAGAAGCCGTAGCTCTTTCGTTTTTGCGTTGAATAACAACACCTGTAAATTGTTGGATACGTTCTTTTTCACCCTCTTTAATTTTGTATGAAACAGTGATGGTATCACCGGCTTTAAAACTTGGGTGGATTACTTCAGCGGTTAGCTGTTTTTTTACGTAGTCTAATAAAATACTCATTTTTTTATTTTTTAATATTAATTGTTTCCAGCATTCTTTACATCGTGTAAACAGCGGCTTTGAAAACAGGAGGGCAAATATACAAATATTTTTATGAAAAGTGAAAAAAACTGCAATAATTTTATACTTTTGCGCCGTTAACAGCGTTTTTTGCTGTTTACTCAAGTGTTTGTCCCTATTGTTTTCGGGAAGTGTAGCATTTTCAAGGTCTTACGAAGCTTGACTAAGTAGGCCCAGGTGTTGGAATGGTATACAAGTACGCTTGAGGTGCGTATGCCGCAAGGTGTGGGAGTTCGAGTCTCCTCCTGGGTACGAAGCCGGACTTTTTTAGAGAAATCTTCAAATGTTCGGCTTTTTTTATTGTCTAAATCCATTGACAGTTATGCGATGTAGCCAATTACCGAATTTATTTTTGGACTTCGATAATGCTTGTTTTTCGAATCATATGCCAGTCATTAGACGGATTTGCCTATATTTTCTTCTACTCAGTAACTAGTACCCCTCCCTCATTTTAACATATAGCTGGCATGAGTTTTGTTACCTTAGTTACTTGTATCTTACTTATTACATGTTTATGTTTTGACCTTTATCCTAAGAAATATTTTTATAGTTCTTTGTTCTCTCTTCTCCTTAGGTTTAGCAGGGGTTTCAGTAAGTGTCACCGATTTTTCGAATACACCAAAATCAAAACCAAACAATTTTGTGGTTTCAGAAGATGTTTTCGGAACCCGCAATTTTATTGAAAACAAAGGTCAGTTCAAATCCTCTGATGTTCCGGAATTAAATGGCGACAGTGTCTTATTTGAACTTGATAATGTTTTTGAGAAAATCTATTTTACTTCCAAAGGTTTACTGTATGAAATTAATGAGCCTTTAAAAATATCCGAACAACAAATGGAGCAAATGCAGGAAGAAGGTAAAACCCTAAAAGCCTTCAATTCCTATTATCTGCGCATGAATTGGATTAATGCTGATCCTTCTCAACTTGTGGTTGAAGCGGCGGATAAACAAAGTCATTATTTTACTTACGGGGAAGCAAAGTATAATGCTTATGCCTTCAAAAAAATAATTTATAAAAATGTATTTAAGGGAATTGACATCGAATATTCTTTTCCTAAAGGTAAATCCACCGGTATCAAATATGCTTATATCGTGCATCCCGGTGCCGATGCAAACCTGATAAAATTTACATATAGCGGCGATGTAAAAAAGATCAAACAAACGGAAAACGGCGAGATCCTTATAAAAACACCCTACGATGATCTTCGAGAGCATCTTCCACAAAGTTTTCAAAACGAAATAGGCGTTCAATCAGAATTTAAACTTGAAAACGATGTTATTGGTTTTAATCTTCCTAATGATTATGATCATTCAAAATCACTCATTATCGACCCCTGGGTAAGTGCCATAACAACCCTCTCAACCAATAATGCCGCTTACGATGTGGATTATGACTTTGGGGGTAATACCTACATTTATGGGGGTACCAATACAGGTGGTAACGGACGTTGTAAAGTGGCCAAGTATAATTCAACAGGTGTATTACAATGGACCTTTTCGGGGATAGTTATTTCTCCTTCATGGAATTCGGGTACTGCATGGTCGAGTAATTTTAAAGTAAACCGGGGTTTAGGTAAAACGTATGTAACACGCAATACAGGAGCACCAAATCTTGTCAGACTGGATGCATCCGGAAATTATGATAATCTTATTGCAAATGGTGTGCTCACCTTGTCGGAGGTATGGAATATTGAATTTACCTGTTCGGGTGATGTGCTTGTATTTGGAGGGAATCAAACTTCCTTCGAATTGGTAAGTGCCACTACCGGTAGTGTAACCATGTTAAGCACTTTTAACCCCTTAATTACGGGTTGTTGTCAGGATGTTGTTGCCGCTGCCGTTGACGCATCAGGAAATACCTTTATTTATTTCCTCGGGCATACCCTCTTAAACAATGTGATTGCTAAAGTTACCACATCACCCGCAGCAACAGTTTGGACGGCATCCAGTGGTTTCTCATCCTTAGTATATTTACAAAATAAAAATCTTTATGTCAGTGCTTCTGCGGGTGCAGCCGTGGCATTTAACGCACTTGCTGTAAATATGAATTACCTCTATTATTATGATGGAAGTAATTTAGCGGCATACAACAAAACGAATGGTTTAATGGTAAGCTCCACAACAGTTGCCGGGCTTACAGCCCGTGTGCAAGGTGGTATTGCCGTGGATGATTGTGATAATGTTTATTTGGGCGGCAACGGAAATGTTCGTTGTTTTCATTTTACTGGAACCGGTTTTTCCACACTTACTCCAATAGCCTTAAATGCCAGTGTCACCAATCAATACGTTTACGATATTCAATACAATAAATTCACTAACTCCCTATTTGTTGGTGGTAGTGGTTTTGTGGGAACTTATTCCGCCATTTATTCATCTACCTGTTCTCCGGCTTTAGTTTTAAATCCTTGTAATTTCGGCCAAGGCGCCGTTACAGTGGCAAGTACCTCCATTACCTGTGCTAACCTAGGTTCAGCAACCGTAACGGCTATTGGTGGCTTAGGTCCTTATTCTTATACCTGGATGCCGATAGCGCAAACGGGCTCTGTTGTCACCGGTTTGTCTCCCGGAACCTACAGTATTTTAGTAATGGATCTTGGAACAAATTATAGTTTTGCTTCAGCTGTCCTTTTTACACCACTCATTCCTTTAACAGGCAATCTTAATTGGACTTCAGCGCTTACGTGTTATGGCGATTCAATTGGTACGGCTAATATTTTAGGACTCAGTGGGGGCTCAGGAAGTCAATCTTATTTATGGACGGGTAGCACTTTTTCTGCAAGTACCCCATCCATCAGCGGCCTTAGTGCGGGTAATTATTCCGTCACGGTCACCGATGCCTTAACGGGTTGTGTTTTCACGCAAAGTTTTGCGATTCTTCAACCCTTGGCTATGACCTTATTTATGAGTGTTAGCAGTCCAACGGCCTGCGTGGGTGATAGCATTACCGTGGCGGGCATGAATACTGGCGGCTCTCCGCCTTATACCTATACCTGGACAGCCGGACCACCTTCACCCACCTATCAGG